>NZ_DAIRVN010000029.1:0-50205 GCF_036802785.1 Pararhodobacter sp.
GTGAAGGGGCGGTGGCAGGGGCATTCTTTGTCCTGCCGCATGGATCTGCGGCATCATCCTCGCGCGGTATCAGCGCCGCGTGGCATCGGGGCGGGCGGCGCGTTGATCCTGACACGAATCACGGGCCGAGGCAAAGCGGATGCAGCCGCAGTCTTCAACGGGGCGCGGATTTCAGGCAGCGCCGTTTTCGGGCAAGCCCGGTTATCACAACGGACCTCGTTTTCAGCAAGGGCGGTGCGCCCACCCCATTAACGCCGCGCCCCCACCCTTGTTCCGGCGGAGGCTGGAGCGGCCCTGAAACCGTTCTGGCCCTGCCCGGCGTCGGCTTGGTATGTGACCGGATAAGAACATCGGACCGAAGACAGGTCGCTGACCCGATAGGAACATCTGACCGCTGGCGGGCGCCTGACCTGAGCGGCCTTGCCGCGCGGCCAACCGCCTCATACGGACAGGCCGCATACAGACAGGCCCGAAAGCCCCCTTGCCGCGCGAACCGTCAGCCCCGGACGATCAGCTCTGCCTTGGCAACCTTCAGGAAGGTCTCCATCTGCGCGCGGATCTCAGCCTCATCGGCTTTGCCTGCCAGATCGGCCTGCACCTTGCGGAACACGTCTTCATGCCCGGCCTCCTCGAAATCGGCGCGGATCACCTCCATCGCGTATTCCTCGGCGGCAGCACCGGTTTTGCCCAGCAGGCCCGCAGCCCAGAGCCCCAGCGCCTTGTTGCGCCGCGCCACGGCCTTGAACTGCATGTCCATGTCATGGGCGAACTTGTTCTCGAATGCGCGTTCGCGGTCGTCGAATGTGCTCATAATCGGGGCCTCTTGAAGGGTTAGCGGCGAATCCGCCCCAGATATGGGGGCAACGCGCGCCGCCCGCAACCCTTATCAATAGCGGAATACCCTGCCTCAGCCGCCCCGAAGCTCCTGCCAGGCCTCGGCCAGAAGGCTCTCCATCTTGGCGCGGATCATCTGCGGGTCTGCCTGCCCCTGCAGATCGGCGCTGACCCGCTCGAACACGCGCCCGCTGCCGTTCTCCGACAGGGCGGTCGCCAGCAGCGCATCGGCATACTGGCCCGCCTCAGGCGCTGACCGGCCCATCAGCCCCGCCGCCCAAAGCCCCAGCCGCCGGTTGCGCCGGGCTTCCGCCCGGAAGGCAAGTTCCGCGTCATGGGCGAATTTGCTCTCAAAGCCCTTCTGGCGGTCGTCAAAGCTGCTCATTCTCGAATCCCTCCGGCAGTTGCCTGCCCATTCTAAGCCGCAATGTGTTGCGAAATTCTTGCCGCCGCCCCGCCCGCGCGCCCTGTGCTTGCGGGGGCGCGGTGCTTGGCGTATAGGGGCGTCAGAAATGCCCGGTCGCGCGCCCGGGCGGTCACAAGGGGCTCCCATGGCACGTCGCACCAAAGTTTACGAGGGCAAGGCGAAAATCCTGTACGAAGGCCCCGAGCCGGGCACCTATGTGCAGTATTTCAAGGACGACGCGACCGCCTTCAACGCCGAAAAGCGCGATGTGATCGAGGGCAAGGGCGTGCTCAACAACCGCCTGTCGGAATTCTTCATGACCGGGCTGAATGAAATCGGTGTCCCCACCCATTTCATCCGCCGCATCAACATGCGCGAACAGCTGATCCGCGCCGTCGAGATCATTCCGCTGGAGGTGGTGGTGCGCAACATCGCGGCCGGTTCGATCAGCAAGCGGCTGGGCATTGAAGAGGGCACACCGCTGCCCCGGCCGATCGTTGAATTCTACTACAAGAACGACGCGTTGGGTGATCCGCTGGTGAGCGAGGAGCATATCCTCGCCTTTGGCTGGGCCACGCATCAGGATCTTGACGACATGGTGGCGCTGGCGCTGCGGGTGAATGACTTCCTGTCGGGCATCATGATGGGCGTCGGCATCAAGCTGGTCGATTTCAAGATCGAGATCGGGCGCATCTACGACGGCGATTTCCAGCGCCTGATCGTCGCCGATGAGATCAGCCCGGACAGCTGCCGCCTGTGGGATGCCAAGACCGGCCAGAAGCTGGACAAGGATGTCTTCCGCCGCGATCTGGGCAACCTCTCGGAAGCCTATACCGAGGTCGCGCGGCGTCTGGGCGTGATGCCCGGCAATGCCACGCCGATCACCAAGCCGAAACTGATGAACTGAAGGACTGCTGCGATGAAAGCCCGCGTGCATGTGATGTTGAAAACCGGCGTGCTGGACCCGCAGGGCGAGGCCGTGCGCCATGCGCTCGGCGCGCTGGGGTTCGAGGGGGTCGGGGCCGTGCGGCAGGGCAAGGTGATCGAGCTTGATCTGGCCGAGACCGACCGCGCCCGCGCCGAGGAAACCCTGCGCGCGATGTGCGAAAAGCTGCTCGCCAACACGGTCATCGAGCGTTACGAAATCGCGATCGAAGGCTGAGCCGCCGCCGCACAAGCGCGCCAGCGCCCGGCACGGCCCCTTTCATCTGCTCACAAATATCCTCCGGGGGGAGACGCTCGCAGAGCGGCGGGGGCGGAAAGCCCCCCTTTTTCTGCGCCTGCCCCCCGCGTGACCGGCGGTTTTTCGCCGGGGGCGGGGTTTTCAACAGGGCTGATCCGCGTTAGGTTTTCCTCTGAGCCCGGAGCAACCCGGCGCGACGCGCGCGCCCCTCCGACCCTTCACCCCCTCTCAAGGATTCTTCATGACCCAGGCAAAAGCGGGCGATACCGTCCATTTCCACTATACCGGCACCCTCAAAGACGGATCGGTTTTCGACTCTTCCGAGGGCCGCGAGCCACTTTCCTTCACGCTCGGCTCAGGCCAGATCATCCCCGGCCTTGATGCCGCGATCGGTGGCATGACGGTGGGTGAGGCCAAGACCGTGACCATCGCCGCCGATCAGGCCTATGGCCCCCATGATCCGCAGGCCCGCCAGTCCGTCCCGCGCGATCAGATCCCGCCGCATATCCCGCTGGAGCCGGGCACCATGCTTCAGATGCAGGCCCCGGATGGTCAGGCCATCCCGGTCACCGTGGCCGAGGCCGACGATGCGGTGGTGGTACTGGATGCCAACCACCCCCTCGCCGGGCAGGATCTGACCTTCGCGGTCGAGATCGTCGCTATCGCCTGACGGCGGAGCGATATCCCGTTGAAGCGGGGCGGGCGGCGCGCTAAAGCGCCGCCATGGCCAAGCTTTATTTCCATTATTCGACCATGAACGCGGGAAAATCCACAATCCTGCTTCAGGCGGCGCATAATTACCGCGAACGGGGCATGGAGCCCTATCTGCTGACCGCCCGGCTGGATGTCCGGGCGGGGCAGGGGCGGATCGCCTCGCGCATCGGCATCGGCGCCGCCGCCGATAGCTTCACCCCCGAAGATGACCTCTTCAGCCGCATCGCACAGCGCCTCGCCGACGGCCCCTGCGCCTGCGTCTTCCTGGACGAGGCGCAGTTCCTGACGCAGGCGCAGGTCTGGCAACTGGCCCGCGCCGTCGATGATCTGGGCGTGCCGGTCATGTGTTACGGCCTGCGCGTGGACTTCCGCGGCGCGCTGTTTCCCGGCTCGGCGGCGCTTCTGGCGCTGGCCGATGAAATGCGCGAGGTGCGTACCATCTGCCATTGCGGCAGGAAGGCCACGATGGTGGTGCGGCTGGGGCCGGACGGCAAGGCGCTGCTTGAGGGCGCGCAGGTCGAGATCGGCGGGAACGAGCGCTATGTCTCGCTCTGTCGCCGTCACTGGCGCGAGGCGGCGGGCGATCTGGCACAAAGCCAGCGGTAAAAGGGCGCCATGACCAGCGGCGTCAGATACATCGGTATCTGGTACAGGCCGATGAACAGCAGCAGGTCCTCCACCAGCGCGGCGGGCAGAACGCTGAGGAAAAGCGCGATATTGCGGTTGCCGGTGACGATCCCCAGCGCGGGCGCCGCCAGCCCCGCGCCGCGCGCGCGCGCCAGAAACGCGGCCCCCGCCTGCAGCCCGAAATTCACCACCAGCACCAGCGCCAGCAGCCCCCAGACCGCGCCGCTGCCGGCCAGCCCCGGCCCAACCGCGCCCATCAGCGCCACCACCACCACGGCCAGCATCAGCGCGGCCAGCCCGTCCATCGCCTGCAACGCGCCCGCATCCCCGCGCACAATCCCGCGCCCGCGCAACACAAGCGCCAGCCCCCCCGCCAGCGCGATCAGCACCAGCAGACGCAGCACCACCAGCCCCACCTCGGCGGGGCTGCCAAAGGCGGGGACCAGCGCAAAAACCGGAATCACCGTCAGCGGCAGCAACACCGTTCCCAGCACCAGCTGGCGCAGCGCGGGCACCGGGTCGCCGCGCGACAGGATCGCCAGATTGGGGCTGCCGGTGACCGGGGCGGCAGACAGCATCAACACCAGCCCCAGCGCCACCGGCCCGCCCCATCCCAGCGCCAGAAACGCCAGCGCCGCGCCCACCGGCAACGCCAGTTGCAGCACCAGCGTCACCCCCAGCGCGCCGCGCAACCCGCGCAGCCCCGCGCGCACCCCTTCGACCCCCAGCCGCAGCACCGCCAGAAACAACAGCCCCACAACCATCGGCGCAATCAGCACCCGCATGCCTTCAGCCAGCGCGGGCGCGACGATCCCCACTCCGATCCCCGCCAGCAGCCCGGCGACCAGCAATTCGCGCCCACGGCGCGCGCACAAGGCCAGAAAGCCGCCCATCACCGCCCCATTTTCTGTCTGAAAATATCCCGGGGGAGTCGCCCGCAGGGCGGCGGGGGCAGCGCCCCCGTTCTTTGTCCCCGCTCGCAAAAACCACACTGCAAACAGGGCATCACATGGCCGCCGCCGCCCGCGCCGCCTGATCATAGGCGCCCGAGAGCGTGCGCATCAGCGCCGCCATCCGCGAGATATCTTCCGGGTCATGCCCCATCTGCCGCGCGGCCCGCACCACCAGTGCCTCGCGGATCTCGGCATAGCGGGTGCACAGCGCCGCCCCCTCGGGCGTGATCTCGACGGTTTTTTCCTTGCCCTTGCGCCCGGCGCGCACCAGCTTTTGCGACACCAGTTTCTTGATCGCGTAATTGACCAGATGGGTATCCTCGATATTCAGCATCAGGCAGATATCGGCCAGGGTTTTTGCCCGCTCACGGTGGTTGACCAGATGCACCACCAGCACCTCCAGCGGCGACAGGCCCGGGGCACCGGCGGCGGCCATGCAGCGCACCATCCAGCGGTGAAAGGCGTTGTTGGCCATGCTCAGCGCGAATTCCACCTCGCTGAGCGCGGGCAGGGACGAGCGCGCCAGATGCGCGGAACTCACCACCGGCCCCACACCCGGCCCCACACCGGTCACAGGGTTCAGCGGTTCAGCATCGTGTTCGGCAGCCATAGGGCAATTTCCGGGAACAGGGCCAGAATGGCGGTGGCGATCACGAGGATCAGGAAAAAGGGCAGGGCCATGCGGGCTATCTCGAAGATGCCCCGCCCGGTGATGGATTGCAGCACGAAGAGGTTGAACCCCACAGGCGGGGTGATCTGGCTCATCTCCACCACCAGCACAAGGAAGATGCCGAACCAGATCGGGTCAATTCCGGCTGCCATGATCATCGGCAGGATGACACTGGTTGTCAGCACGACAATCGAGATGCCGTCCAGAAAGAACCCCATGACGATGAAGAACAACAGAAGCACCGACAGCAGCGCAAACGGTGAATAGCCCTGCGCGCCGATCCAGCTTGCCAGAAAGCGCGGGATGCCGGTGTAGCCCATCGCCACTGTCAGGAACGAGGCGCCCGCCAGGATGAAGGCGATCATGCAACTGGTCATCGCGCCGCCCTTCAGCGCGGCCCAGGCGCTTCCGCGCGTCAGTCCGCCGCTGAGCGCCGAGATCACCAGCGCGCCCAGCACCCCGATCACCGCCGCCTCGGTCGGTGAGGCCACGCCCGCGTAGATCGAGCCGATCACCGCGACGATCAGCGCCACCGTGGGCGCCAGCGCACCGATGGCGGCGAAACGCTCGCGCCAGTCAGGTTTCGGTTCGGGCGCGGGCATGCGGTTGGGGTTCAGAAGCGCCCAGAGCATGACATAGCCCGCGAACATCGCCGCCAGCATCAGCCCCGGCATGACCCCCGCCAGAAACAGGCGGGCAATAGACTGCTCGGTTGCCGCCCCATAAACGATCAGGATGATCGAGGGCGGGATCAGAAAGCCGAAGGTGCCCGCGCCCGCAAGTGTGCCGATGGCCATGCGGTCATCATAGCCGCGCGCTTTCAGCTCCGGCAGCGACATGCGCCCCACCGTGGCCGTGGTCGCGGCGGATGAGCCCGAGACGGCGGCGAACAGCGCACAGCCCAGAATATTGGCATGCAGCAATCCGCCGGGCAGTCGGCGCGTGAAGGGTGACAGGCCGCGGAACATGTCGGACGACAGGCGCGAGCGGAACAATATCTCGCCCATCCAGATGAACATCGGCAGCGCCGTCAGATCCCAGATGTTGAGCGAGCCCCAGACCTTGGTGGCAAAGACCATGCCCGCCAGCCCCGGCCGCGTCAGCTCCATCGCCACCAGCGCCACGGCAATCAGCGAGAAGCCGACCCAGAGGCCCGAGAGCAGGAAGCCGAACAGCACCACGACCAGCACGATGGAAAGGAGGGTGATATCCATCAGTGCCCCTCCGCGCCTTCGCGGCGCCCTTCCTCGGCACGGCGGAAGGCAGGCAGATCGCCGCGCAGCAGGGTGACAAGCTCATCTGCCAGCGCCACGATCAGCAGCACAAACCCGGCCGTCATCGCCGCCTGCGGTATCCACAAGGACACCCGCACCATACCGAAGGAAACCGTGTTGAACCGCCAGCTGTCGAGCATCTGTTCGGCAGAATGCCAGGCGGCAAAGGCACCCAGCGCCAGCGCCACCAGCAGAACCAGCCCGGTAAAGGCCCGGCCCGCACGCGGCCCCATCAGCCCCAGCGCCAGCGTGACCCGCACATGCCCGCCCGCACGCAGCGTGGCGGGCAGCGCCAGACAGGCGGCGGCAACGAACAGGAAACCGCCGAATTCGGACAGCGAGGGCACCGCAATGCCGGGCGGCGCCTGCCCCAGCCAGAGGGCGAGGCGGTCAATGATCCGGCCCAGAACCTGCACCAGAACCAGCAGGGCAATCGCCACCATGGCAGTGCAGGCCGCGATCAGGGCGCCGTTATAGAGGGCGTCGAAGAACCTTCGCATCTGTGCCTCCGCTTTGCTGAAAGAGCCGGGCGCGCCGCTCTCATCCGCATGCGGCGGGGGCAGGGCGAGGGTCCGGCAAGGGGAAGGGGGCGGGGCCGTGGCAGCCCCGCCCGCGATGCGCGTCAGTTCCCGCGATACTCGGTGATCAGGGCCTCGCCGGAAGGGCCCGCCTGTTCCAGCCACTCGGCCGTCATGGTCTCACCGACACCGGCGAGCGCCTCTGACAGGGAATCGGACGGGGTGGAAACCGCCATCCCGGCCTCTTCCAGCCGCGCGATCTGGGTGGCGGTTTCGGCCATCGACATCTCCCAGCCGCGGGCCTCGGCGTCAGTGGCGGCTTCCAGCAGGGCGGCCCGCTCGTCTTCGCTCAGAGCCTCAAAGGCGCCGGTGTTCACGAAGACCATGTTCTTGGGCAACCATGCCTGCACGTCGATGTAATGGCTGGTGAAATCCCATGCCTGCGACGACACCCCAGTGGAGGGCGAGGTGATCATCGCCGCCACGCGCCCGGTGCTGAAGGCGGTGGGAATGTCGCCTGCCTCGACCTGCGTGGGGGTCATGCCCAGCAGCTGCGCCATCCGCTCGGTGGCAGCGTTATAGGCGCGGAAGCTGATGCCGCGCAGTTCGGCCGGGTCGGTGACCTCGGCGTTCAGAAACAGCGACTGGCCGGGCCATGGCACAGCGAACAGCAGCGTCAGGCCCTGCTCTGCCAGCGCGGTCTCGACGGCCCCGCGCGAGGCACCCCAGAGGCGCTGCGCATCCTCATAATTGTTGGCCAGAAACGGAATGCTGTCGACGCCGAAAACCGGATTCTCATTGACCAGCTGCGACATCAGGATCTCACCGATGGGCGCCAGCCCCCGGCGCACGGAATCCTTGATCTGCGGATGGGCAAACAGTGAGCCGGCGGAATGCACGGTGATATCCAGCCCGCCGTCGGTGGCTTCGCGCACCGCGTCGGTGAACTGGATGATGTTCTGGGTATGGAACACCGCATCGCCATAGGGCGTGGGCATGTCCCATGCGGTTTGGGCAAGGGCGGGCAGCGCGGCAAAGGCCACGGAACCGGCGAGAAGGCTCTGACGGAAATACATTGGTGGAACTCCCTGTTCTCATTTTTGCGCGCCGTTCCGGTCAGGCGCAAAGGAGAGGTTGACGCGACGATGGCAATTTGTCAACAAATTGTAAGTGACATTCAAAAGGGGCGGGTGATGCAGGATCAAAAAACAAGCGTCGCGGCCGGAACATGGGATTTCTGGGTGGATCGGGGCGGCACCTTCACCGATGTGGTGGGAAGCGCGCCGGACGGGGCACTGCATCCGCTCAAGCTTTTGTCTGAAAATCCGGGCGCTTACGAGGATGCCGCCATCGAGGGTATCCGCCGTCTGCTGGGCGGTGCGATTGATCCGGCGCGCATTGGCACGGTGAAAATGGGCACCACGGTGGCCACCAATGCGCTGCTGGAGCGCAAGGGTGACCGCGTGGCGCTTCTGATCACGCGCGGCTTTCAGGATGCGCTGCGAATCGCCTATCAGGCCCGGCCTGACATTTTCGCCAAGGAGATCATCCTGCCCGAACAGCTTTATGAGCGGGTGATCGAGGTGGATGAACGGCTGCGCGCCGATGGTGCAGTCGAGAAGGCGCTTGATGTCGAGGGGCTGCGCCCGGCGCTGGAAGCCCTGCGCGAGGACGGTATCAACGCGGTGGCCATCGTGCTGATGCATGCCTGGAAGAACCCGGCGCATGAGGCCGCGCTGGCTGAACTGGTGCGCAGTCTCGGCTTCGCGCAGGTCTCGGTCAGTCATGAGGTCTCACCGCTGATCAAGCTGGTCGGGCGGGGCGATACGACGGTGGTGGATGCCTATCTCTCGCCGATCCTGAAACGCTATGTGGCACGGGTCGCGGGCGCGCTGGGGGCCACGCCGCCGGGGCAGCCCGGGCCGGTGCTGCAATTCATGATGTCGTCGGGCGGGATGACGGCGGCGGACACGTTTCAGGGCAAGGATGCCATCCTGTCCGGCCCGGCGGGCGGTGTGGTCGGCATGGTGGAAACCGCGCGGATGGCCGGGTTCGGACGGGTGATCGGCTTTGACATGGGCGGCACCTCCACCGATGTGGCGCATTGCGCGGGCGATTTCGAGCGCGCCTTTGATACCGAGGTGGCGGGTGTGCGCATCCGCGCGCCGATGATGCGCATTCATACCGTGGCGGCGGGCGGCGGCTCTGTCCTGCATGCCGAGAAGGGGCGCTTTCGCGTGGGGCCGGATTCGGCGGGCGCTGACCCCGGCCCGGCCTGCTACCGGCGCGGCGGGCCGCTGACGGTGACGGATGCCAATGTCATGCTGGGCAAGCTGAACCCCGGGCTGTTCCCGGCCATCTTCGGCCCCGGTCAGGATCAGTTGCTGGACCGTGATGTGGTTGTGAAGAAGTTCTCACAAATCGCTGAACAGGAAGGAAAAACACCTGAAGACGTGGCCGAGGGTTTCCTCAAGATCGCGGTTGAGAATATGGCCAATGCGGTCAAGAAGATCAGCGTTCAGCGCGGCTATGACGTGACGAAATACCTGCTCAACAGCTTCGGCGGCGCCGGCGGGCAACATGCCTGTCTGGTGGCCGATGCCCTGGGGATGGAGGTGGTGCTGATCCACCCGCTTTCCGGCCTGCTGTCGGCCTATGGCATCGGGCTGGCCGGGGTGGAGGCCAGCCGCCAGCAGGCGCTGATGCTGCCGCTGGCGCCGGATTCGGTGGCCGGGACCGACGCGCTGATCGAAACGCTTTATGCGCGCGTCATGGAGGAGATGGTTGCGCAGGGTGTGCCCGAAAATGAGATAAGCTGGCATCCGGTTCTGATGCTGCGCTACGCCGGAACCGACACCGCGATCCCGGTCAGATTTTCTGAGCGCGATCTGGACAAGGCGCGGGAGACGTTCGAAACCCTGCACAAGGCGCAATTCGGATTTGTCTATGAAGACAAAGAGATAACGATCGAAGCGATTGATCTTCAGGCTTTTCATGCCCGCGCCGAGGGGCAGGCGGCGCCCTCTGAAACCAAGCCCGGGCGCGTCGCGCAATCGGACCGGAAGGTGCGGCTTTATGCGGGCGGCGACTGGCATGAGGCCGGGGTTTTCCGGCGCGAAGGGCTGTCGCCGGGCGATACTGTCACCGGCCCTGCGCTAATTATCGAGGCCAACCAGACCATTGTCATTGAACCCGGCTGGCGCGCGCAGATCACTGCGCAGGACCATGTTCTGATGCGCCGCTTCCGCAAGGCCGAGCGCGCGCAGGTCGTGGGGGCAGGCACCGCCGATCCGATCCTGCTGGAGGTGTTCAACAACCTCTTCATGAACATCGCCGAACAGATGGGGCTGGCGCTGCAGAACACAGCACACTCGGTCAACATCAAGGAAAGGCTCGATTTTTCCTGCGCGGTGTTTGACGCTTCCGGCGCGCTGGTGGCGAATGCCCCGCATATGCCGGTGCATCTGGGCTCGATGGACCGCTCGGTGGAAACCGTGATCCGCCTCAACCCCGATATCCGCCCCGGCGAGGTCTATGCGCTGAACGCGCCTTATAACGGCGGCACGCATCTGCCTGATATCACGGTGGTTTCGCCGGTTTTCGATGCCGAGGGGAAGACGGTTCTGTTCTGGGTCGCCTCACGCGGGCACCACGCCGATGTCGGCGGCACCGCGCCCGGCTCGATGACGCCGCTGGCGACGACCGTCGATGAAGAAGGCGTGCTGATCGACAATTTCAGGCTGGTGGAACAGGGGCGTTTCCGCGATGAGGCGCTGCGCCATCTGCTGACCGATCACCCCTATCCGGTGCGCAACGTGGCGCAGAATATCGCCGACCTGAAAGCACAGGTCGCCGCCAATGAGCGCGGCGCGGCAGAGCTTCGGCATATGGTCGAGGAATTCGGGCTGGAGGTGGTGCAGGCCTATATGGGCCATGTGCAGGACAATGCCGCTGAAGAGGTGCGCCGCCTGCTGGGGCGGCTGGAGGATTGCGCCTGCGCCTATGAGACCGACACCGGCCAGGTGATCAAAGTGGCCATCACCGTGGACCGGGAGAAGCGCACCGCAACGGTCGATTTTACAGGAACATCAGAGGCTTGGGAGAACAACTTCAACGCGCCCGAGCCGGTGACCCGTGCCGCCGTCCTCTATGTGTTCCGCTGCATGGTCGAAGCCCCGATCCCGATGAATGCAGGTTGCCTGCGCCCCATCCGCATCATCGTGCCCGAGGGCTGCATGCTGGCCCCGCAATACCCGCGCGCGGTGGTGGCGGGGAATGTGGAGACCAGCCAGCATGTGACCAATGCACTCTTTGCCGCGCTGGGGGCGATGGCCAACAGTCAGGGAACGATGAACAACCTGACCTTCGGCAATGATACCTATCAGTATTATGAGACCATCTGTTCGGGCTCGCCCGCCGGGGTGATGAATTCAGGGCGCGGGTTTGACGGCACGTCGGGGGTGCATGTGCATATGACCAACTCTCGCCTGACGGATCCCGAGGTGCTGGAACTGCGCTTTCCCGTGCTGCTGGAAGAATTCGCGCTGCGCCCCGGGTCGGGCGGGAAGGGGAAATGGACGGCGGGCGACGGCACGACGCGCACCATCCGTTTCCTTGAGCCGATGGATTGCGCGATCCTTTCGAGCCATCGGAAGCTCTCGCCACAGGGTGTGGCCGGGGGCGGCGCGGGCGAAAAGGGGCAGACACTGGTGCGGCGGCTGGACGGGGGGGTAGAGAGCCTGCGCGCCTGTGATCAGACGGTTGTCGGGGCGGGTGAGGCGGTAACGGTGATTACGCCGACAGCGGGCGGATATGGTCCGCGCTGACCGGCGGTGCGGTTTGCGGTGACCGGATTGCCTGCTTCGCAGAAGCCTTTTTTCAACAGAAAGGGGGCGCTGCCCCCGCCCGTTCTGCTGCGCAGAACAGACTCCCCCGGGATATTTCTGAACAGGTGAGGCAGGGGCGTAGCGCCTCCCTTTCATCTTGCCGGAAATACGCGGGGGTGAATGGGCCGCAGGCCCAGAGGGGGCAACGCCCCCTGACTTCTGCAAAAGAAATGGAAACAAAGCCCCCCTTTTCGCCGCGAGGCGCAGCCGCGCGGCCCGGCCAAACGGGATGAGCGTTGCGGCGAAGCCGGGATGCGAAGACGGGCGGGAGCGGCTCCGGCCTCTCACCCGACCTTCAGCGGGGCGCGCGGGAGCCCTCTTCAGTAGCCCAGCGCGCAGCCATCCTTGCGCGGGTCGGAGGCGCCGGTCAGCGTGCCGTTGCGTTCAATGCGTATGGCCTGCGCGCCGCCCAGCGGCTCCTTGCGCCATTGCATCCGGTGGCCCTTTGCGGCCAGCGCGTCAAACACGGGTTGTGCATAGCCGGTTTCCAGCATCAGCCCGTCGCCTTCGTCATCCTGCCCGGCGAAGCTGCGCGCCGCGTCCAGCGCACTTTGCAGCTCCATCCCGTAGTCAACCAGATTGGAGACCACCCGCGCATGCCCGGCGGGCTGATAGGCGCCGCCCATCACGCCGAAGGGCAGTGTGATGCGCCCGTTTTCCTGCAGCATGGCGGGGATGATCGTGTGCATCGGGCGCTTGCCGCCCTTTGCCTCGTTCGGGTGCCCTTCGCTCAGCGTGAATCCTGCGCCGCGGTTCTGGAAGGCCAGTCCGAAGCGGTTCGATGCGAGGCCCGTGCCGAAGCTGTGGAAGACCGAATAGATCAGCGACACCGCCATGCGGTCCTTGTCGACCACCGTCAGATAGACCGTATCCTTATGGACCGATTCCGTCAGCGAAGACACCTGCGCCAGCGCGCGCTCCGGGTCGATGAGGGCGGCCAGTTTCCGCGCCGTTTCCGGCGCCAGCATGTGGCCCAGCCTGGTGGTATGGTCCGGATCGGCGATGAAGCGGTTGCGCGCGTCATAGGCCAGCCGCGTGGCCTCGACCTCAAGATGCGCGCGCCCGGCGCCCATCGGGTCCAGCGCGGAGAGGTCGAATTCCTGAAGGATGTTCAGCATCAGATTGGCTGTCGCACCCTGTCCGTTGGGCGCGTGTTCGATCAGGGTCACGCCGCGATAGTCACTCGACACCGGGTCGGTATAGTCGCAGGCCGTGGCGGCAAGGTCATCCAGCATGTGGCAGCCGCCCAGCGCGCGCAGCGAGGCGATGATATCCTCGGCCACTTCTCCCTCATAGAACCCGGCGCGCCCCTCCCGCGCGATGCGCCTGAGAACTTCGGCCTGCCCGGGGGCGCGGAATATCTCGCCGGTTTTCAGCGCGCGCCCGTCCTTCAGGAAGTGGCGGCGCGCATCGCCCTGCAGGTGGCTGGCCAGTGCCCAGTCAAAGGCGGTGCGCGGCCCCACCGGCACCCCTTCCTCGGCATAGCGGATCGCGGGTTCCAGCACCTGCGCCAGTTCCAGCCTGCCCCAGTCGGCGGAAAGGCGGCAGAAGGCATCGACGGCACCGGGCATGGTTACCGCTTCCACCCCGTAGACCGGCACCGCTTTCAGCCCCCGCCCACGCATCTCCGCCGCATCCAGCCCCATCGGTGCCCGCCCTGAGCCGTTGAGCGCGACCACCCGTTCCTCGCCCGCGGGTTTCACCAGCACGAAGCAATCGCCCGCCAGCCCGGTCATCTGCGGCTCGCAAAAGCCCAGCAGCACGCCCGCGCCGATCGCCGCATCCACTGCGTTGCCGCCCTGTTGCAGGATGTTCAGCGCCACATGCGCGGCCAGCGGGTGCGATGTGGCGCAGATCCCGTTTGTTGCATGAACCGCCGAGCGGCCGGGGCGTTGAAAATCGCGCATGGTGTCCCTCCGTTTGTGCGCGAGACTAGCGGCCAGCGCGGGCGGGGGAAAGGGGGCTCAGAAATCGGTGGGCGCGCCGCCCTCGCGTTTGCGCTTTTCGACAAACTCCGCCAGTTCCTCACGGATCGCCGGGTCCATCACCGGTGCCTCGAACCCATCCACGATCTGGCGATAGATCCGGTGCGCCCGCTCCGGCGTCTGTTCCGCGCCATCGGCTTCCCAGGCCTCGAAATTGCGCCAGTCCGAAACCATGGGCGCGTAAAACGCCGTCGCATAGCGCGCCTGGGTATGCGCGCAGCCAAAGTAATGCCCGCCGGGCCCCACTTCGGCCACGGCATCCAGCGCGATATCCTCGGGGGTGGTGCCAAAGGTTGCAGGCTCGAAATAGCGCTGGATCATCTGCAACACCTCGCAATCCATCACGAATTTCTCGGGGCTGGCGATCAGCCCGCCCTCCAGCCATCCCGCCGCGTGATAGACCATGTTCGAGCCGGATTGCACCGCGGCCCAGAGGCTGTTGGTCGTCTCCCACATCGCCTGCGCATCGGGCACATTGGCGGTGCATACGCCCGATGAGCGCAGCGGCAGCCCGTAGAACCGCGCCAGCTGCCCGGTCATCTGCGTGGCGCGCATGTATTCGGGCGTGCCAAAGGCGGGCGCACCGCTGCGCATGTCGACATTCGAGGTGAAGGTGCCGATTGCCACCGGGCAGCCGGGGGCGGCGTATTGCAGAAGCGCAATGGCCGACAAAGCCTCGGCAATCGACAAGGTCACGGCGCCCGCCATCGTCACCGGTGCCATGGCACCGGCCAGCGTGAAGGGCGTCACCACCACCGGCTGGCCGCGCCGCGCAAGGCGCAGCGCGCCGTCGATCATCGGGAAATCATGCCTGAGCGGCGAGACCGAGTTGATATTGGTATACATCCGTGGCGTGGCCTCGAAAGCCTCATGGCTCAGCCCGCCGGCGATGCGCACCATCTCCATCACATCCTCAACCCGCTCGCGGCCAAGGCTGTATGCGTGGCAGACCTTGTCGGTCAGCACCAGCTTCTCCTGAAGGCAGTCCAGATGCCGGACGCCCGGGTGAATATCCACCGGCTCCACGGGGTAGCCACCGGCGATATGGATGCAGTTGAAGAACTGCGTCAGCATCAGGAACTCGCGGAACGTGGCAAAATCGCCGGGCCGCTTGCCGCGCGCCAGATCCCAGCTGCTGGGCGGGCTGGAGACATTGACGAAGACCATATGGCCGTCGCCGATGGTCACCTGCCGGGCCGGGTTGCGCGGGGTGATGGTGAAGGAAGCCGGTGCGCGCGCCACCATCTCGGTGACGAAATCCGCCCCCATGCGCACCCGCTGCCCCTCAACCCGGCAGCCCGCCTGCCGGAACAGCGCCAGCGCCTCGTCGTTGAGAAACTCGATACCGATCTCGGAAAGGATATGCATCGCGCCAAGGTGGATCGCCTGCACACCCTCGCCATCAATCGGTTCCGTCGGCCTGTCAGGGTTTACCGGAATGCGCCAGGGCATCTGCTCAAGATGAAACCCCGGGACGCGGCGCGCATTGCCGCCTCTGCCGCCTGCGCGGCGACGGGGTGCAGTCTCACTCACGGCCATGCTGCCCTCCATCCAGTGTCCGCTCAGGCTAAGGGCGCGCACCCCCACGCGGCAAGCGCACAGCGCGCAACGCCTTGTTAAGAGAAATCGCGTCCCCCATTTTCTGTCTGAAAATATCCTGCGGGGGTGAGGCGCGCAGCGCCGAGGGGGCGCAAAGCCCCCTTTGCCCGCCCTCAGTCGGGCGAAACCGTCAGACGGCGCACAAAACCGGCGGCTTCATGGGCATGGACATCAGCATGGCGGATATGCCCGTCAAAGGCCTGCGCCAGCTCGCGGATCAGCTGCTTTGAGCGGAAATGCAGGTAGACCTCGCCCGCATAGACGGCGGCGCGGCCATAGCCGAACATGGTCATCGGCGGGGCAAAGCGCTTGCGGCCGTCAAACAGATACATGCGAAAGGCCGGATACAATTCTTCAACGGTGCTGGCGATATGGTCAAGCTGTTCCTGCCTGTCGCGCAGCGGCAGACCCCGCCAGACCCCGCGCCCCTCGGCGAAAACCTCAAGCGTCTGAAAGGGCATGCACATCTCGATATCCGATTCCGGCATGCGCGAGAAATGCAGCCGCCGCGCGGTCTGCGATTGCAGGCGGCGGCGCTCCTGCTCGCTGGAGGCCGCCTGAAAGGCGATCACCGCCTCGGTGCGCATCAGGTCGGGCAGTTGCGCGGGGACATAGCGCACCTTCTGTCCGGCGGCCTCATGGTGCCAGCGCTCCATCGCGGTGCGGCTTTCCTCGTCCAGCGCCTGTTCGGTTTCCACCGTGTTCAGCGTCTGGGTGACAATGCCGCGATCCTCGGTCAGGGCCAGAAGCCAGTCGGTGGAGACCTGAAAATGCGTGGCCAGCGCCAGCAGGGTTTCGGCGCGCGGCAGCCGGGGGTTGGCGCCGCTCATCAGTTGCGACAGCGCCGAGCGGTCGATGCCGATCGCCTGCGCAAAGGCTGACTGGGTCAACCCTGACTGGCCCTGCAACTGGGCAAGGCGCTCACGGAACTGCGCGGCGGCAAGGCGTTTGTTCATCGGCGATCTTCCGGCAAGGCGTGTTGTCTTTGGTAACGAAATTTTACCAAAGGCGTCAATCATGAACTGAAATGACGTTCATACGCGCGTTGATCCGCCGGGCCTGATCGCGCCAGACTGAAGCCTCTGGCGAGGGGCCCGGCGGGCCTTTCCGGGCCGGAGATTTTCTGCAACCGTCTGACAGGAGCGTTGATGCGCATCGAGTGGCTGACCCTGGCGCTGATTGCGGGCTGTTACGGCGTCTGGGTGGCTGCGGGCTGGTTCCTGTGGCCGCTGGCCCCGGCGGCGGCGCTTGCGGTGATGGCGCTTATGGCGGCGCTGCATTCCTCGCTGGTGCATGAATGCCTGCACGGCCACCCCACCCGCAACCCCCGCGTGAACGAGGCCCTTGTGGCGCTGCCCCTGTCGATGATCCATCCGTATCGCCGCTACCGGCGCACGCATCTGGCCCATCACCACGACGCCCGCCTGACCGACCCGTTTGAAGACCCTGAAAGCTATTACAAGGCGCGCTGGCAGCTTGCCGCCATGCCCGGCTGGCTGGGCGCGGTGCTGCGGCTGAACAACACCATGCTGGGGCGGATCGTGCTGGGGCCAGTGCTGGGCGCGGCGGGCTTTCTGGCCTCCGAGGCGCGGCTGCTGCGGGCCGGTGCGCGCGGGGTGCGGCTGGCATGGGCGCTTCATCTGCTGGCGCTGGTGCCGGTGCTTGCAGCGGTCATCGCCTTCGGCATCCCGTTCTGGCTTTATCTGCTGGCGGTGGTCTGGCCTGCGCTCTCGCTCCTGTCGATCCGCACCTATGCCGAGCATCGCTGGCACGAGATGCCCGAGGGTCGCACCATTATTGTTGAACACTCGCCCCTGTCATGGCTGTTCCTGCACAACAATCTGCATATCGTGCACCATCAGATGCCCGGTGCGCCGTGGTATGCGCTGCCGCGCCTTTACCGCGAGCGGCGCGATTACTGGCAGGCGCTCAATGGCGGCTATGTCTATCGCAATTACTGGCAGCTTTTCCGCGCCCATGCCCTGCGCGCCAAGGAGCCGGTCGCCCATCCGGCGCTGCGGATTTTCCCCGAGATACCTCAGCCACCCGCGATACCGCCCAGAGCGCCGCGCCAGCGGCGCAGGCGTGCGGCATGAGCGGGCCTGCCTGCCTGCCGATGTATGACTGGCCTGAAGAGCGCGCTTCGGTCGATGCGCTTTGGGCCGGTATCCGCACCCGTATCTCCACCTCCACCGGCGATGATCTGCCCGCTACCCTGACCCGCCCGGCGGATGAGGCCGCGATGTTCGCCCTGTGGCGTGACCCGGCGCTGATGCTGGGGCAAACCTGCTGGGGGCCGCTCTCGCTGGGGATGTTGCCGGGGCTGCGGGTGCTGGCGCAGCCGGATTACTCCGATGTCGCGGGCGGGCAGGGGCCGCTCTACCGCTCGGTCCTGATTGGCCGTTCGGGCATCGCCCGGCCCGTGCCCAAAGGGCCGCAGGCCGATCTGCCCGAGGGGGTGCTGAAGGGCCGGTTGCTGGCGGCAAATGCGCGCCATTCGCTGTCCGGCTGGCTGGCGCTGGCGCGCGATCTGGGGGCGGACCCGGCGCAACGGGCGGCGGGGGTGGTGCTGACCGGCAGCCACCGCGCCGCGCTCAGGACGGTTGCGGAAGGGCGCGCCGATATCGCCGCCGTCGATTGCCGAAGCTGGGCGCTGGCCCAGGGCCATGAGGCTTGCACCCGTGGCCTTGTCGTGTTGGGTTGGACCGCCGCGCGGCCCGGTCTGCCCTATGTCACCGGCCCGCGCACGCCGCCCGAAATGGTGGCGGCGCTGAGGGATACACTGATCGGGATGGGCTGCCATCCACCGCTGGAGGAAGTTGCATGACCAGAACCTACAGGGCCGTGGTGATCGGCGGCGGCGTGGTGGGGTGTTCCGTCCTCTACCATCTGGCGCGCGCGGGCTGGAAGGATGTGCTGCTGATCGAGCGGTCCGAGTTGACTTCAGGGTCAAGCTGGCATGCGGCGGGGGGCTTTCACACGCTCAACGGCGACCCGAATGTGGCCAAGCTTCAGGCCTATACCGTATCGCTGTACAAGGAGCTTGAGGAACTCTCGGGCCAGTCCTGCGGCTTGCATCTGACCGGCGGCGTGATGCTGGCCGACAGCCCCGAGCGGATGGATTTCCTGCGCCTCACCCATGCCCGTGGCCGCGCGCTGGGGATGGAGACCGAACTGATCACACCCCTTGAGGCCAAGGCGATGTTCCCGCTGATGGACACGCAGCATTTCGTCGGTGCGCTCTGGGACCCGGTGGAGGGGCATCTGGACCCGTCCGGCACCACCCACGCCTATGCCAAGGCCGCGAAAGTGCTGGGCGCCGAGATTGAGCTGCGCAACCCGGTGCAGGATATCACCCAGGATACAGACGGGATGTGGACGCTCCACACCGTCAACGGCGCCATCCGCTGCGAACATGTGGTCAATGCAGGCGGCCTCTGGGCGCGCGAGGTGGGGCGCATGGTGGGGCTGGAACTGCCGGTTCTGGCGATGGAGCATATGTATCTGCTGACCGAGCCGATGGAGGAAGTCGCCGCCTTCAACCGCGAGACCGGGCGCGAGCTGATCGGCGTGATCGACTTCAAGGGCGAGATCTACACGCGGCAGGAACGCGAGGGCATCCTGCTGGGCACCTATGAGAAGGCCTGCAAACCGTGGTCTCCGGTCAACACGCCATGGGATTTCGGCCATGAATTGCTGGCGCCGGACCTTGAGCGCATCGCGCCTTCGCTGGAAGTGGGTTTCCGCCACTTCCCGGCGCTGGAACATGCGGGCATCAAACAGGTGATCAACGGCCCCTTCACCTTTGCCCCCGATGGCAACCCGCTGGTGGGGCCGGTGCAGGGGCTGACCAATTTCTGGTGCGCCTGCGCGGTGATGGCGGGGTTCAGCCAGGGCGGGGGCGTCGGGCTGGCGCTGGCCAACTGGATGGTCGAGGGCGACCCGGGGCATGACATCTTTGCCATGGATGTGGCGCGCTACGGTGAATGGGCAACCCTGCGCTACACCAACGCCAAGGTGCGCGAGAACTACTCGCGCCGCTTCTCCATCCGCTTCCCGAACGAGGAACTGCCCGCCGCCCGGCCCGCTGAAACCACGCCGCTCTATGATCTGATGCTACGCGACAATTTCGCGGTGATGGGCGATACATGGGGGCTGGAGACGCCTTTGTGGTTCGCGCCCTCAGCGGCTGAGGCCTATGATATCCCCAGCTTCCACCGCTCGAACGATTTCGCGCATGTCGGCGCCGAGGTGCGCGCGGTGCGTGAGCGGGTGGGCGTGACCGAGATCGCCAATTTCGCCAAATATCAGGTCAGCGGGCCGGGGGCGGAGGCCTGGCTGGAATGGCTGATGACCAACACCATGCCCGCGCCGGGCCGTCTGGTGCTGACACCGATGCTCAATGAGCGCGGCAAGCTGATCGGTGATTTCACCATCGCCAAGGCCGCTGAGGGGCGGTTCATGATCTGGGGCTCGCTGGGGGCGTCCAAGTTTCACATGCGCTGGTTCGAGGCGCATCTGCCCGCCGATGGCTCGGTCATGGTGCAGCGCTTCCATACCGATCTGGTGGGCCTGTCGATTGCCGGGCCGCGCGCGCGTGATGTGCTGGCCGGGCTGGTGGACGGCGATGTGTCGAACGCGGCCTTCCGCTTCATGGATTTCCGCGAAATGGATGTGGCGGGCGCGCCCTGCATGGTCAACCGCATCAGCTATACCGGCGATCTTGGCTATGAGATCTGGATGAAGCCGAGCGTTCAGCGCCGGGTCTATCTGGCGATCAAGGAGGCCGGGGCAGAGCATGGCATCGTCGATTTCGGCATGCGCGCTTTGCTGTCGATGCGGCTGGAAAAGAACTTTCCGACATGGTTTGCCGAACTGCGCCCCATTTACGGGCCGTTCGAGGGAGGGATGGAGCGGTTCGTGAAATTCCGCAAGCCCGGTTTCATCGGCCGTGCGGCGGCGCTGGCGGAACGCGACGCCGGGCCGCGCCTGCGCCGGGTGTCCCTGATGATCGAGGCGGGAACGGCGGATGTCATGGGTGATGAGCCGGTCTGGGCGCGCGTGGGCGATCAGGATTTCGGCACATTGGAGCCGCCGCATGGCTACGGCGCGGTGCGTTTCGATGCGAAGGGCCATGAGATGCCGCGCCCGGACCCGGTGCGCGATGGCGATTGGCGAGTGGTGGGCTGGGTGACCTCGGGCGGGTATGCGCATGGGGTGGGGGCGTCGATGGCGCAGGGCTATCTGCCTGCAGTGCTGGCTGAGCGAGGGGAGAGGGGGATGTTCGAGGTGGAGATCATGGGCATCCGTTGCGCCGCCCGGATAGCGCTGGAGCCGCCCTTTGACCCGGAAGGCGCAAGGATGCGTTCGTGAGTGGGGCGGCCGGGGCGGGGGGCGCTGCCCCCCACGCCGCTGCGCGGCGCCCCCCGGGATATTTTTGAACAGATGAAGGGGGGCCGGGTTATTCAGTGCCTCCGTCGGTGAAGAAGGGAAAGCGATGAAAGCGGCAGTCTGCCATGAATTCGGTGCGCCATTGGTGATTGAAGAGGTGATGTTGCGCCCGCCCGGACCCGGTGAGGTGCAGGTGCGCATCGAGGCCTGCGCGGTGTGCCATTCGGATATTCTTTATGCCGAGGGCGGCTGGGGCGGGCATCTGCCTGCCGTCTATGGCCATGAGGCGGCCGGGCGGGTGGTGGCGCTGGGCGAAGGGGTGCGCGATCTGACGC
Source organism: Pararhodobacter sp. (assembly GCF_036802785.1). Taxonomy (GTDB): domain Bacteria; phylum Pseudomonadota; class Alphaproteobacteria; order Rhodobacterales; family Rhodobacteraceae; genus Pararhodobacter. Next base: position 21,376 of record NZ_DAIRVN010000029.1, read on the forward strand.
CCGGTGACAAGGTTCTGGTGACGCTGATGCGCGCCTGTGGCCGCTGCCGGAACTGCGCGCTGGGGCGCCCGTTCATGTGTGAGGCCGCCTATGACCGCGCCAATGGGGTGCTGAGTCTGGCCGACGGCACGGTGGTGGAGCACGGCATCAACACCGGCGCTTTTGCCGAACAGGTGGTAGTGCATGAAAGCCAGATCGTGCCCCTGCCCGAGGATATCGCCATGGATGCCGCCTGCCTGCTGGCCTGCGGCGTGATCACCGGCACCGGGGCGGTGATCAACACCGCGCGGATGCCGGTGGGGGCGACAGCGGTGGTGATCGGTGCGGGGGGCGTGGGGCTGAACACCATTCAGGGCTGCGCGCTGGCCGGCGCAAGCCGGATCATTGCCATTGATCTGTCGGAGGACAAGCTGGAAGCGGCGCGCGCGTTCGGGGCCACGGACGGGTTGCGCGCTGACAATACGGCGCTGCGCGCGGCGGTGCTGGCGCTGACGGAGGGGCGCGGCGCAGATTATGTCTATGTCACGGTGGGCGTGATCTCGGCCTATCAGGGCGCGCCCGATCTGCTGGCGAAAGGTGGCATGCTGGTGATGGTCGGCATGCCCGCCTCTGGCAAGGAGATGCGCTTTGAGCCTGCGAATGTGGCCGCCGCCTCGCAGACCTTGACCGGCTCCAACATGGGCGGGACGGTGCTGAAGCGCGATATTCCCTATCTGGTGGCGCTCTACCGGCAGGGGTGGCTGAAGCTGGATGAGCTGATCACCCGCCGCTACCCGCTGGAGCAGATCAACGAGGCGATTGCCGATACCAAGGCGGGCCATGCGCGGCGCAATGTGATTGTGATGGGAGAGGGGCCATGAAGCTTCAGGACCTGGACATCTTCGTGGTCGGCACGCCGCCGCCCGGCTGGGGCGGCAACTATTGGATATTCGTCAAGCTGACCACCGACAATGGTATCACCGGCTATGGCGAGGTTTATGCGGCCTCGGTCGGCCCGAAGGCGATGCGCGCGGTGATCGAGGATGTGTTCGAGCGCCATATGCAGGGCGAGAACCCCGAGAATATCGAGCGGATGTTCCGCCGCGCCTATTCCTCGGGCTTTACGCAGCGCCCCGATCTGACGGTGATGGGCGCGTTTTCGGGCCTTGAGATCGCCTGCTGGGATATTCTGGGCAAGGCGCATGACCGGCCGGTCTATGCGCTGATGGGCGGGCGGATGAATGAGGCGATCCGCGCCTATACCTACCTCTACCCGTTGCCTCACCATGTGAAGGCCGATTACTGGACCTCGCCCGAAATGAACGCGGAATCGGCGCTCGCCGCCGTTGAGCAGGGTTTCACCGCCATCAAGCTGGACCCGGCCGGGCCCTATACCATGCGCGGCGGTCATCAGCCCGCGATGTGGGATATCGACCTGTCGGTGCGCATGCTCAAGGCGATCCGCGAGGCGGTGGGCAACCGCGCCGATATTCTCTTTGGCACGCATGGGCAGTTCACCGCTTCGGGCGCGATCCGGCTGGGGCAGGCGATAGAGCCGTATCTGCCGCTCTGGTATGAAGAGCCGATCCCGCCTGACAACCTGCTGGATTTCGCGGTTGTGGCGCAGGCGGTGCGCATTCCCATCGCCACCGGCGAGCGGCTGACAACCAAGGCCGAGTTCACCACGCTGCTGCGCACCGGCGGGGCGGCGATCCTGCAACCGGCGCTGGGCCGGTCCGGCGGCATTCTGGAGACCCGCAAGATCGCCGCCATCGCCGAGGCATTCGGCGCGCAGGTGGCGCCGCATCTCTATGCCGGGCCGGTGGAATGGGCCGCGAATATCCAGCTGGCAACCATGATCCCCAACTTGCTGATGGTTGAATGCATCCAGACCGGGGGTGATTTTCACCTGCCGCTGATCCGCCATGCGATAAAGGTCGAGGGCGGCTATATCCGCCCGCCGGACACGCCGGGGCTGGGCATCGATTTTGACGAGGAACTGGCGCGCGCCCATCCCTACACGGGCAATGCGCTGCATCTGCAGATGCAGGATGCGCCGTGCAACTACGCCAGTGGAAACGCATTTGAGGGAGGGGCGCCACGCGATTGAAACAAACACAGGCGATGACAGGCGCCGGGCGCGGCATAATTTGGGTTGCAATCCCATGCATGTCGCGTTTGGATAAGCGCATGTCGCTTGCAGAACCATATCTTGCGCCGATCTGCGGCGCAATGACGCAAGGGAAGGGCAGGGCAGGGTCCCGATGGCGGGCCCGCTGCCAATGAAAATCAGAGCCAACAAGTCAGCCATTCAGGGAGACGGACGATGAAAGACACGATCCAGACTCAAATGATTCACCCCGCAGCAAAGATGTATGCCCGCGAATGCGGGGCGGGAAAGCTGAGCCGGCGCGAATTTCTGACACGGGCCACCGCACTGGGCCTGAGCGCCCCTGCCGCCTATGGCCTGCTGGGCCTTGCCGCGCCCGCAGCGCGCGCCGACACGCCGCAGGCGGGTGGCACCCTGCGGATGCAGATGGACATCCGCGCGCAGCGTGACCCGCGCACCTGGGACTGGTCAGAGCTGGCCAATGTCTGCCGCGGCTGGCTGGAATACATGGTGCAGTACAACCGCGACGGCTCTCTGGAAGGGGTGTTGCTGGAAAGCTGGGAAGCGAATGAGGATGCGACCGAGTTTACCCTGAATGTCCGTCAGGGCGTGACCTGGAACAACGGTGATGCCTTCACCTCGGCCGATGTCGCGCATAACATCGAGCGCTGGGCCGATGCCTCGGTTGAAGGCAACTCGATGGCCGGGCGGATGGGCGCGTTGTCAGCGGATGGCGCGTTGCGCGACGATGCGATTGAAATCATCGACGATCATACGCTCAAGTTGCATCTCTCCGCGCCCGATATCGCGATGATGGTGAACATGGCCGATTATCCGGCTGCCGTGGTCCATCCGTCCTATACCGGCGGTGACCCCACGTCGAACCCCATCGGCACCGGCCCCTATCTGCCGGTCAGCCACGATACCGGCATCGGCGCGGTGATCGAGCGCAACGCCGATCACACCTGGTGGAACGAGGGCAACGGCGCCTGGCTGGACCGGATCGAATTTGTCGATCTGGGCACTGACCCTTCGGCCCATGTCGCCGCGATCGAGGGTGGCGAGATTGATCTGGTGTATCAGAGCCAGGGCGATTTCGTGGATATCTACGATGCGATCGGGCTGGAGAAAACAGAGGCCATTACATCGGCCACGCTGGCGGTGCGCTTCAATCAGGAGCAGGAGCCCTACGACAACGTTGCCGTGCGCCGCGCGCTGCAGATGGCGGTGGACAATGAAATCGTGCTGGAGCTGGGCTATAACGATCTGGGGACGGTTGCGGAAAACCACCATGTCTGTCCGATTCACCCTGAATATGCCGAACTGCCGCCCCTGACGACCGACCCTGCGGCGGCGCGCGCGGCGATCGAAGAGGCCGGGCTGGGGGACTACCAGTTTGAGCTGATCTCGGTCGATGATGACTGGCAGTCGGCCACTTGCGATACGGTCGCAGCCCAGATCCGCGATGCCGGGATCAGCATTCAGCGTACCATCCTTCCCGGCGCAACCTTCTGGAATGACTGGACGAAATACCCGTTCTCGGCAACGGAATGGGCCATGCGCCCGCTGGGGGTGCAGGTGCTGAACCTTGCCTATCGCACCGGCGGGGCCTGGAACGAGACGGCTTTCGGCAATGCTGAATTCGACGCGCTGCTGGATGAAGCCAATGGCATCGCCGATGCGGATGCCCGGCGCGAGGTCATGGCACAGCTTCAGCAGATGATGCAGGATGAGGGTGTGCTGATCCAGCCCTATTGGCGCGCGCTTTACCGCCATGCCCGGCCGAATGTGCATGGCGCGGAAATGCACCCGACGTTCGAGGTGCATTACCAGTATTACTGGATGTCCTGATCTGACAGGGCGCGGGGGGCACGGCGCCCCCCGTTTTCTGAGCGGTTTCCCAGCCTCGGATCCGGCTGCGCCCCACCGCGCCGCCCGCCGACCCTGCCACCGGAGACGCCATGCTGCTGTTTCTTCTGCGCCGTATCGGCGTGATGGTGGTGACGGCCCTGTGCCTGACCTTCATCGTCTTCTACCTGACCAACCTTCCGGCCAAGCTGGAAACCCTTGCCAAGACGCAGGCGGGGTCGCGCATGACCGATGCCGAGGTTGAAAGCTGGCTGGCGCGCAACGGCTATGGCGGGCCGGTGCTGGTGCGCTATGGCGAATGGCTGGGCGTGTTGCCGGGCTGGGTGGTTGAGGAGGCGGGCGGCACTGTTCGCGGCCGCTGCGTGGCCCGCGAGGGCACCGAGGCGGCGGCGGGGAACCGTTGCGGGCTGTTGCAGGGCTATTGGGGCACTTCCACCCGGTTCCGCGCGCCGGTTGCCGATGTGATCAGCGCGCGGCTGGGGGCTACGGGCTGGCTGATGCTCTGGGTGCTGATTGTCATGGTGCCGATGGCGCTGGCGGTAGGCGTGCTGGCCGGTATGCGCGAGGGCTCACGCACCGACCGCTCGCTGTCAACCTTTGCTATCGCCACCACGGCGACGCCTGAATATGTCTCGGGCGTGCTGTTCATCGCGCTTCTGGCATCCAGCACAGTGGGGCTGTCGCCGCTGCTGGTCAACTGGGGTGTGATCGACGGGCCGGTGCTGTTTCAGGGCAACGCCCGCTCGGCGCTGGAGCGGATCACCTTCTGGAATTTCACCCTGCCGGTGATGACCATCGCGCTTTATGGCATGGGCTATGTGGCGCGCATCACCCGCGCCTCGATGACCGAGGTGATGACGCAGCAATATGTGCGCACCGCCCGGCTGAAGGGGGTCAGCTTTACCAACATCGTGCTGAAACACGCGCTGCGCAATGCGCTGATTGCGCCTTTCACGGTGATCATGCTGCAAATTCCGTGGCTTCTGAACGGGGTGGTGATTGTCGAGGTGCTGTTCAGCTACCCCGGCTTTGGCTGGACGCTCTTTGAGGCGGCGGTCAACAACGACATCGAACTGCTGCTCGCGGCCTCGGTCGTGGCGGTGGTGGTGGTTCTGGTGACGCAGCTGATATCGGATATCGGCTATGTCTGGCTCAACCCGCGTATCCGCATTTCCTGAGGGGGGAGCACAGCATGGAACCACTTGGCTGGCTTGAGATCATCGCCCGGGTTTGCTGGCAACTGCTGCCGGTCTGGGCCGCGCTGCTGCTGACCTTCGCGCTGTCGATACGCTTCCGGCGGCGGCTGGGGCTGTATGGCAAACTGTTCGATTCCAACATCGGCATGATCGGCTTTGCCATCGTCATGTTCTGGGTCTTCACCGCGCTTTTTGCCGACCTGATCATCACCCATGACCCGCTGGCGCAGGTCAGCCGGATGCGCAACGCGGTGCCCGGCATGCCGCTGCCCGATGCCATGACGCGCTATGAATACTTCCTGCTGGGCGGCGATGCGCTGGCGCGCGACGTGTTCTCCCGCGCCGTCATGGGCGCGCGTGAGGTGCTGCGCATCGCGCCCTTCGCGGCTGTCATCTCGTTCATGATCGGTATCGCGCTTGGTCTTCCGGCGGGATATTTCGCAGGAAAGCTTGATACCGCGCTGACTTTCCTAGCCAATCTGGTGCTGGCCTTCCCGGTGATCCTGCTGTTCTTCCTGCTGGTCGCGCCGGAAATTCAGAACACCCTGATCCCGCGTATCATGGCGGGGGTGCTGTTTCTGGTGCCGGTGCTTTTTGTGATGGTGCTGCTGAACGCGCGCTTCTTCACCCAGCCCGCCAAGCGCAATCTCTATGTCGGGCTGGTGCTGGCCCTCGGCCTCTGGGCCTATTCGGGGCTGGCGTTCAACGCCGATCCGCTGGGTTTCTGGGGCATGTCGCCCAACCTGCTCAACGTCTTCGTGGCGGTGGTCTTTGTCAACGCGCCCACCGTTTTCCGCATCGTGCGCGGCATCACGCTGGACATCAAGACACGCGATTACGTCGCCGCCGCACAGACGCGGGGCGAGGGGCCGTGGTATATCATGCTGTGGGAGATTCTGCCCAATGCGCGCGGGCCGCTGATTGTCGATTTCTGCCTGCGCATTGGCTACACAACGATCCTGCTGGGAACGCTGGGCTTTTTCGGGCTGGGCGTCGCCCCGGAAAGCCCTGACTGGGGCTCTACCATCAATGCCGGGCGACGCCTGCTGACCGTCTTCCCTCACCCCGCGCTGGTGCCCGCACTGTCGCTGATGTCGCTGGTTCTGGGGCTGAACCTGCTGGCGGACGGGCTGCGCGAAGAAAGTCTGAAGGACTGATGATGCCTGATCAGAAAATCCCGAACAGGAACAACAGAACGATGACGCTGAGCGGGACGCCGAGAAGCCAGAGGATGATGGGCATGGTTCAGTCTCCTTCAAGTTTTTGTTTTCTCGCCGACATAACGCAGGACCCGGCTGCGGGTTCCCGACGGCCATTTTCGCTGCCATTTTCACTGCCAATCCCACCGGCATCCCGGGGTGCCGCCCCGTTCACTCTCTGAAGGAGGCCGCCATGACCGAATGGGACCCGTCACAACCGATCCTTGAGATCAGGAACCTGTCCATCTCGTTCTTTACCCGCCTGCGCGAAATTCCGGCGGTGATGGATTTTTCCTGCACCGTCATGCCCGGTGAGGCGATGGGGCTGGTGGGCGAATCCGGTTGCGGGAAATCCACCGTGGCACTGGCGGTGATGCGCGATCTGGGGGTGAACGGGCGGATTGTCGGGGGCACCATCACCTTCAAGGGCCGCGATCTGACGACCATGGGGCAGGAGGAACTGCGCAAGCTGCGCGGCTCGGAGATCGCCATGATCTATCAGGAACCGATGGCGAGCCTGAACCCGGCGATGAAGATCGGCCAGCAACTGATGGAAGTGCCGATGATCCATCGCGGCATGGGCAAAGCCGAGGCACGCGCGTTGGCCCGCCAGCTGGTCGCCGATGTGCGCCTGCCGGACCCTGAGCGCATCCTGAATGCCTATCCGCACCAGCTGTCCGGCGGGCAGCAACAGCGCATCGTCATCGCCATGGCGCTGATGTCGAAACCCGCGCTGCTGATCCTCGATGAACCCACCACCGCGCTGGATGTGACGGTAGAGGCCGGGATCGTCGATCTGGTCAATGATCTGGCGGCGAAATACGGCACCTCGATGCTGTTCATCAGCCATAATCTGGGGTTGGTGATGGAGGTCTGCGACCGCATCACCGTGATGTATTCCGGCGAGGCCGTCGAGACCGGCGATATCAAGGATGTCTTTGACCGGATGCGCCACCCCTATACGCAGGCGCTGTTCCGCTCCATCCCGCTGCCGGGCGCTGACAAGACAACCCGGCCGCTGCGCGCCATTCCCGGCAATTTTCCCCTGCCGCATGAGCGCCCGAAGGGCTGCAATTTCGGCCCGCGCTGCGATTATTTTGAGGCCGGGCGCTGTGATGCCGCCGATATCGCCATGCTGCCGGTGCAGGAAGACACCCGCCATGCGGCGCGCTGCCTGAAATTCAACGAGATCGACTGGAACGCGCCGCTTCCCGTCGCCGTGCAGGCCGCGCAGGGGAAGATCGGCGAGGTGGTGCTGCGCATGGAAGATGTGCGCAAATACTACGAAGTCGCGGCCTCGTCACTCTTTTCCGGCGGCGACCCCAAGGTGGTCAAGGCCAATGAAACCCTCAGCTTCGAGGCCCATCAGGGCGAGACACTGGCGATTGTGGGCGAGTCCGGCTGCGGGAAATCAACCTTCGCCAAGGTGCTGATGGGGCTGGAAACCGCGACATCCGGTCAGATCATGCTGTTCGATGAAAATGTGCAGTCCACTCCGATCCAGCACCGCAACACCGATACCGTGTCGTCGCTGCAGATGGTGTTCCAGAACCCGTTCGACACGCTCAACCCATCGATGACGGTGGGGCGGCAGATCATCCGCGCGCTGGAAATTTTCGGCGTGGGAAAGTCCGATGCCGAGCGCCGCGAGAGGATGCTGGCATTGCTGGATCTGGTGAAACTGCCGCGCGAATTCTCGGAACGCATGCCGCGCCAGCTTTCGGGCGGGCAGAAACAGCGCGTGGGCATCGCGCGCGCCTTCGCCGGCAACGCGCGGGTGGTGGTGGCCGATGAGCCGGTCTCGGCGCTGGATGTGTCGGTGCAGGCGGCGGTGACCGAGCTGTTGATGGATATCCAGCGCGAACATGGCACCACGCTGTTGTTCATCAGCCATGACCTGTCGATCGTGCGCTATCTGAGCGACCGGGTCATGGTGATGTATCTGGGCCACGTGGTGGAACTGGGCACCACCGATCAGGTCTTCGCGCCGCCCTATCACCCCTACACGGAAGCGTTGCTGTCTGCCGTGCCGGTTGCGGACACCAAGATCGTGAAAAAACGGATCGTGCTGGAGGGGGATATTCCCTCGGCGATGAACCCGCCTCCGGGCTGCCCGTTCCAAACCCGCTGCCACTGGAAAGCGCGGGTGCCGGGGGACCTGTGCGAACGCGAGGTGCCGCCGATACGGGTGCTTGCGGGCAATCATCAGATCAAATGCCATCTGAGCGATGCGGAACTGGCGGGGATGGAACCTGTGTTCAGGGTGGCGGCGCAATGAGCCCGGCCTCGGTCTGGCAAGCGCAGAAAGGGGGGCGTTGCCCCCCTCCGGGCCTTTGGCCCATTCACCCCCCAGGATATTTTCAGACAGAAAATGAAGCAGAGGCGGGTTGGTCTGTCAGCGGCGGGCGGGCAGCGAAGGACAAGGTTTTCGGGGCAGAATGATGCGGTATTCGGGATTTCGGGTTTTCGCGCAGGGGCTGACGGGAAACCGGGGGTGGCGCCCGGCATGGCGTAAGCCTGCGCCGAAGGCGGAATATGACGTGCTGATCATCGGTGGTGGCGGGCACGGGCTGGCGACGGCCTGGTATCTGGCGCAGAACCACGGGATCACGAATGTCGCGGTGCTGGAGAAAGGGTATCTGGGTTCCGGCAATATCGGACGCAATACGACAATTGTGCGGGCGAATTACTTTTTGCCCGGAAATTCAGAGTTCTACAGCCATTCCTTGAAGTTATGGGAGGGGCTGGAGAGCGCGCTGAACTATAACGTCATGCACAGCCAGCGGGGGCTGATCAACCTGTTCCATTCCGACGGCCAGCGCGATGCCTTTGCCCGGCGCGGCAATGCGATGCTGGCGCAGGGCGATGATGCGGTGCTGCTGGACCGTGACGGCGTACGACGGATGTTGCCCTATCTGGACTATCGCCAGGTGCGCTTTCCGATCTATGGCGGGCTGTATCATCCGCGCGGCGGCACGGCGCGCCATGATGCGGTGGCCTGGGGCTATGCGCGGGCGGCAGACCAGCGCGGGGTTGACCTGATCGAGAACTGCGAAGTCACCGGAATTGATGTGGAAAATGGCCGGGTGACCGGCGTGCAGACCACGCGTGGCGCGATCCGGGCACGCAAGGTGGCGATGGTGGCGGCCGGGCGCTCCGGGCAGGTGGCGGCGCTGGCGGGGATGCGGCTGCCGATTGAAAGCCATGTCTTGCAAGCCTTTGTCACCGAGGGGCTGAAACCCGTGATCGATCATGTGATCAGCTTTGGCATGGGGCATTTCTATATCAGCCAGTCCGACAAGGGCGGGTTGGTGTTCGGCGGCGATCTGGATTTCTATGCCTCCTATGCCGCGCGGGGGAACCTTCCGATGGTCGAGCATGTGATGGAGGCTGGAATGACGCTGATGCCGATGATCGGGCGGGCGAAAGTGCTGCGTTCATGGGGCGGGATCATGGATATGTCGCCCGATGGCTCGCCGATCATCGACCGCACACATATCGAGGGGCTGTTCGTGAATTGTGGCTGGAATTACGGGGGGTTCAAGGCCGCTCCGGCATCGGGGTGGGCGCTGGCGCATCTGATCGCCACCGGCCAGCCGCATGAGACTGCCACCCGCTTCCGGCTGGATCGTTTTGCCACGGGCCATCTTCTGGATGAAGAAGGCACCGGCAGCCAGCATAACCTGCATTGAGGCCCCCATGCGCATTTCCTGTCCCTGCTGTGGCCCCCGCGACCGGCGCGAATTCACCTATTACGGTGCCGCCGTGTATCTGAACCGCCCCGCCGCTGACGCGTCTGCGGGTGACTGGGACGAATACCTGCATCTACGCGACAACCCGGCCGGGGAAACGCGCGACCTTTGGTATCATGATCCCTGCGGCGCCTGGGCCGTAGTGACCCGCGACACAATAAGCCACGCGATTTCGGCGGTGGAGGGGCTGGTATGAGCCATCGCATCCCCGGCAAGGGCCTGATTGACCGCTCCCGCCCGCTGCGCTTTCGCTTTGACGGGCGCGAATTTTCCGGGTTTGCGGGCGATACTCTGGCCTCGGCGCTGCTGGCCAACGGGGTGCGGCTGGTGGGGCGCTCGTTCAAGTATCACCGCCCGCGCGGGGTGCTGACTGCGGGGTCAGAGGAGCCCAACGCCCTTGTGGAAGTGATTGACGGAAAACAGAAAACCCCCAACGTGCGGGCAACGGTGCAGGAGCTGTTTGGCGGGCTTGAGGCGCAAAGCCAGAACCGCTGGCCAAGCCTGCGCTTTGATATCATGGCGGTGAATGACCGCTTCGCGCCGTTTCTGTCGGCGGGGTTCTATTACAAGACCTTCATGTGGCCGCGCGTCTTCTGGGAGCGGGTTTATGAGCCCATGATTCGCCGTGCCGCGGGGCTGGGCGCGCTTTCCGGCCTGCATGATGAGGGGCGTTATGAGAAAGCCTTCGCGTTTTGCGACCTGCTGGTGGTTGGCGCGGGGCCTGCCGGGCTGATGGCCGCGTTGGTTGCCGGGCGGGCCGGGGCGGATGTGATCCTGGCGGATGAGGATGCGCGGATGGGCGGGCGGCTGCTGGTGGATCAGCCGACGGTGGGCGGCGCGCCCGGGCTGGACTGGGTGGCAGCGGTGCTGGCGGAGCTGGCCGCATTGCCCAATGTGCGGTTCATGGCGCGCACCACGGTGACCGGCGCCTATGACGGCGGGACCTTTGGCGCGCTGGAGCGGGTGGGCCTGCATCTGGCCGATCCCGGCGATCTGCCGCGCGAATGCTTCTGGCGGATCGTGGCGAAGCGCAGCATCCTGGCGACCGGCGCGCTGGAGCGGCCGATTGCGCATCCGGACAATGACCGGCCCGGGGTGATGCTGGTCTCGGAGGTGCAGAGCTATGTGGCGCGCTATGGGGTGAATCCGGGGCGCGTGCTTGTATTTGGTAATAATGACAGTGCATTACAGGCCGCGCGTAATCTGACGGCGCAGGGTGTGGAGATCGCGGGTTATGTCGATCCGCGCGCCGATGTTTCGGTGCTGGAGGCGTTTCCGGTCTATCCCGGCGGGCAGGTTATCGGCACGCGCGGGCGGCTGGGCCTGCGCGATGTTGCTGTGCGCCATGCTGGTGGCGTGTCCGTCCTGGAAGCGGAAACGCTTGCGCTTTCAGGAGGTTGGAACCCGTCCTTGCATCTTGCCTGCCATCTTGGTGGGCGCCTGGAATGGGATGAAAGGCTCGCCGCTTTCGTGCCACGCGCGGGCATGGTGCCGGGAATGTCGGTGGCGGGTGCGGCGCGCGGGCGGTTTTCGACCGCCGCCTGTCTGGCGGATGGGGTGGCAGTAGCGGCGGCGGCATTGGGGGATCTGGGTTTTGCCGTCCCCGAGGTGGCGCTGCCGGGGGCTGAGGACCGGCCCTATGCCATTGCGCCGTTCTGGGCGGTTGATGCAGGTGGGCGGGCATGGCTGGATTTTGCCAATGATGTGACCACCAAAGACGTGCAACTGGCCGCACAGGAAGGTTTTTCTACGGTCGAGCATATGAAGCGCTACACCACGCAGGGGATGGCGCCGGATCAGGGGAAATCGTCGAATGTGGCGGCGCTGGCGGTGCTGGCCGATGCCACCGGGCAAGGGATTGCGGCCACCGGCACCACCACTTTCCGCCCGCCCTTCACGCCGGTGTCGATCGGCGCGATGGGGGCTGGCGGGCGCGGTCAGGGCTTTGCCCCGCAACGGTTGCTGACCTCGGACAGTCAGACCCGGGCGATGGGCGCGCCGATGATCGAGGCGGGGCTTTGGTATCGGCCCGGCTATTTCCCGCGTGCGGGAGAGGCCGACTGGCGCGCGACATGTGACCGTGAGGTCGCTATGGTGCGCAGCGCGGTGGGCGTGTGCGATGTCTCGACGCTTGGCAAGATCGACGTGCAAGGCCCTGATGCAGAACGGTTTCTGGATTTCGTTTACACCAATACGATGTCCAGCCTGAAACCCGGCCGCATCCGCTATGGCCTGATGTTGCGCGAGGACGGGCATGTGATGGACGATGGCACCTGCGCCCGGCTGGAGCAGGACCATTTCGTGATCACCACCACCACCGCTGCCGCCGGGCCAGTCATGCGGCATCTGGATTTTGTCCAGCAGGCGTTTTGTGCCGCTCATGCGCTGCGCTTCACCTCGGTGACCGAGCAATGGGCCCAGTTCGCGCTGGCCGGTCCGAAAGCGCGCGCGCTTCTGAACACACTTCTGGAACATGCTGTAGATGCAGAGAATTTCCCGTTCATGTCCTGTGGTTCTGTGCGCATTCTGGGGGTGGAGGGGCGACTGTTCCGCATCTCGTTCTCGGGTGAGCTGGGCTATGAGATTGCGGTGCCCGCGCGCTATGGTGCCGCGCTTTTCGGGCGGCTGGTGGCAGAGGCCGCAGCCATGGGCGGTGGCGCCTATGGGATGGAGGCGCTGAATGTGCTGCGCATTGAGAAGGGGTTCATCACGCATGCCGAAATTCATGGCCGGGTGACGGCTTTTGACATCGGCATGCAGGGGATGATCAGCGCGAAGAAGGATTGTATCGGCAAGGGTGCCAGCCAGCGGCCCGGGCTGACGGGGCCTGAGCGTGAGCAGCTGGTGGGCCTGATGCCGGTTGATCCGCAGGCGGAACTGAGCGCCGGTGCGCATCTTTACAACGAGAATGACCCGGCGCTGCGTATCCACAATCAGGGCTATGTCACCTCGGTCGGCTATTCGCCGACCTTGCAAAGCTGGCTGGCACTGGCCTTTCTGAAGGACGGGCGCGCGCGCCATGGGCAGATTGTGCGGCTGGATGACGGGCTGCGCGGGCGCAAGGTGGCCTGCAAGGTGGTGCATCCGGTGTTCCATGATCCGGAAGGGGGGAAGCTGCGTGGCTGAACTGATTGCACAGGAGCCCTGCGCGGGGCTTGGCTTGCCGCTGGAACGGGGCCGCTGCCGCCTGTCGGCGCTGGAATTCGCGCAGATCACGGCACTGCAACCCTTGCCGGGGCAGGTGCCGGGGGTGGATGCGGCTTTGCGCCCGCTGGGGCTGCGCTTTCCGGGGCCGGGGGAAAGTGTGGAAAAGGCCGGGGTGCGCATTGTCTGGGCCGGGCGTGAAACGGCGTTTCTGATCGGCGCTGCGGCCCCTGACGGGCTGCGCGCCCATGCCGCGCTGAGCGATCAGTCCGACGGCTGGGCCGGGCTGCGGCTGGAGGGGGCCGACAGCGCGGCGGTACTGGCGCGGCTGCTGCCGCTTGATCTGCGGCTGAACGGCTTTCCGCCGGGCCATGCGGCGCGCGCGCCGCTCAACCATATGCAGGCGCTGATCTTGCGGACGGGGGAGGAGGCGTTTGATCTCCGCGTTTTCCGCTCCATGGCCGGGACGGCGGTGCATGAGCTGGAAGCGGCCATGCGGGGCGTTGCCGCCCGGCGGGCCGGGTTGCAGGTGGGCGGCAGGCTGATCTGAAGGCGGTCTACAGAAAGGCGGGCTACAGGATGGAGGGGCGCGCGTTCAACCCGTCGATATCCGTCCCCACAAGCTGTTTGTAGCTGCTGGCGGTATCGTGAAGCTCCTGCGCGCTGAGCACCTCGGTCACGTCGCCGAATTCACCGTCGCAGCGCTGTTCGACCAGGTCCATCACCTGATCGGGCCCGTTCGAGCGATTGGCGAGGATGATCCGGGTGGTGACCGGGCGGCGCTCAGCCTCATAGGCTTCCAGCGCGCCTTCGCTCAGCCCCTGATCGCGCAGATACCTGCCCAGCAGGCGCGCGTCGAGGATCCCCTGTGACGCCCCGTTGGAGCCGATGGGATACATCGCATGCGCGGCGTCCCCCGCCAGCGTGACCCGCCCCTGCGTCCAGAACGGCAAGGGGTCACGGTCAACCATCGGGAATTCATAGACCTTGTCAGCCTTGCGGATCAGCGCAGGCACGTCCAGCCAGTGGAACTGCCAGTCCTCGAAGGCGGGCAGAAAATCTGCCAGCTTGCCGGGGCGGTTGTAATCTTCCTTGTTCCACTGGCGCGTGGCCTCATATTTCAGCTCGGCGACCCAGTTTATCATCGCCTCGCCGGTGCCCGGGTCCGTCTGGCTGATCGGATAGGTGACGAACTTCTGCCACTCATGCCCGGCCATCGCCATGCTGGCCCCTGTCAGGAAAGGCACCGCGCGGCTGGTGCCGCGCCACAGAACCGCGCCTCCCCAGACGGGCGGGCCCTCTTCGGGGTGCATCTGGGCGCGGATGGCAGAATGGATGCCATCACAGCCGATCAGCATGGTGCCGCTTTCGGTGCGGCTGTTGCCAGCGCGGTCCTGCAGGTGCAGCTGAACCGTCGCGCCGTCCTGGCTGAAGCCTGTCGCTTTCCATCCGGTTTCAATCGAACCGGCGGGCAGGCGCATCTGGGCGGCGCGCAGCAGCATCATCTGGAACTCGCCGCGGTGGACCGAATACTGCGGCCAGTTATAGCCCGCCCAGCTGCCGCGCGGTTCATCCCAGATCTTGTGCCCGCGCTTGGAGAAATAGGCCACTTCGCGGATGCGCAGACCGATCGAATCCAGCGCGTCGCCCAGACCCATCTCGACCATCTCGCGCACGGCCTGCGGTTGAAGGTTGATCCCCACGCCCAGCGGCGCGGGCCGGTCAACCTGTTCGAACAACCGCACCTTCAGACCCAGTGAATGCGCCGTCAGCGCCAAGGTAAGCCCGACGATTCCGCCTCCGGCGATCAAGATCATAATTCCCCTCCCGTGAAAATATTCCGTTTTTATTTTTTAATCGTGTCCAGAATCGAAAGCAGGCGCGATTGTCGCCGTCCCATGTTCAAGGCGTGTACTGTGGCGTAATTCAGCTGTGTTCGCGGGTCAATACCGCTGTCCGGGGACGGCGCCGTCACCCGGCGCGGCTGACCTGCCAGTGCACCGCAAAGCCTGGATCAAAGACAGTGACCGGCCCCGCCCCGGTCTCAATCCGGGCCGGGAAGGTGACCGGCTGGTCCTGCCGGGTCAGTGTCAGTGTGCCGGTGTTGCGCTTCAGCCCGTAAAAATCAGCGCCGTGATGGGCCACAAAGCCCTCAAGCCGGTCCAGCGCGTTTTCGCGTTCAAAGACCTCGGCCAGCAGGGGCATGGTGTTGGTGGCGGTAAAGCAACCCGCACAGCCACAGGCGCATTCCTTCGCTTCATCGGTATGGGGCGCGCTGTCGGTGCCGAGAAAGAAACGCCGGTCGCCCGAGACCGCGGCGCCCAGCAGCGCCAGCCGGTGGCTTTCGCGCTTGGCGACGGGCAGGCAGTAGTAATGCGGCCGGATGCCGCCCACCAGAAGATGGTTGCGGTTGATGATCAGGTGATGGGTGGTGATGGTCGCGCCCAGCCCGGTGGTGGCGCTTTGCACATAGGCCACGGCATCGGCGGTGGTGACATGCTCCATGATCACCGTCAGCCCTGGCGTGGCGCGGCGGATCGGGTCCAGCACCCGGTCGATGAACACCGCCTCGCGGTCAAAGATATCCACCGCTGGATCGGTCACCTCGCCATGCACGCAGAGCGGCACACCGGCCTCGGCCATGGCCTCCAGCGTGGCGCGGACATTTTCAAAGCTGCTGACGCCTGAGCCGGAATTCGTGGTCGCCCCGGCCGGATAGAGCTTGACCGCCGTGATCAGCCCGGCGCGGTGGGCGGCGATGATATCGGCCGCGTCGCTGGCCTCGGTCAGGTAGAGGGTCATCAGCGGGGTAAAGCCGCTGCCGGGCAGGGCCGCCATGATCCGCTCACGGTAGGCGCCTGCCTGCGCGCCGGTCACCACGGGCGGCACCAGATTGGGCATGATGATCGCCCGCGCAAAATCGCGCGCGGTTTCCGGGGCGATGCCTTGCAGCATGGCGCCGTCGCGCAGATGGAGGTGAAAATCGTCGGGGCGGGTGAGGGTCAGGGTGCGGGTCATGACGGCGGTTTAACGCGGCGCAGGCAGGCTGTGAAGGGGGTTTGCGCCCGGCGAGCTGGCCGTTGGCCTGCCTATTGCGGGGGCTGCCCCTGTGCGGCCTTCCCCTGTGCGGCCTGCCCTTGGGCAGCCTTGTCGCGGGCAAGCGCCGCCTCGGCCTCCGACAGGGCCTGACGCAGGCGCGGATGGTCCACCTGCGTGAGCGCCGCGCGCAGGGTGCGCACCAGCCGGTCAGGGCGCTTCATTGCCTGAACCCGCGCCGCCAGCCGCCCCAGATACTGCGGATGCGTCCGCCGGGCGCGCCAGAGCCGGTAAAAACCCTGCGCGCTCAGCGTTCCCGCGCAGGCGCTGTCCAGAAGCGGGCGCAGAACCGCCATGCGCGCCAGTTCCGCCTGCGGATCACGCCCGATGTTGCGCGCGCGCAGCTTGGTCACCTGCGGGCCGCGAAACAGCGCGGCATGCACCGCATCAACCTGTTGCGCCGGGTCATAGAGCACAAAAACCTGCCCGCAACCCTCGGTCATGTCGGGCGCATAGCCGAAGCGCGAGGTGAAATCGAGCCGGCGCGCCTGAAGGAAGCGGCGGTCCCATTCGGCGGTCTCGGTGGCGAGGGTGGCCTGCGGGGCCAGCGCCAGCACCGTCGCACCCGGTGCCGCCACCGAGAAGGCCGCCGCCCCATAGCCGCCCATGCCCGCGCCGTAAAACACCACGCGGTCAAAATCTTCAAAGAAGGCATCGTCAATCAGCCGGTCGAAATAGCCCCAGACCGAATGGTCGCGATACCAGCTTTCTTCATGGGCAAAGATCGTCAGGCTGGACCAGCCGCGTGGCGCGGCAATCTGATAGCCCAGCGGCATCTGCGGCCCGCCCGCCGCACGCACGCCCGAGAGCGTTTCAAAGGTGACCAGCAGCATGGGGCCGTGATCGCTGAAAAAGGCCGAGTGCCGGGAACCGAGCATCTCGAAATAGCCGGTCTCTTCGCCGATCTCATCCATGATCGCCAACCAGTCCGAATCGGACGCGGCTTCGCTGGCGTCAAAGATCTCGATCGTGTCGTCAGACATGCTTTCCTCGTTTCGGTTGCCGCTTCGGGTAAAGGCTGGGAACAGATACACCAAGCCAGCGTGGCAGAAAACGGCGCAGGACGTGGCAAAGGCAAGGAATTGTTTGGCAGCACCGAAACGGTATGGCAAGGATGTTGCCGGTTACGCGACAATCCAAGCGGAAACCTGCCATGTGAAGGAATTTATTGATGCAGTATAAAGAGGTGCCCGGCTGGTTCGCGCCGATTGATCAGGCCGCGTTCTCATGGATCCTGAAGTTCCAGAACCAGACAGAAGAGCCCGGCGATCTGCTGGAAATGGGCGCTTTCAAGGGGAAAAGCGCCATCGTCATCGGGACAAACCGCAAGCCGGAAGAGCAGTTTACCGTCTGCGATCTGTTCGATGACATCACCACCTCAGAGGCGGCGCACGCGACCGAAAAGCGGTTTTTTGGTGGCCAGTCGCTGACCCAGGCCGAATTTGAGCGCAATTACCTTGCCTTCCATTCTGAGCTGCCGCGCATCATCCGGGCGCCGACGGCCTCGATCAATGATCATGTTGCGGCGGGTTCGTGCCGTTTTGTCCATATCGACGCCTCGCATGTTTATGAAAACGTGCGCGAAGACACGCAGACTGCCCGCCGGGTGCTGCGCGCGAACGGCGTGGTGGCCTTTGACGATTTCCGCAAGCCGCAGACGCTTGGCACCGCCGCCGCCGTCTGGGAGGCGATCCTGAACGAAGGGCTGCGCCCCATCGCCAACACTGATTTCAAGCTCTACGCCACCTGGGGCGATCCGGCGCCGCTTCAGGCTGAAATCGCCCGCCGCGCCGCGCAGGCGAACTGGTGCCGGACCGCGGCGCCGGTGATGATCCGTGACATGCCGATGATTCATCTGTTCCGCAATCCGGCGTGAGCGGGCGGGGGATAGGTCAGGGCAGGGGCTGACCGGGAAGGGGGGCGCTGCCCCCCTCGGCCTGCGGCCTCACCCCCCGGCGTATTTGCGGCAAGATGAAAGGCGCATCAGGTGAAGCGCACCTTGCCGATATAGGGCAGATTGCGGTTGCGTTGGGCATAGTCGATGCCGTAGCCCACCACGAATTCGTCAGGGATTTCAAAGCCGGTCCAGGTTGCCTTGATCTCGACCTCGCGGCGCGAGGGTTTGTCGAGCAGCGCGCAGACCTCAAGGCGCTTCGGTTCGCGCGACAACAGCAGTTTCTTGACATGGTGCAGGGTAAAGCCGGTATCGACAATATCCTCGACCACCAGCACATCGCGCCCGGCGATTTCGCCGCGCAGATCCTTGAGGATGCGCACCTCGCGCGACGAATGCAGCGCGTCGCCATAGCTGGAGGCCTCAAGAAAATCGACCTCAAGCGGCAGGTCGATTTCGCGCACCAGATCGGCGATGAACACGAACGAGCCGCGCAGCAGCCCCACCACCACCAGCTTTTCCGTTGCGGCGAAGGCGGCGGTTATCTCGGTTGCCAGCGCCTCAACCCGCGCGGCGATGGATTTGGCCGAAATCATCTGGTCAATCACATAATTGGGCTGGGTCATTCTGTCCCTTTGGGGCTGGATGCGCATGGCAGCACTTGTAAAGCGACGCGCAGTTTACGAAAAGGCACCGGAACTGACCAGAGGTGCCGGATGCCGCGACATGCCGAAAGCCGCACGCTGCCCTACAGCGCCCAGCAGATTTACGATCTGGTGGCCGATGTCGGGCGTTACCCTGAATTTCTGCCCTGGACAGCGGCGGCGCGCATCCGTTCGCGCAAGCCGCTGGAGGGCCGGACCGCGGGGGCGGAGGTGATGGAGGCGGATCTGGTGATCTCGTTCAAGGTGTTCCGGGAGCGTTTTGGTTCGCGCGTGACCCTGTTGCCCGCCGAGGGGCGGATTGAGACCGAGTATCTGGACGGGCCTTTCCGCTACCTGCAGTCTTACTGGGAGGTCGCAGACCGGCCCGGCGGCGGCTGCGATGTGCGGTTTTTCGTGGATTTCGAATTCCGCAATGCGCTGTTGCAGAAGATCATCGGCGTGGTTTTCGACGAGGCGATGCGCCGTGTGGTCGGTGCATTCGAGCGCCGCGCCGATGTGCTGTATGGCTGAGGCTGGCGCACCCGGTTCCGGCGCCGCCAGCCCTTTCGCCCCTCTAACCCTTGCGGCCGCCCTTGATCACGGTCAGCAGCGGTCGCGCGCCGGGTACGCGGCCCGGCACAGGTGCGGCAGGCACAGGTGCGGCAGTTTCCGGCGCTGACAGCTTCTCAGCCGGGTTGCTGCGGGGGCGCGGGGTGATGCGGATATCCTGCGCTGCCAGTTTGAAGCGGCGCGGAGTGCGGCCGATCTGGCCATGGGTTTCCAGCACGCCCAGAACGCGGGTGATCCGGCCCTGCCCGTCGGTCAGCGGCAGCAGCAGCAGCAGCCCGTCGAGCCCCGGCTTGCCCAGCCCGCTTTCGCCGCGCAACGGCAGCTGCGCGCGGCCCCCCTGCGAAACCTGCGACAGCGCAAGCGCCAGTTCATCGCGGGCATCGAGGCTGAAATATACGCCCAGCGGCATGCCGCGCGGGTCCATGCCGAGCAGGTCCTCGAACTGCCGCCCGGCGATGCGCAGGCGGGCAATTTCCGGCGTCACAAGTTCAGCGACGAAGGTATATTCGAGCGCCTGCGCGATATTGCGCGGGTCGATCTCTGAGCGCGCCGGGGCGACACGGGTGCCGCGGGTCTGTTCCCAGTAGCGCAGCACGCTGGCGGTGATCGGATAATCAAGGGCCGGGCCGCGCAGGGCAAAGGGCAGGCGCAGGATGTTCCCCGCCGCTTTTGCGGGGGTGGCGGTGAGTGCTTCGGGCGCGTCGGTCATGGCGCGGACCTCCGGTATGGACCGGGCCGCGCGCTCCGGCTGCCGTGAATACTGGCGGCGCGGGCGGGTCCGGTGTTAACGTCTGGGCGGTTCGTCGGATGGATGAGTCTCTGTGACGGTTTTATGCCAGATTTTTGCCCAGAAATGGAGTTCAAACTTAACAAATGGTTAAATCCATGACCGGCTTTGCCGCGCTGAGCGGCGAGATATCAGGGGGCGCGGCCACGTTCAGCGCCCAGTGGGACATGCGCGCGGTCAACGGGCGCGGGCTGGATCTGCGCTTTCGTCTGCCCGAGGGGCTGGACGGGCTGGAAGCCGAGCTGCGCAAGCGGATCGCGGCACGGATTGCGCGCGGCAATGTCTCGGTCGCGCTCAAGCTGGTGCGCACCGATCCGGCGGGCGCGATGCGGCTCAATACGCAGGCGCTGGACAATGTTCTTGCTATGCTCGTGCAGGCCGAGAAACAGGCCGAGGCGAAGGGGTTCGCGCTTGCGCCGATAACACCTGCCGATCTGCTGGGCCTGCGCGGGGTGATCGACACCGGCCCCGAGGCGAGCGACCCGGCGCCGCTGATCGCGGCCCTTCTGGCGCAGATTGATCCGCTGGTCGAGGCATTCGATGCAACCCGCCAGCGCGAGGGTGCGGCGATGCTGGCGGTGCTGAGCGGGCAGGTGGCGCAGATCGAAGCGCTGGAACAGGCCGCGCGCGTGGCCGCCACGGCGCGGCGCGGCGATCAGGGCGAGGCGCTGCGCGCCGCGCTTGCCCGGCTGGCCGAGGCGGCGCCCAACATAGAGCCGGGGCGGCTGGAGCAGGAACTGGCGCTGATCGCCGTCAAATCCGACATCACCGAAGAGTTGGACAGGCTGGCCGCGCATTGCGGTGCCGCGCGGGTGTTGCTGGAAAGCGGGGCGCCGGTGGGCCGCAAGCTGGATTTCCTGATGCAGGAATTCAACCGCGAGGCAAATACGCTGTGCTCCAAGGCGCAGCATGCGGAACTGACGCGGATCGGGCTTGACCTCAAGACGGTGATCGACCAGATGCGCGAGCAGGTCCAGAATCTGGAGTAGGGCATGCAACGGCGCGGCTTACTGATCATCCTTTCCTCGCCCTCGGGCGCGGGGAAATCGACGCTGGCGCGGCGGCTGATGGCATGGGACCCGACACTGGCCTTCTCGGTCTCGGCCACCACGCGCGCGCCGCGCCCCGGCGAGGTGGACGGGCAGCATTACCATTTCAACTCGCGCGCGGAATTCGAGGCGTTGGTGGCGGCGGGCGGGATGCTGGAACATGCCGAGGTGTTCGGCAATTACTACGGCTCACCCAAGGCACCCGTCGAGGCGGCGATGGCCGAGGGGCGCGATACGCTGTTCGATATCGACTGGCAGGGCGGGCAGCAGGTGCGCAATTCCACCCTCGGGCAGGATGTGGTGTCGGTCTTCGTGCTGCCGCCGTCGATCAAAGCGCTGGAGCAGCGGCTGCGGGGCCGCGCGCAGGACAGCGAAGAGGTCATCGCCGGGCGCATGGCCAAATCGCGCGACGAGATCAGCCATTGGGCGGAATATGATTATGTGCTGGTCAATGACGATATCGACACCGCCGCCGAGGCGCTGATCACCATCATCCGCGCCGAGCGCCTGCGCCGGGCGCGCCAGCCCGGGCTGAATGACTTTGTCCGCGCCCTGAACACCGAATTCACCGCCCGCCAGACCGGAGAGCAAGCATGATCTACGCCCTTGATGACCTGATCCCCGAACTGGAGACGGGCGCCTGGGTGGCGCCCGATGCCAATGTCATTGGCCGGGTGCGGCTGGGCGCGGGGGCGTCGGTCTGGTTCGGCGCGACACTGCGCGGGGACAATGAATGGATCACGGTGGGCGCGGGTTCCAACATTCAGGAATCGAGCGTTCTGCACACCGATATGGGCTATCCGCTGACCATCGGGCGCGATTGCACCATCGGCCATAATGTCATCCTGCACGGCTGTACCATCGGCGATGAAAGCCTGATCGGCATGGGCGCGACGGTGCTCAATGGCGCGAAGATCGGCCGGAACTGCCTGATCGGCGCCGGGGCGCTGATTACCGAGGGCAAGGAAATTTCCGACGGCTCGCTGGTGATGGGCAGCCCGGGGCGCGTGGTGCGCGAGCTGGATGCGCAGGCGATCGACAAGCTGCGGCGCTCGGCGCAGGGCTATCAGGCGAATGCGCGGCGCTTTGCCAAGGGGCTGCGCGCGCTCTGATCGCTTTGGGCGGCGGGGTAAGGGAAGGGGGCTTTGCCCCCTCTGGGCCTGCGGCCCATTCACCCCCAGGATATTTTTGAACAGATGAACGGGGGCTTACGCGCCTGACTGACCTGCGGGGCTTTGCAGGGCGCGCAGAACCGTTACCCGGATGGCCGAGGCCAGGCCGCGGTCGCCGCGGGATTCGTCGATCTCGGTGGCGAGTTCGTTGATGCCCATGCCACGGGCGCGGGCGAGGGCGCGGAAGGCTTCCCAGAATTCCCCCTCCAGCGAGACCGAGGTGCGGTGCCCCCGCAGGGTGAGCGAATGTTTCTCAGGCCGTCCGGTCATGGCTGTTCTTCCGCAGTGAGCGATTCGTGCCGAGTCGATGGGCGGGGCGGATTCCCCGGGCTTTGCGCCCCGCACCGGCGCGAGGGGGCTGTTAACGGATAACCGCCCCCGGTTCTGCGCAGCTTAGGGCGGTTTGCGGGGGGGCTGTCAATGCTGTGCTGCGTGCGGGCTGTGCCGGTGCGGTTTCGGGCTGCTCGGATGGGAATGCAAAAGAATCATGGAAATTCAAGGTCATGCCCGTCCTGTGCGTGCTGGTTATCGGATAACGCGGGCGTGGCTATCGCCTTTCGGCGCGGTGATTTTGCCTGACAGGGCGATGGCGGGCAGTTTGGGTTCATCGGCGGTGCAGATCAACTAGACCTGCCCCGACCGGCGAGAGAAACCGAGAGAAACCCGGCCGGACCATCAGGAAACCGGCACCCACCCGAACCGCTCAACAGGAGAACACCTATGTTCATCGTCAAAACCGCCCGCACCGCTGCCGCCCTGCTTCTGGTCGCTTCGACCGCCTTTGCGGTGCCCGCCTTTGCCAATGGCCACCGTATCCAGATCGAACAATGGGGCCAGAACAATGCGGTTGGCGGCGGCCAGAACGGTTTCGGCCAGCGCCTGACCGTTGTGCAGCAAGGCAGCTCGAACGTGACCGTCAACACGCAGGATGGTCACCGCAACCGCGCCGTCGTCGGTCAGAACGGCCGTGCCAACAGCGTTGACACCCATCAGGGCGGCCGCGCGAACACCGTGGGTGTGGCGCAGATCGGCAGCAACCATTCGGCGCAGGTTACCCAGAATGGCCGGCGCAATGTTGCGGCGGTGGTGCAGGTCGGTCGTGGCAGCACGGCCTCGGTCCATCAGAACGGCTCGAACAATGTGATTGCGATCGTTCAGGACTGACCCTGCCTGCGGGACTGCCGGCACCCGCCCGGCAGCCAACCCTTTCCCCGAACACCGGAGGAATATCATGAAACGTCACCAGAATTCCCGCCGCCTGCCTGCCCTTGTTCTCGGCGGCGCAGTTATCGGCCTTGCCGCCGCGGCCTGCGGCATTCCCGCCAGCGAGGCGGGCACCGCCAGCAGCAGCCGCAGCGCCGGGCCGGTGCGCTGCGAGATCAGCATCACCGACAGCCGGGGCGCCACCACCATCGAAGGCCGCGTCAGCGCCGACCGGCCCGTCAGCGGCACCTATCGTCTGGCCATTTCCAGCCGCTCTTCGGGCGGGCAGGCGATGATCAACCAGTCCGGCGATTTCACCGCCTCACCGGCAACCCCGGCAACGCTTGGTCAGACCTCGCTTGGCGGGCCCCGGGGCCAGTATGCCGCCGATCTGGAAGTCAGCGTCAACGGCGAGCGCCTGCGCTGCAGTGACGGCAGGCTCTGATCCCTCAGCGGGGGGCGCGCTGCCTGGCGCCCCCGGCCCCTTTTCAGCCGCCTTTCCTTCCCCCCAGCAACCGGGAGATTGCCATGAAAACCCTCGCTCTTGCCCTCACCCTTTCCGCCGCCACGCTGACAGGTGCCGCGCTGGCCCCGCTGCCCGCGCGGGCCAGCGGCGCGCTTTCCCTCCAGCTTAATGCGCGCAATGCCGATGAGGCGCGCGCCCTGCGGCTGGGCCTTGCGCTCTATGCCGTTCACCGCGATGTGCGCAGCAATGGCCATGTCACCCAGAATGGGGTGAACAACGCTGCCGGTATCGTGCAGCGCGGGTCAGGCTCCAACGCGATCATCCATCAGGAGGGGCGCGGCCATGAGGGGACCATCACCCAGCGCGGCAACAATCATGCCCATGGGCTGTTCCAGTTCGGCCGCAACACCACGGGCCATGTGCAGCAGCAGGGGCGGGCGCAGACCGGGGTGACCATTCTCTATGGCTGGTAAGCGCCATGATGTGCTGCGACATTGCCATGGGGTGAAGCGGAGTACCGCGTGACAAACGTGGGGTTGAAATACATTCAAAATATTGTATATGTTTCGCAACGCAACAGCATTGAGGAACAGAGCAATGTCCGCTTCGCCCACCGTCAAAGCCTT
This sequence comes from Pararhodobacter sp., assembly GCF_036802785.1. Lineage (GTDB taxonomy): Bacteria > Pseudomonadota > Alphaproteobacteria > Rhodobacterales > Rhodobacteraceae > Pararhodobacter. Next base: position 46,132 of record NZ_DAIRVN010000029.1, read on the forward strand.
TTTCGACCGCCCCACGGGCAGCCTGCAATATGTCTTCCATGACCCGGCGACGATGCAGGGCGCCATCATCGACCCGGTCTGGAATTTCTTCCCCGAGGCCGGGGCCGTCACCACCGAATCCGCCGATGAAATTCTGGACTATGTCCGCGCCCAGGGCATTGCCATCGCCTGGATTCTGGACACCCACCCCCATGCCGACCATTTCAGCGCCGCGCCCTATCTGGCCGGAAAGCTGAGCGCGCCGCGTGCGATTGGCGAGAAGGTGCGCGATATCCAGAAGCTTTGGAAAGACAAATACAACCTGCCGGATGATTTCCCCACCGACGGCTCGCAATGGGACAGGCTGTTCCATGACGGCGATACCTTCATGGTGGGCGATATCCCGGTCAGGGTGATTTTCTCGCCGGGCCATACCCTTGGCTCGGTCACCTATGTCGCGGGCGATGCGGCCTTTGTGCATGACACGCTGATGTATCCCGAAAGCGGCACCTCACGCGCCGATTTTCCCGGCGGCTCGTCCGAGGCGCTGTGGCAGTCGATCCGCACCATCCTTGACCTGCCGCCGGAAACCCGGCTGTTCGTTGGCCATGACTACCCGGATGAGGGCGCAGCGCCGCAGTATGAGGCCACCGTGGCCGAGCACCGCGCGCGCAACAAGCATGTCAGGGACGGGATCAGCAAGGCGGAATTCATCGCCACCCGCGTTTCGCGCGATGCCACGCTGAAGCTGCCCTCCCGGATGCTGGCGGCGCTTCAGGTCAATATCCGGGGTGGCCGCCTGCCTGAGCCGGAAAGCGACGGCTACAGCTATCTGAAGCTGCCCATCGGGCGGTTCGATCCGCGCTGAACGGGGGCTTTCCGCTGCCGCCGTCATGTCAGGGTCATGCGGGCGTGGCAGGAAGGGGCGGTATTTGAGAGCCAGTCTTTTGAGCGGGGCAGGGTGGCAACATCCTGCCCCTTTTCACCCCTCGCGCCGCCAGCGCTGCTCAAGTTCCTCGATCGCGCGGATGCGGTCTTCGGTCTTGGGGTGGCTTGCCAGCCAGACAGGCGGGGCACCGGCATAGCCGGTCAGGTGGCCAAGCTTGGTAAACAGCGATTTCTGCGCCCCGGTGCCGATGCCTGCCTTGGTCAGCAGCGCGGCGGCATAGGCATCGGCCTCATATTCATCGGAGCGGCTGAGGCCTGCGGCCAGCACCGTCACCAGCCCGCTGGCGATCAGCGCGCCGATGCCGGGCAGAAAGCGGTTGAGAACGGTCGCCAAAGCCACCCGGACCGCATTCTGGCCCGAGAAATCAATCATCCGACGCCGGGAATGCCCCAGCGCGACATGGCCCAGCTCATGCGCGATGACCGAGGCCATCTCTTCGGCGCTTACCTCGCCTGCGTGGTATTTGCGCAGAAAACCCCGGGTCAGAAAAATCCGCCCGTCCGGCGCGGCCAGCCCGTTCACCGGCTCAATCTCATAGACATGAACGCGGATGCGCTTCAGGTCCAGCGCACGGGCCATACGCTCGGTCATGGCCTTGAGCTTCGGATCGGCCAATACGGTTGAGCGCGCATCCAGCTCACGCCGGGTGCGCCATGCCGAGAACTGGTACATCAGCAAGGCGTAGCCGATGATAAGAAGGAACGGCAGAAATTTGATCATGCATGAGATATGGCGCAGTGCGGGCCTTACGGCAAGTCACGTCAGGTGCCGGTGGGGCAAACTCAGGGTAAACTCAGGGCAAAGTCTGGTGAACGCCCCTCAGCCCGCCTGAACACCCAACCAGACGGCGCAGCCGGTCAGCGCGGCGAAATCGTCCTCGATCAGGCGGATGGGAAAGCCCTCCATCATCGGAGCGCAGCGCCCCATCGCGCGGAAATGGGTCGCCAGCCCGAAGCCGGCCAGATGCGGGCCCATGGCCCGCGCCGTACCGCCGATCAGGCAGATGCCGCCATAGGGCAGATGGATCAGCGCCAGATCGGCCAGCACCCGGCCCAGCAGCCGCGTGTAAAGCGCCCCGGTCGCCTTTGCTGCGCTGTCTCCGGCAGCGATGGCGGTGACCAGCGCTTCGGGTGTAAGCGCGCCGTGGCCCAGATGCCGGTGAATCGCGGCGAGCCCCCGGCCGCACAGTGCCTCTTCCACGGTGGCCAGCCCATGCTCGACCGCCAGCCAGTCTGCCAGCGCGGCCTCGTCGCTGTCCTGCCGGGGCAGGTGGATATGCCCGCATTCCGAGGGCGGGACGAACAGCCCCTGCGCGCTGCGGTGCACCGGGGCTGCGTTGAAGCCGGTGCCGATGCCGACCACCAGCCGCGTCATCGTGTCCGTCGTTCCCGTCGTTCCCGGCGTTTCGGGCGCCGGAACAAGGGTGCGGATATGCGCCGGGTCCAGCACATCAAGCGCATGGCCCTGCGCCTGAAGATCGTTGAGGAAATGCACCTCCGCGCTGCCGGTCAGGGCGCGGAGCGCCTCGCGTCGCAGCTCCCACCCAAGATTGGTCATGCGCACCACGCCGTCGCGCACCGGCCCGGCCACGGCAAGGCAGACGCCCGCGCACTCACGCACCCCGCAATCGCGCAGATAGAGCGCCAGAAGCGCCTCGAACGTGGCGTGCCCTTCGTTGCGATAGCGGCGGATGCTGCCCGGTCGCAGCACCCCCGCATCGGCCAGCGCCAGCCGCGTATGGGTGCCGCCGATATCGGCCAGAAGCTGCGGTGCCCGGTCGCGGTGCCGGGATTTCAGGTCTTGGTCGGACATGGGCCTCTCGCGGTTTTGTCCCTTCATAGCCGGAACTGCGGCGGCGCTCCATGGTGAAAGCAGACCCGCTTGCGCGCGGCTGCGTTTGAAGGAAAAGTGCGCGTCATGTTGCGTATCCTGTTCCTTATGTCGTTGCTCTCGATGTCCGCCTGCGCGGCACCGACGCCATCTGCCACGTCCCTCGCAGTCACGTCTCCGGCCACCCGCGCCCAAGCCCCGGCGCCGCATGCACGTGCGCCCTCGCCTGACGCGGTGTTGGCGCCGTTCGAGGATGCGGCCCTGATGCCACCCGAGGTGGCGCTGCTGCCCTATGACAGGGGGCGGGCCTATGCCGTGCTGGTGATTCTGCCGTCGCCTGCGATCGTCGATCTTTCGTCGCCCGGGCGGGCGCGCCGCGGGCTGGCAGGGTTTCTTGATCCGCTGGCGGTGCAGCGGGCGGGCACGGCGCTTGGCCATGTGATGGTGGGCTGGCGCTGCGCCGGGCAGGCGGGGGCGGGCGCGCAGGCGGGGCTGGTGTCAAAAACCGGCGCTGCCAACGGGCGCGGCTACCGTCTGCTCCGGCAGGGCTGGGGGATGGGTGCCATGCTCGCCAGCTATGACGACGGGCGCCTGGTGACGCTGGCCGAACTGCCCGACCAGCAGCGCCGGGTGATGCGCGCCGGACGGGCGCGGATCCTGGCGATGGAGATCACCGAGGACGGATGCCAGCGGATGCGCCGCGCACTGGCCCGCTATCTGGCCCAGCCACCGACCGGGCAGGCGCGCTATTCAATGGTGCCGACACAGGCCCGGCCGCTGGGCGACGGCTGCGCGGGTTTTGCGCTGTGCCTTACCGACACGGGGGGCGCCACCGGCGCGCTGACCCCGTGGCTTATGCGCAGCGTGGAGCTGCGCGACAGTTTCATGGGCCTTGGAGATACCCCGGAGCCGGGGGTCACGCCCCTGCCGACCGGGGCACGTGCGCCGCTGTCGCTCCTGCGGCTGCTGCTGGGAGACTGGTCGCTGGGTGCCGAGGTCGGCGCGGTCCGGTTGCTTGATCCGGAGCTTTTGCAATGCGCGCTGGAACAGGCCGGGGCGCGGGCGGGCTATCGCTTTGCGGAGCGCCTGCCGATGGAGGACCCGGTCAATGCCGCAGCGCAGGCGGCCATCGCCCGCTGGCTTGACGGCTGGCACCGGGCGACGCCGGTGCGGGTGGGGCGCGCGCAGGCGGTTGTGCTGCACCGGCGGTGATGCGGGCTGGCGCCGCGATGCACTGTCCCCTTGCACCGGCGGGCCTGAAGGGATTGAGTGCACGCAGTTCCGACCGGAGAGCCCCGATGCAAGACCGCCCGCCC
>NZ_DAIRVN010000030.1:0-49037 GCF_036802785.1 Pararhodobacter sp.
GCCCGCAGGGTGGGGAAATCGGGGGCGGGCAGCAGGGAATCCATGATCATCCTCTCTCTCAGCCGCCTGCTTCTGACATGAAAGCGCCGCGCCATCAATCGCCGGCACTGAGAGGCGCGTAAAACGGGGCGCCTGTTTACCGAATCTTGAGACCCGGTGCGCTAGTCATGAACCAAAGCAGATGCTGCGGGGATGCATGGCCGGACAGTTGTTGATACCCTTGGCGACCGCGCTGGCGGGGCTGACCTTGCTTGCCGCGCTGACCTTGCAGCCGCAACCGGGGGCGGGCTATGGCCTGCTGTTTCCGCCCTGGGTCTCCCGCGCTGAGGCGTTCAGCCGCGCGGCAGCACTTGAGATGCCCATCACCGATATCCGGCTGGGCGGGCGCCTTATCGTTCTGGCGCCGGGGCCCGGCGTTGAGCGCGCGGGCAGCCGCCCGCCCGGTGCGCTGGTCATTCACCCCTATGTGGCGGTGCTGTGCGCCGCGCGCCTTCCGCCAGAGGAACCCCTGCCATGAACACAAGCCCAGCCCACCGCCTCAGCCTTGGCGATATCACCAGCCGGGCGCAGCGTTTCATGCTTGTCTTCCTCTGGGCCCATGCCCCGCTTGCCGCGCTGATCGCGCTTCTGGGCGGACAGGGCGGGGCGATTGTGCCGCTTGCGGTCCTTGTGCTGGCGGCGATCGCCACTGGCGATCAGTGGCGCAATCCCTCCGGGCAGAGCGTTGCGCTGACAATCGACATCGGCCTCGCCCTGAGCGTCGCGCTACTGGTCTACCAGCTTGGCGGGCATGCCTGGCAGATTGACGCGCACATGTATTTCTTCGCAGTCTTCGCCACCATCGGGGTGTTCTGCAACTGGCGTCCGCTGGTGGCGTTTGCCGGTGTGGTGGCGGTGCATCATCTGCTGCTCAACATCGTACTTCCCGCTGCCGTTTTCCCGGGTGAGGGCGATCTGGGGCGGGTGATGCTGCATGCCTCGGTGCTGATCGTGGAGGCCGTTGCGCTGATCTGGCTGACCAGCCGGCTGGCGCTGGGCTTCGCCGCCGCCGACCGCGCGGTAAGTGACGCGCAGGCTGCCCAGGCAGAGGCTGAGCGCCTGGCAGCTGAGCAGCGCGCGGCCGATGAGCGGCTCACGGCCCGCCACAAAAGCGATGTGGCCCAGCAGGCACGGATGGCGCGTGACATTACCGCGGGGCTGGAGCGCCTTGCGTCAGGCGACCTCTCGCATCCCATTGACAGCCCGGCGGACAACCCCTTCCCCGAGGATTATGAAGGCCTGCGCGCCAGTTACAACAGCGTCGTTGAACAGCTCAATGGCGTGATCGGCCGGATCGGAACGGTGGCCGAGGGTGTGCGCACGGGCTCGGATGAGATTGATCAGGCGTCACAGGATCTCTCCAGCCGCGCCGAAAGGCAGGCCGCCACGCTGGAGCAATCGGCGGCCGCGTTGCAGCAACTGACCGAAAGCGTGCGCTCCGCCGCCGCCCGCGCCAGCGAGGCCGAGGCTGAAGGACGTGAGAACCGCACGCGGGCAGAGGACGGGGCGCGCGTGGTGAAGGAGGCGATCGAGGCGATGAATGCCATTGAGCGCAGTTCGGAGCAGATCAACCGCATCATCGACGTGATCGACACCATCGCCTTCCAGACCAATCTTCTCGCTCTCAACGCCGGGGTCGAGGCGGCGCGCGCGGGCGAAGCCGGGCGGGGCTTCGCCGTCGTTGCCTCGGAGGTGCGCGGGCTGGCGCAGCGGGCGTCAGATTCCGCGCGTGAGATCCGGGTGCTGATCGCCGAAAGCAGCGAACATGTTGCAACCGGCTCCACGCTGGTGACCCGCAGCGGCAACAGCCTGGACGAAATTCTGGGGTCGGCGCGGCGGATGCAGGAACTTGTCGACAAGATTTCAACAGCGGCACGTGAACAGGCGGCGGGGCTTGCCGACATCAACACCGGCGTCTCCCAGCTTGATCAGGTCACCCAGCACAACGCCGCTGTGGCCGAGGAAACCACCGCGGCGGCGGCGGCGCTCAAGCAACGGGCGGGCGCATTGGTGGCCGAACTGCAGCAATTCACAACGGGGCGTCAGACGTCCCGGCGCTGGGCGGCCGAATGAGTGCTGCCATCTGCATGCCCCGAGACCGGCGTGAACCTGCAATGCCGGTACGGCCTTCCGGTTCTGTCCATCCTTCCGCGCGACCCTGCAGAATCTGGCGCGTCGGCGTTCGGTCCTCTCCCGGTCGGCCTCCTGCATTCGGCTTTCCGGCTCTGCGGCCGCCGGCTCTTTCCCGCGCAGCCCTCAAGCGTTCGCGGCCACGGCTTTCTGCCCTTCACGATCCGCTGCGTCCGGTTGCTTCCTCCCCGGCGTTTCGCTTCCCCACCCTGCCCGCTTGCCCCTTCCCGGCCTTGTCGACGAGGCTGCCGGGCCCGGCCGGGGAAAATCACCGGCCACGCTGGCACAGCGCCACTCGACAAAGGAAACCTCGCACAGGCATGCCGCACCGCCCGTCAGGGTTTCGCGCTCCCGCGCGAAGGGCTCTTGCTGCGGCCGCCCTTTCACACACCCCTCCCTCTCAATTGCAATCGTGCATGCGCCATGCTGTTCTCACCGCGCACCCCTCCTGTGCAATCGGGCCATCATACTCCGCCGTCGCACCCCTCCCGCGCAATCGCGCCATCAAACTCACGCTGTCGCTCCTTTCCCGGCAATCGCGCTGTCGTACTCCCGCCGTCGCACCCCTCCGTTGCACGTCTGCCGTCACCCGCCTTTACTCGCACCGGCCCGCCCGGCCCGGATGCCCCAGATACACGCGCCTCCTACAGAACCGGCCAGCGTGCGACCACCGCGCCCCCGGCGATGACGACCAGATCCCCGAACTGCTGCAGGACCGCCTCACTCTGGGTTGGCCGGAAGAACACCATATCATCGGGCCGCAGCATGCTTTGCGCTGGCAGGGCCATCAACTGCTGATTGGACGACAGCCCCCAAAGCCCGTTTTCCCGCATCGCCGCCGGGTGCACCGGGTGTGCCATCCACTTGCCCCCGTACAGAAAACATCCCTGCCGCGGGAAGAGGCCCAGGAACTGCAGCAGCCGGGTCACGGGCAGCGGCCCCGGCAAACGCGTTTCCAGCACTTTCAGAACCGGGGTCGCGATGAAGGCGGCAGGTTGCAGGGCGGCCAGCGCAGGCACATCAAAATCCAGCGGCTTGACGAAGGCCGAACCCAGCGCAACCTCGCTCGCCACCCCCGGATCGCGGTAGCCCAGCGCCGTCTTGCTGCCGCCGGTATTGATGATCCGCCGCGCGCGTGCGGGCAAGACCGCGGCGAAGGCCTGCATCCGCGCCCTGACCTTCGCCGCCTCCGCCGTGCTGCCCCCGAAAAGCGCGGGCATCGCGGGGATATGCGCCTCATAGCCCATGATCCCCTCGACTTCGAGGCAGGGATGCTCCATCGCCCGCTGACACGCGCTGTCCAGGGCAGGCGGCGTCGGAAAGCCCCCCCGGTGCATGCCGATATCCACCTCGAACGCAACGCGCAGCACAACCCCCTGCTGGCGCGCGAAACGCGCGTATTGCTCAAGCCGCAGCTCTGTATCGATCAGGAAGACGCAGCGCCGCACCAGCCGGAGGCCTTCGACCCGCCGCCCCTGACGCCAGAGGTCTGCCAGCGCGGCAACCGGCAAAGGCTTGCCGTAGAGGATGTCAGCCTCCGGGAAGGCGCGGAGCACGGCCAGCGTGACCGGCAGATGAAAACTCATGATCCGGCTTGTGCCGAGCTTTTCCATGAGATGGGCCAGCAACGAGATGGAGGGCAAGGATTTGTCCACCAGCCGCAGCGGCAGGTCCGGGCCCAGCGCCGCCCGCACCGCCGCGATATTGCCATCCAGCCGGTCACGGTCGATCACCAGCGACGGCGTGGCAACACCCGCGGTGGCAAGCGCGGCGGCGAGTTGGTCGAAATAGGCTGCTTCCTGCATCATCAGAGCCCGAAAAGCCCGGCCATATAGCGTGAGACGAAACGGTTGTCCGGGTCCAGCGCCCGTCGAACCTCCATCGCGTCGCCAAAGCGCGGATAAAGCGCGCAAAGCTCCTGTGCGCGTAGGCTGTGCGCCTTGCCCCAGTGCGGCCGCCCGCCGAAGCGTTTGAAAACGGCCTCGGCCGCGCCAAAAAAGGCGGACGGGTCTTCACTGGCATCGTGATGCACGGCAACAGAGCAGGTCTGGCGCCGATAGAAGGGGCTCAGCCAGAAGTCATCGGCCTGAACGGTTCTGATCTCCATGGGGAAATAAACCTCCGGGAAGTGTTTTTCAGTCAGATCAATGATCTGCCGGATTGCCTTTGGCCCCTCCTCCAACGGCAGGTGGTATTCCATTTCGTTGAAGCGTGTCTGCCGGTCAGAGGCATAGACATCCCGCCACGCGCCGGCAATCTCTTCGTCGGCGACCCGGGCCATGGCGCTGCCGATCAGCGCGCGCCGGGCGCGGGGAAACCATTTCAGCCATGTCCTGAGCGCCTTCAGCGTGGTCAGCGCGTCTTCGTCCTTTTCGGTGGCGCGAGGGATCGATGGTGCATCGGTGATATCCAGCGTCTGAAGAAGGGCATGGCTGGCGAAAGGCACGATGAACAACTCAGCCGAGCGGTGCGCCGAGAGGGCGCTTTCAAAATCCGCCAGTATATCGCCAAGCGGCACGGCGATGCGGCGGCGGCGCAGGGAATAGGCGGGGATGTTCTGAAGGGTGATCGCCGTCAGCGCGCCGAACGCGCCCAGCGTGACGCCGGTGGCATGGATCATCTCCTGATCGGTGTCAGCGTGGTATTCTTGCAGGCCGCCGCGCCCGTCCACCAGCCGCATCGCGGTCAGCTGGGTATGATACGCGCCCAGTTGCATGCCCGAGCCATGGGTCGCCGTGCCCAGCGCGCCCGCCATGGTCTGCCTGTCGATATCGCCCATATTGGGCAGCGCCTGTCCGATTCCGCTGAGAAGGCGGGTCAGACTGCTAAGTGGTGTGGCGGCGCCGAAGGTCGCCTGCATCTGCGTGGCATCCTGCGCACGCAGGCCCGAAAAGGCGGCAAGGTCAAGGATTGTGCCCTGGCTGGCGACGAGCGGCGTGAAGGAATGGCCCGCGCCCATGATCCGCAGCGGCGCGGGCGCGTCGCGGATCGCCGCGCTCAGTTCCTCCTCATTTTTCGGGGCAAGCATGGCGCGGGGGCTGGCCGTCACGCTGCCGGACCAGTTCCGCCACGCCGCTTGCGCCCGGACGGGCGCCTCCGTTCCGTCGGCCATACAACCCCCTGTTGCGGTTCATCTGTTTGCAGTGATTGTGCTCACCATCGTTGTTGCGGTGCCGTTACCCGCAGCGGCCGCTGCACCAGTGTCACCCGGGACGGGCGCGCTGGCAAGGCTTTCACCAAGGGGTGTATGGCAGACGGGACAAGGCGTAGAGTGACGCGGTACAGGACCCCGTGAAACCGGGTGCCCGCCCCCGCCCAACCCCTTGGAGAGAACAGTGACAGAGATGCATCCGGATCAGACAGACGCCCTGTTCGCGCGTCATCGCGCGGCGTTCGAGGCAGAGCGCTTTGCCACGGCAGAGGTCAGGCGCGCACGGCTGGCCAGGATCGAGGCGCTGCTCAGGGCCAATCAGGCGGCCTTCTGCGAGGCGATCAGCGCCGATTTCGGCAACCGCCCGCATCAGGAAACCGAATTGCTGGAAATCGCGCCCCTGCTCGACGCGCTGCGCCACACCCGCGCCCGGCTTGCCCGCTGGATGAAGCCCGAGCGCCGCTCAAGCGCGCTGGAGTTTCTGCAGATCAGGAACCGTGTTGAGTATCAGCCCCTTGGCGTGGTGGGGATCATGGCGCCCTGGAACTACCCGCTTTACCTGTGTTTCGCCCCGTTGATTGACGTGCTGGCGGCGGGCAACCGGGCGATGCTCAAACCCTCGGAACAGACGCCACGCACCTCGGCACTGATTGCGCGCACGGTGGGGGAATTCTTTGCGGAAGATGAGGTCAGCGTGGTCAATGGTGGCCCCGACGTGGCCGCGCATTTCGCGCAACTGCCTTTTGACCATCTGGTTTTCACCGGCTCCACCGGGGTGGCCCGCAAGGTGATGGCGGCGGCGGCAGCGAACCTGACGCCGCTGACGCTGGAGCTTGGCGGAAAGTCTCCGGCGATCATCGCGCCCGGCTACCCCATCGACAAGGCCGCGCAGGCCATCGCCTTTGGCAAGCTGATGAACGCCGGGCAGACCTGTATCGCGCCGGATTACGTGCTGGCCCCGCGCGCGCAGATGCGGCAGGTGGCTGAGGCCATTCTGGCCCGGGCACAGGCGTTTTACCCCGCACCGCAGGATGCCGGGGCGTTCACGAGCGTCCTTGGCGCGCAGGCCCATGCGCGGCTGGTCGGGGCGCTGGAGGAATGCCGCCAGCGTGGCGCCGAAATCCTGACCCATGATGCCGTTCTGCCCGGCGCTGGCATGCGGATGGCCCCCAGCATCGTGCTGGACCCGCCGCCGGATTGCCTGCTGATGCGGGAAGAGATTTTTGGCCCCGTGCTGCCGGTTGTCCCCTATGACCGGCTGGGCGATGCGCTGGCGCTTGTGAATGCAGGTCCCCGGCCACTTGCGCTTTACGCCTTCAGCAATGAGCGGGCGGTGATCAATGAGATTCTGGCGCAGACGCATTCGGGCAATGTGACGGTGAACGGCACGCTGCTGCATGTCGCGCAGCATGATCTGCCGTTCGGCGGTGTCGGCCCCAGCGGGATGGGGGCCTATCACGGGCGTGACGGGTTCCGGCGCTTTTCGCATGCGCGCGGCGTTGCGCAGGTGCGGCTTTTTGATCCGTCGCGCCTTATCGCGCCGCCCTATGGCAGGCTGAGCGGTTGGCTGAAGCGCGTGATGATGCGTTAAGCGCGCAGAGGGCCGTGGCGGTATCCGGCCCGGCCCGCGACCGCGCCCCAAAAGTCGCCTTGTCATCGCCCGGGCGGCTGAATATGCAGCATGCGTACCCGGTTAGACAAACCCGCCTGCCCCAGACCCAAGAGCCGTTCCATGCCTGACACCCTGCACCTGCGCCCCTATACCCCCGACGATCTGGCGGCCTGCCTGCAGATATGGCGCGACGCATCGGAAGCCGGGCATCCGTTTCTGAGCGCCGCTGACCTTGACGCCGATGCGGCCATGGTGCGCGATATCTATATCCCCGCGGCCGAGATGACGTTGGCCTGCGACGGGGCGCGCGTGGTGGGGTTCGTGGCACTGCTGGGCCAGTTCATCGGCGGCCTGTTCGTGGATCCCGTTCACCACAGGCGCGGCATCGGGCGGCGGCTTTTGCAGGCGGCGGCTGAACGCCACGGCCCGTTGACGGTTGAGGTTTATGCGGCAAACACCCGCGCCATGGCGTTCTATGAAAACCTCGGTTTCCATGAGACATCGCGGCGCGCGACCGATGATCAGAGCCGCCCGCTGCCGGTGATCTGGATGGAACAGCCCGGCGCAACACCGCAAAGCGCCTGAACGGCCAGCGCTGCCCCGCCTCTGCCCCCTCTGGCACAGCCCGGATTGATCGAGATCAGTGAGTCGCGCGGCGCGGCGCCTATACTCCGTCCATCTTGTCCGCCCGGAGTATGACCCATGCCAACCCGCCGCACCGTTCTGCTGACCGGAGGCGCCACCCTGCTTGCCGCCGGAGGAGGGTATATGCTGACCCGAGGCCCTGATCATGACGCCGCCACCGCCGCCCTTCGCACCCCCCGCGACCCGGCCCATTTCATCGGGCTGGTGCATTACGCCACGCTGGCCGAAAACAGCCACAACGCGCAGGCCTGGCGCTTTCGTGAAACCGACGGGGGCGTGGCGATCCTGCCGGATCTGAGCCGCGCCCTGCCCGCCGCCGACGGTGACCACCATCACCTCTATGCCTCGCTCGGCTGCGCGGCGGAAAACCTGATGCTGGCGGCAGGTTCCTCCGGGCGTGCTGCGGCGTTTGACTTTGTGGCAGAAGGCGACGGGCAGGTGGCGATCGCCCTTGCAGCCGGGGGCAGGCCTGACCCCTTGTTCGACGCGGTTCCGGCGCGGCAATGCAGCCGCTCAGATTATGACGGGCGCGCGGTGCCTGCCGCGGATCTGGCCGCGCTGGAGGCCGCCGCCCGGGTCGAAGGGGCCGAGGTGATGCTGATCACCGACCCTGCGATGATCGCGCAGGTTCTGGACCTGATCCTCACCGCCAATACCGCGCAGGTCTCGGACCCGGCCTTTACCGCCGAGCTGAAATCATGGCTGCGCTTCAACGCCCGCGCGGCCATCGCGACGGGCGACGGGCTTTATTCGGCCGCCAGCGGCAGCCCCGCCCTGCCTGACGCGCTGGGGCGGTTCATGTTTGACCGTTTCTTTACCGTTTCAGCCGAGAATGCCCGCTATGCCCGGCAGGTGCGGTCGTCGGCGGGGCTGGCCGTCATCCATTCCGACCATGACACCCCCGCGCATTGGGTGCAGGCCGGGCGGGCCTGCCAACGGTTTGCCCTTCAGGCGACAGCGCTGGGTATAAGGCATGCGCATCTGAACCAGCCGGTTGAGCGAACGGAGACACGCCCGCAACTGCAAACGCTTCTGGGGCTGGGTCACCGGCGGCCTGATCTGGTGCTGCGCTTCGGCTACGGGCCCGGGATGCCACGCTCGCTGCGCAGGCCGGTCGCCGCCGTGATCGACGCGCGGGTGTAGCGCCATGCGCCGCGCGGGCATCATGGTGCTGGTGCTGGCGCTTCTTTCCGCGCTGGCGCTCTGGCTTTGGTATCAGCGCGACATGCGGGCGGTAAATGCCCGGCTGATGACCGCCGCCAGCGTGGTTGAGACCGCGCAGGGGCCGCTTGCCTATGCCATGGGCGGAGAGGGTGCGCCGGTTCTGGCGATCCATGGCGCGGGCGGCGGGTATGATCAGGGCCGCCTGCTGGCCGAGGCCTTTCTTCCCGCAAGCTACCGCTGGATCGCGCCGTCGCGCTTTGGCTATCGGGGTTCACCCCTGCCCTCTGACGCCTCGACCGCCGCGCAGGCCGATGCTTTCGCCGGTCTGCTGGATGCACTGGGGATTGAGCGCATCACGCTTCTGGCGATGTCCGGCGGGGTGCCCCCGGCGCTGCAATTTGCCACCCGCCACCCGGAGCGCGCGCAGGCGCTGATCCTGTTGTCGATGGCCCCCTATGCGCCGCTGACGGCTGAGGAACAGGCGCTTCCCGTGCCGCTCTGGCTGTATGATGCGCTCTTTGCCACGGATTTCCCGCTTTGGGCGCTGCTGCGCCTTTCGCCGCGCAGCCTTGCCCCGCTTTTCGATGCGCGCCGCGCGCTTCAGGCGCAGATGACCGGGGCTGAGGCCGCCTTTCTGGATGCGATGATCGCGGCCTTTCTGCCGGTGACGCAGCGCCGTGACGGGTTGAACAACGAGGGGGCTGCCATTGCCCCCGACGGTATTGTCGCACCCGAAGAGATCAGGGTTCCGGTGCTGATCATCCATGCCGAGGATGACCTTATTGCGCCGTTCTCCACCGCCCGTTTCACCGCCGGGCAGATCAGCACGGCGGAGGTGCTGACCTTCACGACCGGCGGGCATCTGTTGCTGGGCCATCATGATACGGTGCGCAGCCGGATCGCGGCGTTTCTGGGAACGGCAGTGCCCCCGCTGGCGGAGTGAGCTGCCGTTCCCGCGCCCTGCCCCGCCTCAGCGCATCCCGGCCTTGACGAAGCTGTCGATCACCTGCCGCTGAAGCGCGATATAGATCGCCAGCACCGGCAGACAGGCCAGCGACGAGATCGCCATCAGTGGCCCCCACTGGTTGCCCTCTTCGGTCAGGAACATCTGGATGCCGATCTGAATGACGGTGGACTTCTCGGACCGGGTCAGCAGGAGGGGCCAGAAATAGTCATTCCATGTCGAGATGAAGAGCAGGATCGACAGTGCCGCCAGCGGCGCGCGCAGATTGGGCACCACCACCCGCCACAGGACGCGCCAGTGGCTGGCCCCGTCCATCTCGGCGGCCTCGATCACCTCGGTCGGAAATGACCGCATGGATTGCACCAGCAGCAGGATCGCAAAGGCCGAAACCACATTGGGCAGCAGGAGCGCCAGAATGTTATCGACCAGCCCCATGCGCGACACGAGGATATAGTTGGGGATCATCACCACCTGAAACGGCACCAGCCATGTCAGCGCGATCAGCGCAAGGATCAGCTTATCCAGCGGGAAGCGCCAGCGCACAAAGGCCCATGCAGCCAGAATAGCGGTCAGCATCTGCGCCAGCGTGGTGACCGTGGCATAGATGGCGGTGTTGCGCAGCATCGGCCAGACGGCGATGGCGTTCATCGCATAGGTGTAGTTGTCAAGCGTGGGTGAGCCGGGCCACGGCAGGCTGCTGTAGATGTCATTCTCTGGCCTGAGTGAAGTTACAAACATCCACCAGACCGGAAAGATCGAGATGATGGCAAGCGGGATCATCACCGCATGGGGCACCCAGGGGCGCGGGCCGCTTTGAAGCGAGATATCAGTTGTCATGGAAGGTCACCCGGTTCATGAGCCACAGAAGGCTGACGGCGACAGCGCCAAAGCCCGCAAACAAGAGTATCCCCGCCGCCGAAGCCCAGCCTGCGGCAAGGCTGCCAAAGCCGAACTGCCAGAGCAGGTAATAAATGTTGTTGGAACTGCCCAGCGGCCCGCCCTGCGTGAGGACGTGGATGTAGGTAAAGCTCCATTGCGCGCCCAGCAGCATGGTGAGCAGCACCAACAGAAAGATCACCGGCGACAGCAGCGGCAGGCGGATGCGCCGTGTGACCTGCCACTCGGTCGCGCCGTCCATGCGCGCGGCCTCGATCAGGGCGGGGTTGATATTGGCAAGGCTGGCCGAGACGATCAGCGTGGAAAAGCCGATCAGCTTCCAGCCGGTGATCCAGATGATCGTCCAGATCGCCAGATCAGGGCTTTGCAAAAAGCGCACCGGCGCAAAGCCAAGCCCCTGAATGGCCATGTTGATCAGCCCGAAACCCGGGTCCAGCAGCCAGCGCCAGACGGCGGCTGCGGCGACAGGCGCGATGATCAGCGGCACAAAGATCAGCCCGCGATAGAGGTTGCGCCAGCGCGGTGCCAGATCCTGCGTCAGGATCGCGGCGGCCACCGGCAGCGCCACGGTCAGCGGCAACAGCCCCACCAGATACAGAGCCGTGTTGCGCAAAGCCTGGCTCATTTCCGGCAGCTCGATCAGGCGCTCATAGTTCAGCGTGCCCACATTGCGGATCGGCGCGAAGGGCAGCATGTTCCATTCATGGAAGCTGAGCCAGAGCGCGTAGCCCAGCGGCGCATAGATCCACACAAAGAGGGCCACCAGCGCGGGCGCAAGGTAAAGCCATGGCGCGAGCGGCTGGCGCAGGAGCGTGGTCACAAACCCGTCTCTTCGTGGTGTCGACACTGTCATGTCGGACATCTGCTTCCCCTTGGTCTTGTGTATCGGTTGTGCGGGCGGGCCGGCGATGCTGCTGGCCCGCCCGTATCGCTCAGGCAGGCATCAGGGCCTGAGCGCGGCGCTGTGCGTCGCCCATGATCCCGGCGATATCGTCCGAGGGGCCAAAGACCGCGCGTTCGGCTGCGTTCATCATGGTCTGCACGATCTGGCTGTAGTTCGGCCCGGCATGTGGCATTGCGGGTTCCAGCCGCTCAAGCTGGGCGAGGTTCGGCAGAATCAGCGGGTTCTCGCGGATCCATGGGGCCAGAAATTCCTCGCTGCTGATCGCATTGGGGCGCAGCGGCAGATAGCCGATTTCCGAGGTGATGACGGTATAGGCCCAGTCCGAGGTCAGGAAGCGCATCAGATCCCATGCGGCGCGCTGGCGCTCTGGGTCCCGCGTCATCAGAACCAGCGCCGAGCCCGAGTTGGTGGGCCGCACCGGGCGGTCGCCGAAGGACGGCATGGTTGTGGCGCGCAGTTCCCAGTTGTCGGTTGCGCCGCGCAGCAGAGTGTTCTGAACCGCGCTGGTCTGCAGATACATTCCGCCATTGCCCGCTGCCATCGCCTCGATCGCGGCGAAATCAAAGGCCGCTTCAAAGGCGCCCGTTTGCGCGATGGCACGCAGGGTTTCCAGTGCCTCAAGGGCTTCGGGTTCGGCGAACATCAGGGTGCGCCGGTCCTCGGACAGAACGCGCCCGCCAGCGGAGCGGATCACGCCCTGAAACAGCCAGTCACCTGCCGTATTGCCAAAGATGCCGGTCAGAAGGCCCGGCTTGCCGGTCGCCTGATGGATGGCAATGGCGGCCGCGTGCACCTCTTCCCAGTTGGTGGGCGGGCTGTCAGGGTCAAGGCCTGCGGCGCGGAACAGATCGGCGTTGTAGAACAGCACCGGCGTGGAAAAGACATAGGCGAGGCCATAGGTCTTGCCGTCAAGCTGGCCCAGACGCACGCCATTGGCCACCATGCCGGACAGATGCGCATCCAGCTCTTCCTGCGGCACCGCGTCTTCCAGCGCAACCGCGCCCAGATAGTCGCGCGCATAGGCCAGCCCGGAAAAGGCAAACTGCGCCACATCGGGGCCGATGCCCGCCACCATGTCGGCCTGAATGCGCCCCATCAGCTCAGACACCGCAACTGGCACCCCCTCGACGGTGGTTTCCGGATGGGCCTCGGCGAAGGCATCCAGCATCTTGCGGGTGGCATCGGCGCCGATCCCTGCGGATGCCAGATTGTAGTTATAGAAGCGCAGCGGATCCTGACCGTTCGTCTGGGCAAAAAGCGTACTGGTCAGTGCGGTGGAGGCGAGGGCGCTCACAAGGAAGGTGCGACGATCGAGCATGGAGAGGTCTCCGGATGAAAGGCTGGAAAAGCCGGTAAGGGCGAAAAAGCGGCAGGCACCGTTGCGGGTGCCTGCGCTGGTTGTCAGACCGGCGCCGTCAGTTCGGCACCAGCGCTTGCGCGCGGCGTTGGGCATCGGCGAGGATCGGCGCGATGTTGTCGTCGGTGCCGAAAACAGCCTGCTCGGAGGCATTCATCATCACCGTCAGGATCTGGCGGTAGCTGGGGCCGGGCAGCGGTACCCAGGGCACCAGCGTTTCAAGCTGGTCGATGTTCGGCTGCACCACCGGATTGGCCCGCAGGAACGGCGCAAGATATTCTTCGCTTTCCACCGCGTTCTGGCGCAGCGGCACATAGCCGATCCGCGAGGTGATGACGGTATAGCCATAGTCCGAGGTCAGGTGCTGCATCAGTTCCCACGCGGCACGCTGGCGCACCGGATCATCGGTCATGATGACCAGCGCTGAGCCCGAATTGGTGGGCGTCGCGGGTTTATCGCCGAAGGTCGGCATGGGGGCCGCGCGCAGGTCGAAATTGCCCTCGGCACCGCGCAGAAGCGCGCCCTGAACCGCACTGGTGATCAAAAACATCCCGGCATTGCCGCTCGACATGGCCTCGATCGCGCCGCTGGACGGCAGGTTCGGCATGGCGCCCGCCTGAGCAATATTGCGCAAGGTGGCCAATGCCTCAACCGCCTCGGGCTCGCCGAACATCATGGTGCTGCGGTCTTCGGACATCGCGCGCCCGCCGTTTGAGCGCAGGAAACCCTGATAGAGCCAGTCATAGGCCGACGCGCCGAAGATGCCGGTCAGCAGTCCCGCATTGCCGGTTTGCGCATGGATCGTCAGCGCGGCATGCGTCACTTCCTCCCAGGTGCGCGGCGGCTGGTCAGGGTCAAGACCGGCCTCGGCAAAGAGATCAGCATTGTAGAACAGCACCGGCGTGGAAAACACATAGGCAAGCCCGTAGAGGCTGCCATCAAGGCGCGCCAGTTCAATACCGCGCGGGAACATGCCTTCAAGATGCGCTTCCAGCTCCGCCGCCGGGGTGATGTCGTCCAGCGCGGGGACGCCAAAGTTTTCCACCAGATAGCCAAGGTCGGCAAAGATAATTTGGGCGATATCAGGCCCTTGCCCGGCGATAACATCGGCCTGCACCCGGCTCATCACTTCGGCAGCCGGAACCGGCACGCCTTCGACGGTGATCAGCGGGTTGGCCCCGGCGAAGGTTTCCAGCATCTCCAGCGTACCTTCGCGGCCCAGACCGGCGGAGGCCAGGTTGTAGTTGTAGAAACGGATGGTGACCGGCTCTTCAATGGCGGGGGCCATCTCGGCCAAAGCGGCAAAGGGCAGCGTGGCGGCGAGCGCGCCAAGCAGCAAGTGGCGGACGGGTTTCATGTGATCTCTCCGATACGGGGTTCAGGCTGCAAACTCGGCCGCACGCGCGGCCTCATAGGCTTGCAGCTGCGGGATGGTGGCGATGCCCAGTTCGCGGCGGTCGCTGGGCAGAGGCGCGCAGGTCACCGTCAGCCCGCTGTCGCGCAGCGTGCACAGCGAGAAGGATGTGCCCTGAACCGAGCGGATGCTGTCCGTCGCGGGATGGAGCGGATCAAGCGCCGCATGCAGGCCCATGCCGACGATCAGCGGGATGCCGTGCCAGTGGCTGAAACGGTCCTGATGGATATGGCCCGAGAAGATCCCTGCGATGTCGCGGCCCTTCAGGGTCGCGGCAAGGCGTTCGGTCGCGGTGAAGGACAGGCCTTCCCATTCCCAGTCAGGGTCAATATCAAGGGCGGGCGCGTGGTGCAGCACGATGATCTTGGGCAGACCGGCATGGCGGTCAAGCGCGGCTTCGAGGAAGGCAAACTGCGCCCCGGCCAGATCGCCGCCGATCCGCACGGGGCTTGAGGTGTCGAGCGTGATCACATGGATGCCGTCAAGCACCTGATCATGGTCATAGGTCTTGTCGGCACCATCGGCCGAGCCCAGCAGCCCGGCATAAAAGCCCGCGCGGGTATCGTGGTTGCCAAGCGCCCAGACCACGGGAAGGTCGAGCCCTTCCATCATCCCGGCCAGCGTGCGGAACGAGGCTTCGTCGCCGTGGTTCGTCAGATCACCGCTGGCGATGACGAACGAGGGGCGCGGTTCGATCCCGCGGATCATCTCCAGCACTGTGGTGAGCGTGGCGGTGGTGTCGCTGCGCAGCTTCTCGTCCTGAAGTTCCGGTGCGCTGATGTGCAGGTCGGTGATATGGACGAAGGTTTTGTTGTTGGTCATCTTCTCTCTCCTTGATTGTCGTATTGTTCAGGTCAGGCTCTGATCCACCCAGGCGCGGAACGCCTGCTCGCCGCCCATCGCCCGGCTGGCAAAAGTGGCGGCGCTGCCTTGTGTGCGCGCCAGCTCATCCAGCGCGGCCTCCAGATAGGCGGCCTCGATGCCGAAGATCGCGGCGCGCGCAGGTTCAGGGACGCGCGATTGCAGGCCCTCGTCAGGGCGCCAGAGGTCAGCCGAGGCCAGAAAATCGGCCATGACCTGCTCACGCGGGACACCCAGCGCCAGCAGGATCAGCGCGGCGGCAAAGCCCGTGCGGTCCTTGCCTGCGGTGCAGTGGAAGAACACGCTGCGCCCGGAGGCGCGGGCAACATGGGCCAGAAAATCGGCGTAATGCTTCAGATGAAGGCCGGCGAAATCGGTATAGGCGGCGCGCATGGCCAGCGCGGCACGCTCATGGCTGACACTCGCCGCCCTGAGTTCCGCCGCCAGCCGGGCGCTTGCGCCGCTGTCGATCGGGAGGGCCACGGCATGCTGGCGCAGATCCTCAGGCAGCCGGTTGGGGCGTTCGAGCACCTCATCGGCGCGGCGGAAATCGACGATCAGCGCCAGATCCCGCTCGGCGTGAAGGGCGCGCCACTGCGCCTCGGTCAGGTCATGCAGCGCCGGTCCGCGCAGGAAGGCACCCCGGCGCAGGCGGCGCCCACCAGCGGTGGTGCCGCCCATCATTCTGAAATTGGGGTGATGGCCGTCGAAAATGGCCTGCCACCGCTCTGCCCCATCGGTCGGGCATATGTTCTGCATTGTTTGCTCCGGTCCTGAATTCTGACCAAAGGCCTAGCCCGGCGGGGGAATCGGTTGGGTGACAGTCCCGCCACGCTTTCTTGAAACCCGCCGAACAGTGTTCGGCAGATGTCATGCGAACAACGCGTCCCTGACATGCAACCGATTCGCCCTGCGCGTAAAAAGGGTGGAAACCACAGAAGGTGATCGCCCATGGCCAGGCTCGTATTCGAAGATGTGACCAAGCGTTTTGACGACGTTGTCGCCGTTGACCGCTTCAATCTGACAATCAACGAGGGGGAATTCGTGGCGCTTGTCGGCCCGTCGGGCTGCGGCAAGACGACCTCGCTGCGCATGCTGGCCGGGCTTGAGCCGATCAGCGACGGGGCGGTGCATGTCGGCGCGACCAATGTCACCCGGCTTGCCGCGCGCGACCGCAATCTGGCGATGGTGTTCCAGTCCTACGCGCTTTACCCGCATCTGACCGCCGCCGAAAACATCGGCTTTGCCCTGACGCTGAAGAAGATGTCGAAATCCGAGATCAGCGCGCGGGTGCAGCAGGCGGCAGAGCGGATGGGCATTGCGCATCTTCTGCACCGTCGCCCGAAAGAGCTGTCGGGCGGGCAGCGCCAGCGGGTCGCCGTGGCGCGCTGTATCGTGCGTGAACCGGCGGCATTTCTGTTCGACGAGCCGCTGTCAAACCTTGATGCCAAGCTGCGCGGCACGGCACGGATTGAGATTACGCGGTTGCAGAAAGCGCTGGGGATCACCACGCTGTATGTGACGCATGATCAGGTCGAGGCGATGACCATGGCCGACCGCATTGTCATCATGGAGGGCGGGCGCATCCGGCAGATCGGTGCGCCGATGGAGCTCTACAACAACCCTTGTGACCTTTTCGTCGCCACCTTCCTGGGTTCACCGGCCATGAACGTGCTGTCCGGCGCGCTGGTGCGCGGGGCGACGGGCGCGTTCTTCAGCGCCGGTCCGGTCAGTGTGGCGCTTCCTGACAGTGTGGAATGCGCGGCGGGCCCGGCAACGCTGGGCCTGCGCCCTGAGCAGATCCGCGCCCGGCAGGCCGATGCGGCGGGCGATCTGAACCTGCCCGCGCTTGTCGTACATGTGGAGAAGCTGGGCGCTGAAACGCTGGTGCAGTTGGAGGTTGAGGGTTTGCCGGGGTTGGAGCTGACCGCGCGCCTTGCCGGAACGCCCGCGCTGGCCCGCGGTGACCACTGCAGCTTTTCGGTTCCGGGCTCCGCGCTGTATCTGTTCGACAGCGCGGGCCGCACAATCCCCATCCGGCGCGCCGCCCCTGCCGCCAGCGCCCTTCCCGCGCTGAGCGCTGTCAGCTGACGCAGGCGCGCGCGGGCAAGGGCCCCCTTGTCAGAAGCATTTCAGAAGCGATGCAGGGGGCCGTTATCCGGGGCCGGGTTGGCGAACATGGAAACCGCAAGATCTAGAATGGCGCCGATGACAACCTCAGGGTCGTTCAGGTCCAGCCGGTTGTCGCTGAGCGCGCGCATCCGCGACGAGCGGCCCAGCACATGCGAGCGGATTCCGAGGGTGGCATGCACCCGCCAGCCCACCTCGGCCCGGCTGAGCCATGGCGCGTGCTGGTGCAGGCTGTCCACGATGATCTGGTGCGGGCGCATTTCGCTGTCGAGCGCCATAAGGCCCGGCGTCTGCTTCGCACGCGACAGAAGCGAGCCGATCTGCAGCAGAAACCGGATATTCACATCCTGTCCCGGCGGGCTGCCGACGGTGGGGCGCACCAACGCATCCAGAAGAACGCGCAGCGGCGGCGGATCAGGGTGCCAGTGCTCCACCGCGTGCTGGTAAAGCTGCATCCGCTCAAGGTTGATGCGCGCATAGGCCCGCCTTGCAACAACGGCGATCAGCTCATCGAGCGAGCCGAAATGATAGGACACCGCCGAAACGCTGACACCGGCGCGCTGCGCGATCGACCGCACCGTGATGTCATGAAGGGGTGTGCCATTCGCCACAAGCTCAAGGTAGGCCCCGATCAGGGCCTCCGACGCGCCGCTGCTGGAGATGGGGTTGCTGATCAAGGTACTGACCGCTCATGTTCACCGCCCCCCTTGCCACAGAATTGTTGCGGTTTGATGACGCTCAGGGCGTAGCGCCGGGACCAGTGCCTGCTTCGCGCGGATGCGGCCTGTCGCGCCTTTTGACAAAGTCGCGCAGCAGGCTGACACGGCGGGGGCGAAAACTTTCGCTGCCCCTGCTCAGCGCGGTGATGCGCGAGATATGGAAGACACGGGTGTCATTGCGCAACCGGCAGAACGCCAGAAGCATCAGCGATTCCGGGCTGTAGGAAAGGCCAAGGGGCCAGATTTCACGCTCGGTCATATGGTCGTGCAGATCACGGTAGCCGATCTTCACGCTGAACTCTTCCCAACAGGCGGCGCGCAGCAGCGCCATGTCGATGTCGGGGGGCTGGCGGGGTGTGACCGGGCGCCAGCTTCGCATGACCGTGTGCATGGCGTGCCGGGCCTGCGCGTCCGGCAGGGTGGCGATGATCCGCGCCATGGCGTTGCGGCCCGCCTGGGTCAGGGTTTCGTCGCCGATCTCCTCCAGCCCGCCCAGTGCCAGCATCAGCGCCTCGATCTCAAGCCTTGAGAAGCTTTGCGGCGGCAGCGCCGGGTCTTCGGTCAGGGTGTAGCCGACACCCGCCGCACCGTCGATCAGCGCCCCGCCCGCGCGCAGGGTTGCGATATCGCGGTAAAGCTGGCGGGGCGACACGCCGGTTTCCTGTGCAAGCCGCGTTGCGGTTACGGGCGGCACAAGGCGCCGGAGCGCATCCATCAGCCGCATCAGTCTGTCGGTTCTTGCCATCGTTTTTTGCCGTTTTCTTCTGCTGCCGCGAACTGTCAGCAGCCCCAGTTTATGAAGTGTCCACCATCACGAAAAGGAACATCTGATGCCCACGCTCTACCATTCCCCGCTCTCCCGTTCATCGACGATTGTCACGCTGATTGACGAACTCGGTGCAGATGTCGAAATCCGCGAGGTGACGATACCGCGTCAGGATGGCTCAGGCGGCCCTGATCCGGTGAACCCGCACCCGGAAAAGAAGGTGCCCTTTCTTGTGGACGGCGATGAAATCCTGCGCGAACGCGGCGCGATCATCGTTTACCTGACCGACAAATACCCGGAGGCGGGCCTTGGCCCGGTTGCCGGGGCGCCGGGGCGCGGTGCCTATCTGTCGTGGCTGTTCTACTATCAGGGCGTAATGGAGCCGGTGATCATTCTGCATTGGGCGCAGATATCGCACCCCGCGTTCGATGCCAGCCTGCGCGACTTCGACACGATGGTCGAACGGCTTGCCGAAACGCTTGAGCATCAGCCCTATCTGCTGGGGGAGCACTATTCCGCCGCTGATCTGCTGTGCTGCAGCCCCTTCCTGTGGTTCACTGACCTGATACCGGAGAATCCGGCCATCCGCGACTGGGTGAAGCGCTGCACCGGGCGCCCCGCCATTGCCCGCACGGCGAAGCGCGACGGGGCGCCCGGCTGAAACGGCGTCTGCCCTGCGGCGCTGGACCCGGCAGGGGCAGCGCCGCACTTCATTGCGCCAGCCAGTCGCTGATCGTGGCCTCAACGCCGTGGGTATGGAGGGCGGGCAACCAGCGCTCAAACGCTTCGGCAAAGCGGGGTGCCCCGGCCAGATCGCCGTAATACTGGCGCTGCTCAATCCACAGGCGCGGCGTGTCGCGCGCGGCCTGCGCCACGGCCTGAAGCGCGGGCCAGTGCGGGTCATTCGGCGCGATCGTGCTGCCATCCTCACGCAGGCCAAGGCAGTAGCGCGCCCAAAGCGCCGAAACCAGCGCCAGCCCCTCCACCGGCGCGCCGCTGCGCAGCCCCTCGCGGATGGACGGAACGATGAAACCCGGGTGGCGGCTGGTGCCGTCAAAGGCGACACGGCGGGTGGTGTCGGCGATTTCAGGGTTGGAAAAGCGCTGGTCGATCAGGTCAAGATACTGCGCGGGCGTGGTGCCCGGCACAGCATCGACATGCGGCGCGATTTCCTGCGTCACCACCCGGCGCAGCAGCGCGCGGATCAGCGGATGCGCCATGGTCTGCGCGATGGTGCCCAGCCCCAGCAGCTCGCCCGCGCCGCAGATCACCTGATGCCCGCCGTTGAGAATGCGGATTTTCATCCGCTCGAACGCATGCACATCGGCCGAGAAGGTGGCGCCCGCCAGATCCCAGTCAGGGCGGCCCGCGCAGAAGTCATCCTCGATCACCCATTGGCGGAAATTCTCATGGGTGACGGGGGCAGCATCCTGAATGCCGAAGCCCTGCGCCAGCGCGATCTCGCGCGCGCCGGTGGCGGGAACGATGCAATCAACCATGGCATTGG
The DNA here is from genome assembly GCF_036802785.1 of Pararhodobacter sp. Classification (GTDB taxonomy): domain Bacteria; phylum Pseudomonadota; class Alphaproteobacteria; order Rhodobacterales; family Rhodobacteraceae; genus Pararhodobacter. Next base: position 20,261 of record NZ_DAIRVN010000030.1, read on the forward strand.
GAAAGCGGCATTCGGCCTCGATCCAGTCGGCAAGCGCCGGATCGGACAGGCGCGCGAGTGACACCAGCGTCTGCCGCAACACCGCCCCGTTGCCCTGAAGATTGTCGCAGCACAGCCCGGTGAAGGGCCCCTGCCGCCGGTCGCGGCGCAGGCGGAGGGCAGCGATCATGGCGCCGAAGGCGGTGCGGGGCTGCTCCGGGTTGGCCGCGTCATGCACGATGTCAGGGTGTGCGGCATCAAAGCCGCCGCTGGCCGGGTCAATGAAATAGCCGCCTTCGGTCACGGTCAGGGCGACGACGCGGATGGCGGGGTCAGCCATTTGCGCGATCAGCGCGGCATTTCCGGCCTGCACGGGCAGAAACCCGGTCATCGCGCCGGTGACCTCCGCCGATCTGCCCGCCGGGTCCAGCGCGACCAGGGTGGTGAGGCAATCCTGCGCCAGAAGCCTGTCGCGCATCGCCGCATCGCCCGCCCGCACCCCCGCGCCGATGATCGCCCAGTCATGGTTGCGCCCCATGTCGAACAGCCGGTGCAGATACCATGCCTGATGCGCGCGGTGAAAATTGCCCAGCCCGATATGCACAATACCGGGGCTGAGCGCCTTGCGGTCATAGCGCGGCACACGCACATCCCGCGCCAGTTGCCCCAGTGTGGCCAGCGAGAGCGGGGTCAGCTCATCCATTGGCCGCCATCCACGTTATAGGTCTGGGCGACGATGTAATCGGCCTCGGACGAGGCAAGGAAAACGGCCATGCCGGTCAGATCCTCGGCGCGGCCCATGCGGCCAAAGGGCACGCTGGCGCCGACCTCCCGCTTCTTCTGGCCCGGTGCCTTGTTCTCATACTTTGCGAAAAAGGCATCGACACCATCCCAATGCTCGCCATCCACCACGCCGGGCGCGATGGCGTTGACGTTGATGCCATGCGCAATCAGGTTCAGCCCGGCAGACTGGGTCAGGCTGATGACGGCGGCCTTGGTCGCGCAATAGACCCCCACCAGCGCCTCACCCCGCCGCCCGGCCTGCGAGGCCATGTTGATAATCTTGCCGCCCTGCCCGCGCGCAATCATGTGCCGCGCGACAGCTTGCAGGGTGAAAAGGGTGCCCGCCACATTGATGTCAAAGCAGCGCGCGTAATCGCTGCGCGTGATCTCGGCGATGGGGGCGGCGGTGAAGATGGCGGCGTTGTTGACCAGAATGTCGATCTGGCCGAAACCGGCAATCGCCTGCGCCACGGCGGCGTCGATGCTGGCCTGCTGCGTCACATCCATTTCCACGGCCAGCGCAGCATCGCCCAGCGACGCTGCCGCCGCACGGGCGCGGGCAATGTCGATATCGGCTATCACGACGCGCGCGCCCTCAGCAATATAGGCCTGCGCAAAGGCCAGCCCGATGCCGCGCGCTGCCCCCGTGATCAGCGCGCATTTGCCCTCCAGTCTTTTCATGCGATTCTCAGTCCCTGTTCGTCAAAGCGGTGAATGGCATCGGTGCGGGGGGTCAGGTGGATGCGGTCGCCATGTTTGAAGCCGACCTCGCCATCGGTGCGCACGGTGATCATCTCGGCCAGTCCGGTGCCGTGGACATGAAAGAACGTGTCCGAGCCCAGATGCTCGGACACGCCGACGGTGCCCGACCATTCCCCCTCGGTGGCGGAAACGGTGATATGCTCAGGCCGGATGCCGATGGTGGGGGCGCCGTGGCGCAGGGCCTCGGGGCCGGTGATCAGATTCATCCGGGGTGAGCCGATGAAACCCGCGACGAACAGGTTGCGGGGCGCGCGATACAACTCAAGCGGGCTGCCGACCTGCTCGATATGCCCCGCGCGCAGCACCACGATCTTGTCGGCCATGGTCATCGCTTCGACCTGATCGTGAGTCACATAGATCATGGTGGTCTTGAGCCGGTTGTGCAGCTCGCTGATTTCCAGCCGCATGCCCACACGCAGCGCTGCGTCAAGGTTCGAGAGGGGCTCATCAAACAGAAACGCCGCCGGTTCGCGCACGATGGCGCGGCCGATGGCCACGCGCTGGCGTTGACCGCCTGAAAGCTGGCCCGGGCGGCGGTCCAGAAAATCTGTCAGGTTCAGCACCGTCGCCGCCTGCTCTACCCGCCGGTTCTGCTCGGCCTTATCAAGCCCGGCCATGCGCAGCGGAAAGGCGATGTTCTTGCGCACCGTCATATGCGGGTAAAGCGCGTAGGATTGAAAGACCATCGCCAGCCCGCGTCTGGCAGGGGGGATGCCGGTGGCATCCTGCCCGTCGATGCGGATCACGCCCGATGTCACATCCTCCAGCCCCGCGATCAGCCGCAGGAGCGTGGATTTCCCGCAGCCGGAGGGGCCGACGAACACGGCAAACTCGCCATCCTCGATGGTCAGATCCAGCGGCGGAATGACCGCCACATTGCCGAAGCTTTTGGTCACGCTCTCCAGAACGATACGTCCCATGTCAGTCGTCCTTATTTCACGGCGCCAAAGGTCAGGCCGCGCACCAGTTGTTTCTGGCTGAACCAGCCCAGGATCAGGATCGGCGCGATGGCCATGGTCGAGGCGGCAGAGAGCTTGGCATAGAACAGGCCCTCGGGGCTGGAATAGCTGGCAATGAAGGCGGTGAGCGGTGCGGCCCGCGCGGCTGACAGGTTCAGGGTCCAGAAGGCCTCGTTCCACGCGAGGATCACGTTCAGCAGCACAGTAGATGCGATGCCGGGAATGGCCATCGGCGTCAGCACATAGAGGATTTCCGCGCGCAGGCCCGCACCGTCCATCCGCGCGGCCTCAAGGATCTCGGCGGGGATTTCCTTGAAATAGGTGTAAAGCATCCAGACCATGATCGGCAGGTTGATGAACATCAGAACGATCGTCAGACCGAGGCGGGTATCCAGCAGGCCAAGCTGGATGAAGATCAGATAGACCGGATAGAGCACACCCACGGCGGGCAGCATCTTGGTGGAGAGCATCCAGAGCAGGATGTCCTTGGTGCGCAGCGACGGTACAAAGGCCATCGACCATGCCGCCGGTATGGCGATGATCAGCCCCAGAAAGGTGGAGCCGCCCGCGATGATCACCGAGTTCCACAGGAATCGGCCATAATCTGATCGCTCCTGCACCACGCGGTAATTGTCCAGCGTCCAGTCAAAGAAGAACCAGACCGGCGGGTCGGCAATGGCCGTGGCCTCGGTCTTGAAGCTGGTGAGGATGGTCCAGAGGATGGGAAAGAAGATCAGCAGGCCGATCACCCATGCGAGGGCGGTGTTGATTGCCTTGCGTTTTGTCGTGACGGCGCGGGCCATGATGCTTACCTCACCTGTCCAGGTTCTTGCCGACGATGCGCATCAGGAAGAGCGCAAGGATATTGGCAAGAATGATTGCATAGACCCCACCGGCGGAACCCAGCCCCACATTCTGGCTTTCCAGAACGCGCTGGTAGATCAGGTAGGTCAGCGTCCTTGTGCCAAAGGCGCCCTGCGTGGTGACAAAGATTTCGGCAAAGATCGCCAGCAGAAAGATGGTCTGGATCAGGATGACAATGGTGATGGCCCGGGCCAGATGCGGCAGGATGAGAAACCAGAAGCGCGCCATCACCGACGCGCCATCCATCTCGGCCGCTTCAAGCTGTTCACTGTCGAGCGACTGAATGGCGGTCAGCAGGATCAGCGTGGCAAAGGGCAGCCACTGCCAGGACGCGATCAGGATGATCGACGACATCGAGGCCTCGGACAGCCATGAAACCGGCTGCGCCCCGAAAAAACGCCACAGATGCGCCAGAAGCCCGTTGACCGGGTCCATGAACATGTTCTTCCAGACCAGTGCTGAAACGGTCGGCATCACAAAGAACGGCGCGATGACCAGAATGCGGACAATGCCCTGCCCCCACATCGGCTGGTCCAGCAGGATCGCCAGCAACACGCCCAGCACCAGCGTGATGACAAGCACCCCGCCGACAATGATCAGCGTCGCCTGAACCGAGGGCCAGAAGGCGCTGGAGGTGACAAAACGCACATAATTGTCAAACCCCGCCCAGCCCTGAAAACCGCCGCGCATCGGCAGGTAGCGCTGAAACGAGAAGATCACCGTCATGACCAGCGGCACCAGCATCCAGCCCAGCAGCAGAATGACTGCGGGGGCCAGCATCAGGCGTGCGGCTGATCTGGAAGCCTTGGTTGCCATGATCACACTTCCGCTTTGGGCGGCAGGACTGCCACGAAGACAGACATATCGGGGATACAAAACACCAGAGGGCAGCAAGCGCGCCGCCCTCTGGCGGGGGAGGAAGGGGTCAGTAACCTGCGGCTTCCATCGCGTCGGTGGTCAGCGCCTGCGCATTGGCCAGCGCCTGCTCAACCGATTGCTGACCGGCCAGCGCATTGGCGAATTCCTGGCCGACTTCGGTGGCAAAGCCCGCGAATTCAGGGATCGCCACGAACTGCACGCCGGTATAGGGCACCGGATCGACAGCCGGGTTGGTCGGATCGGCGGAGTTGATCGAGCGCAGGGTCATTTCGGCAAAACTGGCCGCTTCAAGGTATTCCGGATTCTCGTAAAGCGAGGTCCGTGTGCCCGGCGGAACATTGGCCCAACCCTCGTTTTCAGCGACGAGTGCGGTATATTCGCGGCTGGTGGCCCAGGTGATGAAAGCCTTGGCGGCGTCGGTTGCCTGCGATCCGGCGGGAATAGCCAGCGACCATGCCCAGAGCCAGTTGCCCCGGCGGCCCAGCCCGTTATCGGGTGCAAGGGCAAAGCCAACATGCTCGGCCACGGTTGAATCGCTGGGGTTGGTGACGAAGCTTGCGGCCACGGTGGCGTCGATCCACATGCCGCAGCGGCCCTGCTGGAACAGCGTCAGGTTCTCATTGAACCCGTTGTTCGCGGCGCCCGGAGGGCCGTAATTCGTCATCAGGTCCATGTAGAAATCGAGCGTTTGCGCCCATTCGGCGCTGTCGAACTGGGCCTGCCAGTCTTCGTCGAACCAGCGCGCGCCAAAGCTGTTGGCCATTGCGGTGAGGAAGGCCATGTTCTCACCCCAGCCTGCCTTGCCGCGCAGGCAGATGCCATAGGTGTTGCCCCCGGTCATGGCAGCGGCGGCTTCGCGGATGAATTCCCATGTCGGCGCTTCTGGCATCTCAAGGCCCGCTTCCTCCATCAGGTCGGTGCGATACATCACCATCGAGCTTTCGCCATAGAAGGGCGCGGCATAAAGCTCACCATCCACGGTCAGCCCGTCACGGATGGCGGGCAGCAGGTCTTCCGCGTCCCACTCAGCGGGCAGATCGTTGAGCGAGACCAGCCAGCCGTTGCGGCCCCAGATCGGCACTTCGTAGGTGCCGATGGTCATCACGTCGAACTGCCCGCCCCGCGCGGCGATGTCTTGTGTCACGCGCTGACGCAGCACGTTTTCCTCAAGGGTGACCCATTCAAGGGTGATGTCGGGATAGGCCTCGTTGAAGGCAGAGGTCAGCCCCTGCATGCGGATCATGTCGCCATTGTTCACGGTGGCGATGGTCACGGTGCCGCTGAGCGTGTCTGCATGGCCTGCTGTCGCCGCAGCAATGGCCAGCGCACTCGCAAGACCGAGTGACGTTCTGATAGACATCCGTTCTCCTCCCTTGGTTTATTGGATGGCGTAGCGCAGGCTAAGACAAAGTCTGTCGCGGCGTCAATATAAAATTGACGCGCGCAAATTATGCCGAAGCGCGCATCACCAGCTTTCCCTCGAACAGCGTCTCAATCCGTTCGGTCCGGTCGGGCGCACCGCCCTCGATCATCCGGAAAAGCGTTTCGGTGGCGCGGTTTGAGACAGAGTCATAATCCTGCGCGACGGTGGTGAGCGGCGGGCAGGTGAAGCGGGAAAACGGGTGATCGTCGATCCCGGCCACGCGCAGCGCGCAGCCCTCAGAAAAGCCCACCCGCAGGCCACGCTCATAACAGGCCGCCAGAAAGCCGATCGCCAGACGGTCATTGCTGCACAGAACGGTGTTCGTGGTCAGTTGATTCGCGCTGAGCACGCGCAGCGCGCCCTCATAGCTGATCTTCTCAAAATCCCAGCCCGCCCCCTCCACCCGGATCACATTGGGCGCATGCCCCAGCTTCTGCATGATCTGCAGATAGGCATTGCGGCGTTTGTTGGCGTTGGGGTTGACCGGCGGCATCTCGAAAAAGCAGGGCGGCTCGCCGGTGCGGCACAGATATTCCACCATCTGCTCAACAAACTGCGTGTTATCCGAGCCGATAAACGTGCTGCCGACCCCTTCGATATTGCTGTCAAACAACACGGTCGGCACGTTCCGGCAAAAGGATTCAATCGCGCTGCGGTCAGAATTCCGGCCCAGCGGCGCCAGCAGTGCCCCCGCGGGCTTGAGCGAGCGAAGGCTGCCCAGAATGTCATTTTCAAGCTGCTGGTCGCCATGCGCACTGAACAGGATCGGCCAGAACCCCGCGTCAATGCAGCGCCGTTCAATGCGGCGGGCGATCTCGGCAAAGAAGGGGTCGGCCAGATAGGGCACGACGATACCGATGTTCTTGGTCAGCTTGCGGTTCTGGTTCACCGCAAAGATATTGGGCCGGTAATCATACTGCGCCAGCGCCTTTTCGATCCGCTTGCGGGTTGTGGCGCGCACACTGTCAGGATCGTTGAAGTATTTTGAGACGGTCGGGCGCGAGATGCCGGAAAGCCGCGCAAACTCTTCCATATTCCTGATCTTGCTCATGCCCGCACCCGCCTTTTCCTGCTGCCCGCCTGCCACAAATTTTACCCGCGCAAAGCCAGAACTTTACGTTATCCAGTTGTGTCAGGCCGGGTCAAGCAGGTGCGCGCGCCGCCGGACAGGGCGGCGCGCTGCACGGGTGGGCGCGAGGTGCCGGCGCAGGTCAGGCAGGCGGGTGCTGGCGATGGTCTTTCAGCGCGTCGGCCAGCGCATCGAAAAGACCCTCAATCGCATCGGGCCGGGTAACAATACCGGGCGAAAGCCGCAGCAGCGGGCCGCGGAAATCGACCGCATACCCTTCAAGCCCCAGCGCGGCCACCATCGCCGCCGCCTCCGCAGGATCGGCCAGACGCAGGATCACCGTGCCCCCCCGCGCCGCCGGATCGCGCGGCGAATGCAGGGGCAGACCCACGGCATCGGCACGGGTGATGATGCGCGCCACCATCTGGCGATTGCGCTCCAGCATCTGTTCCCGGTCCTGCGCGGCATGCCATTTCAGCGCGGGCACCGAGGCCACGGCCGCCAGTGCCGAGGGCGTGCCGCCGTCAAAGCGGCGGATATCGGGGGCATAATCAAAGGCGTCAAGATCCCATGAAAAGGGATTGCCCTGCGAAAACCAGCCGCGCCCTTCGGGCATCAGCGTGGGGATCAGCGGCGCGTCAACATAGAGCACCCCGGCGCCGGAGGTGCCGCACATCCATTTCAGGCTGGTGGACAGCATGAAATCCACCTTCGGTTCCTGCACATCGAACGGGATCAGCCCGGCGGCCTGCGTGATATCCACACCGATCAGGCTGCCCATATCGCGGCCATGCGCGACCAGCGGCGCCAGATCCACCCGCGCCGAGGCGGTGGAGGTCACCAGCGTGATCAGCGCCAGCGCCACATCGCGGCCCCAATGGGCGATGAAATCCTCTGCCTCCACCCAGGCCTTTCCCGCGCTCAGCGGAACGGTGTGCAGGGTGAAGCCCATCCTGGGCGCCAGCCCCGCCAGCAGGAAATGCAGCGAGGGAAAGCAATCGGCGGCAACCAGCACCCGCTTGCCGCGCAGCAAGCCCTCGGGCAGTGCGCGGATCAGCCGGTGCAGCCCGTCGGTGACGCTTTCGCAGGTTGTCACCGTGCCCTCGGGCGCGTTGATCACCTGCCGCCAGAGGTCAATAAACTCCTGCCGGCGGCCCAGAACATAGCCCCATTGCCCGTCATCGGGCGCCGACCATGCGGCGGCGTATTCCGCCATGGCGCTTGCCAGCCCCTGTTCCTTGCCGGGATACATCCCGATGGAATGATAGAGGAAATAGCCGCCGTGGTTCGTATTGCTCAGCATTCGTTATCCTTGTCTCAGAAACCCAGAACGCCCGGCAGCCACAGGCTGAAGCCCGGAACCGCCGCGATCAGGAACAGTCCCGCCAGATTGACCAGCAGGAAGGGAAGGGTCGCGCGGATCAGCGGCACCAGTCCGCAACCGGCAATCCGCTCGGCGGCGAACAGGCACACACCCAGCGGCGGTGTCAGCAGGCCGATGTTCAGGTTGAGGATGGCGATCACCCCGAAATGCAGCGGGTCGATCCCCGCGAGCGTCGCCGCCGCCGACAGAAGCGGGCCGAAAAGGATGATCACGGTGGTGGGGTCAATGAACATGCCCAGCACCAGAAGCACCGCATTGAATACCAGAAGCGTGCCCAGATAGCCCAACTCCCATCCGCCGACCTGGGCTGCAACCATGCGCGGCACGTTTTCCATGCCCATGACCCAGGAAAAGGCCGCGCCGCAGCCGACGATGATGAGAAGCTGGCCCGAAAACAGCGCCGAACGCTGGAACACTCCACCCAGATCGCGCCAGCCCATCGAGCGGTAAAGCACCACCGATACGATCAGCGCATAGGCTGCGGCCACGCCCCCGGCCTCGGTCGGGGTCATCAGCCCGCCCAGCAGGCCCGCCAGAATGATCACCGGGATCATCAGCGGCACCAGCGCGGCACCCGTCGCCTTTGCCACCACCGGCATCGAGCGGTCCATTTCCACGCGCGGATAATTGTGAACCCGCGCCTGCACGGCCACCAGCCCCATCTGCACCAGCCCGATCACCAGCCCCGGTATCAGTGTGGCCGCCATCAGCGCGCCGATGGAAAGCCCGGTCATCGAACCGTAGATCACCGCCACCAGCGAGGGCGGCACCATCGGCCCGATGATGGATGATGAGGCCGTGACCGCCGCCGCATAGGCCGAGGTATAGCCCTGCTTCACCATCGCCGGAATGAACACCCGGCCCAGCGCGGCAATGTCACCCAAAGCCACGCCGGTGATGCCCGAAAACAGGATCGAGGCACCGATGTTGACCTGCGCCAGCCCGCCGCGCATCCAGCCGAACAGGACATTGGCGAAATGGATCAGCCGGTCGGTGATGCGGCCCGCATTGATCATCTCACCGGCCAGAATGAACAGCGGAATGGCCATCAGCACGAAGGAATCCATGCCCTGATACACCCGCTCGGCGGCGATGGGCAGGAAGCGCCATTTGTCGTCATACACCACCCAGACCAGCATCGCGGCCATCATCGACCAGGCAATGGGCAGGCCGATCAGCATCAGCCCCAGAAAGCTGGCGAGCAGCACCAGAAGCGTATCGGTCATGTCAGACGGTCCCGCAAAAAAAGACGTCCCAGCGCGAAAAGGCTGGCGAAGGCGAAGGCGATGGGCACGGCGGCATAGGGCCATGCCAGCGAAATCTGAAGCCCTTCGCTGCGTTGCGCGGCGGCGAACTGGACCATGTCAAGGCCCTGCCAGAACAGCACCAGAAAGACCCCCAGCGCGATGGTATCCAGCACGAATTCCAGCGCCCGGCCCAGCCATGGCACCAGCGCCTGCAACACGGCCGGCACCAGATCGATGCGGATATGGCTGCCCTCGCGCACAGCCACAGCCGAGGCCAGCAGCGCCATCCAGATCATCGCGTAGCGCGCCACCTCTTCGGTGAAGACCGGCACGGCACCGGGCGTATAGCGCAGCACCACCTGCACCACGACCAGCGCAAACATGCCCATCAGGCACAGGGCTGCGGCGATGCGCAGCCCTGCCTCGATGGTGCGGATCAGGCCGACCAGTGCCCGCATGTCAGCGTGCGGCCTCGACCGCAGCGATGGCTTCCTCGATCAGCGCGGGCGTGTCGATGCTGGTGCGCAGCCAGTCGATGGCCACGGGCTGCATCACATCGCGGAAGGCATTGCGCTGCTCTTGCGTCAGTTCAACCACGGTGACACCCGCTTCACGGGCAAAGTCGATGGCCGAAGCCTCGACCGCACGCGAGGTTTCGCGGTTGAAGGCGATCGCAGCGTCAGCGGCATCAAGGATCACCTGCTGGTTCTCTTCGCTCAGGCCGTCAAAGAAGATGTCGGAGATCCCCAGCGGGCCGAAGGCATAGGTATGGCCTGACAGGATCAGATGGCTCTGCACCTCATAAAGGTTGATCAGGTTGAAGACCGAGACCGAGTTGTCCTGCCCGTCAACCACGCCGGTGCGCAGCGCGGTGTAAAGCTCACCAAAGGCAACCGGGCTGGCAGATGCGCCCAGCGCCTCCACCGGGATGGTGGCAAGGGGGCCCAGAACGCGCAGCTTCAGCCCCGCCATATCCTCCGGCACTTCAATGGCGCGGTTGGCGCTGAAATGCTTGAACCCGCCCGATTCCCACCAGCCCAGCACCCGGATGCCGGTGTTTTCGCGGATTTCCTCGGCCATCGCCTGACCGAACGGGCCGTCCAGCACCGCCCAGGCGGTGGCCTCATCCGGGAACAGGTAGGGCATGTTCAGCACCTGGATGTCGGAATGGATGGAGGAATAGTTGCCATCCGCCGCATCGGTCATCTCCAGAATGCCGCGCCGCATCTGACCCAGTCGGTCATTCGGATTGCCCAGCGCGCCGCCATAGACAAGGTTCACCGTCATGTCCGAATTGGCCTCAACCTGCTCGGCAAAGGTGCGGTACATGCCGTTGACGAAATCGAAGCCCTCGATGGTTTCGGGCAGCGACAGGCCGATGGTGATTTCCTGCGCCTGCGCCGCGACAGGCATTGCCAGCGCGGCGGCAAGCGCCATGGCGGGAAGGGTTTTATTCAGATGTTTCATGATAGCCTCGTTGGTTGGGGGTCAGCGGGTATAGGCGCGCTGGCTGCGCACCTCGAGCCAGTTGGTCAGCCGCACGAGCGGCCAGAGAACGGCGATATACATCAGCGCCGCGCCGATCAGCGGCGTGGGGTTGGCGAACAGCGCCTGCGCGTCGGTCGCCTGTTTCAGCAGGTCGGATGACGCCACCACCGAGGCCAGCGCCGTGTCCTTCATCACCGACACGCAGTTGGAAGCATGCGGCGGAATGACGATGCGGAAGGCCTGCGGCAGGATCACCTTGCGCATGGTCAGCCAGAAGCCCAGCCCCAGCGCATCGGCGGCCTCGAACTGGCCCTTGGGAATGGCCTGAATACCGGCGCGCACCACCTCGGCAGTAAAGGCCGCCAGCACCATCACCAGCGCCGTTGCGGCGGCGGTGAAGGATGTCAGCGTGATTCCGGCAAAGGGCAGCGCGTAGTAGATCAGGATCAGCAACACCAGCACCGGGATGGCGCGCACCAGATCAATATAGAGCACGGCCAGCAGCCGCAGGGGTTTGGGCGCATAAAGCCGGATGATGCAGATCAGCACCCCCAGCAACGAGCCCAGAATGATCGCCGTGGCCCCCAGCGCCAGCGTGTACCAAAGCCCGCGCAGCAGCATGGGAAAGGCCCGCGCCAGTACGCTGGTATTGAAGAAGATGTCGATCGCGTTCATCGGCGCACTACCCTCTCGCGGCCCTTTGGCGGCAGGAAGCGGGGGCGCGGGGGCGCCCCCGTCAGATCAGTTGTCGCCCGGCGTGGGGATCGGCAGCGGCGTGACAGTCAGCCCGTCTGCGGGCGGGGGCGAACCCAGCCAGCGCTCATAGAGTTCGGCCATGGTGCCGTCCGTCTTCATCTCGCTGATGATGTCGTTGACCTGCTCCAGCAGCGGCGAGTCCTTGGCCATCATCATCGCAAAACGCTCACCCGTGACAATCTCGTGGCTGACCTCCAGCCCCTGCATCTGGGTGAAGGCATAGCGCAGGCCCACCACGTCATTCACCACGGCCTCAACCCGCCCGGTCATCAGGTCGGTGATCATGTTCGCGGTGTTGTCATAGGTGTTGTTCGAGGCAAAGCCGATCTCCTCGGCGCGCTCGTTCAGCCAGCGCTCGGGGAATGAGGTTGCGATGGTGCCAACCCGCCGCCCGCGCAGGTCCTCAAGGCTGCGGATATCGCTGCCTTCGCGCACGCCGATCCCCATGGCCCCTTCGACATAAGGCTGGGTGAAGCTTTGCGATTCAAGGCGCTCGTCAGTGATGGTCAGCGACGAGATCACCATATCCACCCGGCCCGAGGCTGTGGCGACGAAGAGCGCGCGGAAATCATAGCCCTCGATGTCGGCAGTGGTGCCCATACGGGCGGCAATCTCGTTGACGATATCCACCTCGAACCCCTCGAACGTGCCCGTCTCGGTGCGGTTCTGCCAGGGCGGGTTGGCGGGATAGGCACCGACGCGCAACACATCCTGCGCCAGCGACGGAAGGGCCGTCAGGCCCAGTGCAAGGCCGGTGACGGCCCCGATGATGGAACGGCGGTTCAGTTTCATGATTGTCGTCTCCCTGTTTTTATTAGGCATTCTGCAGCGTGCTGGCGGCAAAATCGGTGATGAGCATGTGCCCCGGCGCATGGGTGATCGCCAGATCAGGCGCGGCATGGGCAATGGCGCGCTCCAGCGACACGCCGCAGGCCCAGAACACCGGCACCTCGCCGGGCTGGATATCGCTCAGCCCGATGCCGTCGATCGGGCGCTGCAGGTCCACGCCGATCGCCTGCGGGTCACCGGCATGAACCGGCGCGCCATGTGCCATGGGGTGGGCGCGGGTGATGGCAGTGGCCAGCGACACCTGTTCGCTGCGGACAGCGCGCATTGACACGACCAGAGTGCCGCCGAACGGCCCCACCGCCTGCATCGGCAGGCTGGTATCAAAGGCTGAGCAGGTCTTGCCCGGCGCATGGCAGCGCAGCGCCACACCGCCCGCCACCAGCGCCGCCTCGAATGTCAGCGAGCAGCCGATGGCAAAGGCCACCAGATCATCGCGCCAGAGGTCGGTGATATCCACCGGGTCAGCCACCACCTCGCCATGGCGGAACACCCGGTAGCGCGGCAGATCGCTGCGCAGGTCAATGTCCGCGCCCAGTTCCGGCAAGGACGGATCACCGGGACGGCCCCGCGCGAGCAGCGGAAAGGCGGCGGGATTGGCCTTCAGGAATGCCTCAAAAGAATCCGCCAGCGCAGCGGGGATCAGCGCCAGATTGGCCTGAACCAGCCCCGGCGCCATCGAGCCGGTGGGGCCCGCCAGCCGCCCTTCGCGTGCGGCCAGCCGCAGGGAAAGGCCCGCGCTCATGCGCCCGCTCCCGCAAAGGCGGTTTCAAGCTGGGCCTTGATCAGCAGGATCTCGGCCTCATGGGTCAGGCAGGTGCGCGCCCAGCGATCATCGGGTGCATCGGCGGCGCGCAGGGCGTGCAGCGTGACCAGACACGCATCCTCATCCAGCCCCAGCACAGCGCCAGGCGTCACGCGGATGAAAATACGGGGGCGGCGCACCTGCTCGGTGCCGACGTGAAAATCAATCAGCCCCAGCGCGCGGTCTGCCCGCACCTCGACAAAGGCCGCGCTGCCGTCAAAGAGCGAGCACCCGCGAAACACCCCGTCGCCGACAGGCTCCAGCCCCATCGAGCCCAGCGCCCACTGCCCGACAAAACCGGCATCAGACAGTCGGTCAAAGGCAAAACCGGCAGGAACCGCCACGCGGGAGGCGGCCTGATGGGCGACAGAGGGAAGCAAGCTTTGGGTCATCATGCACCGAATCGGATATTTCACCTCTAAAGGGTGCCAATTCGTATACTTTAATCAAGAGATATTTTTTAGACTTAAAGCAATTATTAGGCTTTACCGGCAAAAACCTGCGTTCATGCATTTTTCTTGATCAAAAACTGTATACTGTTATCCTGTCTCTCAACCGTATCAGGAGCTTCCTGTCCGTGGCCCGACAGAACCACCGCACCCGTATCTATCAGAGCTTTCGCACCCGCATTCAGCATGGCGAAATCGGTCCGGATGACCGGCTGGTGGACACCGTCATCGCCACTGAGCTGGGAGTTTCGCGCATGCCGGTGCGCGAGGCGTTGATGCAACTGGCCAGCGAGGGCTATCTGGAAGGCACCAGCCGTGGCTTCACCCTGCCCAGCCTTGGCCATGCCCGGATCATGGAGATTTTCGTGCTGCGCCGCCTGCTGGAACCGCATGCCGCCGCACTCGCCGCCCAGTCCCATACCGGCGCCCAGCTGGAGGCGATGACCGAGGCGGTGGCAGATGCCGTCCAGACGCTGGAAACCGGGGATGTCACCCTGTTCTACCGCGCCTCCGAGATTTTCAGGAACACCTGGCTTGCCTCGCTGCCCAACGGCGAGTTGCGCCAGACGATCATGCGGTATCTTGCGCAGGTGCAGTCGGTGCGCCTTGCCACGATGACCGATTCACAGGCGCACCGGGTGATCGTTGCCGGGCAGCAAGACCTGCTCGACACCTTCACGCGCCGCGACGCTGTGGGCGCGGGGGAGCGGATGCTCAGATTCGTGCTGGAGGCTGAACAAAGCTATCTGCGCCTGCGGCAGGCCCGGGGCAGCGCGACGGGCTGAACCGGGCGGCCCCGCACCGCCGGAGCGGCGCGGGACGTTGATCAGACGCGCTCCAGCGCGATGGCGATGCCCTGACCGACGCCGATACACATGGTCGACAGCGACCGCCGCCCGCCCTTGTGCACCAGTTCCAGCGCAGCGGTGCCGGTGATGCGCGCGCCGGACATGCCCAGCGGGTGCCCCAGCGCGATGGCGCCGCCATTGGGGTTCACGCGAGGGTCATCATCCTGAATGCCCAGTTCGCGCAGCGTGGCCAGCCCTTGCGCGGCAAAGGCCTCGTTCAGCTCGATCACATCGAAATCGGCCTGCGTCAGGCCAAGGCGGGCCATCAGCTTCTGGCTGGCGGGCGCCGGGCCGATGCCCATGATGCGCGGCGGCACACCGGCCGTCGCGCCGCCAAGAACGCGGGCGATGGGGGTCAGACCGTGGGCCTTGGCGGCGGCCTCAGACGCCAGGATCAGCGCCGCCGCACCATCGTTCACGCCCGAGGCATTGCCCGCCGTGACCGAGCCATTGGGGAACAGCGGGCGCAGTTTTGCCAGCGCCTCGATGGTCACGGCACGAGGGTGTTCGTCGCGCTCCACCACGACCGGATCGCCCTTGCGCTGCGGGATCGACACAGGCGCGATCTCCTGCGCCAGCCGCCCATTGGCCTGCGCCGCTGCGGCCTTGGCCTGCGAGGCCATCGCCATGGCATCCTGCGCGTCGCGCGAGATGCCGTAATCATCGGCCACATTCTGCCCGGTCTGCGGCATGGAATCGGTGCCATAGGCCTTTTCCATCGCCGGGTTCACGAAACGCCAGCCGATGGTGGTATCGAACACCTCGGCCTTGCGGCTGAATGCGCTGTCGGCCTTGCCCATGACAAACGGCGCGCGCGACATGCTTTCCACCCCGCCCGCGATCATCAGATCGGCCTGACCGGCGGCAATCTGGCGCGCGGCGGTCAGAACGGCATCCATGCCCGACCCACAGAGCCGGTTGATGGTGCTGCCGGGAATGGCAAGCGGCAGACCGGCCAGCAGCACCGCCATGCGCGCCACATTGCGGTTATCCTCACCGGCCTGATTGGCGCAGCCATAGATGGCGTCATCGACGGCTTCCCAATCAATGCCCGGGTTGCGCGCCATCAGCGCGCGCAGGGGTTCAGCCGCCAGATCGTCGGTGCGCACCATGGACAGGCTTCCGCCGTAGCGGCCGATGGGGGTGCGGATGTAGTCGCAGATGAAAACGTCGTTCATGTCATACCTCAGGCGCATTGATATCGGCCACCGCACCGTCGGTGTGCAGTCTGGCCCCGGTCAGCGATTGCAGTTCATCGAGCGAGAGCGCGGCCAGTTTCTCGCGCAGGATGAAGCGCCCGCCCTCGATATCAATGACCGCAAGATTGGTATAGACCCGCGTGACACAGCCAACGCCGGTCAGCGGCAGGGTGCAGGCCTCCAGCAGCTTTGGCTTGCCGTCCTTGGTGGTGTGTTCGGTGATCACCGCCACCTGTTTCGCGCCATGGACCAGATCCATCGCGCCGCCCACGGCAGGCACGCCCTTGGGTCCGGTGGACCAGTTCGCTAGGTCGCCCTTTTCCGCCACCTGATAGGCGCCCAGAATCGCCACATCCAGATGACCGCCGCGCACCATGGCAAAGCTGTCGGCATGGTGGAAAAAGGCGGTGCCGGGCTTGATGGTGACGGCCTTCTTGCCTGCGTTGATCAGATCCCAGTCTTCCTGCCCCGGCTCCGGCGCCTTGCCGAAGCCAAGGATGCCGTTTTCGGTGTGAAAGATCGCCTCGCGCCCGGGTGGCTGAAACTTTGCCACCATTTCGGGCAGGCCGATGCCGAGGTTGACATAGGCGCCATCCGCGATGTCCTGCGCCGCGCGCCAGGCCATCTGCGTGGGGGTCAGTCGGGCATTCATTGCGCCACCTCCGGGTAAACCGCCTTGGCGCGGTTGAGGGCTTCTTCCTGCGCGGGGTCGGTCACTTCGACAACGCCCTGCACGAAAATGCCGGGCGTGACCACGGCTTCCGGATCAAGCGCGCCGGGCTCCAGCAGTTGCGAGACCTGCACGATGGTGGTGGTAGCAGCGGTGCACATCAGCGGGCCGAAATTGCGCCCGGCCATGCGATAGGTCAGGTTGCCCAGCCGGTCACCCTTGTGGGCCTTGACCAGCGCATAGTCGGCCTTCAGCCAGCGTTCCTGCACATAGGAGCGACCGTCAAATTCGGCCACCGGCTTGCCCTTGGCCAGATCGGTGCCGTAGCTGGTGGGCGTGTAAAAGGCGGGAATGCCCGCACCCCCGGCCCGGATACGTTCGGCCAGCGTGCCTTGCGGCACCAGCTCCAGTTCGATCTTTCCGGCGAGATATGCCTCGGTGAATACCACCGGGTCCGCCGAGCGCGGGAAGGAACAGATCAGCTTCGCCACCATCCCCTGCTCGATCAGCGCTGCAAGGCCGACATGGCCGTTACCGGCGTTGTTGTTCACCACCGTCAGCCCCTTGGGATGGCCGGTGGCAAGGTAGCGCGCGATCAGCGCGTGGATCAGTTCGATCGGTGCGCCTGAGCCACCGAAGCCGCCGATCATGACGGTCATGCCGTCTTCGATCCCGGCGACGGCGCTGGCCAGATCGGGCAAAGTCTTGTCCATAGCATTCCTCCTGTCGGCGGGCCGCGCCGCCTTCGGGGCAGGGATAGAAGCCTCCGCCGGTTGCGTCCAGCGGAGTTGTGCGATATGCGTAATTTGTTGACATATCGCACAAACGGAAACAGCATGATCAGCGAGCGCGATCTCATGGGCGGGCTGGCAAAGGGGCTGGCGGCGATTGAAACCTTCAGCGCCGAGCGCCCGCGCCAGTCCATCACCGAGGTGGCGGTGCGTTCGGGGCTGGACCGGGCGACGGCGCGGCGCTGCCTGCTGACCCTCGCGCATCATGGCTATGCCGATTATGACGGCAAGTTCTTCACCCTGACCCCGCGCGTGCTGCGGCTTGGCACCGCCTGTCTGGCCACCATGCCGCTGCCGCAGATCGTGCAGCCGCTGCTGGATGATCTGTCCGAGCGGATCGGCCAAAGCTCTTCGGTGTCGATCCTTGACGGGGATGAGATTGTCTATGTGGCGCGGGCCGCGCAGCGCAAGGTGATCTCGATCGCGCTGATGCCCGGATCGCGGCTGCCCGCCTATTGCACGTCGATGGGCCGGGTGCTGCTGGCTGCCCTTCCGGAAGACGAGGCACGCGCCATCCTTGGCCCTGCCCTCCTGCCCGCGCGCACCGCGCATACCGTTACCGCCCCGCAGGACATCCTGCTTCAGCTTGCGCAGGTGCGCGATCAGGGTTTTGCGATCATTGATCAGGAAGTGGAGAGCGGCCTGTGTTCGATTGCCCTTCCGCTGCTGAACACGCGCGGGCAGACGGTGGCGGCGATCAATATCGGTGTCTCAGCCTTTGATATGCCGGCTGCGGGGCTGGCCCGCGCCTTTCTGCCCGCGCTGCAGGGGTTGCAGGCGCGCCTTGCGGGGATGCTGCGCTGAAGCCCGGAACGCCGCTGCGCGAGAGATTTCGCGCATAGGTTGAAGGCGGAATGCCCCGGGGCAGATCTGCGCGACGCAGGACACTTTTCTGTGCGAGAGCAGGGAAAACGGCGGCGACTCTGCTGTTGACTGAACGGTCGGTCTGGGCCACTGTGCCCGGAAATCCGCGCCCCCTTTCTTGCCGCGCGCGGTGCCACGCGACCCGGGAGGAGCCGTTGTTTCGCTACTGTCAAACCCGTTGGCCCGACATTGTCGCGGGCCTCTCCGTCGCGCTTGTCGGGGTTTTCATCCTGATTGAAAGCGCTGGTTATTCGCTGGGCAGCCTGCGCCAGATGGGCCCGGGTTTCTTTCCACGCGCCCTTGGTATCGGACTGGTGCTTCTGGGGCTGGCCATCGCCTCACCGCTGGCCGCGCCGGTGGGTCTGACCGGGAACGAAGCCGACAAGGTGCAGCCCGTCGCCTTCATTCTGCTCATCGCCGCCTTTTCTGCCTTTGCCCTGCTGATTGAATCGCGCGGGCTGATCCCGGCGATTGCCGTCACCGTGGTTCTGGCCGCGCTGGCTGATCCCGGCATGCGGCGACGGCCGCTGGCGGTGCTGGTGCTGGCCGCGGCAACCGCAATCGCCTGCTACCTGATCTTCCGGCTGGGGCTGGGCCTGCAGATGGTGCCGTTCAAATGAACATTTTCTTCGACAACATCCTTCTGGGCCTGAGCGTGGCCACCTCGCCCGAGGGGCTGATGTATTGCCTGCTGGGCGTGACGCTGGGCATGGTGGTGGGCGTTCTGCCCGGTCTGGGCACCATGGCGACGCTGGCCATGCTGATGCCGCTGACCTACCACATCGCGCCCAGCTTTGCGGTGATCATGCTGGCAGGCATCTATTATGGCGCGGCATTCGGGGGCTCCACCGCCTCTATCCTGCTGAACCTGCCGGGCACGGCCACCAGCGCGGTGACCGCCATCGACGGCTACCCGATGGCGCGCAAGGGGCAGGCCGGGGTGGCGCTGTTCATCACCGCCATTGCCTCGTTCGTGGGCAGTTTCGTGGGGGTGATCATGCTGGCGGCCTTTTCGGTGCCGCTGGCGGGCATGGCCATGCGTTTCGGCCCGCAGGAGTATTTCTCACTCATGCTGTTCGGACTTGTCGCGGCCTCGATGCTGACCAACGGCAGCCCGTTGCGGGCCCTGGCCATGGTCTGCCTTGGCGTGGCGCTGGGGCTGGTGGGGATTGATCTGAACAGCGGCAATGCGCGCTTCACCTTCGGCGAGCCACGTCTTTATGACGGGCTGTCGCTGGTGGCCATCGCTATCGGCCTGTTCGGACTGCCCGAGATTCTGTCGAATGCGGGCAAGAAGCAGGACACCAGCATTTCAAGCCAGAAGATCAGCCTGCGCTCGATGCTGCCCACGCGCGAACAATGGCGCCGCTCGGCCATGCCGATGCTGCGCGGCACCGGCATCGGCTCGTTCTTCGGGGCGCTGCCGGGCACCGGCGGGCTGGTGGCGACCTTCATGTCCTACGCGCTGGAGAAGCGGATCAGCAAACACCCTGAGGAATTCGGCGAAGGCGCGATCGAGGGCGTAGCCGCCCCCGAGGCCGCCAACAACGCCGCTGTGCAGACCGCGTTCATTCCCACGCTGAGCTTGGGGATTCCGGGCGATGCGGTGATGGCGATGATTCTGGGTGTCATCATGGTGCATGGCATCCTGCCCGGGCCGAATCTGATCGCCGGATCACCCGATCTGTTCTGGGGGCTGGTCGTCAGCTTTCTGATCGGCAGCATCTTTCTGGTGCTGCTGAACATCCCGCTGGTGGGGGTCTGGCTGAAGCTGCTGGCGGTGCCGTATCATCTGCTGTTCCCGGTGATCGTGGCCTTTATCTGTGTCGGCATCTACAGCGTCAGCTTTCAGGTCTTTGATATCTTCGTGCTGCTGGCCTTTGGCGTACTGGGCTACGGGATGAAGCGGTTCTGGTTCGATGCCGCCCCGCTGCTGCTGGGCTTTGTGCTGGGCCCGCTGCTGGAAGAGCATTTCCGCCGCGCGATGGTCGTCACCGGCGGCTCGTTCGCCAGCTTCATCGAACGCCCGATCAGTGCCACCTTCGTCACCTGTTCGGCTGCGCTGGTGCTTTGGGCGGGATGGTCGGCACTGCGGCTACGGCTGCGGCGCTGGTTCCAGAAACCGGCATGAAAAAAGGGGCAGGCGCCAGTGCCTGCCCCCTTCCCTGACCGGGTAGCTTTCAGCTTGCGGCAAGCGCCTGCATGCGGCCCCGGAAATTGACCAGCGGCAGGGCTTCGCGCGCCTCGCAATGGACAATCTGACCGATCAGCAGCGAATGCGTGCCCACCGCCTGCTGTGACACCAACTGGCAATCGAACGAGGCAATCGCGCTCGCCAGCACCGGCGCGCCGGTGCGGCCCGTCTGCCAGTCCGGATCGGTGAAGCGGGCAGCGCCCGCGTTTGCGTCCATCCCGGCAAAGCGGCGGGCGATGGCGTCCTGCCCGTCAGCGAGAATGCTCAGGCTGAAGCTGCGGTTTTCCAGAAGCGGGTCATGCGCGCGGGCATTGCGGTTGACGCAGACCAGCAGGCAGGGCGGCTCGGCACAAAGCGCGGTGAGCGACGACACGGTCATGCCAAAGCGCTGTGCGCCCTGCCCCGTTGCCAGAACTGAGACGGCCCCGGCCAGATTGCGCATGGCGGCTTTGAAGGCCTCGATGCTGGCGGTCTGCGCCGGTTCCGGGCGCTCGATATGCACCCGCAGCGCGCCCTCGGCATTTGTCCAGCCGCGCGAGCGGGCGAAATCGGCCATCGCCTGAAGGCCGTCCAGCCATGGCGCATCGCAGCGCCCGGCAAGGGCGCGCAGAACCTCAGGATGCAGCCATGCATGATCCTCGCCCTCAGGCCGGGCGATGGTGGACAGAAGCCGCCTTGCGGCGGCTTCTGGTTGCGGTTCGATCACGAGGGAGAGGCGCTTGAAATCCGCCACCTCTTCCAGACGGACGACCCCTGCTGCGCTGAGAACCACGCGCATCGGATCAGGCCGCCGCCTTGAGGCCCAGCTCCTTGCGGATCGCCGGGATGATGCGGTCGCCCCAGACTTCGATCTGCTTGAGCATGGTCTTCTGGTCGAAATCGCCCAACTGGGTCTGCAGCGCGATATGCTGCGGCTTGAGGATCTCGATCTCTTCCAGCAGCTGGTCGATCACCTGATTGACGCTGCCCACCGGCACATTGGCGCGCATCTCATCCAGCGACATTTCCTCCGCCAGCGGCACCTCCCGCATCAGATAGCCGTCATCGGTTTGCTGGCGACGGTCGCGCAGGCTTTCTGACAGGCGGCGGGCGAAGCGGGCGCTGTCCAGATAGGAGTCGATCTCGGCCTTGTTGTCGCTGGCATAGCCGATGCGCAGAAAGCCGACCTTGGTCTGATCCAGCGGCTTGCCGACATTCGCGGCCGATTCATCAAGCTTGGCGCGCAGCCCGTGCAGCGCATCCTTACCGCCCAGAAGCGCGGTGACAAACAGGTTATGCCCCTCACGCATGGCGCGTTCGCGCACCTTCGGGTTGCCGGTGGTTACCCAGATCGGCGGCATCGGGCTTTGCACGCAGCGCACCGCGATCGAGGAGGGCGGAATTTTCAGATACTGACCGTCATAAGAAAAGGTTTTCTGGGTCAGCGCTTGCGGGATGATGTCCATATACTCGGCAAAGATCTTGCCTGCATCGGCCAGACTGGTGCCAAAGCGCTCGAACTCAAACTCCTGATAGCCTGAGCCGATGCCCAGATTCAGCCGCCCGTTCGACAGCGTATCCACCAGCCCCACCTCAGCCAGGAAGCGCGCGGGGTGATAGAGCGGCAGGATGCAGACGGCCGAACCCAGCCGGATACGGCTGGTTTTCGCCGCGCAATGCGCCACCATCATCAGCGGCGAAGGCGAAAGGCTGTAGTTGTTGAAATGGTGCTCGGCATACCATGCGGCATTGAAACCCGCCTGTTCCGCCATGACCGTCTGTTCAACCGAGTTGGCGATCACATCGCCCGAATCCTGATGGTAGCCACGCTGCTGCGCCAGAATAAAGACACCGAATTCCATGTTTTTCCTCCGTTTTCCGTTTCAGGCGCGGCCTTGCGGCACCTGCTCCTGTGAATCAGGGTAGATTGTTGCGCCAGTGTTTGGAATAATGCTATTATGTCGCTCAGCTTTTCATATTCCGGGTAAGTGACATGGACAGACTGCGCGCGATGGACCTGTTGGTGAGCGCTGTCGATGAGGGGAGTTTCTCGGCGGCGGGGCGCAAGGCGGGGCTGTCGCCCACCTCGGTCTCCCGCCATATCACCGAGCTGGAGGAGGATCTGGGCGTTGCCCTGATCCATCGCAGCACCCGCCATCTGAACCTGACCGAGGCGGGCGAGGAATATCTGCGCAGCGCCCGCACCATCCTTTCCAGCATCACCGAGGCGCAGGCACGGGTGCGGGCGATGCAGACCCAGCCTTCAGGCACACTCAGGGTCAATTCGCGGCATATGTTTGGGCTGGGTGTGGTGGCCCCTGCCCTGCCGGAATTCCGCGCGCTGTATCCTGACCTGAAGGTGGAGCTGCACCTGTCCGAGCGGGCGGTGAGCCTGCGCGAATCCGGCATCGACATTGATTTCCGCATCGCCCCCCCGCAGGAGGCCGGGCTGATCCGCCGCAAGCTTTTCAGCAGCGAGCGCTATATGGTCGCGGCGCCCGCCTATGTCGCCGACATGCCCGCGCTGGAAACCCCGCAAGACCTGCCGCACCACCGTTGCCTGACCTATTGGCTGGGCACCGACGAGGTGTATTGGCGTTTCCTGCATGAGGGAGAGATCGGCGAGGTGCTGGTGCCCGCGGTGCTGACATCGAACAACGGGCAGGTCTTGCTGGAGCTTGCGCAAAAGGGTCACGGCATCGCGCTGCTGGACGATTACACCGTGGCGCAGGATCTGAAATCGGGGCGGCTGGTGCGGTTGCTGCCGCAATACCGGATCACCAACACCACCTATGAAGAGGGGATTTTCGCCACCTATCTGGAAACCGCGCATGTGCCGGTCAAGATCAGGCTGTTTCTGGATTTCATCGCTGACCGCGCGCCGGTCCGCGCGGCGCGGCGCCGGGCAACCGGCTGAGTTCAGCCAAAAGCGGCGGTGAACACCGGCGCGCCCTGAACCCCCAGCCCGCGAAGCCTGAGCACCCCGCCCGACAGCGGCGCATCGCTGCTGATGCGCCCGCTGTCGCGGATGCTGGTGACGAAGAGATCGCGCAGGTCAGGGCCGCCAAAGGCAAGGCTGGTCGGGTGCGGCAAGGGCAGGTCAATCCGGCGGTCCACCCGGCCCTGCGGATCAAAGCGCAGCACGGCGCCGATATGCACCATCGCCACCCACAGCCCGCCGCCGGTATCAAGCGCCGCGCCATCCGGGGCCGAGCCCAGCGCCTGCGTATCGGCGAACAGGGTTTTGCCCTGCAGGCTGCCGTCGCGCGCCCGGCGGTAGTGCCAGATCCTGCGCGCGGCGCTGTCGGCCAGATAGAAGCCCCGGCCATCCGGGGTGAAGGCCGGCCCGTTGCTGACGCCGATCCCGGTGTCCAGCACGCTCAGCACGCCCGTCGGCGACAGGCGGTAAAGCCCGCCCAGCGGCGCCTGCCCTGCCGCGCGGTTGATATGCATCGTGCCGGTGACAAAGGCGCCGTCCGGATCGGCCTTGCCGTCATTGAGCCGCACATCCGGATGGTTCACGCCGGTTTGCGCCAGTTCGCGCAACTGCCCCGTGGCGCGGTCCACCAGTACCACAGCCCCGCGCAATGCCGCGACCAGCATGTTACCCCGCGCCAGCGCGACCGAACCTACGGGCGCGGGAAGGGGGTGGCTGCGCGTCTGTCCGGTGGCCGCGTCAGTTTCGAACAGCGTGCCGGTGCGGCTGTCGATCCAGATCAGCACACCCGCCGCCGCATCCCAGACAGGGGATTCCCCCAGTTGGGCGCGATCGGTGCTGAGTGGCGTGATTTCAGGCGATTGCATGCGGGCCTCCGAAATGACGTTGAGATGCGGCCTTGGCGCTTGACCTACCGTTCGGTCAGCCCCTACACAAGTGCAGGATTGAGCATGGAAGGCAGGGCAATGAGCGCACAGAAAGAAGAGAAACCGGTTCAGACCGAGAAGTTTCAGCGCATTGTCGCCGTTGCCTCTGAGTTGTTCGCGACACGCGGTTTCGACGGAACCTCGATGCGCGATGTGGCCGAGGCCTGCGAGATTTCCAAATCGCTGCTCTATCACCACTTCGCCAACAAGGAAGATCTCTACCGCCACATCGCATTTAACGCGACCGTGTCGCTTTATGATCATGTCGAAGAGCGCATCCCGGCTGACGGCCCTGCCAGCGAAAAGGTGCGGGCCTTCATGATCGCCACCGCCGAATTCTTCGACAAGCACCGCTGGGCGTGGATCGCGGCCACCACCGCCTTCTGGGCGGGCAATGACATCGTGCACCGCAACTCACGGATGGAACGGCGCGACAGCTTCGAGCGGCGCCTGCGGGCCCTGCTGCAGGAGGGGATCGATAACGGCGAATTCGATGCGATGGATGTTCCGATGACCGGCCGGCTGATCCTGTCGTCGCTGAACTGGATGTACAAATGGTACAATCCCGAAAAACCCAAGACCCCGCAGGAGATTGCCTCGATCTACTTTGACACGATCCTGCGCGGGCTGGCCAAACGCTGATGTGAACCTGTTGATGCAGGCGGGTGTCGGCCACGGCCCCTGAAAGGACCGTGGCGCAGTGGCGGTCAGTCGGTCAGAACGATGCCATGCTCGCGCACAACCGCGCCCCAGGATTCCTGATCGCGCTGAAGCTGGGCGTCCAGCACGTCAGGCCCGCCTGCGCGGTCGATCATGCCGCTGTTGCCGAGGATCTCCAGCAGCGCCGGGTTCTCCATCGCCTTGATCGCAGCCGCCGAAAGGCGCTCGATTGCCTCGGGCGGGGTGCCTGCGGGCGCGTGCAGCGCCGTCCAGAACGAGGCGACCAGTTCCGGGTGGCCCAGTTCGACGATCGAGGGGATATCGGGGAAGTTCGGATCCCGCT
Source organism: Pararhodobacter sp. (assembly GCF_036802785.1). GTDB lineage: Bacteria > Pseudomonadota > Alphaproteobacteria > Rhodobacterales > Rhodobacteraceae > Pararhodobacter. The sequence continues at coordinate 45,366 of NZ_DAIRVN010000030.1, forward strand.
CTTCGGTAGTCAGCGCCAGAATGCGCACATCACCGGCGCGCTGATGCTCGACCAGCGCAAGGGGGGTGGCGTTGCTGATCTCGGCCTGACCGGCGATCAGGTCCACCAGCGACGAGGGGTTGTTGCGATAGGCGACATCAACCACGTCAAAGCCAAACGCCCCCGACATCATCAGCCCGTAAAGATGCGTCACGCTGCCCGGCCCCAATGTGCCGTAGCGCATCGGCCGCCCGGCGTTGCGGGCGAATTCGACGAATTCCTCCAGCGTTTCAACCTCAAGCACGCTGGGCACGGTGATCGACAGCGAACCCTCGAACAGCATGGCGACCGAATCGAAGCTGTCGAGCGTATAGGGCAGGTCCGGGCGCAGAAGCGTGTTCAGCGACACCGGACCCGTCCCGCCGGACAGAAGGGTCAGGCCATCAGGCGCCGAACGGGCCACGTATTGCGCGCCGACGATGCCGTTAGCGCCGGGGCGGTTCTCGACGATCACGGGCTGGCCCAGTTCGGTGGACATGCCATCGGCCAGCATCCGCACAAGGGCATCGATAGTGCCGCCGCCCGCATAGGGCACAACAATGGTGATCGGCTCGCTTGATTGCGCAAGGCTGGCAACCGGCGCGCTCAGCACCACCGAAGCCGCGACACATCCGGCAAGGGCCGCACGTCTGGTAAATTTCATCATGGTCTCTCCTCCTCCTCCACTTCGGGGGGCCGCTGGTTTCCCGGCCTCCGGCTCTTCGCTGATCCGGTCTGGCCGGTCCCGCTGACCTCAGCGGTGACCGACCATTCGGTCAGCAACAGATGCTAGTGGAGGCAACAAGCCTGCGTCAATCACTGCATTGGCGTTGGTCTTTTCTTTATCTGCAACTCACCTTCCCGTTTTCTGTCGGCAATCCCCGGGCGCCCTGACGCAGGAAAGGTCAGCCCGTTTCGCCCTCGCCGATCCGGTAGACCGGATCATCGGGAAACACCCCGCCGATGGGCTGGCGAAGGCCGAAGCGCCCGGCCTCATCGCCCGCGAAGGGCTGCTGGTGATCAACCCAGTCATAGACCACTACCCGCTTTGCCACCCGCCATTCCCCCGCGCGGCGGTCGAACAGGTCGCAATAGCGCCCCGCCAGATGAACCTGCCGGTCCACCCCATCCGGCCCCGGGCCGCGCTGCAGGGCGTTGAAGTAACTTTCAACAGCCGCCCGGTCGGCGCCCTGAAACGCGATCAGCACATTGGACACCTGATGCACATTGCGCGCCCCGCGCGCCCATGCACCGCGCACCCGCTCGAAAAACCCCTCGACGGGGCCGGAGGTTGCGCCGTGCTGGTCCGTGGCATCAGGCCAGTAGCCGGAACGCAGCGCGGCTTCGTCGGCGCGGTCTATTCCCCGGCAATAGCGGTAAAGGCAATCGCGGATCGCCTCGCGGTCTTCAAGGCGCATGGTGTCGGTCATGGGCTCCCTTTCGGATGGCGGGCCGTGCGGTGAGACCGCTGCGGTCAGGGCACCAAGCGCCCCGCAGGAATGGCATGGGTTGCGCATACCAGATCGGCGCAGGCCTGCAAGCAACGGCAAGGGCAGCGGCAAGGCAAAAGGGCGCTGGCGCGAAGGTTCAACGTGGACATTGTGCGCCCCTGCGGTTTGCCGTAGCGTCGCGCCGAAATGACGAAAGGGAGAGGCTTCATGACCCGCAGCTATGGTTTCGACACCCTGCAAATTCACGCCGGCGCCCGGCCAGATCCGGCCACCGGCGCGCGGCAGGTGCCCATTTACCAGACCACCGCCTATGTGTTCCGCGATGCCGATCATGCGGCCGCCTTGTTCAATCTTCAGGAGGTTGGCTATATCTATTCGCGCCTGACCAACCCCACCGTCGCCGCGCTGCAGGAGCGTGTAGCAACGCTGGAGGGCGGCGCGGGGGCTGTCTGTTGCTCCTCCGGGCATGGCGCGCAGATCATGGCGCTGTTCCCGCTGATGGGTCCGGGGCGCAATGTGGTTGCGTCAACCCGGCTTTATGGCGGCACGATCACGCAGTTCAGCCAGACGATCCGGCGTTTCGGCTGGTCGGCAAAATTTGCGGATACCGACGATCTGGCAGCGGTCGAAGCCGCCATCGACGATGACACCCGCGCCATCTTCTGCGAATCGATTGCCAATCCGGGCGGCTATGTCACCGACATTCCGGCGCTCGCAAAGATTGCCGACAAACACGGCATTCCGCTGATTGTCGATAACACCACGGCCACCCCCTATCTGTGCCGCCCGATCGAGCAGGGCGCGACGCTGGTTGTGCATTCTATGACCAAATACCTGACCGGCAACGGCACCGTCACCGGCGGCGTGGTGGTTGATTCGGGCACGTTCGACTGGTCGGCGAATGACAAGTTCCCCTCGCTGTCGGCGCCTGAGCCCGCCTATCACGGGCTGAAGTTCCATGAGACCTTTGGCGCGCTGGCCTTCACCTTCCACGGCATCGCCATCGGCCTGCGCGATCTGGGGATGACGCTGAACCCGCAGGCGGCGCACTACACGCTGATGGGCATCGAAACCCTCAGCCTGCGGATGCAGCGCCATGTGGAGAACGCCCAAAAGATCGCTGCCTGGCTTGAAGCCGATCCGCGCATCGAAGCGGTGACCTATGCGGGCCTGCCCTCGTCGCCCTGGCATGACCGGGCAAAGGCGCTGTATCCCAAGGGCGCGGGCGCGCTGTTCACGGTGGCGCTGAAGGGCGGGTATGAGGCCTGCATCAAGCTGGTCGATTCGCTTGAACTGTTCAGCCATGTCGCCAATCTGGGCGATACCCGCTCGCTGATCATCCATTCGGCCAGCACCACGCACCGCCAGCTCACGGCCGAGCAGCAGACAGCCGCCGGGGCTGCGCCGAATGTGGTGCGCCTGTCCATTGGCATCGAGGATGCCGACGATCTGATCGCCGATCTGGATCAGGCGCTGGCAAAGGCCGGTTCGTGAACACGCGCTCATCAACAAACCGTGGCCCGGCAGCATCACTGCCGGGCTTTTTCTTTGCATCGGCGGATTCATGCTATAGGGATGGCTCCACCCGAGTCTCGGACTCGTTGTTGATCAGTGGCTTGTGGTAAACGCGCCGTATGAAACCGAATTTTGCCCTTAAGCTGTCGCATGACGGCCTGGAGATCCTGCAACGCGCGGCCTCGGGCTGGGTTCTGACAGGTTCGATCCGTTTTGACTCCGCCGATCTGGACGGCGCGCTGAGGCAGTTGCGCCTGCAGGCCGAGGGGCTGGCACCCGACGGTGTGCGCAGCAAGCTCATCATGCCTGCAGGCGAAGTGCGCTATGCCACGGTCATGGCCCCCGGCCCCACCGATGAGGCCCGGCGGCTGCAGATCGAGGCCGAGATCGAGGGGTTGACGCCCTATGCGCTGCATGAGCTGGCCTATGATTACGGGGTCGAAGGCGATCATGCGCTGGTGGCGATCTGTGCGCGCGATATCCTTGCCGAAGCCGAGGAATTTGCGCAGACGCACGGGTTCAACCCGGTTTCCCTTGTTGCCATCCCGCCCTCCGGTGCCTTTATCGGCGAGCCGTTCTTTGGCGAGACAAGCTGCGCGCGCGCATTCCTTGCCCCGACCGATCTGGTGAAGCGCGACAGCGAGCCGGTGCGGCTGGCGAGTACCCCGAAACCAGCAGCTGCCCCGCC
>NZ_DAIRVN010000031.1:0-48789 GCF_036802785.1 Pararhodobacter sp.
CCCTCAACCGCAACCGAGCCCCATGGCTCCCCCACGCAGAAGGCATCCACCTCGCCTGCCGCCAATGCGTCGGCCATGCGCGGCGGAGGGATGGTGCACAGCTCATACGCCAGCGGCAGATCGCGCAGCCAGTAGCTGACCAGTTCAACATGGGTGGAGAAGGGGAAGGGCACACCAATGCGCAACGGGCGCGGCGCAACCTGCGCCAGATGCAGCGCCGCCGCGCGGGCGTCATGAAAGCCGAAATCATGACCCGCATCGCGCAGGGCATCGGCCAGCGCCGAGGACACGCCCACAACATCGCCGTTCACCGACAGCACCTGCAGGATATCCAGCCGCGCAACCGCCCCCCCCAGCCCCAGCGCCATGGCAACTGGCACCGGCGCCAGCATCTGCGCGGCCTCCACCTGCCCCCAGAGCAGCATGTCGCGCAGGCTGGCCCATGACGGCGCGCGCGCCAGTTCAAGCGCCAGCCCCTCGGCGGCGGCAAAGCCCATCTCATGGGCGATGGCGAGGGGAGCCATGTCCAGCAGCGGCACGAAGCCCAGACGCAGAGTGGCCATGTTCATGACAAAAGCCCCGCCGCCGTGACCAGCGCGCCCGCCACATCGGCCACCTTGCGCCCCTGATCCATCGCCGTCTTGCGCAGCAGGGCATAGGCCTCTTCCTCGCTGATGCCGCGCGCCTTCATCAGAATCCCCTTGGCACGGTCGATCAGCTTGCGCTCTTCCAGTGCGCGGCGGGTGGTTTCCAGCTCGGTGCGCATGCGGCGGAACATCTGGAACCGGGCGATCGCCGCATCCATGACGCTGGCCACCCGATCTGGGTGCAACCCGTCGACGACATAGGCCGAAACCCCGGCCTCGATCGCCTGTTGCGTCAGGTCGCGGTCGGTGCGGTCAACAAAGAAGGCCACCGGGCGGTCCATCGGGCCAGAGGCAAGCGCCATCTCCTCCAGCGTATCGCGGGAGGGGTTGGCCATGTCGATCAGCACGATATCGGGCGCAATCTCACGCACCCGGCGCAGCAGACCCGCCGCCTCGCCGATGACCGTCACCTGATGGCCCAGCGGCTCCAGACTGTCGATCACCAGCCGGGCGCGGACAGCATCGGGTTCAACAATGACAATCTGAAGTTTCAATGCGCGCCCCGCCTTTGCCCCTGTAAATGCCGCGCTGCCGAATTTTTCTACACCCTGCGGGATGTTTGGGGCGCGGGGGCCGGGCACCTTGCACAAAAGGTCAAATTATGGGCAGACTTGAGTTCCCCTGCCGCATCTGTCAGCAAGTAGCGTGGCAGGGCCAAACCCCTTTACAGGCAAGGCGCGGGCGGGATTCTTGTTGAGGCGGCGCCGGGCACACGGTATTCTTATCCATGATCACGCAGAAGATGAAATATGCGCTCAAAGCGCTGATGGAACTCGCCGCTGAGCGCGCGGGCGAGGGTCAGCCCTTGCGCATTGAAGAGATTGCGCGGCGGTCAGGAACGCCCAAGCGGTTTCTGGAGCATATCCTGCTTGAGATCCGCAATGCGGGCTTCATCGCCTCCACGCGCGGGCGCCACGGCGGCTATGTGCTGATCAAAGAGCCGCGCGATGTCTCGCTGAGCGAGATCATGCGCCTGATCGACGGGCCGATCGCGCCCTTGCCCTGCCTGTCACGCCGGGCTTATCAACGCTGCGAAGACTGCACAGACGAGGCCAGTTGCCGGATCCGTACCCTCTTTGGCGAGGTGTTCTGGTCCTATCTGGTGCTCATTGAATCGCTGACCCTGGCAGACCTTGTCCGCGCACCGGCGATCCTTGACCCGCTCGCGCAAGTGGCGGGTGCCGCCCGCTAGGCGACCCCAAAGCGCGCGGCGCTGGCGCCCCTTTTCCTTCCGACTGCCCCTACCACTGCCGGGTGCCTGCTCCGCAGGCAAATTCCGCGCGCACGCGCCTGATTTCCCGCGCAATAACACTGCTCCTTACTTAAGGTGTTGTGAAATTTCTCAGAAACATCTAGTCAGGATTCGTATCGACGCTTCCTGTGAACGGACAGCCCGAGAGAAGCAAAACGCACGCAAGGAGAGGCCCCAAATGCAGATCGACCTGAACCTGATCACCAAAAACGGCTCAGGCCCGCTCAGGGTGACTATCGACAGCCTTGTCATCGCAGGGTGGGCCGGGCGCGATGCCGAAGCGATGGAACATCACATCCGGGAGTTGGAGCTGCTGGGCGTGCAGCGGCCCTCGTCGACACCGGTGTTCTACCGCAATTCCGCCCTCCGGCTGACGACCGCGCCGATGATCGAATGCGTTGGTGAGGCTTCCAGCGGTGAGGCCGAAGTGGTCTTCATCGCGCAAGGTGGTCAGCTCTATGTCGGCCTCGGCTCTGACCATACCGACCGGGAAGTTGAGACCTATGGCATCACGGTGTCCAAGCAGGTCTGCGACAAGCCGGTCGCCAAAGACATCTGGCCGCTGGCCGAGGTTCTGCCGCACTGGGACTCGCTGATCCTGCGCAGCTGGCTGACTGCGGATGGCGCGCGCGCGCTGTATCAGGAAGGGGCGGTCAGCGGGCTGCTGGCGCCGGATGTGCTGTTCGACAAGTTCGGCACCCGGCAGATTGCAGACGGCACCGCCATGTTCGGCGGCACCATGCCCGCTATCGGCGGTATCCGCCCGGGCCAGAAGTTTGAATGTGAGCTGGAAGACCCGGTGCTTGGCCGCACCATCCGCTTTGCCTATGATATCCGCGCCTTGCCGATTGCCGGGTAACCACCGGCCCTGAGGGCCGCGCGCACAGAACAAGGGGCAGCGATCCATCATGAAAATGCATCAACTCCTTGCCGATGGTTTGCGGCAGCTGGGTGTCGGGCATCTGTTCGGCCTTATCGGGGATGCCAATCTGTTCCTTGTGCAGGCCTATTGCACCGCCGGAGCAGGGCGGTATGTGGCATGCAACCATGAGGCCAACGCGGTGCTGGCGGCGATCGGTTACGCCCAGACCACCGGCCGGACCGGGGTGGCGACCGTCACCCATGGCCCGGGGCTGACCAATTGCGCCACCGCCCTGACCGAGGCGGCGCGCGGCGGCATTGGGCTGGTGCTGCTTTGTGGCGATACCGCGCCCGGCGATGCGCAGCATCTGCAGAACACCAACCAGCGCGCGCTGGTCGAGGCGACGGGCGCGGCCTTTGTCGAACTGCGCGGGCCTGATATGGCGCTGAGCGATCTGGAGCAGGCGTTCCGCATCGCGGCGCTGCAGCGCAGGCCGGTGGTGTTCAACATGCGGGTTGATCTGCAATGGGCCGATGTCACGCCACAGAAAACCGGCTTCGCAATCACCCGCCCCCAAAGCCAGCCCGCCGGGGGCGAGGCGCTGGAAGAGGCCGTCGCCATGATCGCATCGGCCCGCCGACCGCTGGTTCTGGCAGGGCGCGGGGCGATGGACGATGCCGCGCGCGCCGCGCTGGTCGCCCTTGCCACCCGGCTGGAGGCCCCGCTGGCGACCACGCTCAAGGCACAGGCCCTGTTTCACAGAGAGCCGTTCGATCTGGGCATCAGCGGCAACCTGAGCCATCCGACCGCGATTGATACGATCATGAAATCGGACTGTATCATTGCCTTCGGGGCCAGCCTTGGCAAATACACCACCGAGGGCGGCGCTTATCTGAAGGGCAAACGCGTCATTCAGGTGCTGGCCGATACCCATGAAACGCCCTGGCTGGAAACGCCCGACATACGCCTGATCGGCGACATTGCGGGCACCGCGCGGGCGATGGCGGAACTGCTGGATCTGGCGGAAATTCCCGGCTCTGCGGCGACCGACAGCGCCCTTGCCGAGGGGCTGGCCGCCGAGGCCGCAGCCCGCGCCGCGCCCCTGCCCTTTGCGCAGACTGCGCCGGGCACGGTGGATTTCATCCCCGCGCTGCGCCGCCTCAATCAGGCATTGCCGCAAGAGCGGGTTCTGGTCGCCGATCTGGGGCGCTTTGTCTTTTCCGTATGGCGCAACCTGCCAGTCACCCGGCCACAGGATCTGGTTTTCACCGCCCATTTCGGTGGAATTGGATGCGGGACGGGGCAGGCGATCGGCGCTGCCGTTGCGGTGCCGGACAGGCCGACGGTGCTGGTTGCCGGGGATGGCGGCTTCGTGCTTTCGGGCGTGGGCGAATTGTCGGTCATTGCGCGCGAACAGCCCGATATGGTGATCATCCTTTGCAATGACGGAAGTTATGGCGCCGAATACATCCAGTTCGCCAACCGCAACCTGCCGACCGATCTGTCCATGATCGCACCGCCTGATTTCGCCGCGCTGGGGACCGCGGCGGGCATCGCCTCGCTGTGCGTACGCGATGAGGCTGAACTGGACGCTGCCTGCCGCGCCATCCGGGACCGCAAGGGGCCGCTCATGATTGACCTCAGGCTGGACCCGGCAAAGATCGAGAAATAGGCGCGGGCGCGGCCCCGTCCGACGCCCGCGCCAGCGTGATGCAACCGGCAGCAGGGCAAACGGCTAGTCATTGCATCCTTGAGATGCTAGTGAAGTTTCTCTGGCTCAGCGTCAGGGGATGGCCATCTGGCTGATGATAGAGACGAAACATGAACGAAACCCGCGACACTGCCACGGCCCGGAAGAAAAACCCCTCGCTCAGAAATCAGGCCTATGAATCACTCAAGCGCGGCATTCTGAACTGCGATCTGAAGCCGGGTGAGGCCGTCACTGTCACGGAACTGGCCGAAGAACTGGGGATCGGCCGCACGCCGGTGATTCAGGCCGTTGACCGGCTGATGCTGGAAGGGCTGGTAGAGGTGATGCCGCGCAAGGGCGTGGTGGTCAGCCCCATTTCGCTGGATGATCTGGTCGAAATCATCGAGGTCCGGCTGCTGAACGAAATTCAGGCCGCCCGCTGGGCCGCCGAGCGCATCAGCAAACAGCAGCTTGACGACATGCGCGATAACCTGAACCGGATGCACAAGGCCTCAGCCGCGCGCGATGTGGCCACGCTGATCATGCTGGACAGCCAGTTTCACAGCCTGATCAGCGCAGCGACGGGCAATGAAATTCTGGCAGAGCTGCTGGGCAGGCTGCATGATCGCTCGTTGCGGTTCTGGACCCTGTCACTGAAAATGCCGCACCGCAATGACCGGGTCTGCGAACAGCATGCCGCCATCATTGACGCCTTGCAAAGCGGTAGCGCAGACAAGGCCGAACAGGCGATGCGCGACCATATCAAGGATTTTCAGTCAAGCATTCTGGCGCAGGTGGTCCGCGACTGAGCGGATTGCAACGGGCCCTGATCGCGCGCCCGTTTCCCGGCGCACTGATCTGCATCAGGGCAGCGCCACACCGGACCCGCTATAAGCGATCACCGGCACAGCCCTGTGCTGCTGAAACACCGGCAGCGCAACCGAAAGGCATTTCTCATGGCCAGCACCGATATCCTCCGCCATGGCGGCACGCAGTTTGACGGCTTCCTGTACGCGTATGTCGGCGAGGACCGCAGCGGCAATGTTGTCAGCGTATTGTCAGCCCTCGCCCGGCTTGGGCTTGATCCCTGGGTTGAGGCCGCAGCACTGTCCGACCTGCCGCGTGAGGGTGCGCGCACCCGCCTTGACCAGCTTCTGGCGCGGTTCGGCGATGTTCCGGCGCTGGGGAGCGACCATGGGCCTGTCACGACACGGCTGATTGAGCTGCTGCCCAAATCCTCGGACAGGCGGACGGATCAGGCAAAGCCGGTCATATCCCGCGCCCTGACCATGCGTTTTCTTCCCGCACTGGCCGCGTTCATGACACTGGCCTACATCCTGTATTCGCTGTTCTTCGGCAGCGGCGGGGAGTGACGCGGCAACCCGCGCCAGCCCCCCAACCGGCAATCAGCGCCGCGCGCCGCCCCGGACCAGCAGCGCGATACCCGCCACCACTGCAACAACACCGCCAATCATATACCACATCGTGTTGTCGGTATAACGGCCGGTCAGCGCCTCGGACAATTGTTCGACCGGCGCATTTGACGCGCGCCAGGCGAAGAACAGCAGCACGCCGCCAAGGGCGAGCACAACAAGCCCGATGATGTTTGACTGTGACATGGAATTCTCCTTTGAAAGGGGGAATGCGGCGCCGGTCAGGTTTCCGGGGCCTGCAATCCTGAGTCCTGACCATGCGGTATTCGCGCCGCCCGGCACTCACCTGGATCAGTCCTGCACCCTCATTTCCCCCTGAGCCCGTCAGCGCCGCCGCCCCGGGTGTTCAGCGGCCCGTATCCCGTTGATCAGCGCGGCCACAGCGGCGTGCAGTTCCGCCTGTTCCTGCCCCGGGGCAAAGGCATGGGCGGCAGCGGCATCTTCCAGCACGCCCATGATCTCTCTGTCCGGCAAAATCTTGTGGTCGCTCAGGGCCAGAAGCAGCGATTCGCAGATCGCCAGGGCTGCGGTTCCGGCGACATCATTGGGCGCGGGCATGTTCGGCTCTTTCGGTTCAGGCGGGGCAGGGGCCCGGCGGCATATGGGCTGACAAGCCTCGCAACCTTAGGCGCAATCTGGTAATCCTGACTGATCCAGAGCAGCGAGGGGCGCATCTTTTCCGGCGCTCTGCCGCCACCTCTGCTTTCACGCTCCGCAGAAAGCCGCCATGCCCCACCTTCAAAGCCCGCTGACCCGCAAACTTTCAGCCTTTGTCGCGCTGTCGGGCACCGACCTTGACCTGCTGGCGCGCTTCCACCAGCGCCGCCGGACCTTCCTGTCAGGCCATGCGCTGATCCATGAAGGGCAGACCAATTCCGCGGCGTTCATTCTGGCCGAGGGCTGGGCGTGTTCCTACAAGATGCTGCCGGATGGCGGGCGCCAGATTGTCGATTTCCAGCTTCCGGGTGATTTTCTGGGGCTGCGCAGCATCCTGTTCCGCACCTCCGATCACGGGGTTGAGGCGATCACCCGCATCGAGGCGTCCGAGGTGCTGGCCTCAGACATACTGGACGCTTTCGCGCGCGCCCCCCGCCTTGCCACCGCCGTGCTGTGGGCCGCCTCGCGCGATGAGGCGATGGTGGTGGAGCATCTGGTCAACCTTGGCCGCCGTTCCGCCGACGAGCGGATGGGGCATTTCCTGCTGGAGCTGGGCGCGCGGCTGAAACTTGTGGGCGTGGGTGACCAGACGGGGTTTGACTGCCCGCTGACGCAGTATCATCTTGCCGATGCGCTGGGGCTGAGCGCGGTGCATGTGAACCGCGTGCTGCGCCAGTTGCGCGAGGAGGGGTTGCTGACCTTCCAGAAGGGGCGCGTCACCTTCGATGACTTCGCGCGCCTGCGTGAGCGGGTGGGCTTTGATACCAGCTATCTGGATCAGGAAGGGCCGCTGCTGCGCTGAGGCCGCCCGCTTTCAGCCCTCTGGCAGACCCGTGCCACCGCCTTGCGGGTTCGTGACCTCGTTGAGGTAGGAATAGACCGTGAATTTGCTGACACCCAGAGCATCCGACGCCATTTTCACCGATTCCTTGAGCGAGAAGAAACCCCGCGCCTCCAATGCGCTGATCACCGCCAGTTTGGCCTGACGGCTCATCAGCTCCGCGCTTTCACCGACCGAGGCGATCGCCTCTTTCAGGATGGCGCTGGCAAGGGCGTCGACCGACTGATGGAAATGCTCCATCGGGGCGATGTCGGTGCCGCCGGGCGAAATCCGGCTGACAAAATCGCGGATCCGGTCAATCTCGGTACTGACCGAATTGATGCACAGCGCCACCACAACCCGCCCTGAAGGCGCCCGGAAGAAGATTGACGAGGAGCGGCAGTTGGTGCCATCAGGCAGGATGCTGTAGTAGTTGATCAGATGCTCCGGCAGCTCATCGCGCAGCACCACCAGCCCCAGATCGGAAAGCGGGCCGCCCACGCTGCGCCCGGTCAGCGGGTTGACGATGGCGGCGATGGTATGGGGAAAGCGGGTCAGATCATGCAGCACCACTTCGCTTTCCAGCAGCATGGCCTTTGCCAGACCGTCCAGCGCCGGGCCCAGCACAGTGACCACCACCCCCGCATGGGCCCGATCGGCCTCATCAAACGGCCCCAGGCCCGAGAACTGCTCAAACTGCCGGGTCATGGGGGTTGGCTCTGCCATTGGTCGATCTCCCGTTCTTTCTTTGCCGTTTCTGATGCCGGCACCGCTGGCATTCCAGCCTCTCAGTCCTTGTACGCCACCGCCGCAATTTCGACCGTCAGCCCGAAAGGCAGACTGGCCACACCCACCGCCGTGCGGGGCGGGCGGGTGTCAGGGCCCATGAATTCGGCATAGACGGTGTTCAGCGCGGGCCAGTCCTCCATATCGGTCAGATAGCAGGTGACCTGAACAAGGTCAGCCATCTCATAGCCCTCAGAGCGCAGCAGGCGCTGGATATTCTCCAGCGTCAACCGCGTTTCATCGACGATCCCGAAGGCGCCGCGCTTGCCGGTCTCAGGGTCTATCCCGCCCTGACCGGAGAGGAACAGAAAGCCAGCGGCGCGCCGGGTGGTCGCATAGGGGCCCATCGCGGGGGGCAGGGTGTGTTGTGGCGCGCTCATAGTTGGGCCTCCTGTCTGTCGGTGTTCCGGGGAAGTATCTGTCCGCTGCGAAGGCCACCCTGAAGAACGCCAAGCGCATGGTCGATCTCGGACTCAGCCGTGTAGAAATAGGGCGTCAACCGCAGCAGGCCTGAGCGGGCAGCAACATGAACGCCCGCAGCCCGGCACAGCGCCACGGCAGCTTCGGGGTCATCGACGGCCACCGACACAATGCCTGCGCGCGGGCTCTCGGCGCCGACGGGCTCCAGCCCCATCGCCGCCAGCCCCTCTGCCAGCCGCCCGGCAAGCTGCGCCGTGCGCTGCCGGATCGCCGCGCGCCCGAAGCACTGGCGAAGCCGCGCCGCCGCACCCATGGCGTAAATGCCGTACAGGTTGCGGTGGCCATAGATCAGCCCGGTCGCGGGCGGGGCGTTGCCATAGCTCAGCAAGCCGGGCCGGGCCTGCGCGTGAAACCGTGCGCCGGTGATGATCAGGCTGATGCCGAACCCCGCCAGCAGCCATTTGTAGCCGGTCGCCACATAAACATCGACGCCCGCCAGATCAGCCGGGGCAAGGCCCGCACCCTGCGCGCCATCGACCACCAGCCAGGTGCCGTTCGCCCGGCAGGCCGCCCCCAGCCGCGCCAGATCAATCACCGTGCCCGTCCCGGCATGCACCTGCGCCACGCAGACCACACGGGTGCGCGGGCCAAGCGCGCCGATCAGCGCCTGCGTGCGCTCATCACCCGCGCCGGGGGCGATATCGACGCAGTGCACCGCCGCCCCCAGCCCGCGCCACGGCAGGCGGACGGCGGGGAAATCATCGCCGAAGGTCAGCACCTCTTCGCCCGGCGCCCAAGGAATGGCGCGCGCGGTGGCGTTGATCGCCTCGCTTGTGGTGGCGAAAAAGCCGAGCTGTGCGGGCTCCACGCCAAATTCATCGGCCAGCAGCGCGGTGGTGGCGGCAACTTCTGCCTGCCAGTGCGGTGCGCCGGTGGTTCCGCCGCCAAGCGCCTGCGCCGCTGTCACCAGCGCGTCGCGCACATCGCGTGGCACCAGCCCGATGGAGCCGGTATCCAGATAGGCCCCCTCCGGGCGGGCATCGAATTGCGCGGCCAGCAGGGTTTTCTGATCGGTGGTGAGCGTCATGCTTCCTGCTCCCTCTGCTCAAAGCCCTCTGCACCGGGAATGGAGGCCAGCAACCGGTGCGTATAGGGGTGGGCGGGCGCGGAAAAGACCTGCTCCACCGGCCCCTCCTCGACAATCTCGCCATGCCAGATCACCACCACACGGTCGCAGACCTGCCGCACCACCGCAAGGTTATGCGAGATGAACAGAATTGTCAGGCCCAGCTCCTGCCGCAGCCGGTCGATCAGCGCCAGAATCTCTGCCTGAACTGAGACATCCAGCGCCGAGGTGATCTCATCGGCGACAATCAGGTCAGGCTCCACGGCCAGCGCGCGGGCGATGGCGATGCGCTGGCGCTGGCCGCCCGAAAACTCATGCGGATACTTGCTGATCGCATCGGCGGGCAGGCGAACCTGTTCCAGCCACTGAACAATCCGCGCCCCGTCACGCCTGACCGAGGGGCGGGCGGGATTCAGCGCTTCGGCGATGGAAAAGCCGATGGTGCGGCGCGGGTTGAGCGAGGCGTAGGGGTCTTGCGGGATCAGCTGCAGGCTGCGGTAAAGCCACGCCCGGTCTGCCCGCCCCAGCCGGGTAATATCGCGCCCGTCCACCTCCATCCTGCCGCTGGCGGGGCGAAGCTGGCCGGTGATGACCTTGCCGATGGTCGATTTGCCAGAGCCGGACTCACCCACCAGCCCCACGGTTTCGCCGCGCCGCACCTCAAGATCCACCGCCTTGAGGATCGGCGCGGCATGGCGGCCGCCATAGCTGGCGGTCACCTGCCGAAGGGCAAGACGGGTTTCAGGGGGGCGGGTTGTCTCAGCCATGCGCCGCCGCGTCCTTCAGCCGCCCGATGCGCGGCGTCGCCGCCAGAAGCTTGCGCGTATAGGGATGGTCGGTGCGGTGCAGGCGCAGATCTTCCGCGCTGAGCACCTCCTGCACCCGGCCCCCATGCATCACCACCACCCGGTCGCACAGGGTTTCGACAACCCCCAGATCATGCGAGATGAACAGGACAGAGGCCCCCGTTTCCGCCCGCATGCGCCTTATCTCGCGCAGCACCTCGGCCTGAACGGTGACATCCAGCGCGGTCGTCGCCTCATCGGCGATCACCAGCCGGGGTGAGACACTCAGCGCGGCGGCGATCATCGCGCGCTGGCGCATTCCGCCTGACAGCTCATGCGGATACTGCCGCATCCTGAGCGCGGGCTCGGTCATGCGGACCTTGGCGAAAGCATCGGTCAGCGCGGCATCGGCCCTGGCACGGCTGAGGCCCAGATGGGTGCGCAACACCTCGGTCACCTGCGTACCGATGCGCAGCGCGGGGCTGAAGGTAGAGCCCGGGTCCTGATAGATCAGCGCCATGGTGGTCGCCAGATCGCGCGCGGCCTGCGGCTGGCGCAGGTCCATGCCCGCAAAATCCAGCCGGTCGGCGCTGACCACCAGATTCTCAGGCAAAAGCCGGGCAATCGCCATCGCGGTCAGCGATTTGCCTGAGCCGGATTCGCCGACGATGCCCAGTATCTCACCCTCGCGCAGCGACAGCGACACGCCGTCAACCAGCACCGCGCCCGCCTCGGTGGTGATGCGCAGGTTTTCCACATCGAGCAGCCGGTCAGGGCGCGGCGGCAGGCGGCGGGGGGGCAGGGCCTTGGCCCGGGCCAGCGCGCGCGTGGTGCGGGGGCTGGCGGCGGCGGCCAGCCCGTCACCCACCAGCATCGCCGACACGGCAGTAAAGACAATCATCACCACCGGCCCGATCACCTCGGTCGGGCGGGTATAGATCACGGCCAGCCCTTCATTGAGCAACTTGCCAAAATCAAACGCGGGCGCCTGCACCCCAAGGCCGATGAACGACAGCGCCGATATCTCGATCAGGGTGCTGGCAAAGCTGGTGGCGGTCAGCACCAGAAGCGGCTCAGCCATGTTGGGGATCATGTGATCACGCACAATCCGGTGGCCCGGAACCCCCATCAACCGCGCCGTGGTCACATGATCGCGCGCCGAGATCCGGGCGCCCAGATTGGCGGTGATGCGCGCAAAATTGGCCACCCCGGCCAGCCCGATGGCGATGATCAGCGTGGTCGCGCTGGGGCCAAGGATGGCGGCGACCACAAGCGCCGACAGAAGGCCGGGAAAGGCCACCACAATGTCGATGGTGCGCAGGCTGGCCTCGCGCAGCGGGCGCGGCGCCAGCCAGACGAAACAACCGATCGCCACGCCCATGATCACCGAAATGGCCGTGGCCCCCAGCGCCATCAGCACCGTCAGCCGCGTGGCAACCAGCGCGCGCGCGAACAGGTCACGCCCGAATGAGTCGGTGCCCAGCCAGAACTCCGGCCCCGGCGGGCGCAGGCGGTTGGCCGACAGCATCGTGGCCTTCTCGGACAGGAAAACCGGCGCGAAAATGGCAATCAGCGCCACGATGCCCATCATCACAAGGCCCGTCACCAGCCCGGCATTCAGGCGCAGGCGGGGGGGTGGGGCAAAGGCGGGCGCGCTCATCGCCGCCCCCCCAGCGTGCGCGGGTCAAACAGGCCCAGCAGGATATCGACCAGCAGGTGCAGAAACAGCGCCACCGTGCCGATCATGATGATGGCCCCCTGAATGAGAGGGTAATCGCGGTTCGCAATCGCCTCCACCACCGCGCGGCCCACACCGGGGATGGAAAACACCGTCTCGATCACCACGGCAGAACCGATCATCGAGGTCATCAGCATGGCGCTGAGGGTCAGGGTAGTGGTCAGCAGGTTGGGCAGGGCGTATTTGACATAGAGCTTCGCCGCCCCCAGCCGCCAGCCCCGCGCCGTGCGCATGAAATCCTGCTCCAGCACATCCGCCGTCTCACGCCGCAGAACACGGGCGATCACGCAGATCGGCCCCAGCGCCAGCGCGATCAGCGGCATGATCATCGACACCACCGGCGCGCTGCCGGAGAATGAGGGCGGCAGCAGCCCCGCCCATATCCCCAGAAACAGGATCAGCAGGGTGGCTTTGACATAACCGGGCACGGCGGTCAGAAAGCCGGTGACAACGCCGAAACCCACATCCAGCCATGCGCGGCGGCCATTGCGGGTCAGCACACCCACCGTCACGCCCATGGGCACGGCGACGGCCAGCACCAGCACAATCCCCGCCGTGGCCAGCGAAATCGTATAGGGCAGGCGCACCATCAGAACGTCCAGCACCGGAATGCCCAGCCGGAACGAGGTGCCGAACTCTCCCTGCAACATCATCGCGGCATAGGCGATGAACTGCACCCCCAGCGCGCGGTCCAGCCCCAGTTGCTGGCGGGTATGGTCGATCATCGCGGCGGTGGCATGCTCACCGGCCAGAATCACCGCCGGGTCACCGGGGATCAGCTGCACCATCACAAAGCTCAGCGCGATCAGCATCAGCACCCCGGCGGCCACACCGGCCAGACGGCGCAGCAGAAATCCCGGCCAGGGCGAGCCGAGCAGGCGGGGCAGAAACCCGGGCAGTGATGCGGAAGCGGCCTGTCTCACGTCAGCGGCGCCTTATCGTTTGTCGCTCAGAGGCATGGGCCCGGCCGCTGCGCCAAAGGGCACCGGCCGGGCAGAGGCAACGGCCGCGTCAGTCGGCGGCAAGGATGCGGATGGTCGAATCGTCATTCAGGCCCGGCAGAACGCCCGGAAACAGCCCCTGACGATAACCAAGGAACCGCTCAAAGCTGTGCAGCGGCATGAAGTCATAGTTGCGCAGCGCCGCCTGCTCGGCTTCGGTCACCAGCGCGCACTGGCTTTCCAGATCACCCGCCGCGCGCGCCTGATCCAGCAGCGCGGCAGCCTCGGCATTGCCTGAGCGGGTGATGCTTTGCCCGCCGTCCTCAACCCCGGTGCCGATCAGCCGGTCAAAGGGGGCATCCAGCACACCGGCAAAGTTGATCACATTGGTGATCGACATATCCCAGGTTTCCGGGCGCTGAAGAACGCGCGCCCAGTTTTCAGCGTTGTCGCCGGTCATCATGGTGACATTCGCCCCCATCGCCATGAGCGAGGCCTGAATATATTCCAGCGTCACACGGGTAGAGGGCGAGGCGGAGATGCGGATCTCCACGCCGTTCAGCAGGGCGCCCGCCGCTGCCGGGTCAAATTCCGGGAACAGCGACGCATCGTCATTGCCGCAGGCCAGATTGGGGAACAGCACGGTGTTCACCGGGGTGCCGCGCCCGCCGGTGGAAACCTCGGTCACCGCCGCCCGGTCGATGGCCTGAAGCACCGCGCGGCGCAGGTCAGGGTTTTCATTGAAGGGGCTGGTGGGCGACTGGTTGAAATAGAGCGTATCGGTCGCCAGAATGAACGAGGCAATGTCAAAGCGCGCATCCCCTTCGATGCGTTCGACGGCATTGGCGGGCAGGTTCACCTTGTCCAGCTCCCCGGCGATAAGCTGGTTGATCAGCGCGCTGGGGTCGGTGGCCACGGAATAGTGGAACGCGTCCGGCGAGCGCCCGGGCAGGTTGCGCACGAATTCAGCGCCGCCGTTGAAATTGTCATGCATCGCAAAGCTGTAGCGCACACCCGGCACAGCCTCTGTCAGGACGTAACCGCCAGAAGAGGCGCCCGGCACATCGCCACGGTGCAATCCCTCCAGATCGGCCAGACCAGCCGGGCAGATGACCCCCGCCATGGGCATCGACAGCCCCGCCAGAAGGCCCGGATAGGCCGACGGCAGCTCGATCGTGACCGAGCGCCCGTCATCCGAAGCGCTGATCTCCGGCCGGTCAGGGCCAAAGACCACGCCGCGGAAGATCATCTGCGTTTCAGGGTCTTCGATATAGCGCAGGCTGTTGACGACGACCTCGGCATCCACCGGCGTGCCGTCGGCGCAGACGGCATCCGGTTGCAGATGAAAGACATAGGTGGTGGGCCCGGTCTGCTCCCAGCTTTCGGCCAGACCGCCGGTGATGGCGCCGTCATCGCCCCGCCGGGTCAGCGCGCTGAACATCAGCCGGTAGGCCACACTGTCATCGCCCGCACGGTAGCGCGCCGGGTCAAAGGTGGTGGGGTCCGCGCCCAGTGCCAGCCGGATAACCGCCGGGTCCTGCGCGGCAAGCGGGGCGCCAAGGGTCAGAAAGGCGGCAAGGGCCGCTGTCCCGGCGGGCAAAAGGCCCGGCCTGTTTTTCGCTGATACTTTCATGTTCTGTCTCTCCCGTTAACTTTTGCGGTTTTTGCCGGCCGGACTTGCTGGAAGGGAATTGAGCACGGTTCCCGGCATCGGGCAACAAAAATTTGTTGGAACAGACAAAATGATGGCTAATCGCTGGACGAGTAGCCGCCCTGGCCCTCAAAACCTTCTGTTATGGCAGGTATCATCCGTCGGGCATGCAAAGAATTGTTGAGCACCCGCAACAGGTTTCATCCCCGGGCCGCAAACCGCAGCCGGGGGAAGGCGTGACATCAACGCTGATCGCTCAGCCGCCCGGCCTAAGCCTTGCTGGCAGCGCTGCGGGTCAGCCCAAGCTCCTGATAGATTTCATCGGTATGCTCCCCCAGCGCAGGCGGCGGCACTTCGCCCTGCATCTTGCGGCTTCCGTCCAGCCAGACGGGATTGCGCACCGCACGGACGGGGCCGTTCTGCGGGTGCTCCATATCCATGAAGGTTTCCAGATGGCGCACCTGCGGCTCTTCCATTGCCTCGGGGATCGTGTTCACAGCGGCAAAGGGCACGTCGCAGGCGGTCAGCCTTTCCTGCCAGTGGGCCAGCGGCTGCTGCGCGAAGGTCTTCCCGGCCTCGCCCGCCAGCTCAAAATAATTGTCAATCCGCCCGGCGCGGGTTTCAAAGCGGGGATCGCTGGCCAGTTCCGGGCGGTTGATCGCTTTCACAAACCCGGTCCAGAATTTTTCCTGCGAGGACATGTGCACATTCAGCATCCGCTCATCCGCACAGCGGAACACATAGGATTGCGAAGTCCGCACCCGCAGATAGGGATCCGAGACCAGCCCCATCTGGGTGTAATAGCCAAACGGATCCGGCATGAAGGCCATGGTCGATTCCAGCATGTTCACATCCACCCGCCGCGCCTTTCCGCCGCGCTCCCGCTCAAGCAGGGCCGTCAGAATGCCATAGGCGGCGTAAATGCCGGTCACATTGTCGGAGATCGTCGGCCCGGCCAGCACCGGCGCTTCGGGGTCAAGCATCAGGCTGGACATGCCGCTGAGCGCCTGCGCCACGGCGTCATAGGCGGGGCGGTTGGCATTGGGGCCGTCAGTGCCAAACCCGCTGATCGAGCAGCGCACCAGCGCAGGGTTGATCGCAAGCAGCCGCGCATCATCAAAACCCAGCCGCGCCAGAACGCCGGGGCGGAAATTGTCGAGCAGGACATCGGCGCCCTCCAGCAACTTTTCCAGAACGCCGCGCCCTTCGGCTGATTGCAGGTCCAGCACCATGCTGCGCTTGTTGCGGTTGTAGGAGCAGAAATGCGGGCTGTAATTGCCGCCCCTGAAACTGCGGAACGGATCGCCGCCATCGGGCCGCTCGATCTTGATGACCTCGGCCCCCATATCGGCCAGCATCATGCCTGCAAGCGGGGCTGTGATCATGGTGGAAAGCTCGATCACGCGGAATCCGGAAAGGGGGGTGGTCATGGTGTTACAAACGTCCTTTGTTCAGGCGGGGTCAGCGGCTCAGTCGTGCTGACAGATCAGCGCCACCAGTTCTTCGGTGGCTTCATGCGTGGGGAAGTGGCCGACCGAGGGCAGGATATGCGGCGTTACCGACAGGGCCTGCGCCACCTGCGTCACGGCCTGCGGCGGCGCGACCGGGTCAACATCGCCGCCCACCACCAGCGCGGGGGCAAGGGCAGGGTCCAGCAGCGGCACGATCTGCGCGGCGCAGAGCATTTCCCATGCCTGCAGATAAGCGGGCTGCGCGATTCCCGCCATGGTTTCAATGATCCCTGCCACATCCTCCTGCGAGGCCTGTGGCCCGATGATGGAGGCGGTGCGCGCCTGCGCAAAGGCACCCATCCCCCCGGCCAGAATTTCATCACGGCGCGCCAGACGCATCTGTTCGCGCGCATCCGCCGGCAGGTGCCCCGCGCCGATCACCGGGCAGATCAGCGAAAGCCGCGACACCCGCGCAGCCGCCGCCTGCGCCAGCGCGGCCACAACGACCGCCCCCAGCGAATGGCCGACGACATGCGCCGCGCTGATGCCGCGCTGGTCCAGAAACGCCAGCAGCGCGCGGGCGTAATCGGTGGCGGGCGGGGCGTCACCGGGCAGGGGGGCTGCGCCGCCATAGCCCGGAAAGTTCCACGCATAGACATGGTGATGGCGGGCAAGCGCGTCCATCACCGGCAGCCATGTCGCCGCGCTGCCGCCGATGCCGTGCACCAGCACCAAGGGCGCGCCTTTGCCCGCCTCCAGCCAGCTCTGCCCCTGATCGCGCCGTTCTGTGAGAGATTTCATCCGGTTCCCCCTAGAACAGCCATGCCGGTGACCAGACGATGTGCACAATCTGATCGAACAGGCCCCAAAGTATCAGCCACATCCCTGCCGTATAGAGGCAGGCCAGCAAAAGTGTCGCCCCGGCGCGCCACAGCAGGAACAGGAAGGTGAAGGTCAGCAGCGCCGGTATCTGGCCCACCAGAAGCGTCAGGCCGACAATGCCCGCCATCCACGCGACAATTTCGAACATGGCGCGATCATAGGCGCTGGTGTCATAGCGCCGATGGTTCGCCCGCGCCCGCCAGTCCATCACTGCCGCCAGCGCCGAGAACATCAGACCCGCGACCGCCACGACAATAGGGAAGGCCCCCAGCGCCGCAGGCCAGTTGCGCGCCTCCCAGATGGCGAAGGCAAAGGTCGCAACCATCACGCCGCCGAACAGCACCCCGAAGACCGGCGAGGTGGGCTCATCCGTCGCATGGCCTTCGGGCGCAACATGGCCTCCGGGCATCGCTAAGCCTTCGGGCGCGAGCACCACGGCCTGCTGCACCTTCGCCTGCCGCCTCCGCGCGCGCACCGACATGACAACCGTCAGCACAACGATGGCCAGCAGCACCAGCACAACCGGGCGGCCGATCCATGTCATCCCGTAGGACTGGCGCGAGATATGCAGCGAGTTCTCAAGGATCGGCGCGATGATGAAGCCCAGAATCAGCGGGGCGCGGGGCCAGTCGGCCTTTTTCATCGCCAGCCCCAGCGCACCGGCACCGAACAGCGCCAGCCAGTCACCGATCTGGAATGTCGCCATCCACGCGCCCATCAGGGTAAAGACGGTGATCGCGGGAACCAGGAACAGGCCGGGAATGAAGATCAGCTTTGCAAAGTAGCGCGCCAGCAGAAGCAACAGGACCGAGGCGATGATATTGGCGAAAACCAGTGTCCAGATCAGGCTGAAGGTCAGCGACAGATTGGTGGTCAGCATCGACGGCCCGGGCGCGATACCCTGAATCAGCAACCCGCCCAGCAGCAGTGCCATCGGCGGGCTGCCGGGAATACCAAAGGCGATGGTCGGAATGAGCGCGCCGCCCTTGGTGGCATTGTTCGCGCTTTCCGGGGCGATCACGCCGCGCACATCGCCTTTGCCGAATTGCGGATTGTCGCGCGTGGTCTGCACGGCATGGCCATAGGCGATCCAGTCGGCAACGGCGGCACCCAGCCCGGGGATGATGCCCAGATAAGCGCCGATCACCGAACAGCGCAGGGTCAGCCACCAATGCGTCATCGCATCGCGCATGCCCTGCAACAGGCCGCCTTTGACACTGCTTCCGGGCGCGGAGCGGGCGATCTTGCTGCCGCGCATCAGCTCCACCAGCTCTGGCAGTGCGAAGATGCCCAGCACCACCGGCAACAGCGGCACACCATCCAGCAGATAGATCACATTGAACCAGTAGCGCGGCACCGCGATCTGCTGGCCATAGCCGACTGTCGCAATCATCAGCCCCACCGCCGCCGCGGCCACGCCCTTGCCGATCGAATTGCCGCTCAGGGCACCGACCATGGTCAGGCCGACAAGGCCCAGCATGAAGAACTCGGGCGAGGAGAAGGCCATGATGATCGGCCGCAGGATGGGGATGGAGACCACCACCGCGATGGCACCGATCACGCCGCCGATGGCCGAAACCGTGAAGGCCGCGCCAAAGGCGCGCTCAGCCTCGCCGCGTTTGGCCATCGGATGACCATCCAGAATGGTGGCCTGCGACGCGGCGGTGCCGGGTATCCCCAATAACACCGACGAGATTGTGTCAGCGGTGGAGGTGACGGCGTAAACACCCAGCAGAAAGCACAGCGCCGGAACGGTATCCATGGTGAAGGTGAAGGGCAAAAGAATTGCCATCCCGTTCAGCCCGTTCAGGCCCGGCATCAGCCCGAAGAAGATGCCGATAATGACGCCTAGCAACAGAAAGCCGAATGCTGGCCAGGCCAGCAACTGCATCGCACCGGCCAATGCCTGTTCGAGCATGCGGATGTGCTCCTTGCTGAAAGAGGAAGGGCACGGCGCCTGTTCTGCGCCGCGCCCGGTTCGGGGTTACTGGTTCACATAGGCCGTGAAGCGTTCCTTGAACGCGTCGTCCATCTCGCCCAGCTCGTCAATGACGGCCTGCCCCTGCGCGCCGACCGTCATGGTCGGGCGCATACCCACCACGCGTTCATAGTCCGAAAGGAAAGCCTCATCTTCAGCCAGCGCCGCAAAGGCGGTGCGCAGCGTCTCGGTTGCCTCTGCGGGCGCGTTCGGCGGCAGGAAGACCGAGCGGTACATCGCTTCCATGATGTTGTTGATCATCCTCAGCGCTTCCCATTCATCGCCCCCGGGCATCGCATCATCGCCATGGCGCGCGCGGTAGAGGTCAAGGAAGGTCACCGTGCCCAGCCCGTCAACCAGCGGATCGGCCGAAAATTCGCCGTCACGCTCGATATCGAAATGGAAGAGGGGGATGGCGATGCCGGGTTCGATCAGCAGCGGCTCCACCGTGGGGCGGTAGCTGGCCAGCGAACCGTTGGAAAGCTGCACCTCGTTCTGCATCACCGCTGTGGCGATCTCGGTCAGGCCCGCATAGCCGCTGACCAGCGTATAGGGCACCTCCAGCAGGTCAAGCGCCAGCCGGGTGCGGACCGACTGGTGAATGGTCGGCGACAGCGACCCCGCGCGGAAATGCTCGGCGTTGAGCAGGTCATAGGGCGTTTCCAGCCCCGGCGCGACATCAGCGCGCATGTAGAACACGGTGGGCTGCGGCATGCCGGCAAGGAAGGTGAAATCGGAATAGGGCACCAGCAGGCCCGGCGCGTCGATGATCTGGTCAATGGGGTTCCAGGTGAAGAAACCCACCACCGTGCCGTCATTGGCCGCCGACATCCCCAGATAGTTGGAACCGATATTGCCGCCGCCACCCGGCATGTTCTGAACGATGATATTCGGATTGCCCGGAATATACTGGCCCAGATGCTGGGCAATCAGACGGCCTTCGATATCGGTTGACCCGCCCGCGCCAAAGTTGATGAGCAGCGTGATGTCGCGCCCTTCATAGTTCATCTCGGCCAGCGCCGGCGACATGTTGATCGCCAGCGAGGCAACCCCCACAGAAACATACTTGAGCATTTTCATGTCATTACACTCCGCTATTGGTTTGACGTTTCTTCATCGTTACTGCGCGTAGTCGCGCAATATCTTCTGCGCGAGCGCGCCGCGCAGAATTTCTTCCGGTCCTTCGGTAATCATCATGCTGCGCTGATCACGCCAGAACTGCTCGATCGGCAGATCGGTGGTCAGACCAAGCCCGCCATGGATCTGCATGCAGCGGTCCGCCGCCTCGAATGACATGCGGTCGCCCTGCATCTTGACGACATAGGCATCATGGCGCACGTCCTCGCCCCGGTCATAGGCCAGCGTGGTGGCGTAAACCATCAGCCTGAGCGCTTTCAGGTCCAGATAGGAATCCACCAGCATCCACTGCACCGCCTGCCGGTCTGCCAGCGAGGTGCCAAAGGTCTTGCGCTGCCGCGCGTGGTTGACCGCCATCTCCAGACAGCGCTCGATCACACCGA
This sequence comes from Pararhodobacter sp., assembly GCF_036802785.1. Lineage (GTDB taxonomy): Bacteria > Pseudomonadota > Alphaproteobacteria > Rhodobacterales > Rhodobacteraceae > Pararhodobacter. The sequence goes on from NZ_DAIRVN010000031.1 coordinate 20,640, forward strand.
TGGCGCGCGCACCGTGGCGGAGGCGGCCCTGATTGATCCAGTCCTGCGCCAGTTCAAACCCCTTGCCCTCCTGTCCAATGAGGGCCGAGGCGGGAACGCGCACATTGTCGAACGCCAGTTCGCAGGGGCGGTCGCCCATCATGGTCGGCTGTTCGCGGGCAATCGTCAGGCCGGGCGTGTTCATATCCACAAGGAACGCTGAAATCCCGCCGCGACGACCCTTCTGCGGGTCGGTCACGGCCATCACCTGCGCGAAATCCGCCGCCTGAGCGTTGGTGATAAAGACCTTGTAGCCGTTGATGACATAGTCATCGCCATCCCGCACCGCCGTGGTGCGGATACCGCCCGGGTCTCCGCCCGCATCCGGCTCGGACAGCGCGAAGCAGGATTTCTTTTCGCCGCTCATCACCGGCAGCAGATACTTCTCTTTCTGCGCGGGTGCGAGGTTCAGCAGCATCGGGCTGACCTCGGGGCCAAAGATGCTTTGCTTGCGCGGCGGAACGGCGATGGTGCGGCCCATCTCCTCCCACAACAACACACGCGCCATCAGCCCCAGCCCCAGCCCGCCCTTATCCTCGGGCAGTTCCACGAACCAGTAGCCCAGGTCGCGGGTCTTGGCCTCCAACCTGGCGCGGATTTCCGGCTTCATATCGAACCCGTCGCTTGCCTCGCGCTCTATCGGGATCACTTCGCTGTCGATGAAGCGGCGAACCTGCGCCTTCATCATCCTGAGATCTTCGGAAAGCTCGATTTCCATTCTCAACGTCCTTTTTCTGCTCTCGACCGGCCTGTCACCCGCGCCCTCACTCGCCTTTGACCGAGGTGTAGGAGCTGTCTGTGGGCCGGTAGCTTTTGTCATCGACGAATTTGCTGATCGCGCTTTCCTGCGCACCCACGCCCGCGCGCATCCGCAGCTCACCGATCTTCGCCGCCAGATAATCTTCCGCCTCGCGCATCGGGATACCGCGGACATAGCGCACCGCATGTTTGGTCGCGCGGTAGGCTTCCGGGTCCTTGCTCAGCAGCAGTTCCGCAAGCGCCTGCGTGCGGGCGCGCAGATCGCCCACGGGGACAGCCTCGTTGACAAGGCGCAGCCGCGCCGCCTCTGTCCCGTCAAACTTGCGCCCGGTCAGGCACAGATCCAGCGCATCGCGGTAGCCAAGCGCCTCGGTCAGCACGCGGGTAACAAGCCCGCCGGGGATCTGGCCCCAGTTGATTTCCGACAGCGAAAAGGTCGCATCCTCAGCGGCGATGGCAAAGTCGCAGGCAATCATCTGGGTGAAGGCCCCACCGATGCAGACCCCCTCGATCATGGCGATGGTCGGTTTGTCGAACACTTCCAGCCGGTGCCAGCGCCAGTCATTGGCCGCGCGCTGCGCCTTTTTCTGCGCCACCAGATCGCCGGAAAGGTCGCGGAAGAATTCCTTCAGGTCCTGCCCCGCGCTGAACGCCCCGCCGCGCCCGGACAGAACCACACAGCCCACGCTGGTATCGGCTTCCAGCTCATCCAGCACGAGGTTCATCTCGAAATGCAGCTTGGGGTTCATCGCATTGCGCTTTTCAGGGCGGTTGAGGAACACCCATGCGATACGTCCATCGCGCTCGATCTCGACAGTTTCCATCTTTTCATTCTCCCTTGCGCCGATGTCTGCGATAAGAGCATCACGCGGTATATCCGAGGTGGCGGGCTTCTCTCTCCGCTGCGCTGTCTGCCATCCCATTCTGCGTGTCTCTGTAAAATATCACATGCGTATACAAGAGAGTCACCATCCGTCAACACCTTTGTCCCTGATTGTTACCCGGTCTGCCCTCCAACGTGCCGGGTCACCGCGACAGATCAATAACTTGCCTTTCACAGGGCAGTCCTGATCACTTTCCTTGCCGCGGGGCCCGCAGCGGGCCGCCAAAGCACAGCCGTCACTAACGCTGATCAGTCTTCGTGCGGGCCTGATACCGTAGGAGGCCCGTTAACGCCGGGCCGCACCTGATGCAGGTCCTCGGCAAAAGCCGCCACGAAAGGACAGTAAATGCAAATCTCCCCGTGTCTCACTACAGACAGCGCCGACACCCTGCATGCCAGTTCCCGCTGTCCCGCTGGCCTGACAGCGCGCGCGCTGCGCGGTGTCGCATGTTGATAAACATCGGCTGCCGTCTTCAGTTCAACCTGCCCCAGCCAACCCCGTTGATCACCATGCTCAACGTGCATTTCACCCGTTGCAGCGATCTGGAGCAGCCGGATGCCCTTGTCAGCGCCCCCAGTGTGCCGTTTTCAGGGTATCGCGACGGTTTTGGCAACTGGTGCACCCGGATGGTGGCCCCGGAGGGCGAGTTTGTGCTGTCCAGCGGCGGGCTGCTCCGTGACAGCGGTCAGCCGGACCCGGTTGCGCTCCATGCCCGCCAGCATCCGGTGCAGGATCTGCCCTCGGACACGCTGGTTTACCTGCTGGGCAGCCGCTACTGCGATACCGACCTGCTGTCCGAACAGGCGTGGCGGCTGTTCGGCGACAGCGATCCCGGCTGGGCGCGCGTTCAGGCGATCTGCGATTTCGGCAAGGACCGCGTGACCTTTGGCTATGAACACGCGAAAGCCACGCGCACGGCATCGCAGACGCTGGCCGAAGGCCACGGCGTCTGCCGCGATTTCGCGCATCTGGCCATCGCCTTCTGCCGCTGCATGAACATCCCGGCGCGCTACTGCACCGGGTATCTCAGCGATATCGGCACGCCCCTGCCCCATGCCCCCGGCGATTTCGCGGCATGGATGGAGGTGTATCTGGAAGGGAAGTGGTGGGTCTTTGACCCCCGCAACAACACCCCGCGCATTGGCAGAATCCTGATCGCACAGGGCCGTGACGCCGCCGATGTGCCCCTGACCCAGACCTTCGGCGCGGCTGAAATGACGGGCTTTGAGGTGCGCACCCAAGAGGCCGCGCGCAAAGACCTTCGTCCCTATGGGTGGTAATTGAGCCTGACCATGGCCATATCTTTCCAAGGGGCGTTTGCTTCTGGCAGCCGCAAGGAGCGGAAGCGATGAATGACACCTCCCCCGAACTGAACACACCACTCAGGGCCCGGGGCGACATTCCCGCCGAACGCATCTGCCTGTGCTGTCAGGCCAGCTTCTGGAGCGACGGTTTCGGTGAGCGGGTCTGCCCGCGCTGCAAAAGCACGGTATCATGGAAATCCTCTGTCCCCTCGGGTGATGGCCGCGCGCGCCGCCGCTAGGGCAGGGCGCGCCACCGGACGAAACAACACAACACGGCGGGGCTATCCGCTTCACGCCTGCGGAGCAGCGAGCATGACAATCCTCAGCATTACGCACAAGACCGAGTATCACTATCGCGCCCCCGTCGCGCTGGGGCAGCACCGGATGATGCTGCGCCCGCGCGAAACGCCCGAACTGCGCCTGCTGTCCTTCGACCTGACGCTGTCGCCTGCGGCCAACGTGACCTGGGCGCATGATGTGGCGGGCAATGCCGTCGCCACCGCCAGTTTCACCGCGATGACCGATATGCTGACCGTGGAAAGCCGCACACGCGTTGATCTGAGCGCGCCTGCCTGGCCGGTATTCGACATCGCCGCCTCGGCGCAATCCTATCCGTTCCTCTATTCCGACGATGACTGGACAGACCTTGGCGCGCTGGCTCGCCCCCAGTATTTCGATGGGGCGGGGCGGTTGTCGGACTGGGTGGAACGGTTCGTGATGGGCAGGCCCACCGACACTTTGTCGCTGCTGAAGGATGTCAGCAACGGCGTCTTCTCGCAGATCTCGTATCAGAGCCGCGACGACGAAGGCACGCAGGGCCCGCTTGAAACGCTGGACCGTGGCTATGGCTCCTGCCGGGATTTCGCGGTGCTGTTCGCCGAAGCGGTCAGAACGCTGGGCTTTGGCGCGCGGATCGTTTCCGGCTATCTGTTCGACCGCTCACGCGATCTTGTCGGCTCGGCAGGAGAGGGGTCAACCCATGCCTGGGTGGAGGTTTTTGTTCCCGGCGCGGGCTGGATCCCCTTTGACCCCACCAACCGCGCGGTCGGCGCGGGCAACCTGATTCCGGTTGCCGTGGCAAGGCATATCACCCAGGTTGCCCCGGTATCCGGCACCTTTGTCGGCGCCGATGGTGACCTGCTGAATATGGGCGTTGCGGTCACGGTCGAAGGGGCCTGAACCACCCGCGACAGGTGCTTTTCCGGGCGCGCCACCCCACCGGAAAGGCCGCCGCAATGATTGACAAGGTCGCGGATAAACATCATTTATCAAGAAGTTTCCCCTAGCTGTGAAACTCTTGCGCCGCTTTCGCGGTCATTGGCCATGTCATGGATGTCATTACCCTTGTCGGCATTGTTGCCGCGCTGTTCATCGTCATTTCCCTGAGCGAGCCTCTGGCCGACCGCACGCGGCTGCCCTACACCGTGGTTCTGGCCATCATCGGCGGGCTGATCGGCAGCGCCGCCATCTATCTGGCTGAGCATGGCAGCGGCGTGTTCGGCCTGCCGCTGACCATCGAAAACTTTGAAATCAGCATCCGCGCCAATGTCTTCCTCTATGTGCTGCTGCCGACGCTCCTGTTTCAGGTGTCACTGGGCCTGAACCTGCGGCGCATGGCGGATGACTGGGTGCCGATTCTGGTGATGGCCGTGCTGGCGGTGGTGGTGGCAACCTTCGTCATCGGCTTTGCGCTGACGCCCTTTACCACTCTGCCGCTGGTCGCCTGCCTCATGCTGGGGGCGATTGTGGCCACCACAGACCCGTCGGCGGTGGTGTCGATCTTCCGCAACATCGCCGCCCCGCAGCGGCTGACCCGCATTGTCGAGGGCGAAAGCCTGCTCAACGACGCCGCCGCCATCGCGCTTTTCGGCTTTTTCCTGACCTATGTCATGCTCGGTGTGCCCAACCCCACGCTGCGCGATGCGCTGGTGGGCTTTCCGGTGCTGATTTTCGGCGGGCTTGGTACCGGCTGGGTGCTGGCCCGGATCTGCCTGTCGCTGTTCGCATGGCTGGGGCGCTTTCCCTTGGCGCAGATATCGCTCAGCGTGGCGCTGCCGTATGTCACCTATCTTGTGGCGGATCAGTTGCTGGGCGTCTCAGGCGTCATTGCTGTGGTGATGGCGGGCATGACGCTGAACTATCTGGGGCCGGGCCGCCTGTCGCCGGGGAACTGGTCCAACCTGCGTGAGGTCTGGGATGTTCTGGCGCATTGGGCCGGCGCACTGATCTTTCTGCTGGCAGCCCTGCTGGTGCCGCGGCTGCTGGCCGATATCCAGTGGCGTGACGTGGCGCTGATCGGCGTGGTGGTCGCCGCCGCCACCGCCGCGCGGCTTGTCATGCTCTATGGTGTGCTGCCACTGCTGACCGCGCTTGGCCTTTCCCCCCGGGTGGACCGCCCTTACCGCGTGGCCATCCTGTGGGGCGGGCTGCGCGGTGCCGTCACGCTGGCGCTTGCCCTCGCGGTGACCGAGAATTTGCGCGTGCCCATCGACATCAAGCGCGAGGTCGGTATCCTTGCCACCGGCTTCACGCTGTTCACGCTTCTGGTGCAGGGGACAACGCTGCGCTGGGTGATCTCGCTTCTGGGGCTGGACAAGCTGACCCGGCTGGACCGCGCGCTGTCCAATCAGGTGATCGCCGTCGCCCTTCAGAACGTGCGCGAAGAGGTGGCGGATACCACGAAGCGCCACGAGCTGACGCGCGAAATCGTCCGCTCTGAGGCGAAGCGCTTTGCCGAACGGCTGGACGGCGCGATGGGAAAAGCCGAAGCCGCCGACGAAATACCAGACCGTGACAGAATCACGCTGGGCCTTGTCGCGCTGGCCGGGCGCGAACGCGACATGATCCTTGATTCCTTCCGCGAACAACTGATTTCGGCGCGGCTGGCCGAACAGATGCTCTCTGACGCCGACCGCCTGATCGAACGCACCCGGACCGGCGGGCGCGATGAATACCGCGCGGCGGGGCGGATGAGCCTTGCGCGCGGGCGCTGGTATCAGCTTGCGGTGCTTCTGCACAACCGCATGCGCCTGTCGCGGCTTCTGTCACGGCTGACGGCGGACAGGTTCGAGATATTGCTGAACCAGCGCCTTCAGCTGCGCGACCTGCACGGCTATATCGACACCAAGATCCGCCGCATTCATGGTCGCCGCGTCGCCGATCTGCTGCATGAACTGCTCAGACGGCGCGAGGAGGAAACGCAATCGGCCATCGACGGCCTGCGCCTGCAATATCCCGGCTATGCCGAGGAAATCGAACGCCGCTTCATCCGCCGCACCTCGTTGCGTCTGGAAGAGCGCGAATATGAAGTGCTGTATGAAGACGGCCTGATCGGGCGGGAGCTTTACACAACCCTGAAGCAGGAGCTGGGCGGCAAGCGCAAACGCGCTGAGCTGCGCCCGCCGCTGGATCTGGCGGTTCAGAAATCCGAGCTGGTGCGCCAGTTCCCTCTTTTCGCCAATATGGATGAAGAGGCGCGCCGCCCGCTGGCAAGGGCCCTGAAGGCGCGCTACGTCCACCCCGGCGAGGTGCTGATGCGCAAGGGCGACATCCCGCGCGAGGTCTGTTTCATTGCCTCCGGCGCGGTCGAGGTGGAAACCGCAGGCCACCGCCACAAGCTGGGCCGGGGCGAGATGTTCGGCCAGCTTGCCCTGCTCACCCGCCAGATGCGCCGCACACAGGTCACGGCCATCAGCCACTCCACGCTGCTGGTGTTGGATGAGGCGCTTTTCCGGCGGCTTCTGGCGCGTAACGAGGTGCTGCGCGCCGCCGTGCGCGAAAGCGCGCGCCAGCGCGGCGCCGATCTGACCACGCTGCCGGAATGACCCCTCAGGACGCCTGACAATGGATTTAGAGCACGTTGCAGAAAGGTGGGGGCCGGTTTTCTGCTTTCCGAACCTGCGTTATCAGGGGGTCAGAGGGCGCGCGTGAATGCGACCCGCTCTAACGCCGCCGACCCCTCGGTGCCTCGGATTTGTTGCCGCGCGGCCCGGTCTGAACCGGGGTGTTCGCGCGGTTCTCTTCATCCAGCTTGCGCCAGCGTTCCAGCCGCTCGGCAGACAATGTCCCCGCAGCGACGGCGGCCTGAACCGCGCAGCCCGGCTCATGCGCATGGGTGCAATCGCGGAACCGGCAGTTCGGGGCCAGTTCGGTGATCTCGGCAAACAGCATGTCCAGCCCGGCGGCCACATCGCTGACATGCAGCGTGCGCATCCCCGGCGTGTCAATCACCCAGCCGCCGCCCTTGATCGCATGGAGCGAGCGCGCGGTGGTGGTATGCCTCCCCTTGGCGTCACTCGCGCGGATATCGCCGGTGGCCTGCGCATCTGCGGGCGCCTTGTCCGCCAGCGTGTTCAGCAGCGTCGATTTCCCCACCCCGGACGAACCCACCAGCGCCACCGTCTGCCCCGGCCCGCACCACGGCGCCAGCGTCACCGCGGCATCGGGCGCGGTGGCATTGAGCACAACCACCGCAAGGTCACGCTGCAAAGCGGCGGCCTGCGCAACGAAGGGCGCGGCATCTTCCACCTGATCGGCCTTGGTAAGAACGATCACCGGGTCCGCCCCGGCCTCGTTCGCAAGGGCCAGATACCGCTCCAGCCGCGCGGGGTTGAAATCATCGTTGCACGAGGTGACGATGAACAGCGTATCCACGTTCGCGGCGATCAGTTGCGGGCTGTGGCTGCCCTCGGTCCGGCGGCGCAGCAGCATCTTTCGCTCAAGCCTGCGCACCAGCGTGTCGGTTTCCGGCTCCGTCAGCACCCAGTCCCCCACCGCGAAATCGGTGGTGTTCACCTGATGCGGCAGGCGCAGCCGTATCTGCCCGCTGCCCGTTTCCGCCATCAGCCGCGAGCGGTGGACAGAGGCGATGCGCACCGGCACATGGCCGGTGTCGCCGGGTTCAAGCTGTTCCGCAAAGAACAGAGACCAGCCAAGGCCGGCAAGCAAGGGAGAGGTCATTTCGGGCGCCTGTTTCACCCTCACTGCATGGCGCTGGCCTGCGGCAAATGCAAGCCTTTCCCGGCGCACACCGCTTTATCCGCGCTCAGCGCTGCCGGGCCATCGCCAGTTCCGGCAGCCAGGTGACAATCCCGGGAAAGGCCACGAACAGGATCAGCACAAGCACCTGAATGGCAAAGAACGGCATCACCCCGCGATACACCTGGCCGATGCCGATGCCCTTGGGCAACACGCCCTTGAGGTAGAACAGCGTATAGCCAAAGGGCGGCGTGATATAGGCCATCTGCGCGGTGACCATGAACAGCACGCCAAACCAGAGCGGGTCAAAACCAAGGATCCGCACAATCGGCATGAAGACCGGCACACACAGCAGGATGATGCCGATCTCATCCAGAAACAGCCCCAGCAGGATCAGAATGGCCATCATCACGCCCAGCACCACCCAGCGCGATGCCTCGATGCCGCGCACGAAATCCAGCACCGAATCCGCCCCGCCCGTCGCCACGAAGACCGAGATGAAGGCCTTTGCACCAATCGTGATCCACAGGATCATCGCGGTGACGCGCAAGGTGTCCATGGCCGCATCGCCCAGAATCGTGATGCGGAAACGGCCAGAGACAAGCGCCGACAGAACCGCACCCAGCACGCCCACGGCGGCAGCCTCGGTCGGCGTGGCGAGGCCCATATAGATAGTGCCCAGCACGCTCATGATCACGAAAACCGGCAGGATCAGCGTGCGCAACGCGATGATGCGCTCGCGCAGCGGCGGGGTTGACCCGGCCTCGGGCAGGGGGGCCAGCGAAGGGTTCAGCCGGGTGCGGATCCAGATATAGGCGCAGTAAGACCCGGCCAGAATCAGCCCCGGCATGATGCCCGCAATGAACATCTGCCCGATGGAGATCTGTGCGGTGATCGCAAACACAATGGTGATGACCGAGGGCGGGATCAGAATGCCCAGCGTGCCCCCGGCGCAGATGGTGCCAAGCGCCAGCGGCGCGTTATAGCCACGCCGCAGCATCGCCGGCAGCGCCAGAATGCCCATCGCCGCCACCGCCGCACCGACAACGCCGGTCATTGCGGCCATGATGGTGCAGATCACCACGGTGCCGATGGCCAGCCCGCCGTTGAGCCCGCCAAACCACTTCTCCATCGCCATATACAGATCGTCGATGATCGCCGATTTCTGAAGGATCGCGGCCATCAGCACATAAAGCGGAATTGCCATCAGCGACTCGGACATCATGGTCTGGTAGGTGTTCAGCACCGTGACGATCAGCGCCTGCGGCCCCCAGAGCGCGATGGTTGACAGAAAGGCGATGGCGCCCAGCACAAAGGCCAGCCCCGCCCCGGTCAGCATCAGCAGCACCAGCGAGGCAAACATGCCGATAAGGACGAAAGAGGATTCCATCATTCCGTCTCCGGGGCCAGAAGGGCAAAGACCAGTTCGGCAAGCGCCTGTAGCATCAGCAGCAGCGCGGCCACCGGCAAAATCGCCTTGACCGGCCAGACCGGCGGGTTCCATGCGGAATAGGTGGTCTCGCCGTAATTGTAGGATTGCAGCGCCAGCGGCAGGCTGAACCACAGCAGGATCGCGCCAAAGACCAGCGCCAGCAGCGCCGCAACACAGGCCAGCACCCGGTGCAGGCGGCCCTTCGCGCGCTCGGATATGATATCCACGGCGACATGCCCGCCCAGATGCAGCAGGTAGGGCCCGCCGAACAGGAAGAAGGGGCCGAACAGCATGGTCGCCAGTTCGGGCGCCCATGAGCTGGGCAGCCGGAAGCTGTAGCGTGAGACCACCTCGAACAGCATCAGCCCGGCGATGACGAACACCAGCCAGCGCGTGAGCGAGAAAAGCCGACGGTTCAGGCCGGTGACGGCCTGTGCAAAGCCCAGCATGCGCTGTCTCCCTTGCGAAAGCAGGGCCGGCCGGGTAACCCGGCCGGCCATTTTACAGGATCATGCGCAGCGGCCTAAAGCAGGCCAAGTTCGCGCATCATGTCCTTCTGGCTTTCCATCATCTCGACGGCAAGGGCATCATCGCCCGCCGCCCGCGCCCATGAGTCAACCGCGCGCTGACGGCCCTCGATGACATCCTCAGGATCAAAGCGGATGATCTCCACCCCGGCCTCGGCGAATTTGCCAAGGTATTCGCCATCCGCCGCGATCAGATCCTGCCGCAGCGACACCGAAATTTCGCGCGCCGCCACTTCCAGCGCCACGCGCTGCTGCTCATCCAGCCGGTCATAGGCGGCGGTATTGGCAACATAGGAAGTCGCGGTGCTGGGCTGGTGCACGCCGGGCAGCAGCAGATAGGGCGCAACCTCCTGAATGCCTTCCTCGAAATTGGCGCGGGCATCGCCACGGTCGGCAATGTCGATCAGCCCGCGATCCAGCGCGGAATACACCTCACCCGTCGGCAGCGGCGATACGGCCACACCGAAATCGGCCATCACGGCGGCCGCCAGCCCCACGAAGCGGCCCTTCAGCCCCGACAGATCGGCGATGCGGCGGATTTCGACGCGCGAGTGAATCGGCTCCTCACCATAGGTGGTGGGGGCGATATAGGTCAGCCCGGCGGGCGCATAGCTGCGCTGCGCCATCTCCAGCCCGCCGCGGTAATAGAACCACGATTCGAACTGGTCACCCTGCGGAAAGCCGAACGGCACGGTCGAGGAAAAGCCGTGCGCCGCAATGCGCCCGGCGGTGTAGCCGTCAAAGGTTTTCATCATCTCGAACGCACCGCCGCGCACCGCGTCAAACGACTGCGCCGCAGGCACGATCTGCCCGCCCGAGAAGGGGCGGATCTGCAGGGTGCCGCCTGAAAGCTGCTCAACCCGTGCGCAGAAACGCTCCTCATAGGCCATGGGGGTGGTGCCACCGTCCCACAGCGCCTGCATCCGCCACTGGGTCACGCCCTGCGCGCGCACGCTGCTTGCCGCCACAACCGCCGGTGCCGCCAGCATGGCCGCCCCCGCACTGCGGATGAATGTCCGTCTGTTGGAAATCGTCATCTTCTCTCCTCCCTTGAAGTCCGGTTGCGGGTCAGCTGCCGTCAAGCAGTTCCCGCGCATTGTCCACGCTCACATTGCCTGAGGCCGCAAGCGCCTTGGCCACGGCATCAATCTGCGCGCCCGTCGCGCCCGCCAGAATGGCGATGTTGCGGGCGTGCAGTGCCATATGCCCCTTCTGTATCCCCTCGGTGGCGAGCGCCCGCAGCGCGGCCATGTTCTGCGCCAGCCCCACTGCCACCGTCACCTCGGCCAGCTCCTGCGCCGAGGTCACGCCCATCAGCTTCAGGGCGGCCTGTGCGGCGGGGTGGGTTTTGGTGGCGCCGCCGACCAGCCCCAGCGCCATGGGCATCTCGATCGTTCCGTGCAACCGGCCATCCGCGCCGCGTTCCCACTGGGTCAGCGAGGTATAGCGGCCGTCGCGCGCGGCATAGGCATGCGCCCCCGCCTCGATCGCGCGCCAGTCGTTGCCGGTAGCCACCACCACCGGGTCAATCCCGTTCATGATGCCCTTGTTATGGGTCGCCGCGCGGTAGGGGTCAATCAGCGCCAGCGCGCAGGCCTCCAGCATCCCCTCGATCACCGCTGCCCCGCTCAGGGTGTCGGTGGTCAGCGCCTCGGGCGTCAGGCTGACACGGGCGCGCACCAGCCTGCGGTCGGCAAGGTTGGAGAGGATGCGCAACCGCACATGCCCCCCGGCGATTTCAGCGGCGCGCGGGGCGATGGTTTCGGCCATGGAGTTGACGGTATTCGCCCCCATCGCATCGCGCACATCAACCAGCAGGTGCAGCACCACCATCGGGCCGACGGGCGAGGTTTCAAAGACATGAACCTCGATATCCTTGCAGCCGCCGCCCAGCCCGATCAGCACCTTGTCGCGCTGGTTCGCCATCGCGATCAGCTCACCAGTCGCCGAAAGCAGCCGGTGGCGTGCCGCATGCGGGTCGGCGATGCCCAGAAGCTGGATCTGCGCGCGCATTACCGGCGTGGTGGACGAGGTGACAAAACCGCCGCAGCCACGCGCGATCCTCGCCATGTAGGATGCCGCCGCCACGATCGAGGGTTCCTCCACCGCCATGGGCACCAGATAATCGCGCCCGTTGACGGTGAAATTGCTGGCCACCGCCAGCGGCAGCTCGAATTTTCCGATGACGTTTTCAATCATGCCATTGGCGATGGTCATGGGCAGCGCGGGTTCAGCCCCAAGCGCGGCCTTTGCCGCGTTATCCAGCCCGGCCGCTTTGGCAACAGCATCCAGCCGCGCGGCGGGTTCCATGCTGCGCAGGTTTTCGATGCGGGACGTGATGCGCCCGGCTTGGGTATTGGTATTATGCGACATTCCGCTCCTCCAGCTTATGCAAACGGATAGCTGACAGCGGAGGGAATGAAAGGTACAGTTGGCAAAATAATACCGGAACTGTACCCTATGGTTCATGGGTACAGCGATCAGGAAAAGCAGCGCCATGACCAAGGCAGAATGGATCGTCGATACCCTGCGCCGCCAGATCGGGCAGGGCGCACTGGCCCCCGGCGGCGCCGTCCCCTCCATCCGCCGCGCGGCGGAGGATCATGGCGTTTCGCGCAATACCGTGGTTGAGGCCTATGAGCGGCTGGTGGCGATGGGGTTGCTGACGTCGCGGCGCGGCGCGGGCTTCTTCGTGACCGAGGCCCCGCGCCCCCACCGGCAGGAAGAGACGCCGCGCCATCTGGTCGAGGCCGTCGATCACATCTCGCTGCTGCGCGCGCAGCTTGATCAGAATTATGACGTGCGCGTCGGCGATGGCCGCCCGCCCGGAAGCTGGATGACGGCGACGGTGCCGCGCCGCCTGTTCGCGGCCTCGGCTGATGCCATCGCCGACAGTTCGGGCTACGGGGTGCCCAAGGGCAACACCTCCATCCGGGAACTGATCTCGGCCCGGCACCGCACGCAGGGCATTGAGCTGCCCGCCGAACAGATCGTCACAACCTTTGGCGGCAATCACGCGCTGGACCTGATTGTGCGGCGCTACCTGCGGCAGGGCGATTGCGTGCTGGTCGATGATCCGGGCTATTACCCGCTGTTCGCCAAGCTGAAACTGGCACAGGTGCGCTTTGTCGGTGTGCGGCGCGGGCCGGCGGGGCCTGATCTGGAGGATCTTGAGGCGAAACTGGCGCGTGAGGCGCCCAAGATGTTCTTCACCCAGTCGCTGGCCCAGAACCCCACCGGCAGCTCGCTTGACCTGCCCACCGCGCATGGCATCCTGCGGCTGACCGAAAAGGCCGGGTGCCGGGTGGTGGATGATGACCCGTTCATCGACCTGCCGGGGGTGGAGGGGGTGCGCCTTGCCTCGCTGGACCAGTTCCGCAACGTGATCTTTGTGGGCACCTTTTCAAAGATGCTCTCGGCCAGTTTCCGCTCAGGCTATATCGCTGCCGCGCCGGAAATCGCCGCTGATCTGGCGGAGCTGAAGATGATCACCTCGGTCAACAGCTCGCGGTTTTCCGAGCTGATGATCGCCGATATCATCCGCAGCCGCCGCTACCAGAAACATCTCAACCGGATCGCGCGGCTGACTGCCGATGCCGCTGATACTCTTGCCGCAACCCTGCGCGGGCTGGGGCTGCGCACGCATACGACACCGGCGCAGGGGTATTACACCTATCTGCTGCTGCCCGAGGGTATGGATGATCTGGCCTTCGCGCAACGGGCGGCGGGCGAGGGGATATTCCTGGCGCCCGGCACGTTCTTTTCGGTCGATCCCGCCAGCCACCGGCCCGGTATCCGCATCAACGTGGCACGGGCGAACCATCCGCGCTTCACCCGACTGTTGCGCAGCGCGCTGTGCTGAGGGGGCCTGCGCCGGGGGGCGGGCATCCTGCGGGTTTCAGGGGTCAGGGGCAGAAGGCCGCGCATGATATCACTGCGCACCCCTTGCAACACGGCACAAAAGCTGTGGTATTCTGGCCCCGGGCGAAAGCAGGCAGGATATCCATGACGCAGGCAGCAAAGACCCTCCTGCAGCGCCAGCCGGGCGCCGGGACGCTTCTGGTGGGCGGGGCCATCGGCATCGGCATGACCGCCGAGGCGGCGGTGCGGGGCGGTGCCGATTTTCTGCTGGCGCTGAATGCCGGGCGCTACCGGGTAATGGGCGCGCCCTCGGTCGCGGCCCTTCTGCCGATCGGCGATGCCAACAGCTTCACCGATGGCTTTGCGCGGCGCGAAATTCTTGACCGGGTGTCGGTGCCGGTGCTTTTCGGCGCGTCGTGCTTTGATCCGGGGATGAGCCCTGAGCGGCTGGTCGCGCAGACCCTTGATGGGGGTTATCACGGCATGGCCAATTTCCCCTCCGCCATCCATTTCGACGCCCGCTTCCGCCAGTTGCTGGAAGAGGCGGGTATCGGCTTTGAGCGTGAGGCGCGGATGCTGGCGCTGGCGCGGCAGGCGGGGCTGATGACCTTTGGCTACGCCAAGACCCGCAGCGAGGTGGCGCAGCTGATGGAGGCCGGGGTCGGCATGATCTGCCTCAACTTTGGCTGGAACGCCGGGGGCGTGCTGTCGGTGGCGCAAAGCTTCACCATATCCGAGGCAGCCGACCGCGCGCGCCGGGTCTTTGCCGCCGTCCGCGCCCGCGCGCCTGAAACGCTGTGCTTTGTCGAGGGCGGGCCGATCATCAGCCCCGATGACATGTTCCGCGTCTGCGACGAGGCGCGCGCCGATGGCTATGTCGGCGGCTCCACCCTTGACCGCGTGCCGCTTGAGCATTCGGTGACCGAGCGGACCTCGGCCTTCAAGGCGTTCGGTCTGCTCAAGCAGTCCGACAGCGCGCAGTCGCGCGAACTGTCGCGCGCGGCGCGGATCACCGGGATTGTCGGGCAGTCGGAATTCGTGCTCTCGGTGCTCGATCAGGCACTGCGGCTGGCGCGCACCGGCCTGCCGGTTCTGATCAGCGGGGCGGCGGGGCTGGGGCGGGGCACGCTGGCGCGCGCGCTGCATGCGCTGGCTGAGCGCCCCGGGCCGCTCCTGACCCTGCGCGCACCGGATGCGGGCACAGATGCCGAGGCCGTGCTCTTTGGTTCCGGCCCCACGCGGCGGGCGATGCTGGCGCGGCTGGGGGCAACCGTGGTGATTGAGGGAGCCGATGCGCTGCCGCCCGCCGTGCAGCGGCGGCTGGCGGACTGGCTGGAACAGGCCGGACACCCGCCCGCCGGCACCCAGCCCGCCGATATCGCGCGGCTGGTCCTGATCAAGCAACCGCCCGGCAGTGGTGGCACCGCGCTGGACCCGGCGCTTGCCCGGCGGCTGGAGCCGGGGCGCATCGACATCGCCCCCCTGCGCGACCGGCCAGAGGATATTCCGGCCATCGCGCGGCATATCCTGTCGCTGCTCGATGCCGGGCGCGCCCGGCACCGTCAGATCTCGGCCGATGGCTACCGGCTGCTGCTGGCGCAGGCCTGGCCCGGCAATATCCCTGAGCTGCGCGCGGTGATCGAGCGGGCGGCGGTGAATGCCGAGGGCACGGTGATCAGCTCCGCCGCGCTGTCTGCCGCGATTGGGGCAGCCGGGCCTGCCGCCGCTGACAGCGACACCCCGCAGGCAATGACCGAGCGCGACTGGCTGCTGGACGCGCTGCGCCGCAACCGCTTCCGGCGCGGCGATACGGCGGCCTTCCTGGGCATCGCGCGCAAGACGCTTTACAACAAGATGCGCCGCGCCGGGCTGCTGGAATAGCGCCTATCCATAGCGCAGGGCGCCATCGGCCAGCGCCATCGCGCCGTCCAGCTCGGTGCCATAGCCATCGGGCACCATCAGCCGCACCGGCAGATCGGTCAGATGCCGCAACGAGCGCAGCGCCTGCGCCGCGTCGCGCGCCGCCGCCGTGCGCATCCGCCAGTCAGCCATGGCCGGGCCGGGATGCAGCACCAGCGCGCCCACGCCCTGCCGCGCCAGCAGCGCCCCGCTTTCCGCCGAACCGGCAAAGCCCGTGACCGCAAACCCCGCACGGACAAATTCACCCAGTATCTCGGCCTCGCGCCGCATCCCCAGCCCGGCGCTTTCAAAGCCGTGGGCCGCCGCGCCGTCAATGATCTGAATGGTGGGGAAATTCGTCACCCGGCTGATACCCGCCGCCCGCAATATCTGCACGGCGTCACGCACCCGCAGGAACGGATCGGCACAGAAAAGCGCGGCAATCGCGTTCTGCCCGGCATCCTGGGGCAGCGCGCGCAGGGCGGCGAAGGCGCGGGCGTTCACATCCAGCACCGGCAACAGCGCCAGCAGGTCACGCCCCGGCACCGGCAGCCCCGCCAGCCACGGCGCCAGAACGCATTGCGGCACCCTTTCCGCCATTCGCTCAGGCAACGATTCGCCCTGCACGGCGGCAGGGCGGACGGCATCAAGGATGAGCAGGTCAGGCAATACGGGCATGAGCGGAACCTTGCAGCGCGATTACCCGATTTTACCCAAAATCCCCCGCAATAGCCAGTGGCGCGAGGGCATTCCGGCTGCAATGCTTAGACCATCACGACGACAATACCGGCATTCGCCGCGCGGGAGGAAGACCAACAGCGCGCGGCGAGGCCAAGGGAGGAACGCTTGTCGCTCCAGTTCATACTGACCGTCACCCTCAACGGGCTGACGCTGGCCGCGCTATACTTCATCGTCGCCAGTGGCTTTTCGCTGATCTTCGGGCTGATGCGCACAGTCAACATGGCGCATGGCGCGCTTTACATGGTGGGCGCCTATGTCGGCTTTGCGGTGTTTGACCCGCTCTACAGCTCATCCTGGGCGGATTATGCATGGCTGATCGCCATTCTGGCCGGCATCACCTCGGTCGCGCTGCTGGGTGTGGTGATGCAGGTGGCGCTGCTTGGCTGGATGCAGGGGCAGGAGCTGCGGCAGGCGCTGGTCACCATCGGCCTGTCGATCATCCTTGCCGATCAGCTTCTGGCCAACTTCGGCGGCAGCCCGTTCCAGTTCTTTGCGCCTGACATGCTGTTCGGCCCGGTGATTGTGCCGGGGATCGGGCGCTACCCGGTGTTCCGGCTGTTTCAGGTGGGGCTGGCGATTGCGGTGGGTGTGGGGCTGTGGCTGCTGCTCAACAAGACGCGGCTGGGGATCATGGTGCGCGCGGGCGTCGATGACCGGCAGATGCTGGCCGCCTGCGGCATCAATGTGCCGCTGGTCGCCGCAACCGTCTTCGCGCTTGGCGCGGGGCTGGCGGGGCTGGGCGGCGTGATCGGAGCCACAGCGCAGCCGATGGCGCTGGGGGTCGATGCGCGGTTTCTGCTGATCTCGCTGGTGGTGGTGATCGTGGGCGGCATGGGCTCCATCGGCGGCACGGCGCTGGGTGCCATCCTGATCGGTCTGGCCGAGCAATGGGGGCAGGTGCTGTTCCCCACCTATTCGGTGATCCTGACCTTCGTGATCATGGCTGCCGTGCTGGCCGTGCGCCCGCAGGGCCTGATGGGAAGGAAAATGGCATGATCATGATGACCAACCGCCAGTGGCTGCTGACCGGCGCGGGGGTGCTGGCGCTGGCGATGCTGCCGCTGTTCCTGCCCAATTTCTGGCTGGCAAACATTCTGGGCCGGGCGATGGTTTACGGGATTGTCGCGCTGTCGCTGACCTTTCTGGCGCATTATGGCGGGTTCATCTCGCTCGCGCAGACCATGCTGGCCGGGGTTGCGGGCTATTCGGTGGCGATGATGGCGCCCACGGCCATCCCGCTGGGGCCGCTTGCCATGCCCTATGGCTTTGCCATTCCGCTGGCCGTGCTGGCCGCCACGCTGGCGGGGGCGCTGGTGGGGCTGATCGCGGTCAACACGCGTGAGATTTACCTGCTGATGATCACGCTGGCGCTGGCCGTGGGTTTCAGCCTTTTCGCGCAGTCCAACACCCAGTGGTTCCGCGGCTATGAGGGGATCCGCAATATCGTCGGGCCGGAAGTGTTCGGCATGCCGTTCCGCACGCATATCGTGTTCTACTATGTCGCGCTGATCATGGCCGTGCTGATGTATCTGCTGGTGCTCTATGTCGTGCGCACCCCCTTCGGGCTGGCCCTGCAGGCAATCCGCGATTCGGCGCGGCGGACTGCGGCGATCGGCTTCAACGTGGCCTTGCACCGGATCGCGGCCTTTGCGCTGGCGGGGTTCATCGCCGGGTGGGGCGGGGTGCTGATCACGTTTTACAACATCGGCATCACGCCCAGCTCCATCGGGTTGTGGCCCACGGTGGCGGTGCTGGTCATGGCAGTGATCGGCGGGCTGGGGCACCCGCTGGGCGCGTTCCTGGGCGCGCTGATCTACGCGGTGATGGACACCTTCGCCTCAACCATCATCGGCCATGACCGCTTCAACACACTGATCGGGCTGGTGTTTCTGACCATCGTTCTGCTCTCGCCGGACGGGGTCTGGGGCATGGGGCAACGGCTGACGCGCGGACGCAGGCGCGCCACAGCAAAGAATACCGGCACAGCAGAGAATGCGGCCGGGGAACACTGACCCCGTGCCGGAGTGGCGGAACCGCGACCTGACCGCCTGTCACGCGAAAAGGGTCGACACTACCACCGCCAGCGTGGAGGAGCGCTGGCCCAACAGGGAAGAGACCATGAAAACACACCGTTACAAAACCGCAACCGCCTGGGCCATGGGCACCGCAGCCGCGTTCTTTGCGCTGTCGCCCGCGCAGGCGCAGGATGTCATCCGCATCGGCTCCATCACCACGCTGGAGGGGCCGTTTGCCACCGGCGGGCAGGATGCCTACCGCGCCATGGAAATGGCATTCGAGGCGATTGATTACACCGTCGGCGGCCACACCATCGAATGGACGCGGGAGTCGTCTGATGCCACGCCGGATGTGGCACTGGCCCGCGCCCGCAAACTGATCGAGCAGGACGATGTGCATATCATCATCGGCCCGCTTTCGGGTGCCGAGGGGATTGCGCTGCGCGACTATTCGCGCACGCTGACCGGGCGCACCATCGTCAACGGCTCGTCCGGGGCCGCCGATACCACCCTGCGCGACCCCTCGCCAAACTTCTTCCGCTTCAACACCGAGGGCACGCAGTGGATGGCCGGGCTGGGCACCCATGCCTATAACGACATGGGCGCGCATCACGTGGCGCTGGTGGCGGCGGATTATGCCTTCCCCTATGCGCAGGTCTTCGGCTTCATGCATGAATACTGCGAGTTGGGCGGGGCCGTGACCAAGCTGTGGTCGCCGCTGAATACCACAGACTTCTCATCGATCATCGCCCAGATCCCGGATGACGCCGATGCGGTTCTGCTGATTCAGGGCGGCACCGATGCGCTGGCCTTCCTGACGCAATATGCCGAGGTGGGTGGCGATCTGCCGATCATCGGTGGCTCCATCACGGCGGACCAGACGCTGCTTTCAGCGCGCGGCCCGCACCAGCGGCTGATGGAGGGTATGGTTGCCGCCGGGCCGATTGCCGATCTCAACGATGACCCGCAATGGCTGGAATTCGTCGCCACCTACCGCGAGCGCTGGCCCGATGGCTTTGATTCCCCCTCGATCCATGCGTTCAACTACTACACCAACACCATCGCAGTGCTTCAGGCGCTGGAAGAGGTGGGCGGTGATCTCTCCGACAATCAGGCCGCCTTTCAGGAAGCGCTGCGCAATGTCGAATTCACCAACCCGATGGGTGCCAGTGTCCGGCTGGATGACAACCGTCAGGCGATTTCCGACATCTACCTGACGCGCATCGTCAACGACAACGGCACCATGCGCACGCAGGCTTTCGGGCGCACTGAAGGGGTCAGCCAGACGATGGGCATGCCGACCGAGGAGTTTCTCGCGCTCGGTTCCCCCTCGCGCGACAACCCTGATTGCCCCCCGGCACGCTAAGGCCGGTCCTGCCTGCCCCGGGCGCTTCCGGGGCAGGCCCTCCCTCGACGGAAGATGACCATGAATTCTGTGTTGCCTGAAACCGGGCCTGAAACTGCGGCCCACACCGCCGATGCGCTGGTGCTCACCGGCGTGGGCCGCCGCTTTGGCGCGCTGGCGGCGGTCAGTGACGTGACGCTGTGCATCCGCACCGGCGAGCGCCGCGCCATTCTGGGCCCCAACGGCGCAGGCAAGACCACGCTTTTCAACACCATCTGCGGCGACTACCCGCCCACCTCGGGCACGATCCAGTATTTCGGGCAGGATATCTCACGGCTCAAACCCCACCAGCGTTCCCGGCTGGGGATTGGCCGCACCTATCAAAGCTCCATCCTGTTCAACGGGCTGACGGTGCTTGAAAACCTCTATCTCGCGGTGCGCGCCGCCCGGCCCGGCCGCTTTTCGCTGCTCAAGGCGGGCAAGGGCGATGCCGATGTCGCCCGCGCGGTGGCACTGGCCGGACGTGTGCGGGTCAGCGCGCTGCTGGAGACGCGGATAGACGCCATTTCCCACGGCCAGCGCCGACAGGTCGAAATCGGCATGGCGCTGGCCGGGGAGCCTAAACTGCTGATGCTGGATGAACCCGCTGCGGGCCTCTCGGCGGCAGAGCGCCCCGAACTGATCGCGCTGATCCGCTCATTGCCGCGCACCCTGACGCTGGTGCTGATTGAGCATGACATGGATGTCGCGCTGTCCAATGCCGATATGGTGACGGTGATGAAGGATGGCCGCATCGTGGCAGAAAACACGCCCGACCGCATCACCGATGACCCCATGGTCCGGGCGATCTATCTGGGGGAGGGGCATTGATGGCCGGGCACCTTGAAATCCGCGATCTTCAGGCCCGGTTCGGGCGGGCGACCATCCTTCAGGGCGTTGATCTGTCGGTCACCGGGCAGCCGCTGTCGGTGGTGGGCCGTAACGGCATGGGCAAGACCACGATGTGCTCGGCGCTGATGGGCATGGTTCCGGCCACCGGCAGCGTAAAGCTGGATCAGGCCGAGGTGCTGGGCCTTGGCACCGGGCGGATCGCGCGCAAGGGCATGGCGCTGGTGCCGCAGGGGAGGCGGATGTTTCCCTCGCTCTCGGTGCATGAGCATCTGTTGCTGGTGGCGCAAAAGGGCAGCCCCGCCTGGACCATCGAGCGCGTCTATGAAACCTTCCCCCGTCTGGCAGAGCGGCGGCGCAACGGCGGTGACCAGCTTTCAGGCGGCGAGCAGCAGATGCTGGCCATCTCGCGCGCGCTGTTGATGAACCCGAAGCTGGTGATCATGGATGAACCATCCGAGGGGCTGGCGCCGGTGATTGTCGATCACCTGATCGAGGTCTTGCGCGCCATCACCGCCGAGGGGATGGGCCTGTTGCTGATCGAGCAGAATCTGCGCGTCGCCACCGCCGTGTCCGATCAGGTGGCGATCATGGTCACGGGCCGGATTGCCGCCACCGTCGCCAGCGCCGATCTGGCCGCCGACCGCGACATGCAGAACCGTTATCTGGGGGTAAGCCATGGGCATTAGGCCGGTCTATGTCATCGGAACCTGCGACACCAAGGAGGAGGAGCTGACCTATGCCTGCGCGCGCATCCGCGCCGTGGGGGGCCGCGCGGTGCTGGTCGATGTGGGCACATCAGCGCCGGGCAAGGCGCCGGATGTCACGGCGGCCGAGGTTGCCGCCCACCACCCCGAAGGCGCGGGCGCGGTGATGGGCGGCACCGACCGGGGCCACGCCGTCGCCGCCATGGCCGAAGCGCTGACCCATTGGCTGCTGGCGCAGCCCGATATCGGCGCGGTGCTGGGGCTGGGCGGTTCGGGCAATACTGCGCTGGTCACACAGGCAATGCGGGCGCTGCCGGTGGGGGTGCCCAAGCTGATGGTCTCTACCGTCGCCTCCGGGCAGGTCGCGCCCTATGTGGGGGCCAGTGATCTGGGGATGGTCTATTCGGTGACCGATGTTGCCGGGCTGAACGCAATCAGCCGCAAGGTGATCGGCAACGCTGCCCATGCCGCCGCCGCAATGGCGCTGAACCCGGTGCCCGAGGGAGAGCGCGATCTGCCGGGCCTTGGCATCACCATGTTCGGCGTCACCACCGACTGCGTCACCCGCCTGCGCGCGCAGCTTGACGGTGTGTTCGAGGCTTATGTCTTTCACGCCACCGGCACCGGCGGCGCGGCGATGGAGAAGCTGGCCGATTCCGGGCTGGTCGCCGCCCTGCTGGATGTCACCGCCACCGAAGTGGCCGATTATCTGGTGGGCGGCGTCATGCCCTGCACCCCTGACCGCTACGGCGCACCCGCGCGCACCGGCTTGCCATGGGTGGGGTCGGTCGGCGCGGTGGATATGGTCAATTTCGGCGCGCGTGACACGGTGCCCGCGAAATTCGAGGGGCGTCAGTTTCTGATCCACAACCCGCAGATCACCCTGATGCGCACCACGCCTGAGGAAAACACCGCCATCGGCCATTTCATCGCGGAAAAGCTGAACCTGTGCCACGGCCCGGTGTCGCTGTTTCTGCCGCTGGGCGGTGTGTCGGCGGTCGATGTGCCGGGCATGCCCTTTCATGACCCGCAGGCCGATGAAGCCCTGTTCACCGCCATCCGCGAAACCTTCCGCGCAACCGACACCCGCCGCCTGACCGAACTGCCCCACGCAATCAACGACCCGGCCTTTGCCGATGCCATGGCCGCCGAAATCCGCAGGATGACCGCATGACCCAATCACCCCAAAGCCACCGCGACCGAGCCACGCTGATGGCGAAATTCCGCGCCATGGCCGAAAGCCGCATTCCCATCATCGGCGGCGGTGCGGGCACCGGCCTTTCGGCAAAAAGCGAAGAGGCGGGCGGGATCGACCTGATCGTGATCTATAACTCGGGCCGTTACCGCATGGCCGGGCGCGGCTCGCTCGCCGGGCTGCTGGCCTATGGCAATGCCAACGAGATCGTGCTGGACATGGCGCGCGAGGTGCTGCCGGTGGTGCGCCACACGCCGGTTCTGGCGGGTGTGAACGGCACCGACCCTTTCCTGCTGATGGGCCCGCATCTGGACAGGCTCAAGGCGATGGGCTTTGCCGGGGTGCAGAATTTTCCCACCGTGGGGTTGATCGACGGCACCTTCCGCCAGAACCTTGAAGAAACCGGGATGAGCTATGCGCTTGAGATCGACATGATCCGCATGGCCCGTGAGCGCGATCTGCTGACCACGCCCTATGTGTTCAGCGCCGATGAGGCGCATGAAATGGCGCTGGCCGGGGCCGATATTCTGGTGATGCATATGGGCCTGACCTCGGGCGGGGCGATCGGGGCGGAAACCGTGCGCTCGCTCGATGATTGCGTGCGCGACATTGATCTGTGGGCCGAAGCCGCGCGCAAAGTGCGCCCCGATGTTCTGGTGATCTGCCACGGCGGCCCCATCGCCACCCCTGAGGATGCCGAATATATCCTGCGCCAGACCCATCTGTGCCACGGCTTCTACGGCGCCAGCTCGATGGAGCGGCTGCCGACGGAAACCGCGCTCGCCAATACCACCCGCGCCTTCAAGGCGCTCACGTTCTGACAGGAGCATGACCATGGCTCAGGCCCTTGCCACCACCATCATCGACGCGCCCGTTGAAACCGTATGGGCCGTGCTGCGCGATTTCAACGGCATGCCGGTCTGGAACCCGGGTGTCACGCAAAGCACCATCGAGGACGGGCGCGATTCAGACAGCGTGGGCTGCATCCGCGCCTTCACGCTGGCAGACGGCACCTTTGTGCGCGAACGCCTGCTGGCGCTGGACGACAGCCGCTACCACATGGCCTATAACTTTGAGACCCCGGCCTTTCCGGTGGAAAACTACCTTGCGGTGCTGGAACTGATCCCCGTCACCAATGGCAACAAGACCTTCGTGCGCTGGCAGGCCTCGTTCGATGAGGGCGCGGGGGATAAGGGTAAATACGCCGCCCTCATCTCGAAAACGGTGTTTGCGGGCGGGTTGAAGGCGCTGGCCGCTCATGTGGCAAAGCACGGGGCCCAGCCCGCCGATGCGCAGCGCTGGCAGGGGCTGCGCCCGGCCAAGGTGTTTACCTCCAGCGTCATCCATGCGCCGGTGGCTTCTGTCTGGGAAAAGATGCGCGATTTCGCCGGGATGAAACACTGGCACGAAGACATCCCGCAGATGGAGATGATCGGCGGGGTGCGCGCTGACAAGGTATCTGGCGTGCGCGATTTCATCTTTGGCGAGGGGCAGTTGCATGAACAACTGACCTTTCTGTCAGACCGCGACCACGCCTTCCGCTACCGCATTCTCAAAAGCCCGATGCCGTGGATGAACTACCACGCCGGGGCACAGCTTTATCCGCTGACCGACACGGGCCACACCTTTGCCGTCTGGACCGCCGACTGGGTCGCCGCGCCCGGGGATGATCTGGAACTGATCCCGAATGTGCATGAGAATGTGTTTCAGAAGGCATTCGATACCCTGGACAGGCAGCTTTCCTGACCGGCGTCTGATGCGTTGTGCCTTGCCTGTTCGCATAATCCGCGTATTTTGCGCATATGAACAACGCGTATTCTGACCCTTTCGGGGATGATCCGGCACCGGGCGACAGCGCGGAGGAAGATCTGTGGTTTCTGCCCGGCCCCTCCGGGGAGGAGCCTGAACACCACCCGCTGCCCCCCGGGCCAAGGGCCGAAACCCCCGAAGCCGCCATTCTGGACGAATGGGCGCGCGCCGAGGCAGGGGTGGCGGCACGGCTTGCGCGGCTTGCCGGGCGGCTGGGGGCGCTGGATGACCGGCTGGCGCGCGGCCCCGAGGGCTGGCGCCACCGGCTGGCCCTGACCGAAGCGGCGGAACTGAGCTGGTTTTCCGGCGACCGGATCGGCGCGGAACGCCTTGCGCTCTGGGTCGCGCTGCGGCTTTCGGGCGTGCAGGATGATGCAGGCGCGCTGGCGCGGATGGGCTGGGCGGTGCGGCGGCTGACCGGGGGGCCGGGGCCGGAAGCGGGCTTGCAGGACTTTCTGGGCCGCCATGACCCGGGCGAAGAGGCGGGCAGCCCGCATGCCGACCCCCTCGCCGACCGGCTGACCGACCGCGCCGAAAGCTGGCAGGCGCTGATGCTGTCGGCCCGCGCGCTGCACCCGGTCACCCGCGCCTGTATGGGCTTTCACCTTTGGGCGCTGGCCGGGCTGGGCCAGCAGGGCGACCGGCTGGAAGCGGCGGTGACCGCCGCGCGGGTTGCCGCCAGCGAGGGGCGCGGGGCCGTTTTTACGCCGCTGGCGATGGGCGGGGCAGGGGGGCTGCGCGCCTCGGGCACGCCTGCGGTGCGGCTGGCGCGCTGGCTTGAGGGGATGGAAAGCGCGCTTCTGACCGCGATGCGCCATCTGGACCAGATCGAGGAATGGACGGCGCGGGCGCAAACCGTCATGGCCCCGCTTTCCGGGCGCACACCCGCCCTTCTGCGCGCGGCACTGGCCGACTGGCCGCTTCTGTCCGCACCCATGGCCGAAGGGCTGACCGGCGCCAGCCGCGCCGCCGTCCAGCGCAACCTGACATGGATGGAGGGGCAGGGCCTGATCCGCGAGGTGACAGGGCAGGGGCGGTTCAGGATGTGGCGCGCCGCCGTCTGAAACGGGTCTGACGCACCGTTTCCACCCTTGCCTTGCGCCCGCCCGCCCGGGTTATCCTGCGCCAGCAAGCGGCTACCCCCGCCCCGCTGACTGAGCGATTCTCAGCCCCCGCTGAAAAATCACCGCTCGTGCTCGCCGGCGGATTGGAGGATAGTCCGGCCAGGACAGGCGCGATGAACAGCAAAACCCCCCTCTTCCGGCCCCATGTGCCCCATGTGCGCCACGTGCCCCTCAACGCCCTGCGCGCCTTCGAGGCGACGGGGCGGCATCTGTCGGTCAAGGCGGCGGCGCATGAACTGGGCGTCACCCCTTCGGCGGTCAGTCACCAGTTGCGCGCGCTGGAAGAGGCGCTGGGGCTGGTCCTGATTCGCCGCACCGGCACGGCGCTGACCCTGACCGAGGCCGGGGCACGGCTGGCGCCCGAACTGGCCGCAGGCTTCGCGCGCATCCATGGCGCCGTCGCCGCCCTGATGCAGGAGCGCAGCAGCGGCCCCCTGCGCCTGTCGCTGCTGCCCACCTTCGCCGCGCATTGGTTCTCCCCCCGCCTCACCCGCTATCCGTTTGAAAAGGCGGGGTTCGATCTGCTGATCTCAACCTCGCAGGTGGCGGTGGATCTTTCGGCGGGGGCTGCCGATACCGCCGTGCGCCACGGGCAGGGCCAATGGGAAGGGCTGCGCGCCGATCTCTTGTTTACCGAAACCGTGGGCCTGTTCGCCGCCCCCGCGCTGGCGCGCCCCACGCCCGAGGCGATGCGCGCGGCAATCGCGGGGATGACGCTGTTTCTGTCGCAGCACCGGCGCGAGAATTATGCGCGCTGGAACGCCACCCTGCCCGGCGGCCCGGTGCGCCCGGCCGCGGTGATGATGGTCGATTCCGCCGGGCTGGCCCTGCGCGCCGCGATGGACGGGGCAGGCGTTGCCCTTGCCGGGGCCGAGATTGCGGCGTTTGATGTCGGGGCCGGGCGGCTGACCCCGCTTTTCAGCCATCGCGCCCAGACCGGCGGCGGGTATTATCTGGTCTATCCCGAGGCACTGGCGCGCGACCGCCGGGTGCGCAACCTCAGTCGCTGGATGACCGGAACCGCGCAGGAGACGCGGGCAGAAAACGGCGCACCCTGACCGGGAATGCGTAACAGGAAGGGTGCCATGTCAGAAATCACGATCCGCAAGCTGGGCGCGGCAGATCAGCCCGCATGGGAAGCGCTGTGGCGCGACAATCTGCTGCATTTCGGGGCAGGTGAGAGCGCGTTTGCCGCCCTTCCCGGCCTCTGGCAGCGACTGCTTGCCCCGGATGAACCCCTGCACGGCTGGCTGATGCTGCTTGACCACGCGCCTGCCGGGCTGGCCCATGTCGTGCTGCGCGCGCATACCTTCAGCCCGCGCCCGGTCGGCATACTGGAAGACCTCTGGGTGGCGCAGGCGGCGCGGGGAAGGGGGCTGGCGCAGGCCCTGATCAGACGGCTGGTGCAGGAGGGGCAGGCGGGCGGCTGGACAAAGCTGGAATGGCAAACCGACACCGGCAACCTGACGGCGCAGGCCGTCTATGAGCGCATCGCCGAACCTGTTGCCGTGCGGCGCTATCAGATCAGCCTGGCCTGAGGCGGCGCTTCAGGGCCAGTGGCCAGATCAATCACAAAACTGTCCCACGGGGCCGGTGCCGCGATCTTTTCATAAAGCCGCCGGGCAGAGGGCTGATCCTGCGGCACCAGCCAGCGCAGATGCGTCCAGCCCCGTTCCCTGCCGATACCGGCAAGCGCCATGATCAGCGCGCGCGCCACGCCTGCACCCCGGGCCTCGGGCGCGACGAACAGGTCATCAAGCTGCCCGGCGCGCCTGCCGGAGAGGATCTCGGGCAGATCAAAGGCATGGGCGAAACCGACCAGCCCGGCGCGGGTTTCCGCCCCCAGCAGCAGGGTGCCGGCACCAGCGCTGCCGATCAGCGCCTGCGCGGCGGGTACGCTCATCACCCCGGCGGCGCCATGCCCCAGCGCGGCGCGATAGGCGCTCACCAGTCCGGCCAGCCGGGCGGCATCATCGCGCTGCAGCGGGCGCAGGCGGGGGGTGTTGTCGCTTACCACGGGCCTTGCCGTGCCCAGTCTTCCGTCATTGCCATGCGGTCCCGGCCCCGGAAGGGTTCTCCGTCGACAAAGAAGAAAGGCGCGGCGAAAAAGGCATTGGCTGAAGAGAAGCCGAACCAGAACCCGATGCCGCTCATCGCTCCTCGCCGTCCCAGTAGCCCACCGCATCCCCGGCACGGAACACGGCACCGAAGCGGCGCTGCGCCTTGTCGGCACCGGGGGCGGCCCCGGCAACCACATTGACCTTGCCGCTGTCAGGATAGGTCATCACATCGGGTTCGCGCATCGAACTGATGGCGAGGTAGCGCAGCGGCTCGTCCCCGGTGGCGATAAGCTGATGCGCCGTTTCCGGCCCGCCCGCCGGGCAGACCGCCACCATACCGGGGCCGATCGCATGGCGCTGATCGCCAAAGCGCAACTCCCCGGTGCCGGAGAGCACCACGAAAAGCTCGTCATTGGCGTAATGGGCGTGAAAGGGCCATGCGGCCTTGCCGGGCGGAACCTCCTGCAGGCGCGCACCAAGGTGCCTTGCGCCCAGCGGCCCGGCGATGGCGGCCACGGCACCGGCAAACCCGGTGCCGTGGGAATGGGGGGAAAGCTCCAGATCATCAAGGCGCAGAACGGGGG
>NZ_DAIRVN010000032.1:0-47544 GCF_036802785.1 Pararhodobacter sp.
CGCGCCAGATGTGAATACGAGCCCGCCGCTGCCGCATTTCATGCAGCCGGCGTCTTGGCGGGGCGACATGCCCCCGCCAAGACGCCTGCTGCATGAAATGCGGCAGCTCCGATGCGCGGTTACTGACGAGTAACACCCGGACCGTAACCAGCACCACACAACGAGTCAATGCGCTTTTGCACCCCCTCAACCGCCGCCGCCGAGGTAGCGATTGCATGCCCCGGCGCAGCGGATAAGATTGCCACCCCGGACCACGCGCCCTTGCGCCGCATCCTGCCCGCTTCGTCTCAACGACACAGAACATGCAACCGACATGACCGACTCCGCCTCTCCGATCAGCGACGACCCCGCCAGCGCATGGCATGCGGCGCCCGAAGAACGCTCGGATCGCCACGATATCCGCCGTCTGTCGCTGATCCGGGCCGCCGGGCGGGCCTTTGGGCGCAAAGGCTTTCACCGCACAACACTGGACGAAATCGCCAGCGAACTGTCGGTTACCAAGCCGATGCTCTACCGCTACGTCCGCAGCAAACAGGAAATCCTGTACGAATGTCACCGCATGGCCGTCAGCATGGCCGAAGACGCGCTTGACGATGCCGAGGCCCGTGGCGGCTCACCCCTGGAGCAGATCGCGGATTTCGCTGAAGGCTATGTCGCCCGGACCACCACGGCGCTGGGAACCTGCGTTGTGCTGACCGAATATTATTCGATGACTCCCGAAGACACCGACCGCATTCAGGAACGTCGCCGCAAACTCGATACACGGCTGCGCGAGGTGCTCAGGCAGGCGATGGCGCAAGACGAAATCGCGCCTTGCGACCCGAAGCTGGCGGTATTCTTCTTCATGGGCGCGATCAATGGCGTCAGCCGCTGGTTTTCAGAAGGGGGCGCGCGCGACGGCCATGACATCGCCCGCGTCTTTTCAGATCATGTTGTCGCCAGTCTTTCACCGCGCAAACCCTGGCAGCGCTGACAGGCCCGGCAGGACGCGCCCAGCATGTGGCGAATGCCCTCGCCGGAAGCCGGGCAGAAACCCCCTTACAGCACAAGCCAGAGCCCGGTCAGCACGACCAGAAGCACCACAATGAAAAGAACCACGCCCGGTGCAAACCGGGTGGGTTGCCGGGAAAGTCCGGCGCGGTCCTCGCGTGAATGGCTGGCGCTGTCGTGGAGAGTGCCGACGGGGGTGGCCGCATCAAGCTGGTTCACCGAGGCGATCCGGTTGCGCGCACGCCGGCGCGCGCGTTCTTGCTTGTGCTCTGCCATTTCCCGTTTCCCCAGGCCTCTTCAGAACGCTTCAACCGGGGCGCGTGGCAAATGTTCCGGGCGCAACCGAAGATTTCCTGACACTGGACGCAAGGTAAAGCACCTGCCCGTCCCGCGCCCTCAGAGGAACAGCGCGACGGTTGCCAGTGTGATCAGCACAATGCCCAGCCCCAGATAACGGGTATTCTGATACCAGCGCTTCTTTGCCATCTCGCGGCTTTCCTCCTGCCAGGTCTTGCGGCTGAAGGTCATGCCCTGCTCCAGTTCCGGCGCCTCGGACCTGAGGGTGATGCCCAGAAAAATACCCAGCGACAACAGCAGCATAAGCCCGGTGCCATAGAGGAACTGCAGCTCGATCACCCCCATCACCTCGAACAGTGCGAAACTGGCCAGCCCTACCGGAATGCCGATTGCCATGGTCGGAAAGGCCGCGTGGCGCGGCGGGCGGGCCCAGAACAGGCCGCCCAGAAACACCACCACCACCGGCATGGTGATATAGCCCAGAAACGCCTGAAAATACTGCACGATCCCGTCGAAATTCTGGATCATCGGCGCCCAGAGCGCGGCGATGACCATGAACACACCCACCAGCATCCGGCTGATCAGCAGCAGCCGCGCCTCTTCAAGGTTCTTGTAGCGGCGCTTGACAAAATCATTGACCGCGATCGAGGCGCTGCCGTTGAGCACCGAGTCCATGGTCGACATCAGCGCCGCGATCAGCGCCGCCAGCGCCAGACCGCGCAGGCCCACCGGCAGGAATTCGAACACCAGCGCGGGCCAGATATGGTCGCTTTCCTCCAGATCAGGGAACAGCTCGCGCCCCATCAGCCCGGGCAGAATCAGGATAAACAGGAACGGCACCTGCAACCCGCCCGCCATCAGCGCCCCCCAGCGCCCGTGATCGAGCGATTTGGCCGCCAGCACCTTCTGCACCACCACATGATTGGTGGTCCAGTAATAGAAACTCAGCCAGATCACCCCGGTAAACAGGCCGGGCCAGGGCATGAAATCATCGTCCGCGGGTTTGGCGACCGACATGCCGCCCTCGGGTGCCGCCTCCTTTACCGCCTGCCATGAGGCGCCGAGTTCGATAAACACCAGCGTGAAGATCACCGAGCCGACGATCAGCAGCAAAATACCCTGCAGCGTGTCGGTGATCATCACCGCCTTCAGACCGCCGAAAATGACATAGACACCGCCCAGAAAGGCGATCGAGGCAATGAAGATCCACAGCGGATAGTCCGGAAACAGCAGCTTCAGCGTCAGCGCCCCGGCGAAAAGCGCGCCCGCGCTGTCGATAAAAATGGCGGTAAACACCGAAAAGCCCGCGAACAGGCTGCGCGCCTTGCCGTCATAGCGATGCTCCAGAAACTGCGGCATCGTGTTGACCTTGGAGCGCAGGTAGAACGGCAGGATGAAGATGGCGAAGAACACCAGAACCAGCGTTCCCATCCATTCATAATTCCACACGGCGATCCCGTCGCTGTAGCCCGAACCCGCCAGCCCCACATAGGAGGTGCCCGACAGGTTGGCTGACATCAGCGACAACCCCACAATCGGCCAGAGCGCCGAACGCCCGCCCAGCAAAAACCCCTCGCTGTCCTTGTGCGACCGGCTGAGCCAGAGCCCGATCCCCATGACAACCAGAATATACAGACCCGCAATGGTCAGGTCGATTGCACCTATTTCAAACTCAGGCATGGGACACCTCGGCGGGCTTCAGGCAAAACGGGAACCTTCACGCGGCAGGAAGGTTCCTTTCACAACCGCATTTTCCACCGCCTACACACAAAAGACCCCAGCCAAAGCAAAACGTGCCAAACCAGATCGAAGCCGCCCTTGTCTTCACCCTTGCCCTGCTCCTCTCCTGGGGGGCCGGCCTTTTGCTGTATCGCGCGGCGATGAAGGCATTGCAGCGGGTTGATATCTTCTGGCGTGAGCTGGTGGCGCGCACCCGTGGCCCCGTGCAGATGGCCCTGATCATCATGGCGCTGGCGGTTGCCACCAATGTGTCCGCGCTTTCCTGGCGCGGCGCGGCGCTCATGCAGCATGCGCTGATGATCGGCCTGATCGCCTGTATCGCCTGGGTTATCAAGACGGCGCTGGATATCTGGATCACCCTGCACCTCAAACGCTATCGTCTGGATGTGGCCGACAATCTTCTGGCGCGCAAGCATGTCACCCAGTCGCGCATCCTGCAGCGGGTGGGTACGATCCTGATTGTCGCAATCGGCTTTGGTGCCGCGCTGATGACCATCGAGGAGGTGCGCCAGTACGGCGTCAGCCTTCTGGCCTCGGCGGGGGCGGCGGGCATCATCATCGGTATTGCGCTGCAATCGGTGCTGCGCAACCTGCTGGCCGGTATCCAGATCGCCCTGACCCAGCCGATCCGCATTGATGATGCGGTGATTGTCGAGGGCGAATGGGGCAATATCGAGGAAATCACCGCGACCTATGTTGTCGTGCGGATCTGGGACATGCGCAGGTTGGTGGTGCCGCTGACCTATTTCATTGATGAGCCGTTTCAGAACTGGACACGCACGGATTCCACGCTGATCGGTTCGGTCATGCTGTATGTGGATCATGAGGTCTCCATCAGGGATCTGCGGCAAGAGGCTGAGCGCGTGGTGCATGCCTCCGAACTGTGGAACCAGCAGGTCTTCGTGCTGCAGGTCACCGATTTCACCGAGCGTCAGGTCGAGGTCCGGGTGCTGGCAAGCGCCCCTTCGGCGGGCAAGGCGTTTGATCTGCGGTGCGAGATCCGCGAGGCGCTGCTGGCCTATCTGCAGAATGAGCAGCCCCATGCCCTGCCGAAAACCCGCATTGACCGGCTGACGCGGCAGGAGGCGGCAGAAGCATCAGCGGCTTCCCGCCCTGACCCTGACTGGCGTGAGGAACAAACCGGCCCTGAGGCCGTTCTGTCGGCACTGACTGACACACCCCGTGACACCCGCCGTGACTCTCTCCTTGACGAGACCACACGACGGGGCATCGCACAAATGGAGGATTCCATGCCAGCCAAGGACAAGACCCTGGATGACCTGTTCATCGATACCCTGCGCGACATCTATTATGCCGAGCGCAAGATCCTGAAAGCGCTGCCGAAAATGCAGCGCGCGGCGCAGTCGGAAAAGCTGGCCGCCGCCTTTGAACATCACCGCGACGAAACCGAGACCCATATCGAGCGGTTGCAGCAAGTGTTCGAGCTGGTGGGCAAGGCCGCGCGCGGCAAGACCTGCGATGCGATCGAAGGGATCATCGCCGAGGGCGAAGAGATCATGGAGGATTTCAAGGGCTCACCGGCACTGGATGCCGGGCTCATCTCGGCGGCGCAGGCAGTCGAGCATTATGAGATCACCCGCTATGGCACCCTGCGCCGCTGGGCCACCGAACTGGGCATGAAAGAGGCCGCTCAGCTTTTCGGCGAGACATTGAGCGAAGAGTCGGCGACCGACGGCAAGCTGACGAAACTGGCTGAATCCAGCGTCAATGCGGCAGCGCACTGACGGCAAACAGTGTGACAACTGTAGGAGACCGTGTGATGCCTGCAAAATCCAAAGCCCAGCAGAAGGCCGCCGGAGCGGCGCTTTCCGCCAAACGCGGCGAGACCGATGCCGACGAGCTGAAAGGTGCCTCGCATGAGATGCACGACAGCATGAGCGAGGCTGAACTGGAGGATCTCGCCGCAACCAAGCGCAAGAACCTGCCCGAAAAGAAGAAAGACGGGTAGGGGCGGACGCTCTCTCACTCTGCGGCCCCGGCGACGATGATGACCCGGTCTGAACGACCGGCATCTCAACCGGGGCCGCACCCTGGAGGGCGTGGTGAAAGCCGCCTTTCTGAAGCGGCGAGAGAAACCTGCCTTGCGCAGGCGCTTTTTCCGGAACCCTCACCGGGCGGCCTCGTTCTTTTAGCGGGAGTGCATCGGAAAAGGGGGGAGCGGCGTGATGCCGACGGCAAAACGACCTGCGGAGAGGGGCTTGCGGATGCAGACAAGTGTCAGTGCACCGCTCGCGGCCCTGCTGCTGATCGGTACGGCATTCATGGCCACCGCCGACACCCACTTTGAGCAGATCGAGCGCGGCGCCTATGTTGCGCGGGCCTCGGGCTGCATGTCATGCCATCAGGAAGATCTGTCCGGCGGCTATCAGGTCGAAACCCCGATGGGCACGATCGTGGCCAGCAATATCAGCCCCTCGCAATCCCATGGCATCGGCGGCTACAGCCGCGATGATCTTGCCCGTGT
The DNA here is from genome assembly GCF_036802785.1 of Pararhodobacter sp. Taxonomy (GTDB): domain Bacteria; phylum Pseudomonadota; class Alphaproteobacteria; order Rhodobacterales; family Rhodobacteraceae; genus Pararhodobacter. The sequence continues at coordinate 5,513 of NZ_DAIRVN010000032.1, forward strand.
GCTGCGCCGTGGCGTCGCCCCGGACCGCAGGCTCTATCCGGCCATGCCCTATGCCTCGTTCCGGGGAATGACCGACGCCGATATCGACGACCTCTATGCATGGCTGATGGATCAGCAGCCCGTCAACGCGCCCCCGCCGCAGGAAACCGACCTGCCCTTCCCGTTCAACATCCGCCCCGGGGTGATGGCGTGGAACTGGCTGTATCTGGATGAGCGCGATCTGCCGCAGTTTGATGATGCCGAGCTTGAGCGCGGCGCGTATCTGGTCAACCATCTGGGCCATTGCGGCGAATGCCACACCCCGCGCAATGACTTTTTCGCCATGCAGGATGACCGCTATCTGGCGGGCGAAGAGATGGATGGCTGGCTGGCCCCGAACCTGACACCGGACCCTGTCACGGGGATCGGGGCGTGGTCCGAGCGCGATATCATCGACTATCTGCGGCTGGGCCATGCAGGCAATGTCGTGCAGGCCGCCGGGCCGATGGCGGATGTCGTGCAGCACTCCACCCGCCATCTGGACGAGGATGACCTTGCGGCGATGGCGGCCTATCTGAAGGCCATCCCGGCGATTACTTCCGGCATACAGGACATTCCCGTCATTCCCGCCGGAGATGACCGCGCCGAACCTGAGCACCGCTATGGCCAGATCCGCGCAGAAATGACCGCCGCGCTGGCGCGCACCGATCTGGCCGAGCCGGAGCAGCTTTACCTCAGCCATTGCGCGGCCTGCCATGGGGTTACCGGGCAGGGCCAGCCGCAGGCCTGGTATCCGCCGCTGGTTCAGAATGCCGCCCTGCGCCGCGCGGAGCCGGGCAATCTGTTGCAGGTGCTGCTGCATGGCGTGCCCGCAGGCAAACTTGCGCGCGCCCCTGCCATGCCCGGCTTTGCCGATGAACTGAGCGCCGATCAGATCGCCACGCTGGCCAATTACACCCGCGCCACCTTTGGCGGGCGGCAGGACAGTGCGCTGACCGCGGCAGATGTGGAACGCATCCTTGCGCCGGATGAAGAGATGCCCGCGCCGCTGCGCGCCCTTCAGGTGGCGGCATGGGTGGGCGTGGCTGTGGGTCTGATGGCGCTGACCCTGATACTCTGGTGGTTGGCGCGGCGGCGCAGGCCCAAACGGCAGGAGGGCTGACAGCATGGCCAGAACACCTTTCAACCCAAGCCGCCGGCAGTTGCTGGCGATGATCGGGCAGGTCGCAGGCGCGGCCGCGATGTATCAGGCGATGACCAGCATGGGGTTCGCGCAGGAATCCGGCTATACCGGCCCGGTGGCGCTGCAAGGCCCCCGTCAGGGGCGGCGCGTGCTGGTCCTGGGCGCGGGCATCGCCGGGATGGCCGCCGCCTATGAGATGCGCCGCGCCGGGTATGAGGTGAAGATCCTCGAATATCAGAGCCGGCACGGCGGGCGCTGCCTGACCCTGCGCGGCGGCGACCGCTTCACCGAGATGGGCGGGCATGAGATAGCCTGCGATTTTCAGGGCGACAGCTATTTCAACCCCGGCCCCTGGCGGCTGCCAGTGCATCACCGCGCGGTGATGGATTACTGCCGCAGGCTGGGCGTGCCGATTCAGACCTTCATCAACAAGAACAACCGGGCATACCTGCATTCCGCCACGGCCTTTGACGGCCAGCCGCAGCGCATCGGCCATGTCGAGAAAGACATGCGCGGCCATGTGTCCGAGCTGCTGGCGAAATCGCTGCATCAGGGCGCGCTCGATCAGGCCGTCACCCCTGAAGACCGCGAAAAGCTGCTGGAGGGGCTGAAGGACTGGGGGGTGCTCGACCGCCATTACCGCTACCGGGCCAGCGATGATCTGGGCGGGGTGCGCGGATGGGATATCCCCCCCGGCGGCGGGCTGATGCCCGGGCAGGAACCCTCGGAACCGCTGGAACTGTCGCCCCTGCTGCAATCCGGTCTGTGGGACCAGCTGTTCAACTTCAACAGCTACACATTCGAGCCGCCGATGTTCGAGCCGGTGGGTGGGATGGATGCGATCACCGATGCTTTCGCGCGCGAAGTGGCAGATGTGATCCAGCTCAATGCCCGCGTCACCCGCATTGCGCAAAGCGACGACGGTGTGCGCGTCACCTATGCCGATGGAGCCAACGGCGGCGTGATGCGTGAGGAAAGCGCCGACTGGTGCATCTGCACCATCCCGCTGTCGGTGCTTGTCCAGCTTGATGTCGATTGCTCGGATGCGATGCGCCGGGCAATCGGTGCGGTGCCCTATGCCTCGGCCTTCAAGGTCGCGCTGGAATTCCGCCGCCGCTTCTGGGAGCAGGATGACGAAATTCTGGGCGGCATCACCTACACCGACCTGCCGCTGGTGCAGATCGCCTATCCCAGCTACGGTTTCCTGACCGAGGGTCCGGCGGTTCTGCAGGCGGCCTATGACACGGCAACGGCGGGGCGCACCTTCACCTATTCATGGTCGGCCATGACCCCGCAGGAACGCATTGACGCCGCCCTCGCACTGGGCCGCCAGATCCACCCGCAATATGATGCCGAGTTTCTCTCCGGCACCTCATGGGTCTGGCACCGGGTGGACTGGTCGCTGGGCTGCTACGGGCAATGGACCGATGATCTGCGCGATGCCCATTATGAAACCCTGTGCGAGATCGACAACCGGCTGGTGCTGGCGGGCGAACATTGCTCGCATATCCCGGCATGGCTGGAGGGGTCGCTGCTGTCGGCGCTGGATGCGATCAGGCGGCTGGATCAGAAGGAGAATGCGTGAGATGCTCAGGCAATCCCTTTACACCGCCATCACCCTGATCCTGCTGGCCCCGGGCGCGCTGGCGCAGCAGGCCCCTGCCCCGGCCGAGGGTAGCGATGAGGGCGCGAGCGATGCCATTGCGACACTGCTCGCGCGCTTCTCTGATGATCCTGACCAGTTCACCCATACCGACGGCGAGGCGCTCTATCGTACCACCTGTCAGGCTTGCCATATGGAAGACGGGCGCGGCGACAGCGGTGTGGGGGCGCATCCCCCTCTGACGGACAACCCGAAGATGAACTCCCGCCATTTCCTGGCAGGCGTCATTCTGACCGGCTATCACGGCATGCCGGGTTTCAGCACGATGATGTCGGACGAGCAGGTCGCGGCGGTGACAAACTATGTCCGCAGTCATTTCGGCAATGACTACCCCGACCTGATCACCCCCGCCGAGGTCGCCGACCTGCGCCCGCCTGAAGACGAGGGGTGAGTGTAAAATCCCTCCTCATGTTCCGAAAGCCACGGAAGCGAAGGATGTTTTGCACAGGCAGAAATTTTATTTGCGTCTTTGGTGGAACCGTTTAAGCCCGAAATTGTTCCGGTTTACTGGGAAGAACGGCTGGTCTGATGCGTCTTGATTTCGCCTGCGGTGAAACCCGATTCACAGCTCAGGCTGAAAGGGCTCAAAGACGCATGAAGAACCTTCGCTCTCCCGATCAGACGGTGCTCGACAAGCATGTCCCCCTCTGCGCCGTCGGTGCTTCTCAGGGCGATGTTAGCGCGCTTCGCGCGCTCCTTCAGCAGCTTCCTGATGATCTGGGGGTTGCCTTTCTGGTGGTCCTGCAACGCGCGCCTGAGCCTTCTTTCTCACCCGACCATCCCGCCGCGCTCGCCGAGAGCCTCTCTGCCGCCACGACCATGCCGGTGCAGCAGATTGACGGCGCGCCCCGCTTGCGGCCCAACTGTGTCTATGTGGTGCCGCCGGACAGAGAACTGGCCATCACCGGCGACACCATCATCGCGCGCGCCCGCACCGCTCCACGCGGGAAACAGGCGCCCATCGACATATTCTTCCGTTCCGCGGCACAGGCGCGCGCCGAAGGCAAGGCGGTGGTGCTGACAGGTGCCGGTCTCGGCACTGCCAGCGGGCTGCGGGCGATCCGCGAGGCCGCGGGCAAGGCGCAGTCGGACGATCAGGCGCTGATAATCTTCATCGACGCGGACGCCGCGCCCGCCGATACAACTGATCCGCGCACGCAACTGCACCCCGTCAAGGAGGCACACCGCGCAAACCCGGAAGAACCTTCGACCGCGAAGGACGACCTGCACGCCCAGAACGAAGCGCTGAAAGCGGCGAATGCCAGGCTGACAAGCAAGCTGGAAAGCATGACAAACGCGCATAGCGATCTGCGCACCCTGATCACCGCCATCGATATCGGCACATTGTTTCTGGACACGGATCTGCGCATCCGCATGTTCACCCCGCCGATCTCAGAACTGTTCACCATCACGGAAATGGACACAGGCCGCGCCATCACCGATGTCACCAGCCGCCTGGTGTATGACGGGCTGGAAGAAGACGCCCGCAAGGTTCTGCGCGATCTGGTGCCCGTCGAGACCGAGGTGCGGTGCCGCAATGGCAAATGGTACCTCATTCGCCTGCGGCCCTACCGGACGCTCGAAGACCGGATCGAAGGCGTGGTGCTCAGTTCCGTTGACATATCCTCGCGCCGGCGGATCGAGAGCGATTTGCGCGAAAGTCAGCACAACTATCAGATCCTGTTCGATTCCATTGATGAAGGCTTCGCCATCATTGAAATGGTGTTCAAGGACGGGGTTGCGGTGGATTACCGCTTCATCCGGGTCAACAGCGCCTTCGAGCGCCAGACCGGGCTTTCCGATGCCGCAGGCCAGATGGTGCGCACACTGGTGCCGGATCTGGAACCGCACTGGTACAAACGCTACGGCCGCGTCGCCAGCACCGGGCAGCCCGAACGGTTCGAGGCGCCCTCCGAGGTGCTGGGCCGGTATTTCGATGTCTACGCCTTTCCGGTGGGGCGAAGCAGGGGGAACAGGGTGGGCCTGCTGTTCCGCGATGTCAGCGAGCGCAAGGATGCCGAAAAGCAGCGCCAGTTGCTTACCGACGAGCTTAGTCACCGCGTAAAGAACACCCTCGCCGTGGTTCAGGCACTGGCCCGCCAGCCCGGCTCGTCGCAGATGACGGTCGAGCAGTACCGCGACCGTTTCGTCGGCCGCATCCAGGCCCTTGGCCACGCCCATGATCAGCTGCTTGAAACGCACTGGAAATCAGCCGATCTTGAGACCCTCGCCAGAAAATCGCTTTCAGCCTATGGCGGGCACGGGCGGCGCAAGCTGAAGATCGGTGGGCCGGAAGTGCTGCTGACCCCCAAACAGGGGCTCGGGCTGGCGCTGGTCCTGCATGAACTGGCGACCAACGCATCCAAATACGGCTCCCTCTCGGTAATGGATGGCGCGCTCAGCCTCACATGGTGGCTGGAGCGCGACAAGGACGGGTGCGACCTTCACCTGCTCTGGAAGGAAACGGGCGGCCCCGGGGTGAAATCGACATGCAAGGAAGGCTTCGGAACCCGGCTGATAAAGCAGGCGTGTTCCTATGAGCTTGATGGCACAGTGGAACTTTTCCCCTACCCCGAAGGTTACACTGCACAGATCAGCTTCGCGATTGGATAAAGCATGAATGAGACGACCCCGGCTGATCCGCCCCTCGCCGGCCGCAAAATACTCATCGTCGAAGATGAGATGCTGCTCGCCCTTGATCTGCAGATGTTCCTTGAAGATCAGGGTTGCGAAATTCTTGGCCCGGCACCCAACGCAAAGCGCGCGCTGAAACTGCTGGCAGAACAGCGGCCGGATGCGGCGACGCTGGACATGAACCTGAACGGCCAGTCCTCGGCCCCGATCGCGGTCGCCCTGCGCGAACAGAACATTCCTTATGTCATCATCAGCGGCTACAGCGTTCCGCCCGAGACAGACGCCGCTTTGCGCGGCGCGCCGCATCTGGTCAAACCGATTTCCACCGCCATGCTGCTGGAAGAATTGTCAGCCCTGCTGGACGACTCACCTGCATAAAAAACCCGGCCCGCATACGAGCCCGGCAGACCGCCCGGCGCCGCCCCGTTGAATAAGGCCAGCCCGCGCACCCCACGCGGCTGGCCTTTCCCCCGACGCCTCAGAATTACAGGATGGGCTGCCCGCCGGTCACCGCAATTGTCGCGCCTGAAATGTAGCTCGACATCGGCTCTGCCAGCATCACATAGCTTGACGCCAGCTCAACCGGCTGCGCCGGGCGCTTCATCGGATAATTCTGCCCGAAGCTTTCCACCGCATCCTGCGGCAGCGTCGCCGGAATGAGCGGGGTCCAGACCGGCCCCGGCGCCACGCAATTCACGCGGATGCCCTTTTCGGCCAGCATCTGCGCCAGCCCGGCGGTGAAATTCTGGATCGCGCCCTTGGTGGTCGCATAGGCCAGAAGCGACGGGTTCGGCTTGTCGGCATTGACCGAGGTGGTGTTGATGATCGCGCTGCCGGGCGGCATATGCGGCACCGCGGCCTTGGTCAGATAGAACATCGCATCAATATTGACCGCGAATGTCTTGCGCCATTCGTCATCACTGATCTCGTCAAGGTCATCAAAGCTCATCTGATGGGCGGCGTTGTTGACCAGAATATCCAGCCCGCCCAGTTCAGCGACACAGCGCTCCACCATCTGGCGGCACCAGCCCGGGTCGGCGATATCACCCTCCAGCACCAGACACCGCCGCCCGGCCTCACGCACCAGCCGGGCAGTGTCGGCGGCATCCTCGCTCTCGCTCAGGTATGAGAGCGCAACATCGGCCCCCTCCCGCGCATAGGCAATCGCCACCGCCCGCCCGATACCGCTGTCACCGCCGGTGATCAGCGCAATCCTTCCCTCCAGCCGGTTCGCGCCTATCCAGCTTTCCTCGCCATGATCGGGGCGCGGGTTCATCAGGGCGGTGCTACCCGGCAGTTCCTGTTTCGGGCTGGAGAAGGGCGGGTGCGGATACCGCACCGGCGTCGGCATACGGGACATGGCGAAACTCCTTTTTTCCCCGCCTCAACGCGGCGTCGGCGCAAATGTTCCAGCCCCGGCATATTCGCGGCCCCTTCGCCAACTTCGCCGCGCAAGGGAACAAACAGGCCGCCAAGCCGTTAGTTTTGAGCAACAAGGAAAGGGGCGCCTGTGACAGACGGCGGCAATGAACCGAATGAAGGCATACGCAAGCCCGGATCACGGGCTGATTCATGGGCCGATTCACGGGCAAAGTCGCCGGGGGCCAAAGCTTCCCTGTCCGGGCAGAAACCATTGACAGATCAACCGCAAGCCCCCGACGGGCTGCTTTCACTGGCCGCAGACCGGCTGGTGATCGAGGGTATCTCGCACGCGGTTGACGGCGGGCGCTTCGCCGCCAAGCTGGTTTCCGGCCAGCCTGAGGTGATCGAGGCCGATATCTTCGCCGATGGCCATGACGTCATCGCCGCCGCCCTTGCCCACCGCAAGCGCGGCGAACAGGCGTTTTCCGAGGTGCCGGTGCGCTTTCTGGTCAACGACCGCTGGCGCGCCACCCTGACAGTGGATGAACCGGGTGATCATGAATTCCAGCTTCTCGCCTGGCGCGATCTCTATGCCACCTGGCGCAAGGAGAGTGCCGCAAAACTGGCCGCCGGGCAGGACATCGCGCTTGAGCTGGAAGAAGGACGCCACCTGCTGGTGGCCGCCACCGGCCCCGCAGGGCGCGCGGAGCGTGCCGACAAGGCCAGCATCAAGGCGCTTCTGAAAGACGACAAGGCCCGCGCCCGCAATGAGAGCAACGCGGCGCGGCTGGCGTATCTGACATCCGAGGCGGTCATCGAACTGATGCAGCGCGCCGGCCCGCGCACCGACCTGACGCGCTCACCCCTGCTGCCGCTGCATGTCGACCGCCCCGCCGCCGCCTTCAGCGCGTGGTATGAACTGATGCCGCGCTCCATGTCCGGTGATGCCGGGCGCCATGGCACCTTCGACGATGTGATTGCGCGCCTGCCCTATGTCCGCGATCTGGGCTTTGACGTGCTGTATTTCCCGCCCATTCACCCCATCGGCCGCACCAACCGCAAGGGCCCCAACAACAGCCTGACCGCTGGCCCCGATGACCCCGGCAGCCCCTACGCCATCGGCGCCGCAGAGGGGGGGCATGATGCGATCCATCCCGAACTGGGCAGCTTCGATGATTTCCATCGCCTGATCCGCGCCGCGCGCGACCACGGGCTGGAAATTGCGCTGGATTTCGCCATCCAGTGCTCGCCCGATCATCCATGGATCCGCGAACACCCGGAATGGTTTGACTGGCGCCCCGACGGCACCATCAAATTCGCCGAGAACCCGCCGAAGAAATACGAGGACATCGTGAATGTCCATTTCTACCGCGATGCCCTGCCCGGCCTCTGGTATGCCCTGCGCGATATCGTGCTGTTCTGGGTGGACCACGGTGTACGCATCTTCCGCGTCGATAACCCGCACACCAAGCCTTTCCCCTTCTGGGAATGGATGATCGCCGAGGTACGCGCCCGCGACCCCGGGGTGATCTTTCTGGCCGAGGCCTTCACCCGGCCCAAGGTGATGAAACGGCTGGCAAAGGTAGGATTCTCGCAATCCTATTCCTATTTCACCTGGCGCAATGAGAAGCAGGAAATCACCGATTACCTGACCGAGCTGACAACCACCGACAGCCGCCACGTTATGCGGCCCAACTTTTTCGTCAACACCCCCGATATCAACCCGCGTTTTCTGCAAACCAGCGGCAGGCCCGGCTTCCGCACCCGTCTGGTGCTGGCCGCCACGCTGGGGGGGAATTACGGCATCTATAACGGCTATGAGATCTGCGATGCGGCACCCGTGCCGGGCAAGGAAGAATACCTCAATTCCGAAAAATATCAGATCCGCGTCTGGGACATGGACCAGCCGGGCAATATTCAGGACGATATCCGCCTGATGAACCGCCTCAGGCGTGAACATCCCGCGTTGCAGGGCTTCACCAACCTGAATTTCTACCATGCAGACAGCGATCAGGTGCTGGCTTACGGCAAGCATGCGGGCGATGATTTCGTGCTCATCCATGTGAACCTTGATCCGCGCAACACGCAGGGTTTCAGCTTCGAGGTTCCACTGTGGGAGTTCGGACTGCCTGATGATGCCTCGGTCGAGGTGCGTGATCTGATCAACGGCAACCGTTTTACATGGCATGGCAAGGTGCAATGGCTGGAGCTTGATCCCCAGACCCGCCCCTATGCCATCTGGCAAATTCTGGCACCGGGGGTGCCGCGCTCATGAACATTTCCAATACAAAAAATGATAACGCCAGCTTCGCCGTGCGCGGCGGCATAAACCGTGATCAGGCGGACTGGTACAAGGATGCCGTCATCTACCAGTTGCACATCAAGGCGTTCATGGATTCGAACGGCGATGGCATCGGCGATTTTGCGGGCCTGATGAAGCGGCTGGATTATGTGCAGGAGCTGGGCGTCACCGCCATCTGGCTGCTGCCATTCTACCCCTCGCCGCTGCGCGATGACGGCTATGACATCGCTGATTACAAGTCGATCAACCCCTCCTACGGCTCGATGAAAGATTTCAAGGCTTTCGTCACCGAAGCCCACAAGCGCGGCATCCGGGTGATTACCGAACTGGTGATCAACCACACCTCCGATCAGCACCCATGGTTCCAGCGCGCGCGCCACGCCAAACCCGGGTCAGCGGCGCGGGACTGGTATGTGTGGTCGGACACCGACGAGAAATGGCCCGAAACGCGGATCATCTTTCTGGATACCGAAAAATCGAACTGGTCATGGGACCCTGTTGCAGGCGCCTATTACTGGCATCGCTTCTACAGCCATCAACCCGACCTTAACTTTGACAACCCGCGCGTGCTTCAGGAAATCCTCAAGGTCATGCGCATGTGGCTGGCCATGGGCGTGGACGGGCTGCGGCTGGATGCCATCCCCTATCTGGTGGAGCGTGACGGCACCAACAACGAAAACCTGCCGGAAACGCATGATGTCCTCAAGGCAATCCGCGCCGATCTGGACACGCATTTCCCCGACCGCATGCTTCTGGCGGAGGCCAACCAGTGGCCCGAGGATACGCGCCCCTATTTCGGCGACGGCGATGAATGCCACATGGGCTTTCACTTCCCGCTGATGCCGCGCATGTATATGGCGCTCGCGCAGTCTGACCGCCATCCGATCACCGACATCATCCGCCAGACGCCGGAGATACCGGAAAACTGCCAGTGGGGCATCTTCCTGCGCAACCATGACGAGCTGACGCTGGAAATGGTCACGTCAGAGGAGCGCGATTATCTGTGGCAGACCTATGCCGCCGACACCCGCGCGCGGATCAATCTGGGCATCCGCCGCCGCCTTGCGCCGCTGATGCAGAATGACCGCCGCAAGATCGAACTGCTGAACTCGCTCCTGCTGTCGATGCCGGGCACGCCGATCATCTATTACGGCGACGAGATCGGCATGGGCGACAACTATTATCTGGGTGACCGTGACGGGGTGCGCACGCCGATGCAATGGTCGGGCGACCGCAACGCCGGCTTCTCCACCGCCAAGCCACAACAGCTTTATCTGCCCACGATCATTGATGCGGTCTATGGCCATCAGGTGATCAACGTCGAGGCGCAGGCCGATGACCCCTCGTCGCTGCTGAACTGGATGCGCCGCATGATCACGGTGCGCAAGCAGCATCCGGCCTTCGGGCGCGGCACCATGACGCTGCTTTATCCGCGCAACCGCAAGATCCTTGCCTATCTGCGCGAGCATGAGGGGCGGGCCTATCTCTGCGTCGCAAACCTGTCGGACAGTGCGCAGGCGGTTGAGCTGGACCTGGCAACGCATCGCGGCCTCGTGCCGGTGGAGCTGACAGGCCGCTCGGCCTTTCCGCCGGTGGGCGATCTGCCTTATATGCTGACCTTGCCCGCCTATGGATTCTTCTGGTTCGCCCTCTCGGGCGAAGAGGAGATGCCCTCATGGCATGATCACCTGCCCGATATCCTGCCCGAATTCATCACCCTCACCAGCCGCAACGGCCGGGTCAGCACCGCGCTGACCGGGCGCGAAGGCACGCAGTTCCAGAACGAGGTGCTGCCGCAATGGCTGCCGCTGCAACGCTGGTTCGCCGCCAAGGATACCGCGCTGCGCGATGTGAAACTGACGCAACTGGGCGATCTGGGCGAGGGCGAGCATGCGCTGGTATCCGTCGAGGTGTCACCCGGCGAGGGTGAGCGGCAAAGCTACTTCCTGCCGATCTCGGCCCGGTGGGGCGATGAAAACCTGCGCCCCGGCGCGCCCAAGCTTTCCTGGACGCTGGCCAAGATCCGGCACACCGCCCGTGTCGGCGCGCTGATTGACGGTGCCTTTGACGAACGCCTGCCCCAGCTTTTGCTTGACGGGCTGACCAGCGACACAATGCAAGGCGCGCTGCAGTTCCACGGCACCGAGGCACTGCGCGCCATCGAAGACCCCGGCGCACCGCGCCAGCTTGGCGTGGACCAGTCGAACCTGTCGATCGCGTTCTCAGACAAGATCATCCTCAAGCTTTACCGCCGCCTGCGCGAGGGTGAGCAGCCGGATGTCGAGATCGCGCGCTTCCTGACCGAGGTCGCGGAATTTGAACATACCCCGCGCTATCTGGGCCATATCACCCATCTGGCCGACGGACCGACCACGCTGGCCGTGGCCTTTGCCTTCGTGCCCAACCGGGGCGATGCCTGGGCCGGGATCATTGACGCCCTGATGCTCGATCTGAATGAGCATGAAACCTGGACATCCGCCGGCGACGGGCTGCCAGAGCCGGTTGGCTTCGATTTCCCGCTGGCGATCGGCGCGCTGCTGGGGCAACGCACGGCTGAGCTGCACAGCGCGCTGGCTACCGAAACCACCGATCCCGCCTTCGGGACCGAGCCGCTGACCCGCGATCATCTGCGCCACTGGGCGCAGGACGCCGTGTCAGACGCCGAGGCCCTGCTGGACCGGCTGGAAACGGCGCAACTGCCCGAAGAGGCCGCCCCCCTTGCCAAGGCGGTGCTTGCCCAGCGTGACACGCTTCTGGCGCGGCTGCGCTCGGTGGGTGATCTGGAACCCTCGGGCCATCTGTCGCGCATCCATGGCGATTTCCATCTGGGTCAGGTTCTTCTGGCACAAAATGACCTCGCCATCATCGACTTTGAGGGTGAGCCCGCGCGCAGCCTGGAAGAACGCCGCGCAAAGTCCTCGCCGCTGCGCGACGTGGCGGGGATGCTGCGCTCGTTCGATTATGCGGCGCTGACCGTGATCGCGCGTCACCGCGCCAGCTTCGGCAGCACTGCCGAACAGGCGCTGGAACGGGTCAGGGAATGGCACCAGTCGGCGATTTCGGACTTCCTTGAAAACTACTGGAAGCATGCCGGGGATGCGCCCTATCTGCCCGCCGACGAGGCCGCAAGGCGCAGCCTTCTTGACCTCTTTCTGCTGCAGAAAGCGGTCTACGAGGCCGGATACGAATTTGGCAACCGACCAGCCTGGATCGGGATTCCGCTCAGAGGCATCCTTGCTCTGCTGGCAGGGGAGACTTCATGACCAACGCTGCCTCTTTCTCAGATACGCTGCCCGAGGGCCTTCAGGCTGCTGATATCGAAGCGATCCTGCGGGGCAATCACCATGACCCCTTCGCGGTTCTGGGCCCGCACAACGGTCAGGTGCGGGTTTTTGCCCCGAACGCGGCCGAGGTCTCGGTCCTCTCGAAACGCAGCAGCAAACCACTGACCCGCCTGCACGCTGAGGGGTTTTTCTGCGGCCCGGCGCCCAAGGGCGCTTACCGGCTGTCGATGAAAGCCGGTGATCACACCTGGGAGGTGGAAGACCCCTATCGCTTCCCCCCCGTGCTGGGTGAGATGGATGAATACCTGCTGGCCGAAGGCAGCCACCGCAGGCTTTATGACAAGCTGGGCGCGCATCCGCTGACCCATGACGGCGTCGCCGGTGTGGCCTTTGCCGTCTGGGCACCCAATGCCCGCCGCGTCAGCGTGGTAGGCCATTTCAACGCATGGGACGGGCGCCGCCATCCGATGCGCAAGCGTCTGGGCGCTGGCCTGTGGGAGCTGTTCATTCCCGGCCTCGCCCCCGGCGAGATCTATAAATACGAGATTGTCAGCGCCTATGGCGAGCGCCTGCCGCTCAAGGCCGATCCCTTCGGTTTTGCCCATGAACAACCGCCTGAAACCGCCTCTGTGATCCACGGCCTGCCGGAACATGACTGGCAGGACCAGAAATGGATGTCTGCCCGCGCCGCACTGCAGGACCGGCAGGCGCCCATCTCGGTCTATGAGGTGCATCTGGGTTCGTGGCGGCGCGGCGGCGAGGGTGAGATCCTTGATTATGACACCATGGCTGACCTTCTGGTGCCCTATCTTGAACGCATGGGCTTCACGCATGTCGAGTTTCTGCCGGTATCGGAACATCCCTTCACCGGCTCATGGGGCTATCAGCCGATCGGCCTGTTCGCACCGACCAGCCGCTTCGGCCCGCCTGAGGGCTTTGCCCGGCTGGTGGACCGGCTGCATCAGGCCGGCATCGGCGTCATTCTTGACTGGGTACCCGCGCATTTCCCTTCAGATGCGCATGGTCTGGCCCGGTTCGACGGCACCGCGCTTTATGAGCATGAAGACCCGCGACAGGGCTTTCATCAGGACTGGAACACCCTGATCTACAATTTCGGCCGCCGTGAGGTTGCGAACTTCCTGCAAGCCAGCGCGCTGTACTGGGTGGACCGCTTCCATGTCGATGCGCTGCGCGTCGATGCCGTCGCCTCGATGCTCTATCTGGATTACTCGCGCCAGCCCGGTGAATGGGTGCCCAACCGCTTTGGCGGCAACGAGAATCTTGAAGCCATCGCCTTTCTGCGCGAGGTGAATGAGCGCGTAGTCACCGATCACCCCGGCGCGATCACCATCGCCGAGGAATCCACGGCATTTCCAAAGGTCAGCCGCCCGGTGGGCGATGGCGGTCTGGGCTTTGGCTTCAAATGGAACATGGGCTGGATGCATGACACGCTGGGCTATTTCCGCCGTGACCCCATCCACCGCCGCCACCACCAGCACGACCTGACCTTCGGTCTGGTCTATGCCTTTTCCGAGGATTTTGTCCTGCCGCTCAGCCATGACGAGGTGGTGCATGGCAAGGGTTCGCTGATCCGGCAGATGTCCGGGGACCGCTGGCAGAAATTCGCCAACCTGCGCGCCTATTTCGGCTTCATGTGGACCCATCCGGGCAAGAAGCTTTTGTTCATGGGCTGTGAATTCGCGCAGGAAAAGGAATGGAACCATGACCAGTCGCTGGACTGGCACCTGCTGGACGATCCGCTGCATCAGGGCGTGCAGACGCTGGTGGGCGATCTGAACCGCCTTTACCGGGAGCACCCCGCGCTGCACCGGCTGGATTGTGACCCCGAGGGTTTTGAATGGATTGACGCCAGCGATACCGAGCAAAGCGTGCTGATCTTCATGCGCAAATCCGACGACGACGCGCCGCCGATGGTGGTGATCTGCAATCTGGTGCCCGTCGTGCGCGAGGAATACCGCGTGGGCGTTCCCCTGCCGGGCAGTTGGCGCGAGGTGATCAACACAGACTCCGCGCGCTACGGCGGCTCGGATGTCGGCAACCCCGAACGGGTTGAGGCCGAGGCCGCGCCCTGGCACGGGCGTGAATACTCCCTGCGACTGACACTGCCACCCCTGGCCATGATTGTGATGACCCCCGCATGAAAAAACATGATGTCATCGTGCGCGAAGGCAGCCCGGCCACACTGGGCGCCACCTGGGACGGATCAGGCACGAATTTCGCGATCTTCTCGGCCAATGCCACCAAGGTGGAGCTGTGCCTTTTCGACAGTCGCGGCAGGCGCGAGACCGCGCGCATCCCGCTGCCCGAATACACCGATGAAATCTGGCACGGCTATCTGCCACAGGTCCGCCCCGGCCAGCTTTACGGCTACCGGGTGCATGGCCCCTATGACCCCGCCAATGGCCACCGCTTCAACCCCAACAAGCTGCTGCTGGACCCCTACGCGCTTGAACTGCACGGCAATAACCGCTGGCATGACGCCACCTTCGGCTACAAGATCGGCCATCCCCGCGAAGACCTGTCCTTTGACCGGCGCGACAGCGCTTTCGTGATGCCCAAATGCGTGGTCGTTGACCCGGCGGTGACATGGGGGCCTGACCTGCGCCCCAATATCCCATGGGCCGAAACCATCATCTATGAGGCGCATGTGAAGGGCATGACCGCGCTTGCGCCTGATCTGCCCGAACACCTGCGCGGCACTTTCGGCGGGCTGGCAGACCCGCGTGTCATCGAGCACCTTCAGAAGCTGGGCGTGACCGCGATCGAACTGCTGCCGACGCAGGCCTTCTTCGATGACCGCTACCTGATCGAAAAGGGGCTGACCAACTATTGGGGCTACAACACCATCGGATTTTTCTCACCCGCCATGCGCTATGTCTCGTCGGGCTCGAACCTGCATGAATTCAAGCTGATGGTCCGCCGTCTGCACGAAGCCGGGATCGAGGTGATCCTTGATGTGGTCTATAACCACACCGCCGAGGGCAACCAGCTTGGCCCCACCATGTCTTTCCGTGGCATCGACAATGCCAGCTACTACATCCTTGCCGATGATCCGCGCTATTACTTCGATACCACCGGCTGCGGCAATGCGCTGGACCTGACACATCCGCGCGTGTTGCAGATGGTCATGGACAGCCTGCGCTACTGGGTCGAGGCCTGCCATGTCGATGGTTTCCGCTTTGACCTTGCCTCCACCCTGGGCCGTGAGCGTGAGCAGTTCAACCCCGCCGCAACCTTCCTTGACGCCATGCGCCAGGACCCGGTCCTGTCCCATGTCAAACTGATCGCCGAGCCATGGGATACCGGCGCCAACGGCTATCAGCTGGGCAATTTTCCGCCCGGCTGGGCCGAATGGAATGATCATTACCGCGATACCGTGCGCTCATACTGGAAGGGCGATCAGTCGATGCTGCCCGCGCTGGCCGCCAGCCTCACCGGCTCGTCCGAGCAGTTCGACAAGCGCGGGCGCAGGCCATGGTCCAGCGTGAATTTCGTCACCGCGCATGACGGTTTCACCCTGATGGATACCGTCAGCTACAACGACAAGCACAACGAGGCCAATCACGAAGACAACCGCGACGGTCATTCCGACAACCGCAGCTGGAACTGCGGCGTCGAGGGGGAAACCGACGATACGGAGGTGCTGGACCTGCGCGACAAGCTGCGCCGGGCCATGATGACCACCCTTCTGCTGTCGCAGGGCACCCCGATGATCCTGATGGGGGATGAGGTCGGGCGCTCGCAGAAGGGCAACAACAACACCTATTGCCAGGACAACGCGCTGAACTGGCTTGACCTGTCTGACCCCGCGCCCCGCGATGCCGCGTTCTCTGACTTCCTGCGCGACCTGATCGCGTTGCGCCGCACCCGCCCGCTGCTGTCGCTGCCCTCGTTCCTGCACAACAGGAAACTGCAGGTCGATGTCGCATGGCTGCGCCCCGATGGCGCGGAGATGGAAGATTGCGACTGGCATGATGCCGATGCCCGCACATTGGGGATGCGGCTGCAGAACAACACACAGGGCCTGCTGGTGCTTTTCAACAGCCATTTTGAAGGCGTGGATTTTCAGCTTCCGGCACCCGCTTTCAGTGAGAACTGGGTGTGCCTGCTCGACAGCGATGCGGGCACCCTGCATCTGAGCAAGGCACCACGGGTCGCGCCGGGGATGATCAACCTTTCCTCACGCAGCATCATGGTTCTGGAGGATATCGCCGAATGAAGCGGATGTTCCGCAAAAGCTGGGGCGCCGAGCCGGGCGAGGGCGGCACCCGTTTCCGCCTCTGGGCGCCGGGGCAGAAGCGCCTGACGCTGCGCTGCGACGGCAATGATCACCCGATGACACCCACCGACGGGGGCTGGTTTGAGCTGACGCTGCCGGGCGTCGGCGCGGGCGCCGCCTATGCCTTCATGCTGGACACCGGCCAGGTGGTGCCTGACCCCGCCGCGCGCGCGCAGACCGGCGATGTTCACGGCCCCTCGCGCGTCATGGACCCGGGCGCGTTCGACTGGTCGCCATGGGCGGGCCGGCCATGGGAAGAGGCCGTGATCCATGAGGTTCACATCGGCACCTTTACCCCTGAAGGCACCTTCCGCGCCGCCATCGAAAAGCTACCGCATCTCGCCCAAACCGGCGTCACCGCGCTGGAAATCATGCCGGTCGCGCAGTTCGCGGGCAACCGGGGCTGGGGCTATGACGGTGTGCTGCCCTACGCGCCGCACCCGGCCTATGGCACCCCCGATGATCTGAAAGCGCTGATTGACGCCGCCCACCGGCATGGCCTGATGGTGCTGCTGGATGTGGTCTATAACCATTTCGGTCCCGAAGGGAATTATCTGGCCGCCTATGCGCCCGAGTTCTTCGATCCTGACCGCCAGACCCCATGGGGCGATGCCATCGCCTATGACCGTGACCCGGTGCGCCGCTTCTTCATTGAGAACGCGCTTTACTGGATCGACGAATTTCACCTCGACGGGCTGCGCCTTGATGCCATCGACCATGTCCGCGACACTACCGAGCCTGATATCCTGACCGAGATCGCACTGCGCATCCGCGAGCGCTTCCCCCATGCGCATCTGACCACCGAAGACAACCGCAACATCACCCACCTGCACGCGCGCGACGAAAGCGGGCAGCCGCGCCTCTATTCGGGCGAGTGGAATGATGATTTCCACAACGTCGCCCATGTCATCGCCACCCGTGAAAGCGAAGGGTATTACGCCGATTTCACCGATGACCCCATTGCCCGCTTCGCCCGCGCACTGGCCGAAGGGTTCATCTGGCAAGGAGAGCATTCGCCCTCAGCAAACGCCCCGCGTGGCGCACCCTCGGCGCATCTGCCACCGACCGCCTTTGTCGATTTCCTGCAAAACCATGATCAGACCGGCAACCGCGCCTTTGGTGAACGGCTTCTGACCCTGTCCACACCCGGCATGGTGCGGGCGCTGATGACCATTCATCTTCTGTCACCGCATATCCCGCTTCTGTTCATGGGTGAGGAATGGGGTGAAACCCGCCCCTTCGCCTTCTTCACCGATTTCGAGGGCGATCTGGCCCGCGCCGTGCGCGAGGGGCGGCGGCGGGAGTTTGCGGGTTTCGCGGCCTTCAAGGACGCCGGATTGCGCGACACCATCCCTGACCCCAACGCCCCCGAAACATTCGAGGCGTCGCGCATCGACTGGGCGCGCCCGGCCACCGACGAGGGGGGCGCATGGCTGGCCTTCACCAGCGGGTTGCTGGCGCTGCGCCACGCAAAGATCGTGCCCCATCTCAAGGGCGCGGGCGGGGACAGCGGAAAGGTGCTTCTGGCGCAGGACGGGCTGATCGCGGTTGACTGGCGGCTGAACGGCGCAACGCTCGGGCTGCGCGCCAACCTGTCAGACAACACCGCCGCGCTGCCCGGTGCATCGGGCGACTGTATCCTTGGCACACCCGGCCCGCTTGCGCCGCATCAGGTCACCTTCTGGCTGGAGGTCACGGCATGAACCTGTCCGACCGCGCCCGCGCCTACGGCATCCAGCCCGACTATGAGGTGGTCGGCGGCACCATCCGCACCCCCCCGCCCGAGACGCTGGAAAAGCTGCTGCGCGCTTTCGGCGCCGACCAGCTTGCCCCCCCGGCCAGCGAACCGCGCCTTGAGGCACCGGAGGGCGCGCAATGCTTCCTGCCCGGTGAGCACCGCCATTGGGGCATCGCGCTTCAGCTCTATCAGCTTCGCAGCGCGCGCAACTGGGGCATCGGCGATTTCGCCGATCTGGAACATCTGGCACGGGTGGCCGCGCCCGCCGGGGCTGATTTTCTGGGCCTCAACCCCCTGCATGCGTTGTTTCTGGCCGACCCTGCCCGCTGCAGCCCCTTCTCCCCCTCCAACCGGCGCTTTCTGAACCCGCTCTATCTGGCGATCGACCATGTGCCGGGCTTCACGCCCGATATGGCCGATGAGGCAACGCTGGATGGCCTGCGCCAAACCCCGCTGGTTGACTACCCGGGCGTTGCCGCCGCCAAGCTGAGCACCCTGCGCGCCATCTGGGCACAAGGCGCGCAGCTTCCCGATGATTTCGTGCAGGAGGGCGGCAAGGCCCTGCACCGTCATGCGCTTTTTGAGGCACTCTCCGCCGAGATGGTGGCGCGCGGGCATGGCGCTGGCTGGCTGGCATGGCCTGAGGAATGGCGCGATGCCGAAGGGCCTGCGGTGCAGGATTTCGCCCAGACCCACGAAGACCAGATCCGCTTTCACCTCTGGCTGCAATATCTTTGCGCGCAGCAGCTTCAGGCCCTGCGCAGGCTCTGTGACGATCTGGGCATGCAGATCGGCCTCTACCTCGATTTCGCGGTGGGTGAGGCGGCGGATGGGTCAGGAAGCTGGGGAAGCCGCAATGTGCTGCCCGATGTGCGCATCGGCGCCCCGCCCGATTATTTCAACGAACAGGGGCAGGACTGGGGCCTTGCGCCCCTGTCGCCGCTGGCCATGGCCAGCGAACACGCCGCACCCTTCCGCAGCCTGATCGGGGCGGCCACCCGTCAGGCCGGGGCGCTCAGGATTGATCACGCGATGGGGCTGTGGCAGCTTTTCCTGATGCCCGAAGGGGCAAGCGCGGCTGAAGGCACCTATGCCCGCTATCCGCTGGGCGACATGCTGACCGCGCTGGCAGAGGCCTCACGCAGAAACCGCACGGTCATCATCGGCGAGGATCTGGGCAATGTCCCGCCCGGCTTTCAGGCGGTGATGGCCGCCTGCAACATCCTGTCCTACCGCATCTTTTTCTTTGAGCGCACGGAAGCGGGCTTCATCCCCCCCGCTGACTACCCCCGCAATGCGCTTGCCTGCCTGTCCACCCATGACCTGCCGACCTTTCGCGGCTGGTGGCGCGGCGATGACATCGCCTTGCGCCGCCGCTTCGGTTTCATCAGCGACACGGCCGCGCTGGAGCAGGAAACATCCCGGCGGAGCGAGCGGGCAGACCTGCTGGCCGATCTGCGCGCGGCGGGCCTGCTGAGCGCGGCTGACGCAAAGCAGGCCACGCCGGGCGATGCCCCCCCTGCCCTGATCACGGCGGTGCATGCCCATCTGTCGCGCGCCCCCTCGCGCCTGTTCGCCGTGCGGCTGGAAGATCTCGCGGCAGAGCTGAACCCCGTCAACGTCCCCTCCACGGTCGATGATTACCCCAACTGGCGGCACAAGCTGGGCCTTTCCCTGGATGCGCTGACCGCAACACCGCTCTTTCATGACATCATCACCGCCGTCTCTGCTGCGCGGCCGGGGGCGCGCGCATGACCCTGCTCCGCGCCACCTACCGGCTCCAGTTCAACGCCGGTTTCCGCTTTGCCGATGCCGCCGCGCTTGCGCCCTATCTTGCCGCGCTGGGGGTCAGCCATGTCTATGCCTCACCCGTCTTTGCCGCGCGCACGGGCAGCACGCATGGCTATGACATCACCGATTACAACCGCCTGAACCCCGCGCTTGGCACTGACGATGACTTCCGCGCCATGGTTCAGGCCCTGCGCGTGCAGGGTCTGGGCCTGATCCTTGATTTCGTGCCCAACCACATGGGCATCGGTGGCGCAGACAATGCCTATTGGGAAAGCGTGCTGGAATGGGGGCCTGACAGCCCCTATGCGCATTGGTTCGATATCGACTGGCAAGCGCCCGGCCTTGACGGCAAGCTGTTGTTCCCTTTCCTTGGCAAGGCCTACGCCGAGGTGCTTTCTGAGGGTGGTCTGGCCCTGCGACTGGATGAACGCGGGCGGCTGGCGGTCTGGGCGCATGACACGCACCGCCTGCCCGTCTGCCCCCGCGATTATGCGATGGTGCTTCGCGAAGCATCCTCGCCCCTTGCCGACGACTTCGCAACGATGTCCGACGCCGCGCCGGATGATCCCCGCTGGCCAGCGCTCTACGCGAGCCTTGCCAGCGAGGGCGCCACGCTGGCCGCCTTTGATGACCCCGCGTGCCTGCACAGCCTGATCGCCCGCCAGCACTGGCGCGCCGCCCGGTTCAACCTTGACGCCGACGCCATCAACTACCGCCGTTTCTTTACCATCAGCGATCTGGCGGGTGTGCGCGTCGAATGCCCGCGCGTCTTTGACGAAACCCATGCGCTGGTCCTGTCGCTGCTGCGCGACGGGCTGGTGGACGGGCTGCGCATTGACCATATCGACGGGCTGCGCGACCCGAAAGCCTATTGCCTGCGCCTGCGCGAAGCGGTGGGCAGGCCCTTTCCCCTCTATGTCGAAAAGATCCTTGGCCCGGATGAGAGGCTGCCCGCTGACTGGCAGACCGACGGCACCACCGGCTATGAATTCGCCAATGAGGTGGTGACCCTTCTTGCCGATCCCGCAGGCACCGATGCGCTCAGCGCGCTCTGGCGCGAGGTAACCGGGCGCGATGACCCGCCGCAGCGCGTGGTGCATGAGGGCAAGCTGGCGGTCCTCTCCGGCCCCATGCGGGCTGAGCTGGAGGCGCTGCTGGGGCGTGTTGTGGCGCTGGCGGCCAGCGTGCCCGAATGGGCCGATCTGGGGCGCGGGGCGATCCGCGAAGGGCTGGCGCAGACCCTCGCCGCGCTGGATATCTATCGCCCCTATGCCGACGCTGACGGCATCGCGCCCGAGGGGCGCGCGCGCATCGCGGCAGCGCTAGACCGGGCGCGCGCCAAGGCGCCAGAGCTTGACCCGGCGATCTGGAAAATGCTGTCGGACATCCTCACGCTCGATCTGCCCGCGCGCCTGCCCGCACTGTCTGAGGCAACCCTTGAAGCCGTCATGCGCTTTCAGCAGCTTTCCGGCCCGGTGATGGCCAAGGGGCTGGAGGACCGCGCGCTTTATCGCTTCAACCGGCTGATCGCGCTCAATGAGGTGGGCTCGCACCCCGGGCACTTCACATCCACCATTGCCGGTTTCCATGCCGCCCAGAAAGCCCGCCTGCAACAGGCGCCGCAGAACATGCTCGGCACCGCCTCGCATGATACCAAACGGGGCGAGGATGCGCGCATGCGGATCGTCACCATCGCCAGCCATACCGGCCTGTGGCAGCAAAAGCTTGCCGAATGGCGCGCGCAGCTTGCGGCGCCCGATGCGCCCGTTGACCCCGCTGAGGAGTATTTCTTCTATCAGCTTCTCACCGGCGTCTGGCCTGAGGGCACGCCGGATATGGCAGGGCTGATAGAGCGCGTGACTGAGGCCATGCTCAAATCGGTGCGCGAGGCCGGAGTGAACACGCGCTGGGTCTTTGGCGATGAAGGCTATGAAAATGCCATCCGCGCGCTGGTGCAAAGGGCGCTTGGGTCGCAGGCGTTCGTCTCCTCCTTCACCGATTTCCTGCGCCGCATCCAGCCGCAGGCCGAAGCCGGCAGCCTGATCCAGACCGCCCTCAAACTGACGGTGCCGGGCGTGCCTGACATCTATCAGGGCGCCGAGATGTGGGACCACAGCCTTGTTGACCCCGACAACCGCCGCCCGGTTGATTTCGCCCGCCGCGCCGCGTTGCTGCCTGATCTTGCCCAAGGCCCCATCCATGCCAAAGACCGCCCGGCAGAACAGGTCAAACTGGCGCTGGTGGCCCGCCTGTTGTGGTTGCGCGCCGACCAGCCGGGGTTGTTCGCCCAAGGCAGCTATGAGCCGCTGAAGGCCGAAGGCCCGGCGGCAGCGGGCTTTCTGGGCTTCATCCGCCGCGCCGGCGACCAGCGCCTGATGGTCGCCGCTGCGCTGCACCCGGCCTCGCATGACGCGCGCGCATGGTCTGACACCCGCATCCTGCTGCCGGGCATCCTGCTGCCCGGGAACGCGGGCGGCACCTGGCACAACCTGATCGACGCCATGCCGGTGGATGCGCGCAGCCCCTCCGCCCTCTTCCGCCATTTGCCGCTGGCGATCCTGCGCGCCGGGTGATGCGCGCCCTGCCACCCCCGCCGAATCGCGCGGGGTTGGCCCTTCCGGGAACAATCCGCACGCGGACAGGTTCCTTGACAGATGAACCGCAGGAGAATGACATGACGCAGGACAAACACGGCACGCCGCCCGCCGCAGGGCTGGGCGATGATCTTGACCGTGGCCGGGGGCGCGACAAGAACCCCTACCCCGACCCCTCCGCCGCACCGCTGGGCACCGATGACGAAGCCGCAGGCACACCCATCAGCCCCGAACAGTTGCGCATGGCGCGTGAACACGAGCTTCGCAAGGACGCCACAACAGACAGTGCCGCCCCGGCGGTGCTGCATGGCCACGAAACCCGCGAATTTGACTCAGACGCCACCTTGCAGCCTCCGCGCGGGCCGGTGAACAGCGGCCCTGTCCCCTCGCGGCCCTGGATGACCTACGCGGTGGGCGCCATCATCGCGCTTGTCGTGCTCTGGTTCCTGCTGGGGCGCTGACACCCGCGCCGCGCGCCACGGCGGCGAAGGCGACACCCTTTGCAACCAACGCCCTGCACAGGGGTTGAAAGATGAGTGCCCCGGCAAACCCGCGAAAGCCACCAGCCGCCGGGGCATGCAACCCAAAGGAATGCCGATGTCTCTTGACGCCCCTGCCCCTGAGACCCGCGCTGACGCCCCCGCCGCAACCGGCCCGGAACCCCGCCCCGCAGCCGAGGTCGCCGGTTACGGGACACCCGTGTTTTCCCCCGCCCCCGATGCGCCGCGCCTTCTGGTCATCCTCGGCCACCCGCGCCCCGGCAGCCTGTGTTCTGCCCTTGCCGGCGCCTATGTCGAGGGCGCGCGCGAGGCGGGCTGCGTGGTCGAGGTGGTTGATCTGGCCACGATGACCTTTGACGCCGATGTCACCGCCAGTTCCCCCGCCCACCAGCCGCTTGAGCCTGATCTGGAGCGCGCGCGCGACCTTGTGGACTGGGCGCAGCATCTGGTTTTCGTCTTTCCCAACTGGTGGGGCACAATGCCCGCCCGCCTCAAGGGTTTTCTGGACCGGGTGCTGTATCCCGGTTTCGCCTTCCGCGAGGAGGGCGGGCATTACTATGGAATGCTGGCCCCACGCACGGCCGAGCTGCTGATCACCATGGATGTGCCGCCCGCGGTCTATCGCTGGATTCAGGGCGCGCCCGGGGCAAAGTCGCTGTCGCGCGCCACGCTGGGCCTGTGCGGTATCACGACAGTCGCGGTAAACACCTTTGCCGCGCCCAGCCATTCCGATCAGCCCACGCGTGAGGGCTGGATAAGAGAGGCGCATGCGCTGGGGGCGAGCCGCGCCGACGGCCCGCGCGGGCCGGTGCAGGGCCAGTTGCACGCGGTAGGGCGCTGGCTGAAGGCTGTGCGCCCGCAATTCTACCCGATGAGCGCGCTGGCCTATACGCTTGGCGCCCTTCTGATGCCTGCCCCGCTCAACCTCTGGGCATTCTTCCTTGGCCTTGTGGCGATGGTCGCGCTGAAGGTGGCAACCGTTCTGACCAACGATCTCCATGATTATGAAAGCGACGCCCGCAACCGCTTCTGGAGCCCGTTCAACGGCGGCGGGCGCAGCCTGCACGAAGGCGGCTTTTCGCGCGCCGAGATGTGGCGCGGCACAGGCGTGGCGCTGGGGGTGAGCGCGGCGGCAACGGCGGCACTGCTGCTGGTCACCCCTGCCCCGCTTGTGGTGCTGGCGGTGCTGATGGTGCTGGCCGTGCTGGCACTCGGGTACACGATCCCGCCGCTGAAACTGTCGCACCGGGGGCTGGGTGAGCTGGATGTGGCGCTGACCCATGGGCCGGGTGTGCTGCTGCTGGGCTATGTCGCACAGGGCGGCGCATTGTCCGCCGGGCAACCCTGGCTTCTGGCGGGGGTAATCGCGCTGGCCGTGCTGCCCGCCATCATCCTGTCCGGGGTGCCGGACTACAGCGCCGACATTGAGGGCGACAAGTCCACGCTGGTGGTCAAGCTGGGTATTGTGCCCAGTGTTCGGCTGGCGATGGTGTTTCTGGCGCTGTCGGCCATCGGGGCGCTGGTGCTGGCCTTCAGCCCGGTGCCGGTGGGTCTGGCGCTGCCGCTCATCGCCCTGCCCCACGCCGCCCTTCTGCTCTGGCTGATGCGCCGCTATCTGGATGAGGGCGCGCCCGAGCGGCGGATTGATCTGCTGATGGGGCTGGGCCTGCTTTACATCGCGTGGTTCGTCATCGTCCCCTTCATCGCGATGATCTGAGCGGCGCGCGCCTCAGTCATGCCAGCTTGCGCCGCCCAGATTGTCCGGGCTCGCGCGCAACCATTCCCTGATCCCTTCCAACGTCGGGGTGTCAGGCAGCGCTCCGCTGCCGCCGCCAGCCAGCCGCACCGCACCCTCGCCGAGGTCAGCCGTCAGGGTGGCCAGAAACCCCTCAAGCCAGCCGCGCGCCGTCGCGGTGGTGACATGCGCCAGCAGCGCGGCATGGCGCGTGCGGCGTTCATCAAGCGACATGGTCAGCGCGCGGTGAAGCTGTTGCGCCATGGCATCCACGTCATAAGGATTGACGATCAGCGCCTCCCGCATCTCCTCCGCCGCGCCCGCGAATTGCGACAGGATCAGCACGCCCGGATCATCCGGGTCCTGCGCCGCGACATATTCCTTGGCCACAAGGTTCATCCCGTCGCGCAGCGGCGTCACAAAGCCGACCTTGCTCAGCCGCAGCAGCGGCGCCAGGGTGTTGCGGGGAACCGGGCGGTGGATGTAATGCAGCGGCGTCCAGTCGAAACTGGCAAACCGCCCGTTGACCGAGCCTGCCAGCCGCTCCAGCTCATCGCGGATATCGGCATAGGCCCCCACCCCTTCGCGCGTCGGCGGGGCGATCTGCAGAAACGTGACTGCCCCGGCCAGCTCAGGGTGCTGCGACAGCAGCGCCTCAAACGCCTTGAAGCGCCCGGGCAGGCCCTTGGAATAATCCAGCCGGTCCACCCCGATGATCTGCTGCCGTCCGCCCAGACGGCGGCGCATCCGGGTGATGGCCGGGTCGGTATCCTCCCTTCGGGCCAGTTCGGCAAAACCGCGCGCGTCAATACCAATCGGAAACCGTCTGATCTGCACATTCCGTGCGCCCAGCCTGAACCGCCCCCCCGGCAGCTCCTGCGCGGAGGTCCGGGTGCGCAGATAGGTCTTCAGGTTGCTGACATCGGTATGGGTCTGAAACCCTGCCAGATCATAATCCACCAGCGCATCGACAAGCTGCGGATGATCCGGCGAGGCGGTCAGCAGGTCCGGCGGCGGGAACGGAATGTGCAGGAAAAACCCGATCCGCTGGCGGCACCCCAGCTTGCGCAGGCAGGCCGCCAGCGGGATCAGGTGGTAATCATGCACCCAGATCACGTCATCGGGCTTCAGAAAGGGCATCAGCTGCCGCGCGAAGGCCTCGTTAACCCGCAGATAGGCCTCAAAGCTGGCGGCGCTGTAATCCACCAGATCAAGGCGGTAATGCAACAGCGGCCAGAGGACGGAATTGGCATAGCCCAGATAATAGGCCGAAAAATCTTCCGGTGAAACCGGCGCGCCGAGCGTGGTGACATTGCCGGTCTGGCGCGCTTCGACCGGGCCGCCGGTCTCTCCCTCGCGCGCGCCGTTCCAGCCAAACCAGATTCCCCCGCGTTTGCGCAACGCATCCGCCAGCCCCACGGCCAGCCCCCCCGTCTGCTGGGAAGAGCGCAGATCGGCAACCCGGTTCGACACAATGACCAGCCGCCGCTGGCCCGCCTCGGCGGTGCGTACGGAAAACGGGTCAGGCTGCGGCAGCGCTTCAACGGACGGCCCGGCATGAAGCCCGGATACGGCAGAAACAGGAGGGGTCTGGACAAGCATGATGTTCCCTTGACCTGGCATTCAGTTTCGATCGGAAACCCCCTCAGCCCGGGGTTTGTTCCCCGCCTCACGCCGCCCGGGCGATCACATTTTCGCCCCGGCCAACCAGCGCGCCGCTTCCCGCTTTGCCCGGAACAGCCGTTTCAGTCGTCGCAGGCAGAGGGATGCTGAATCATCAGCGCAAAGAGTCCCGTTTTTACATGCGCAAAATATTGCCGTTCTGCGCACTACCCGGATATTGCGAAAAATCAGGGCCTGCTGCGCCCCCTCGCCGCCCGCCATCAGCAGCCGTATCGCACGCAGAAGCAGTAAACCTGAGGCGCAGGGCAACGCGGCCCCGGTCGCACCCGCTTACAAACGACCGTTTATTAGCAACATCCAATTTTGCAAACCGGCAGGAACCGCTTGCACCACCCTGCCCCATCAGCCATTATTCACGGAAAAAACCGGCCAAACGCCAATAACCGTGAACACGAAGCAAAGATGTGAGCGCAAATGAGCAGAACCACCCCCGAAGACCTCAACGCGGTCATCCGCCAGCATTCCGAATGGCTGGCCGCGCAACTCCATGCGCAGCGCGAAAACCTTTTCCCGCCTGATGCCTCCAAAACCATGCGCAAATTCACCTCCGGTGAGGCCGCAGCCCTGCTGGGCGTCAATGACTCCTACCTGCGCAAGCTGCATCTGGATGGCAAAGGCCCCTCGCCTGATACCACCCCGGGCAACCGCCGCCTCTATTCCGCCGAGGATATCCACGCGCTGCGCGTTCTGCTGGAAAAGACCGCCCGCAAACCCGGTGATTACCTGCCGGGGCGCCGCGCGGGCGATCACCTGCAAATCATCGGCGTGATGAATTTCAAGGGCGGCTCCGGCAAGACCACCACCTCGGCCCACCTGGCGCAGCGCCTCGCGCTCATGGGCTACCGCGTTCTGGCGATCGACCTTGACCCGCAGGCATCGCTCACCGCGCTGCACGGCGTCCAGCCGGAATTTGATCTGCCCGATGGCGGCACCCTTTATGACGCCATCCGCTATGACAACCCGGTGCCCATCGCCAACGTGATCCGCAAAACCTATATCCCCAACCTTGATCTGGTCCCCGGCAACCTTGAGCTGATGGAATTTGAGCATGACACCCCGCGCGCCCTGTCGCAGGGCAATGCCGGGCTGTTCTTCTTCCGCGTCAAAGAGGCCCTTGCGCAGGTCGATGAAAACTATGACGTGGTGGTCATCGACTGCCCGCCGCAGCTTGGCTTCCTCACCATGTCGGCGCTTTCCGCCGCCACCGGCGTGCTGGTCACCATCCACCCCGAAATGCTTGATGTCATGTCAATGAGCCAGTTTCTGCGCATGACCGCCGATCTGATGGATGTCATCGCTGACAGCGGCGCCGACATGTCGCATGACTGGATGCGCTATCTGCTGACCCGCGTTGAACCCACCGACGCCCCGCAAAACCGCATCACCGCCTTTCTGCGCACCATGTATGGCGACAAGGTGCTCAACGCGCCGATGCTCAAATCCACCGCCATTTCCGATGCGGGGCTGACCAAGCAAACCCTCTATGAGGTTGAGCGCAGCGCCTTTACCCGCACCACCTATGACCGCGCGCTTGAAAGCCTGAACGCGGTGAATGACGAAATTTCGCAACTTATCCAGCAGACATGGGGGCGCTGATGACCGACAACAAGAAAAAGCGGCTTTCGATGCTCGACAGCATTGCCGCCGCAGGGGCAGGTGCAGGGGCAGGGACGCCCGCCACCAGCATGATGTCTTCCAACCGCGCTTTGCGTTCCGCCCGCGATGCCGTCGATGCCCATCATGTCTGGGAGATTGACCCCACTGACGTAGAGGATGACCGCCTGTCAGACCGGCTGGACCCCAGCGATGTCGCCGATCTGCGCGCCTCCATCGAGGCCAATGGCCAGACCGTCCCCATCCTTGTGCGCCGCCATCCTGATCAGCCGAACCGCTACCTGCTGGTCTATGGCCGCCGCCGGCTTGAGGCGATCCGCAGCTCTGACAAGCTGTCCAAGGTCCGCGCGCTGATCGCCCATCTGGATGACAGCGCCGCGCTCCGCGCTCAGGTCTCCGAGAATACCGCGCGGCGTGACCTCAGCTATATCGAGCGCGCGCTTTTCGCGCAGGAGCTGCTGGAAACCGGCTTTGGCACCCAGGCCCAGGTGGCCGAGGTGCTGAACGCCACCCGCTCCGCCGTCTCGATGGCGCTTTCCGTCGCCCGCGCTGTGGGCAGCGATCTGGCGCAGGCCATCGGCCCCGCCCATGGCATCGGCCGCCCCCGGTGGGAGGCGCTGGTCAAAGATCTGACCGAGGGCACGCCTGACCGCCCCCGCCTCATCGCCACCGCCCAACAGGCCCGCGACAAGGCGCCTGAGGGCACCGATCCCTCCACGGCGGCGTTCGAGGCCGTCGCCCGCGCCCTCAAACGCCCCAACAGCACCCCCCGCACCCCTGCCACGCCCCTGCAACTGGGCGGCCAGCCCGCAGGCACCCTGCGCAAATCGGCGAAAGGCCTCCAGCTTGACCTGACGCTGGACCCGGCCTTTGCCGACTGGCTGGAAGTCAATGCGCAGGATGTGCTGGATGAGATCCACCAGCGCTGGCAGGAACACGGCTGAGGCATGTTCACAGCTGTGAACCTCAGAGCGAGACACGCTCCAGTATCTCCTCGCGCGTGACGGAACCCGCCGCGCGCGAAAGCACCACTTCCCCCCGGTTCAGCACGCAGAACTGATCCGCCAGATCATGCGCAAAGTCGAAATACTGCTCCACCAGCACCACCGCAATCTCGCCCTCTTCGCGCAACAGCTCAATCACCTTGCCGATCTGCTTGATGATGTTCGGCTGAATCCCCTCGGTCGGCTCATCCAGCAGCAACACCCGTGGCCGCATGATCAGCGCCCGCGCAATCGCCAGTTGCTGCTGCTGCCCGCCTGACAGATCGCCGCCGCGCCGCTCACCCATCTGCTTCAGCACCGGGAACAGCTCATAAATCCGCTCCGGCACCCTGCGCTCACCCCTCGGCAAACACGCAAACCCGGTCTGCAAATTCTCGGTCACGCTGAGCAGCGGAAAAATCTCCCGCCCCTGCGGCACATAGGCAATCCCCGCCCGCGCCGCCTGCACCGCCGACAGATGCCCCAGCGCCTGCCCGTCCAGCGTGATCGACCCGCCCGAATACGGGTGCCGCCCGGCAATCGCCCGCAACAGACTGGTCTTGCCCACCCCGTTCGTCCCCATCACCGCCGTCACCGCGCCCGGACGCGCCACCAGCGAGACCCCGTGCAATATCTGCGACGCCCCGTAATGCAGCGTCAGATCCTTCACCTCTAACATGCTCTAACGCCCCAGATAGACATCAATCACCTGTTGATTCTTCGTCACATGGTCCAGACTGCCCTCCGCCAGAACCGCGCCCTCATGCAGCACCGTCACCCGGCAATCCAGCCGCCGGATGAACTCCATATCATGCTCAATTACCATCACCGCCCGTGTCTGCGCCGCCCGTTTCAGCAGGTCGGTGGTGTGCTCCCGCTCCGCCGGCGTCATCCCCGCCGCAGGCTCATCCACCAGCAGCAACCGCGGGTCCTGCGCCAGCAGCATGCCAATCTCCAGCCATTGCTTCTGCCCATGGCTCAGATCGCCCGCCCGGTCCTCCAGCCGCAACAGCAAACCAATCTCCTCGGCCAGCGCCTCAATCCGCGCGCGGTCCGCCGCACCCGCCTTCCACATCAGCACCGACAAAGGCCCGCGCCGGTTCTTCAACGCCATCGCCAGATTGTCGCGCACGCTTTGCTCGTCGAACACCGTCGGTTTCTGAAACTTCCGCCCAATCCCGGCGCGCGCAATCTGGCTCTCGCTCATCTTCAGCAAGTCCATCTGCCGCTCACCAAACACCACCCGCCCGCTGTCAGGCCGCGTCTTGCCGGTGACGATATCCATGAACGTGGTCTTCCCGGCACCATTCGGGCCGATAACGGCGCGCAATTCCGGCTCCCCCACCGCAATCGACAGGTTGTTGATGGCGCGAAAGCCGTCAAACGTGACCGAGACACCGGACATCTCCAAAAGTGTCTGCATCAGCGTTTCCTCACCAGATAGTCAAACAACCCGCCAATGCCTTTCGGCGCGAACAGCGTCACCATGACAAACCCCAGCCCCAGCAACACCTGCCACCATTCCGTCCACAATATGCGGTAAAACCCCAGGTCGATGTTCGGTGCGCCGCCCCCGGTCAGCCAGCTTGACAGCAGCGACACGCCCGCCGCGCCGATCACCGCGCCATAAAGCCGCCCACGCCCGCCTATCGCCACCCAGACGGCAAGGTAGATACTGGCGATGGGTGCCAGCTCGGCGGGGTTGATGATGCCCGCCTGCGGGTAATACAGCGCCCCTGCGATACCAGAGACGATTGCGGTGAGGGTAAACACGAACAGCTTGTAGCCCTCCACGTTGTAGCCCAGAAACCGCACCCGCGCCTCGTTGTCCCTGATCGCCCGGATGACAGAGCCGAATTTGCCTGAAACCACCCATGCGAACATGAGATACCCCGCCCCCAAAGCGAATGCCGAGGCCCAGAGGAACCACACCGACAACACCGCCTGCGGCACATGCAAAAGGCCCGGAATATTCTGCAACCCTGACAGCCCGTTGTTGCCGCGCAGGCCGGTATCGTTCTGAAACAGGTAGAGCGCCAGCGCGAGCGTCATCGCCTGCGTCAGGATCGACAGGTAAACCCCTGTCACCCGGCTGCGGAACGCCAGCCAGCCGAACACCAGCGCCAGAAGGCCCGGCACCAGCACCACCATGGCAAGCTGGAATGGCAATGACCCTGCGAATGTCCAGATCAGGGGCAGCTCTGACGTGCCGACAACGCCGAATATCTGCGCCGCCACGGCCTCCGACAGTTCGGCCTCGGTCGGTGGAATCGTCCCTCGTGCCAGTGAATCGCTGATCACAATCTCGGTGCGCGCATACATCAGCCACATGCCGATGGCATACCCGCCCAGCCCGAAAAACGCGAAATGGCCAAGGCTGAGGATGCCGCAATAGCCCCAGACCACGTCCATAGCGACCGCAATCAGGCACAAACACAGCGTCATCCCCAGGATCTTGACCATCGAGGTAGACACGAGGCCAACGCCCACGCCTTCCGATAGAACGCTGATCACCAGCGTAAACACCCCCAGCGCCAGCATGAACCACGTCACCGACGGGTTTTCACGCAGCAAACGGCGGCGGGCGTGCATTAAAACAGTGTCTGACATGGCTTAATCCCCCGCTGCACGGCCTTTGAGAGCGATGATGCCCTTGGGCCGGAACTGGATGAACAGAATGATGAACAGAACCATATAGGTTTGGGCTGCGAGCGTGTTCGAGGGGTTGAACCACTCGATCCCCTTTTGCAGGAAACCGATCAGCCCTGCCCCGGCCAGCGTCCCCCAGACATTGCCGACACCGCCCACAACCACGGTCATGAAGCTCTGCACGATATAGGCCGAGCCCATCTCGGACGTGACCTGCGCATAAAGGCCAATCGCCACGCCAGCGACCCCGGCAATGCCCGAACCAAGGCCAAAGGTCAGCATGTTGATCTTGTCCGGGTTGATCCCCACACTCGCCGCCATCCCGGGGTTCTGCGTCACCGCCCGCACCTCCAGCCCCAGCCTTGTGCGCAGCAGGATGAACAGCAGCATCGCCAGAAACATCAGCGCCAGCACGAAAATGGCCACCCTTATGGTGCTGATGGACACGATATCATTGATGCTGATTGCGCCTGCCAGCCAGTCCGGCGCGGTGAGGGGCCGGGCCTGCGTGCCAAAGATGTTCTTGGCCAGTTGTTGCAGCGCAATCGAGATGCCGAAGGTGGCCAGAAGCGTCTCTAACGGGCGGGTATAGAGATGTCTGATCACCAGCCGCTCCATCGCCACCCCCGCGCCGAACGTCACTGCAAAGGCCAAAGGCAGCGCCACGATCAGGCTGGCGGTGTAATCCGGGATGAAGGTCTGCACCACATAGCCGGTATAGGCCCCCATCATGATGAACTCACCATGCGCCATGTTGATCACCCGCATCACGCCAAAGGTGATCGCCAGGCCGATGGCGGCCAGAAAGAAGATCGACGCAAGCGAAAGCGCATCCAGCGTGATGCCCAGAAACTGGAACGCCCTGATCCGCGTGCCGGTGCTGTCCAGCGCTGCGCGCGCGGCGTCGGTAACGGCCTGATCAGGCTCTGTATAGGCGTCAAAGAACACATGCGCCTCCACCACCGCAAGGATCTCCGCCTCGGTAACCAGCGGCGGCACCAGCCCGGCGGCCTCCAGCGCCGTATAGGCCTCCTCCCGCGCCACGGTCTCATTGAGCCGGTGCAGCGGCACACCGCCCACCGCACCGTCACTGACATGGCCCCGCAGCGCATCGCGGATCGCATTGCGCCCCTGACGCACCGGCACCAGCCCTGCCCCGGCCAGCTCGTCATAGGCTGCGTTGACCGACATATGGGTGCCGGGAATGCGCACACGGGCGATGTTAGAGCCTTCCGGCAGCGCCGTGCCCACCCCGGGCGTGGTCTGCAATATCTGGTTCAGCGCGCGCCGCGCCTCCGTGCTGATATCGCCCGCCAACCCCTCGATCGCATCCACCCGCGCCGCCGTATCCGTGGCAAACCGCGCGTTCAGCAGGTCCAGCACCCGCTCCTTGCGCAGCCGTATCCGCGCGTCAGGCTCCTCCTCAATCGACTCCGCCAACAGCGGTATCTGCTCCGCATCCGGGCTGCGGCCAATCGCCTCCAGCGCCGCCAGCCTGCGCGCGGGGTCATCCGCCGTCAGCTCAAACCGCACCAGCGCCGCCCCGATATCGCGCCGGACCCCGGCATTCGGGCGTATCTGGTTCACCTCGCGCGTGCTCACCTGCGGCCCCTCAGCGCCGGTGTCGATATCCACCAGCACCAGCGCCCGCCCCTCGGCCCGCGCAAAGTAAAACAGTCCCGAACCCGGCTCTTCATACACTTCCCGCTCCTGCCAGAGGCGCAGAAACTCGGCCGTGCCGGGTGGCTCCGCCTCCCGCAGCGCGGACAGCACCTGCTCCACCGTCCCGCGTGAGGGGTTGGCAACGGCTGCCTGATGGGCCTGCAACACGTCCTGCAAAGGGGTCTGCGCGGCCAGAGGCGTGACCAGCACAAAGGCCAGACACACCGCGCGAAAGATCATCCGCATGGGCTTTCCCGTTCAATGGGGTGCGCAGCCAAAGCCGCGCACCCGTCACCACTCAGTAGTTCGAGGTCAGCTGCACACAGGTGTCCGTCGCCGTGTCGAACATGCCGCATTCCAGCTCCTGCCAGTCACTGACCAGCGTGGCGCTTTCCGGCAGGAACGGGGTCCAGGCCGCGCCCGGCACTTCCTCGGTCTGGCTGATGATGTCGAACTGGCCATCGGCACGGATCTCGCCGATCAGCACAGGCTTCGTCAGATGGTGGTTGGGCAGCATCACCGCCGTCCCCCCGGTCAGGTTCGGAAACTCCTGCCCCCACATCGCCTCACGCACGGCATCCACATCGGTGGTCCCGGCCTCGGTCACCGCATTCACCCACATGTTGAAGCCGATGTAATGCGCCTCCATCGGGTCATTGGTCACGCGGGCCTCATCGCCAATGAACGCATGCCATGCCTCGATGAAGGCCTCATTCTCGGGCGTATCGGCCGACATGAAGTAATTCCACGCCGCCAGATGCCCCACCAGCCGCGAGGTATCCAACCCCGAAAGCTCCTCTTCGCCCACAGAGAACGCCACCACCGGAATGTCATCCGCGCTTACACCCTGCGCCGCCAGCTCGGTATAAAACCCGATATTCGCGTCACCATTGATGGTGGAGATAATCCCCACCTGCTGCCCGCCAGCCCCCAGCGCCACCACATCCGACACAATCGTTGACCAGTCGGAATGCCCGAACGGCGTGTAGTTGACGAAGATATTCTCCGCCGGAATCCCCTGCTCGGCCAGATAAGCGGCCAGAATGTTGTTCGTGGTGCGCGGGTAAACATAGTCGGTACCCAGAAGCGCAAAGCTCTCCACGCCCAGTTCCTCGATGAAATAATCCACCGCCGGAATCGCCTGCTGGTTCGGCGCCGCACCCGTATAGAACACGTTGCGCGAGCTTTCCTGCCCCTCATACTGCACCGGGTAGAACATCAGCCCGTTGAGTTCCTCCAGCACCGGCAGCACCGATTTCCGGCTGACCGAGGTCCAGGCGCCAAAGATCACATCCACCTCGTTGACCGTCAGCAACTCCCGCGCCCGTTCGGCAAACAGCGGCCAGTCCGAGGCCGGGTCAACCACCACCGCCTCAATCTCGCAACCCAGCAGCCCGCCCGCGGCGTTCTGCTCGGAAATCAGCATCAGCATGACATCGCGCAGCGTGGTCTCTGAGATCGCCATGCTGCCGGAAAGTGAGTGCAGCACACCCACCTTGATGGGGCAGTCGGCGGCGGCGGGGGCGGCAGCGGCAATCAGCGCCGAGGCGGCCACCGTCGCAAACAAAGTTTTCCTGTTCATTAAGCACTCTCCCTGTGAGCGTGCCGCGATGCGTCCCGGTGCTTGCATTGTGTTGCAAATGACACCATCTGACGTTTCGCAGCATCCGTTGTTGTCGCTGCCCGGCTGTCGGTTCCGGCCAGATCAGGCGGCCGGGCAGTGTTTACGCAAGGGCATCCCTGCCCCCGGATGCTGCGGAAATTCCCGGCGTTTTGACAAGCGCGGCCTGCGCAAGCATTCTGCGGCGCAGAATTTCGGCCGCCGCGCCGCCCAAATGTTAGGCATTTCGCCCGCTTCACCGGCAGATCCGAATCGTTGAAGCTGGAAATAATTAAGAACATTACGTGAACATTAGCGCTGCGCGCGCCGAGAGGGGATGGAGGTTTCGCATGCGAAACCTGTTTACCACGCCGTCAACCGCAATGCCGCGATAGGAAAGAAGAGGTTTCGCATGCGAAACCTCTCAGCAAGCACCCTGCCACCGGCACAAAAAAAGAGGGAGGTTTCGCATGCGAAACCTCCCCCTCTGTCACCGCCCCGCCCGGCAGGTTTCGCATGCGAAACCTAAGCCCTTCTCACTCCGGCCCCAGCAGCCGCTGAATTTCCAGCATCACCGTATTCACCAGCTCCGCATCCACCTGCGCACCCTTGAACCGGATCAGATAGTTCTTGCCGTCATGCTCGCGGATGATGCTCATGCCATTGGCCAGCGGCACCGTATCCTCGCGGACCGCGCGCTTCACCGGCGCCGACCGGGGCCGCCCGCCGCGCGCCGGGTCGCTGCCCTCGGCCTCGGCGGCCAGAATGAGCGGCTCCAGCAGCGCCCATTCCTGCTCGGCGCTCACCCCCTGCCCGCTGGCCAGCGCGCCGCGCATCTCGGCCCCGTATCCGGCCCGCAGCGCCTGCGCCAGCCGCAGCCCGGCGCGCTCAGACAGGGCGGGCGCAAAGCTCAGCAGGTCACCCAGTTCCTCATGGATCAGCGCGAAGCTGCGCACCTTGGAGCGTTTCGCGCGCGAACCGGCGTGGAACAGCGCCTCCACCGCCGTCTCAACATTGGCAAACGCCCCCTCGCCCGCCGCCAGCACCGCCACCCGGCCCCGCTCATATTGTGACAGCTCAGCCCTGATCTCGTTCTCCTCGACCATCGCCACATAGGCCGCCTGCGCATTCTCAGGCCTGCGGACAAAGGCGCGTACCCGGCCATAAGCCGCCTCGCCCGTCTCGGCATGCAGCCCGCGCAACGCCGACAACCGCCGCCAGCCCGAGATGAGGCCATAGCGCCGCCCGTCGCGCGGCTCCGCCAGCTCAAACACCTCAATCGGCAGCCGCAGCCCATGCGCCCGGATCGAGGCGCGCAGCTCATCCATCTGCGCGCCGTCAATGCGCATCCGGTCGCGGGCCAGTTCCTCGGCATGAACATCGTCGATGCCGATCTCGGTAATCAGCAGCCCCTCGGCCTCGGCCCGGCGCAGGCGCGCGGCATCCGTTGCATCGCGCGCGGCCTGTGCGCGCAAGGGCGCGGGCAGGGGTGCTGACAGCGCAGCGGCTTCGCCCGCAACATGCGCAATCGGCGGCCGCACCCCCGATCCGTCGCGGGAGGTTTCGCGTGCGAAACCTTCCTCGATCTTCTTCAGCTCATCGGCTGACGGAACCTCAAGCCTCCTGCGTGCCATCCTCTGCCTCCTTCGCCATCTGTTGGTCGCGCCACCATGCGCCGATCAGAAGTTCCTTGAACTCGGCATAGGTCCGGTCAAAGGTCTCCCGCCCCCGGACATAGGTCTCGCGGTTGAAGTCGCGGTAATCAGCCTCATAGATCCCGCTGACCCGTTCGCCTGCCTGGCCGACAAGGGCGGTATAGTCCTGCCGGTAGGCATTCATGAAATCGCCGAAATAGGCCTGAATGACATTGGCAAGGTCGGTCTGCTGGCTGGCGTCAAAGCGGGTGATGACGGCGCGCACCACGTCCCATTCAAAGCTGATATCCCCCAGCCCCGCCGCCCGCCGCGCGGTATTCTCACCCTCCTCTATACTGGCGAAGGTGGAATAGAGCATGTCAAAGAACCGGCCCGTGCTGTCAAACTCCAGGAACGAGGCGCCCAGCGGGACCAGCAGGATATCGGCAGCGGCCAGCGCGTTGATGGTCAGGTAGCCCAGGGCAGGGGGGGTATCGAGGAAGATGATATCGTATTGCTCCAGTATCCCCTCGCGCTCAAGAAAGGCGTTGAGGGCATCCCAGAGCGGCCAGCGCCGCAGCCCGATCCGCCAGACGGGGATCTGAAACTCGGCCCAGTAAAGGTTAAGCTGGGCGCCGATCAGGTCGATATTGGGCCAGTGGGTTTTCTGGATGACATCGGCGGCGGTGATCTTCAGCGCCTCTTCCAGCGTCTCGTCCATCGGCAGGGGAGGGTGGCCGGCGGCGGCGCGGACGGTGTTTTCCTCCTGCAGGTGGAGGGCGTAATCCTTGGCCATCAGGGGGAAGACGGTGGACCATTCATCCGCCACCTGCCCCCCCATGATCGAGGTCATGGAGCCCTGGCTGTCAAGGTCGATCACCAGCACCTTGTAGCCGTCCAGCGCCGCCGACATGGCCAGATGCGCGGCGGTGGAGGTCTTGCCGACGCCGCCCTTGAAGTTGGCCACGGCGGTGATCTTGGCGGGCAGTCCGGCGGGGCGCCAGGGGCGGTATTCCTTGCTGCTCGCCCCTTCCTCGGCAAAGAAGTTTCGCAGCGAAAGCACCTCTTCCAGGGTGAACCACTTGGCGCCGCCCTCACCCTCGCCCTGGGGCAAGTCAGCGTTGTTGCGCAGCACCCGGCGGAGGTGCGATGCTGCGACGGGAATCAGGTAGCGGCAGATTTCCCAGGTGGAGAACTTGCGCAGCCGTTTGCGGCCATCGGGGGCATAGCCCTTGCGGGCCAGATCATCGCGGCCCCGGGCGCAGAAAGCCGCGGCCTTGGCGAAGCGGGCGGTATCGACGGGCTGGCCGAGTTTCGCTGCGCTACGGGCCGGGTCGAGGTTGAAATAGGGGGGAAGGGGCGTATCGCTGCCGCGTGTCATGCTCGGTGTCCCTTGTCCATGTCACAGGTTTTCTTTGTTATACGCCGGAATATGGCACATCTGCGCCGATGAGTGAATCGGAAACGCCAGACGCGCATGAGTAGCCCCGGGGGGAGGTTTCGCATGCGAAACCTCGGTTGATGCGGAAGGGTGCAGGCAAAAAGAAGAAGAATATATGAAGAAGCAGCACGCAAATGTTGTATGAATCTTTAAGAATAATTTAGACTCTTTACGCTCATAAAACCATTATATATCAATTAATTACACTAGTTCAGGAACCCGCTTACAGGCTCAGAGGAACCCGTTTGCAGGGCCTTAGGGACCCGTTTGCGGGATGCCGGGAACCCGCCTGCGGGGCGAGGGGGACCAGCCTGCGGGAGCGGTTATCTGGCCCGGGAAGCCCCTTAAATACCCCTCAGTCCCCCGCGATTCGTCTCCGATTCGGGCGATTCGGGGTTTTGGGGAATCGCGGAACCCGCCGGGAGCCTGCCGCCAGCGGGGTGTTGCGTGGCTGGGGGACCTGCGTACGGTGGGACAATACAACAGGAACCTGTTTACGGGATGAGTGTTCAACGCCGCCCATCCTGTATATGGGCACCTAAAGAATTCTTGAGCATGGGTGCCTGTTCTGGCACAATCACCCTGTGCCGGAAAGACCTCAACGGGCAGCGGCGCCGAGGCAGAGCAGGGCAAAAAGGCAGGCAACATGGCCAGAAAAGCGATACAGGAAGATATCCCGCAACGGGCGCTGACCGGCGCGCTGCGGCGTGGATCGGTCAAGAAGAATGTCGCCGCGATTCATGTGTCGGGCAAACTGACGCTGTTGCAGCGCAAGCTGTCGAATGTGCTGCTGCTCAATGCCTATGACCATCTGATCACCCGGCAGAAACATGCGATTGATGCGCGCACCCTGTGCCTGATGATCGGCTACAATTCAAACGACATGGACACGCTGAAGGATTCGCTGCGCTCGCTGGCGGAGACGGTGGCGGAATGGGACATGCTCAATGAGAAGGGGCAGCAGGAATGGGGGGTTTCGGCGCTGCTGTCTTATGCCAAGCTGTCAGGCGGGGTATGCGAATATGCCTATTCGCCCGCGCTGGCCGAAAAGCTGCATGACCCCAAGATTTTCGCGCTGATCAACCTGAACATCCAGCGCCGGTTTACCAGCGGGCATGCGCTGGCGCTGTATGAGAACTGCTTCCGCTTTGTGCGCACCGGATCAACCGGCTGGTGGCCGCTGGACCTGTTCCGCCGCCTGATGGGGGTGGAGGACAGTGCGTATTACGAGAATTTCAAGCAACTCAATGCCAAGATCATCAAGCCCGCGGTGGCGGAGGTGAACAAGTCATCGAACATCGTGCTGACGCCGGAGTTCCGCAAGCAGGGCAGGGTGGTGACGGACCTGCGCTTTCTGATCCGCGAGAACCCGCAACTGGCGATGTTCGATATCGACGATGGCGCAGGGCTGCGCAGCTCGCTCACCTATAACCGGCTGCTGGCAATGGGGGTCAGCGACCGGCTGGCGCGGCAATGGATTTCGGAGCATGGCGAGGCGCATGTGCGCGGCAAGCTGGAATATGTGGCGGGGCAGGGGGGTGTGAAAAGCCCGGTGCGCTATCTGGCTGCCGCCTTGCGCGATGATTATGCGGGGCCTGACGGGGCAGGGGGGGCGGAGGAAGCGCCCAGCCCTGAGGCCGTCGCCGCCGCCGAGCGCCGCGCGCAGGAGGCGGAACGCGCGCGCATTGATGAGGCCGCGCGCGAGGCGGAGCTGGCGCGCGCCCGGCGGGAGCGGGCCGCCAAGCTGGCGCGGGTGCGCGAACTGGCGGAGGGGCGCAACCCCACGCAGCGCAGCAGCGACAAGCGGTTGTTTCTGTCACGTCTTGAGGGGGAACTGGAGCGCGCCGACTTTGCCAGACATGGCTGGGCCAGCGCGCTCAATGCCCGCGCGATCTGCGCCTTCTGGGAAGAGCTGCAGCCGGGGCTGTTTGAGGGCCTTGAGGAGGCCGGTTAAGGTTTTGAGGGCGGATCAGTCGCGGTGTTCGGGCAGATCCTTGAGCGCCTCTTTCGACCATGAGGTCACGGCGTGAACGGTGCCGCTTTCATCGCGCATCGCGTCCAGCTCGGACAGCGGAATGCGGACGGGTTTGGCGCCGATGCCCAGAAAGCCGCCGACATCAATGATCACCTGGGCCGAGGGGCCGGCGCCGTGAAGATGGTCGATATGGCCGATCTTCTGGTCGCCGGGGCCGTAAACGGTAGCACCGGCAAGAATGTCCTGGGTCAGTTCGGCATCGGTCAGGCGCGGATGGGCAGAATGGTCCATGGTGATATCCTCTCCATTGTTGCGTTGTGCAAAATGAACGCCGGGGGCGGAGGGATGTTCCGTCACGATATCGGGTAGGGAAATAGGGCAGGGCGGC
The DNA here is from genome assembly GCF_036802785.1 of Pararhodobacter sp. Taxonomy (GTDB): domain Bacteria; phylum Pseudomonadota; class Alphaproteobacteria; order Rhodobacterales; family Rhodobacteraceae; genus Pararhodobacter. The sequence continues at coordinate 46,207 of NZ_DAIRVN010000032.1, forward strand.
GGGAACCTTGTGCGCGTTGGGCGGTTGAGGGGGCCAGAAGGGTGGTCTGCCCGCGCCTCATGCTCAGAGGAAGAGCCATAGCCCAAGGAACAGGGCCAGCAGGACCACCAGAAAGATGACGACGCCCGGCGCGACGCGCGAGGGCACAGAGGGCGGCGATGCGCCACCTTCTTCCCCCGCCAGGGTTTCTGCCGGGCCGGGGGGCGTGGGAGTGTTCGCTGCTGCGCGCCGATTGAGAGCGCGCCGGCGCGCAAGTCTGTGCTCAGGGGTGGTCATCTGCTCGCTTCCGATTCTTTCACAATCGCTTCAACTTCGATGGAACGCAAATGTTCCATGCGAAACCGGCGATTTTTTGCTGGTCACCGGGGGCGCGGGGAACGGGCGCGCAGCCCCTGCATTGATCTGCATGCACAAGCCATCCCCGGGGCGCGGGTTCCGCCGGTACCCCTTCCTCTGAAGCCGAAGCGAGAGATCATGTCCGACGATATCCTGTCATATTTGCCCGCGATGAGGGCCTTTGCGCGCTCATTGGCCCGCAATGCGACGGATGCGGACGATCTGGTGCAGGAAACCCTGCTGCGCGCGCTGGAGAATATCCACCGCTACACGCCCGGCACCAATCTGCGGGCCTGGCTGTTCACCATCATGCGCAACCGCTTTTATACCAACGTGGCCCGGCGGGCGCGGGAGCGGACGGGTGTGAGCGATTGTGTATCGGATACGCTGATCGAGGAGCCGAAGCAGGAATGGACGCTGCGCATCCGCGAACTGGCGGAGGCGATGGCCGAACTGCCGGTGCATTACCGCGAAACCATCATGCTGGTGGTGGTGCTGGAGGAAAGCTATCAGACTGCGGCAGAGATCCTGGAATGCGACATCGGCACGGTGAAAAGCCGGGTGTCGCGGGCGCGGCAGATGCTGAAACAGCGGCTGGGCGACGAGATCTGAGCCGCGCGGTTCACGGCAGCTTCTCCGGGGGCGGCAGTTTTCCGGCGGCTTTGAGGGCGTTCTGCAGGTCAAGGGCGGTGGCGGTCAGCGCGGCGGGCACCGGCTCTTGCGCGAGCCGGGGGAGGAGGGCGTTCAGTTGCTGATCCAGCGTGTCGGCTGGTTTCGGTCCGGTTTTCGGGTCTTCCATCACTGCTCCGCCCTGCCTGAATGCGCTTTACGTGAACGTCGCCTTGTCAGAGATGCCGGACATTCTATGCTAAGTTCCGTCCGAACCGGACCATTTTCTGCTCTGATCACGCAGGGATGAGCGAAGGCTTGCCGGACAGGTGGGCGGGCGTCAGTGCGCGGATTGCGCCCGGCAGACACGCGACCGCGCCCCGGGAGGGGGGC
>NZ_DAIRVN010000033.1:0-44472 GCF_036802785.1 Pararhodobacter sp.
CCCCTCTTTGGCTGCGCCAAATTCACCCCCCGGGCGTATTTCCGGCAAGATGAAGCGGGCCCGGCGCGTCTTCAGCCGGGGTGCCGAGTTCGGCTTCAAGAAAGCGCTCGAAATCATCCAGATTGACCGGCTCGAATTGTCCGAAAGCCTGCATCCAGACCGAGGCGGCCTTCAGCGCGTCCGGCTCCAGCTTGCACCACCGCACCCGCCCGCGCTTCTCCTGACTGATCAGCCCGGCCCCCGCCAGAATACCCAGATGCTTGGATACCGCCGCCAGCGACATCGGCAGCGGCTGGGCAACATCGGTGACCGCCATGTCATCTTCCAGCAGCATCGCCAGGATCGCCCGCCGCGTGGGATCGGCAAGCGCCATGAAGATTGTGTCCAGCGGGGCGGTTTCAGGGTTGGTCATGGCGGCACCATGCGCGCGGCTTTGAAATTGGTCAACCATCCGGTTGAATATCCCAGGGGCCACCGCTGATGCCAAAACCACCGCGCGGCACCGAACGAAGAAAAACTTTATCGTTATTTTACAATTTCTTACTAGAAAATCATCGCGCTTGACTCTGCCCCCCCCCGCGCCTAGTTTTCGCCCGACCGTCCTGAGGGGACCATCGCATGTCCGACCCGAATGATCTTGAGCGACTGAGCGCGCTCGACAAGCGGATCGAGCAGATGAAGGCGGCGCATACGCCGCCGCCCCCGAAGGCGGAAAGCCATGTGATGGCGCAGCACGCCTGGCGCATGGTGACAGAGCTTGTCGCCGGTCTTCTGATCGGTCTGGGCATCGGATACGGGCTGGATGCGCTTTTCGGAACGCGGCCCCTGTTTCTGGTGGTGTTTATTTTGCTGGGCTTTGCGGCCGGGATACGCGTGATGATGCGCTCCGCCGCCGAAGTTCAGCGTCAAAGCGAGGAAGAGGCGGTAAAACCCGCCCGGGACCGAGGGGAAAAGGATCGTGGCTGAAGATACCGGCGGTTTTGCCATTCATCCGATGGATCAGTTCATCGTGCGCCCGCTTCTGGGCGGCGATACGGTTGGCATGTTCACCATCACCAATGTGACGTTGTGGATGGCGCTGACTGTTCTGGCGGTGTCGCTGCTGATGGTTGCGGGCAGCCGTGGCCGGGCGCTTGTGCCCACGCGCAGCCAGTCCATTGCCGAAGTGCTCTACACCTTCGTTTACAAGATGGTTGAGGATGTGGCGGGTCATGACGGGGTGAAATACTTCCCCTATATCATGACGCTGTTCATGTTCATCCTGTTCTCGAACCTGCTGGGCCTGCTGCCCTGGGCCTTCACCACCACCTCGCACATCGCGGTGACGGCGGTGCTGGCCATGGCGGTGTTCATCACCGTGACCGTGCTGGGCTTCGTGCTGCACGGCGCAAGCTTTCTCAAGTTGTTCTGGATCACCTCTGCCCCGCTGGCCCTGCGCCCGGTGCTCGCGCTGATCGAGATCATCTCTTACTTCGTGCGCCCGCTCAGCCACTCCATCCGTCTTGCCGGCAACATGATGGCCGGGCATGCGGTGGTGAAGGTGTTTGCGGGTTTTGCCGGGGCGCTGGGGATTTTCGGCATCCTGCCGATCTTCGCGGTCACGGCGGTTTACGGGCTGGAGCTGCTTGTGTCGGTCATCCAGGCCTATGTCTTCACGATCCTGACCTGTGTCTATCTGCGCGACGCGCTGCATCCGCATCACTGACACCGGCTCAGATACTCTTTCTGCCAATTCCAAAAAACGTAAGGAGCTACTGAAATGACTGGCGATATCGTTCAAATGGGTGCGTACATCGGCGCTGGCCTGGCTTGCATGGGCATGGGTGGTGCTGCTGTTGGTGTGGGTAACGTTGCAGGCAACTTCCTTGCCGGCGCACTGCGTAACCCCTCGGCCGCGCCCGGCCAGACCGCGACGCTGTTCATCGGCATCGCATTCGCCGAAGCGCTGGGGATCTTCTCGTTCCTCGTCGCCCTTCTGCTGATGTTCGCCGTCTGATCCTTCAAACCCCGTGATCCTTACGCCCGGATGGTTGCGATTGCAGCCATCCGGCGGATACGGTGACCAAGGAGGACGACATGGAACCTGAAGCTACCGGCGGCGCAGGCATGCCACAACTCGAATTCGCGACCTTCCCCAACCAGATCCTCTGGCTGGTGGTTGCACTTGTCGTGATGTATCTGATCCTGTCGCGCGTGGCGCTGCCCCGGATCGGTTCGGTTCTGGCCGAGCGGACGGGCACCATTGCCAACGATATCGCCGCGGCCGAGACCTACAAGATGCAGGCCGCCGAGGCCGAGGCCGCCTATCACAAGGCGCTTGATGACGCCCGCGTGGCGGCAGCCAAGGTCGTCGAAGAGGCGCGCGCCGAGATCCAGAAGGATCTCGATATCGCGATTGCCAGGGCCGATGCCGAAATCGCCGCGCGCTCAGCCGAATCCGAGCGCCGGATCGGTGAAATCCGCGAAAGCGCGATGGAGGCCGTGACGGTGGTCGCCAGGGACGCGACCAAGGAAATCATGTCGGCTTTCGGTGTCAAAGCCGATGCCCGCTCGGTAACCTCGGCGGTGAATGCGCGGATCAAAGGGGGTGCGGCATGAAACTGCGTCCTGCACTGATTGCGGCACTCGCGGCCAGCCCGGCATTTGCGGCGGTTGAAGGCAAGCCTTTCTTCTCGCTCTACAATACCGACATTGTGGTTGCGATCGGCTTCATCCTCTTCGTCGGCATCCTGATCTATTTCAAGGTGCCGCAGTTGATCAACGGCCTGCTGGACAAGCGCGCCGTCACGATCCGCGCCGAGCTGGAAGAGGCCCGCAAACTGCGCGAAGAGGCGCAGGAACTGCGCGCCTCGTTCGAGCGCAAGAAGGCCGAAGTCAGGGAACAGGCAGACCGGATTGTCGCCAAGGCCAAGGCCGATGCCGAACTGGCCGCCAAACAGGCCCGCGTCGATCTGGAAACCTCGATCACGCGCCGTCTGAAAGCCGCCGATGATCAGATCGCATCGGCCGAGGCTGGCGCCCTGCGCGAGGTCCGCAACAAGGCCGTCGCTGTGGCCGTTGCCGCCGCGGCAGACCTGATCGCCCGGAACCTCGACAAGGATGAAGCGGGCAAACTGATTGATGACTCGATCAGAACAGTCGAAGCCCGGCTTCACTGACCCCGCGAACCACCGAACACGCCCCCGGACCGCAAGGCCCGGGGGCTTTTTGATGCGAAAAGCGCGCGAACCCGCTGGACATCTCGCCGCCGCCCGCTATCTCTTGCGCGCATTCTTGCCCCCGGAACCCGCCCCATGGACCAGATACTTTCGCTCGCCGGGCAAAACCTGCTGTCCCCCGTCATCCTGTGCTTCGTGCTGGGGATGGGGGCGGCGCTTGCGCGTTCTGACCTGACCTTTCCCGAGGCCATCGCCAAGGGCATGTCGCTCTATCTGCTGTTCGCCATCGGCTTCAAGGGCGGGGCCAGCGTGGCCGAGCATGGCGCCGATCTGCGGCTGGGCATGGCGGTGCTGATGGGGCTGGTGCTGTCCCTCCTGCTGCCCTTCGTGGCCTATGCCTTGCTGCGCGGGCTGGCACGCGGTGTTTCGGCCCTGGATGCGGCGGCGGTTGCGGGGCATTACGGCTCCATCTCGATCGTCACCTTCGTCGCCACCTCCACCCTGTTGCAGGCGCGCGGCATCACATTCGAGGGCTATATGGTCGCCGTCGCCGCCGTGATGGAGGCCCCGGCCATCGTGTCGGCGCTGTGGCTGGCGACGCGCAAGGGCAGCGCCTCTGGCAGCAAGATGTCGCCAGACCTCTGGCGCGAGATCCTGCTCAACGGCTCCATCGTGCTGCTGCTGGGCGCTTTCGCCATCGGCTGGATCACGGGCGAGCGCGGGTTGAATGAAATTGCGCCGCTGATCGTGACGCCTTTCAAAGGTGTGCTGTGCCTGTTCCTGCTGGACATGGGGATCGTCGCGGGCCGGGGCCTGCGTAATTCGCGCGGCGTCATCACGCCGGGAGTACTGGCCTTCGGCATCCTGATGCCGCTGACCGGCGCGGCCTTCGGCGCGCTGGCCGGTCTGGCACTTGGCCTTTCGGCGGGCGGGCTGGCGGTGATGATGGTGCTGGCGGCCTCGGCCTCCTACATCGCGGTTCCGGCGGCGATGCGCGTGGCCCTGCCCCGTGCGAACCCAGCGCTGTACCTGACGCTGGCGCTTGCCATCACCTTCCCTTTCAACCTGACGCTGGGCATTCCGCTGTATATGGCGCTGGCCAGCACCCTTACCGGAGGCTGAGCCATGAAGATGCACGAGGCCAAGCGCGTTGAAATCATGATCGAGGCGGTGATGGAAAGTCAGATCACCCGTAGCCTGTCGGCGGCCGGGGTCACCGGCTTTACCATCCTGCCGGTGCTCGGCGGTTCGGGCCGTTCAGGGCAATGGACACGCGAAGGCGGCGTCGGTCGCGCCAGCGGCATGATCGCCGTGATCTGCCTGATCGCCCCCGCCCGGCTGGACCACCTGCTTGAAACGCTGTTTCCCCTGCTGAACGACCATATCGGCGTGGTCAGCGTGACCGACACCCATATTCTGCGTGCCGAACGCTTCTGAACCGGCGAAATCCCCCTTGCGGGAAGATTTATCCCTTGTCGCACGTCAAACTTGCTTCCTAAACTCGGGCCGTGCGGCACACATGATGCCCGCCACCAGTGAAGGAGTAATGAATATGGGACGTCGCGACGAACTGATTGCCCGCTTTGCCGAGGATCTGCGCAGCAAATGCGGGATCGAGCCTGATATGGATCTGTTGACCAAGGTTACCATTGGCTGCGGCCCCTCCATCTATGACGCCGACGCCGCCACCGTGGCATCCTCTCAGCCCGGTGAACTGGAGACCGTCAAGAAAAGCTATCTTATCAAGAAGCTGGGTCTGTCCGACAGCCCCGCACTGGATGAGGCAATCAACGCCGTGATCGAAGCCTATGGCCGCTCAGAGCGCAACAAATACCGCCCGGTGGTTTACTACATGCTGTGCAGGCATTTCGGCAAGGAAAGCGCCTACGCCTGACCACCGCGCGCCTATTGCATAAAATCCCACATACTCGCCCTTTGCCTCACGGTGCTGATTCTGGCATCTTCGGCACATGGGCCAGAACGGCCCGGAACAGATACCGAATTCCCGTGGGTAGTGCGAAGGGGCACGTGGGGGATGATGGGGGTTCCGGGCAACCGGGGCCCCCATTTCCCATTCTTCAGGAAGCGCCGCGCGGCATTGGCGTAGTCCCCGCCTTATAGGCCGACCAATCGCGGATATCAGGGTAAAACTGCCGCCGCCAAGCCCGCACGCGCGGGTTCATCACCCGCCGCCATAGCGGCGGCACCACCGCCAGCGCCACCAGCGCCGGGTAACCGAAGGGCAGTTGCGGCGCCTCTTCGTCTGAATAGGTCTGCAACAGCGGAAAGCGGCGGTCGGGCTTATAATGATGATCTGAATGGCGCTGCAGGTTGATCAGCAACCAGTTTGACGCCCGGTGCGCAGCGTTCCAGCTATGGCGCGGCAGGACATGCTCATAGCGCCCCTCGCCCAGATAGCGCCGCGTCAGCCCGTAATGCTCGATGTAATTGGTCACCTCCAGATGCAGGATGGCGATAAAGGCCTGCCAGACGAACAGCGCCAGCCCCGCCCAACCGCCGATCCAGAAGGCCAGCGCCAGAAACCCGGCCTGCAACACCGCGTAAAGCCAGAACGGGTTGGACAGGTGCCAGATACCCCGCCCCCTGCGCTTCAGCATTACTCCCTCTGCACGCCAGGCCGATCCCGGGCTGCTTGTCAGCACGCGCAGGAAAAAGCGCCAGAACCCCTCATTGTAGCGCGCGCTCACCGGGTCACGGGGGGTGCCGACATAGCGATGATGCACCTGCAGATGCTCAGACCGGAAATGGCTGTAGAGCACCGAGGCGAGCAGCAGATCGCCCAGCCAGCGCTCTGCCCGGTTCTTCTGATGCAACAGTTCATGCGCATAAACGATCCCCACCGCGCCCGAGGCCACGCCAATGCCGTAGAACAGGATAATCAGCTCATGCACCGCCAGATGACCGCTGGCACTGACCCACCACAAGGTGCCGAAAATCAGCGCCAGCTGCACCGGCAGCCAGATCAGCGTGATCAGCCGATACCAGAACAGCTCGGTCACCGGGGTTTCGGTATCGGGGTTTTCGACGTTGAGGCCGGTGATGTAATCCAAAAGCGTTATCATGCCGATACCGTAGAGCGGCGGCAGGGCCAGCCACCAGCCGCCCCATGCCGCCCCCGCCGCAATCAGCGGCACAAAGACCAGCGACAGCCAGAACGGCAGGGCGGCAGCGATACGGGCAGGGTCACGGGGCACGGGGCAACTCCTTGCAATTGGCGCAGGTTATCGCAACGGCGCGCCGCCTCCAATATCCCCAAATGCCGCAAGCGCGTGATCCCAGCATTTGCGCATCAGTGTGGGCAGCGCGCCGGGGTCAAAGTCAGCGCGGAACTGCCCGCGCCCGGCCTCGGCCTGCGGCCCCACCTCGGCAATGGCAACCTGCAGGGACAGGTGGAAATGGGTGAAGGTATGGCGCACCGTGCCGGGCGTCAGGCGCCAGTCGGCGGCAAGGGGCGGGGCGGGCGTGGGGGTCTGCGCAGCATCAGGCCAGTCGGTGCCGGGCCAGCCCGGCATCCCGCCCAGCAGGCCACGCGGCGGACGGGTCTCCAACAGCAGCGCGCCATCGCTGCGCCGGGCGATATAGGCAAGTCCATGGCGCTGCGGTTTGGCGGCCTTGGGGGCCTTGGCGGGCAGTTGCGCGGCGATCCCCAACGCCTGCGCGTGACAGAACCCCTGCACCGGGCAGGCCGCACAATCCGGGCTGCGCGGGGTGCAGACGGTGGCGCCCAGATCCATCATCGCCTGCGCAAAATCGCCAGGCCGCCGCTGCGGTGTCAGCCGCGCCGCAAGTTCCGCCAGACGCGGGCGTGAACGCGGCAGGGGCGCGGTTTCAGCAAAAAGCCGGGCCACCACCCGCTCGACATTGCCATCCACCACCGTTTCAGGCGCATCATAGGCGATCGCCGCAATCGCCGCCGAGGTATAGGTTCCGATCCCCGGCAAGGCCTGCAATGCCTTGCGGTCATGCGGAAATTCGCCGCCTGCCGCCGCAACCGCGCGCGCGCAGACGATCAGGTTCCGGGCGCGGGCGTAGTAGCCCAGCCCGGCCCATTCGGCCAGCACCTCAGCCTCAGGCGCGGCGGCAAGAGCGTGGACATCCGGCCAGCGCGCGGTGAACCGATGGAAGTAATCGCGCACCGTCGCCACGGTTGTCTGCTGCAACATCACCTCGGACAGCCACACGCGATACGGGTCAGCGCGCGCCCCCGCTGCCCGCGCAGCCGGGCTCACCCGCCATGGCAGAACCCGCGCCGCGCCGTCATACCAGCGCAGCAACGCGGCCGCGCAGGCGGGTCCGTCAATTTCCCTCATTCGTGTCACACATTCGCGCGAGTCCTGCCCCCCGGCCACTGGCCATGCCAGCCGAAAGGGGTAAGATAGCGCGTAACCGCCGCAAGGCACCAGTCACGGCTTCAAACTGCGGGTTCATCCGATGTCCGACCCTTCCGATCCCGGCAAGCCGATCCCGTTCCGGCCGTCCAGCAAGCCCCGGCGGATGCGCGGTTTTGAACCGGCTGCGGGCCTGTTGCGTGAGCCGATTCGCAAGGCAGGTGAAACCCGCGGCTTTGCCATCACCCGCCTGCTGACCCACTGGCCCGAGATCGCCGGGCGCGATCTGGCCGAGCTGTGCCGCCCGGTCAAGGTGGGCTATGGCAAGGGCGGGCTGGGCGCCACGCTCACCGTGCTGGCTTCGGGCGCTGCCGCGCCCTTGGTACAGATGCAACTCCCCGCGCTGAAGGAGCGGGTGAACGCCTGCTACGGCTATGCCGCCATCTCCCGCGTGCAGGTAACCCAGACCGCCGCGCAGGGCTTTGCCGAGGCGCAGACACCCTTTACCAACCCCAATATCGCCGCCCCCTCGCCCCAGGCTCTGAGCCGGGCGCGGCAGGTGGTCGGCACCCTCACCGACGGCGTGGGCGACAACGGGCTGAAAGAAGCCCTAGAGCGCCTTGCCGAAAACGTTCTGACACGAAAAAAAGGCATCGGCGGCCATAAGCCGGTGATCGAATGAGAGGATAAAGAATGCAGAAGAACATGCTGATCATCAGCGCCGCCGTCGTGGCGGTTGCGGTGGGGGGCTATGCCTTCCTCAGCGGCAACCGCGCGGCGGATACCACGCCCGGCGTGACCGAGTTCACGGCGCAAAGCAGCCAGTCGGCCACCGATGCGACCGAGGCACCCGATGTCTCGCAGGTGGTGGAAATGAGCATGGGGAACCCCGATGCGCCGGTGACGATTGTCGAATATTCCTCGTTCACCTGCCCACATTGCGCGAATTTCAATCAGGGCGTCTATAACCAGATCATCGAGAATTACGTCGATACCGATCAGGTCCATTACATCAAACGCGAAGTCTATTTCGACGCCTATGGCCTCTGGGCGGCACTGGTCGCGCGTTGCGGCGGGGCTGAGCGCTACCATGGCATCGCCGAAATGCTCTACAGTGAACAGCGGGACTGGGCAGGCGCGCAGGACGGCGCACAGGTTGCCAGCAACCTGCGCCGCATCGGCCGCCGCGCCGGAATGAGCGATGACCAGCTCAACGCCTGTCTTGCAGACCGCGACATGGCCACCGCGCTGATGGAGGTTTACCGCGTGAATGCGGAACGCCACGGCATCCGCTCCACGCCGTCATTCGTGATCAATGACCGGCTCTACAGCAACATGAGCTATGCCGAGTTCGAAACGGCGATCGCCAACGCGGGCGGGCAGTAATCCATGAGCGCGAAACCATTGTCGGGCGTGCGGGTGATCGAACTTGCGCGCATTCTTGCCGGCCCCTGGGCCGGGCAGACCCTGGCCGATCTGGGCGCCGAGGTGATCAAGGTCGAAGCGCCCGAGGGCGACGATACCCGCCGCTGGGGCCCGCCCTTCATTGACCGCGAAGGGGAGCCTGTCGCCGCCTATTTCCACGCCGCCAACCGTGGGAAACGTTCGGTCATCGCCGATTTCCGCACCGCTGAAGGGCAGGAAAAGGTGCGCGCGCTGGTGGCGGATGCGGATGTCGTCATCGAGAATTTCAAGGTCGGCGGGCTGAAGAAGTACGGGCTGGATTACGCGAGCCTCGCGCAGCTCAACCCGCGACTGATCTATTGCTCGATCACCGGCTTCGGGCAGGACGGGCCCTATGCCCATCGCGCAGGCTATGACTATATCATTCAGGGCATGTCCGGGCTGATGTCGATCACCGGCCCGGTTGAGGGCGAGCCGCACCGCGTTGGTGTCGCGGTGACCGACCTGTTCACCGGGGTCTACGGCGCCACCGCCATTCTGGCCGCGCTGCATGAGCGCCACAGCACCGGGCGCGGCGCGCATCTGGACCTGAGTCTGATGGATTCGGCGGTTTCGGTCATGGCCAATCAGGCGATGAACTACCTGACAACCGGAACAGCGCCAGGGCGCACGGGGAATATCCACCCCAATCTGGTGCCCTATCAGGTGTTTGAATGCGCTGACGGGCATATCATCATCGCAACCGGCAACGATTCCCAGTACCATCGCCTCTGCGGTCTGCTGGGTCTGGCAGAGCTGATCACCCATCCCGATTACCTGATCAATGCTGACCGCGTAAAGAACCGCGCCGCCCTGTCCGACGCACTGAGCGCCGCCACCCGGACCCGCACCAAGGCCGACCTGCTTGCCGCCTGCGAGGCACAGGGCGTTCCCGCCGGGCCGATCAACACGATGGACGAGGTCTTTGCCGACCCGCAGGTCATCGCGCGCGGGATGGCGCTGGATCTGGGAAGCATGAAAGGGGTGCGCTCGCCCTTCGTGATCGACGGTGAGCGCTGCGCCTCTGACCTTCCCGCCCCGGTCCTTGGTGAAGCTGACCGCGGCTGAGACTGCACCCCAACCGGGCGAAGGGCGCGTGCGCGCCCTTCAGGGGGCTTTGCCCCCCTCTTGGCCTGCGGCCAATTCACCCCCCAGCGTATTTCCGGCAAGATGAAGGGGCGCGCGGCGCTTCTCATTCACCTGTTCAGAAATATCCCGGGGGAGTCCCTTCTGCGCAGCAGAAGGGACGGGGGCAGCGCCCCCGGCGCCGCGCAGCGGCAACCAAACAGGCTTCTGCGCAAGCAGGCATTCCGGAAACGAAAAAGAGCCGGATCGCTCCGGCCCTTTTCTTCGAATCTGTCTTGGCAGCGATCAGCTGAGGTTGCGCTCGAAAATCTCGCGCTCGAAAATCTCGATGACATCGCCGGGGCGGATATCGTCGTAATTCTCGAAGGCCATACCGCATTCCTGACCCGAGATGACTTCTTTCACCTCGTCCTTGAAGCGCTTCAGCGTCTTCAGCGTGCCTTCGTGGACAACCACGTTGTCGCGCAGCAGGCGCACCCCGGCAGACCGACGGGCGACGCCCTCGGTAACCAGACAGCCCGCAACCTTGCCGACGCCAGAAACCTTGAAGACTTCCTTGATCGCGGCATAGCCGATGAACTTTTCGCGCACTTCGTCCTTCAGAAGGCCCGATGCCGCCGCCTTGATGTCGTCGATCAGGTCATAGATGATCGAGTAATAGCGGATCTCCACGCCTTTTTGCTGCGCGGCGTTGCGGGCCGTCGCATTGGCGCGAACGTTGAAGCCGATGATCGGCGCGCCCGATGCTTCGGCAAGGCCCACATCCGAATCCGAGATGGCGCCCACGCCGTAATGCAGCACGCGCACGCGCACCTCGTCGTTGCCGACCTTCTCCAGCGCCTGAACAATCGCTTCGGCGGAGCCCTGCACATCGGCCTTCACCAGCACCGCCAGCTCGGACACGTCCTTGTCGGCCTTGGCGCGTGCCATCAGCTGTTCCAGCGTCGTGGCAGCACCGGCAGCGGCGCGTTTGTCCTTGGCGGCCTGCTCGCGGTAGTCAGCGATTTCGCGCGCCTGCGCTTCGGTTTCCACCACGTTCAGCACATCGCCTGCTTCCGGCGTGCCGTTCAGGCCAAGCACTTCAACCGGCACCGAAGGCCCGGCTTCGTCGACGCGCTCGCCCTTGTCATCGATCAGCGCGCGCACCTTGCCCCACTGCTCGCCGACGACAAAGATATCGCCTTTGCGCAGGGTGCCATACTGTACCAGCACGGTGGCCACAGGGCCACGGCCGACGTCAAGCTTGGCTTCGATCACCGCACCCATCGCCGCGCGGTCAGGGTTGGCTTTCAGTTCCAGAATCTCGGCCTGCAGCGCGATGGCTTCCAGCAGCGAATCAAGCCCCTTGCCGGTGATTGCCGAAACCTCGACATCCTGCACATCGCCCGACATCGCCTCGACCACGACCTCATGCTGCAGCAACTGGGTGCGTACGCGGTTGGGGTCAGCCGAAGGTTTGTCGCATTTGTTGATCGCCACGATCATCGGCACCTTGGCGGCCTTGGCATGGTTGATCGCCTCGATGGTCTGCGGCATGACCGAATCATCGGCAGCCACCACCAGCACCACAATATCGGTGACATGCGCACCGCGCGCCCGCATCGACGTGAAGGCGGCGTGGCCCGGCGTGTCGAGGAAGGTCAGCACGGCCCCGGAATCGGTCTGCACCTGATAGGCGCCGATATGCTGGGTGATGCCCCCCGCCTCGCCCGAGACAACGCTGGTTTTGCGAATCGCATCCAGAAGCGAGGTTTTGCCGTGGTCGACATGGCCCATGATGGTGATGATCGGCGGGCGCGGTTTGAGGGTCTCGGACGCATCCTCGACCTTGTCGATCACCTGCTCCACATCGGCATCCGACACACGCAGAACCTTGTGGCCGAATTCCTCGATCACAAGCTCGGCCGTATCGGCGTCGATCGTTTCATTCATGGCGACCATCATGCCCATCTTCATGAGCGACTTGACGACATCGGCGGCGCGTTCGGCCATCCGGTTGGCAAGTTCCTGAACGACAATGGTTTCCGGCAGGCGCACTTCGCGCACCTGCTTTTCAGACTTCTGGCCCAGACCCAGCGCCTTGGCGCGGGCCTTTTCCTGCTTGCGCTTCATCGCAGCCATGCTGCGCTGGCGCCCGCCTTCGCCTTCCAGTGCGGCGGAGAGGGTCAGCTTGCCGGCGCGGCGGCCACCATCTTCGCGCACCTTCCGCGAATCGCGCTCTTCGCGCTCACGCTCGGATTTGCGCGGGCCGGGCGTGGCAGCGGGCTTGTTGGGCGAGCCGCGGTCAGCAGGCGCAGGGCGCTCAGCCTTGGGGGCCGGTGCAGCGGCAGGCGCGGGCTCGGCGGTCTTGGCCACAGCGGCGGCTTCGGCGGCAACGCGGGCCGCGTCTTCTTCTTCGCGGGCCTTGCGTGCGGCTTCGCGCTCACGCTCCTCGCGCTCACGCGCTTCGATATCGGCGCGGCGGCGCTCGCGCTCTTCCTCGCGCAGGCGTTCTTCTTCAGCGCGCGCGACAGCCTCATCGGCTTCACGCGCCTTGGCGGCGCGCACAGCGGCAAGACGGCGGTCCATCTCGGCGTCGGAAATCCCGGCCGGGCGGCGGGTCGGACCCGCGCCAGGGCCTTGCGGCTTATTGGTATTGGTTGCCCCGGCGCCAGCGCCAGTCGCACCCGGCTTGGGCACAACAACGCGCTTGCGTTTGGTTTCGACCACAACAGCCTTTGTCCGCCCGTGGCTGAAGCTCTGCTTCACCTGACCGGGAGTCGAACCGCCGCGCAGCCCAAGGGGTTTTTTACCGTCTGTATCGCTCATGCGTCTCGTCAATCCTCTCCGGCGACCAATACGCCGATCTGCCCGCGCATCCGCGCAAGCTTTGCCGCTTCCTCTACTACACGCACGGTCAGACCGCCAGCGGCAAGCGCGGCATGTATCACATGTTCCCGACCGAAAGCCAAACCCAATTCCTGCGCCGAAAGGCAGGTTATGTGACGGTCCTGCCCTTCAGGCGGGCGCAGCTTGGTTTTGCCCCGTGCCGAGCCGTCATGCGCCTGTATCAGTATCCGCGCATCACCGCGCGCGAGCCAGTCGCGCACCTTCTCATAGCCACCCACCGCATGCCCTGATTTACGCGCCAGCGAGATCAGGTCAATGACCCGCCGCGTCAACAAATCATGCACCAGATCAGGAAACTCGTCTGGTATATGAACCGGCTGGCGGGCGGCGCGGGCGAAAAGCTTGCGTTTTACCGCCTGCTCCAGCGCCCCCCGGTCAGCCGAAACCCAGATCCCGCGGCCCGGCAGCTTGCCCGCCAGATCCGGCACCACCATCCCGTCAGGGCCGATCACAAACCGGATCAGCCCCCCGATCGGCTGGCTTTCGCCGGTCACGATGCAGCGCCGTTCGGGGCTGTCCGTTTCGTCCAGCGTGTCTTTCGCCCTGCCGCCGCGGGTCATGGTCCGGTTCCTTACGCCTGCGCCTCAGCTTCCGAATCATCCTCTGATTCGGCCTCTTCGGCCTCGTCCTTTTCCAGATCGGCCGGGTCAACCCAGCCGAGCATCACGCGCGCTGTCATGATCAGCCGCTGCGCTTCTTCGAGGCTCATCTCGAAGGGCTCCAGCACACCGTCGTCCTTGACGCGCTGACCATCCGCCATGGTCCAGCCACCGGCCAGTTCCCAGTCGGCGCAGGTGGCGAAATCTTCCAGCGTCTTGACGTCGTCCTTGGCCAGCGCCTCAAGCATCTGCGGGGTCAGCCCCTCAAAGTTGATCAGGCTGTCCTCGGCGCCCAGCGCGCGGGCACTTTCCAGCGCGGCGGTGCTGATCGCCTCCAGCCGGTCACGGGCACGGGCCTGCAACTCACTGGCGGTGTCCGCATCGAAACCGTCGATCGACAGCAGCTCGTCAAGCTCGACATAAGCGACTTCTTCAAGATCGGTAAAGCCTTCGGCCACCAGAAGCTGCGCCATCATCTCATCGACATCCAGCTCATCCATGAAGAGCTTGGTGCGCAGGGCAAATTCGGCCTGACGGCGTGCGGCCTCATCGCTTTCGGTCATGATATCGATGTCCAGCCCGGTCAGCTGGCTTGCCAGCCGCACGTTCTGGCCGCGACGGCCGATTGCCAATGAAAGCTGCTCATCGGGCACCACCACTTCGATGCGGCCCGCATCCTCGTCGATCACCACCTTGGAGACCTCGGCGGGCTGCAGCGCGTTCACCAGGAAGGTCGCCTGATCCTCATTCCACGGAATGATATCAATCTTCTCGCCCTGAAGCTCATTCACCACGGCCTGCACACGGCTGCCGCGCATCCCCACACAGGCACCCACCGGGTCGATGGAGCCGTCATAGGAAATCACGGCAATCTTGGCGCGCGAACCGGGGTCACGGGCGACGGCCTTGATCTCGATGATGCCATCATAGATTTCCGGCACTTCCATCTTGAACAGCTCGGCCATGAACTCAGGCGCGGTGCGCGACAGGAACACCTGCGGCCCGCGCGCCTCGCGGCGCACATCCTTGATGAAGCAGCGGATACGGTCGTTCGGGCGATAGCTTTCGCGGCCGATCTTCTCGTTGCGGCGCAGAATGCCTTCGCCACGGCCGATATCGACGATGATATTGCCGTATTCCTCGCGGCGGACGACCCCGTTGATGATCGTGCCCGCGCGGTCCCTGAATTCCTCATACTGGCGGTCACGCTCAGCTTCGCGGACCTTTTGCAGGATCACCTGCTTGGCCGATTGCGCGGCGATGCGGCCCAGTTCGACCGGCGGCACCTCTTCGCGCAGCTCATTGCCGATCTGGGGGTCGGTCAGATGCGCCTTGGCCTGCTCAACCGTCAGCTGGGAGTGGTGATTTTCAAATTCCTCATCGGCCACAACCGTGCGCACGCGGGTAAAGCTGGCGCGGCCGGTCTTGCGGTCGATATGAACGCGGATGTCCATATCCGCGCCGTAACGCGACTTTGCCGCCCGCGCGAGGCTTTCTTCCATCGCCTGTACGACCAGTTCCGGGTCGATCAGCTTTTCACGCGCCACAGCCTCGGCGGTCTGCAACAGCTCCAGCTGGTTTGCACTGGTAATGGCCATGTGTCACTCCTCCTCGGAAGCGGTGTCGGTTTCAATCTCGTCGAAATCGGCTTCGTTGATGACGCCCGCGTTCTTGCGCGCGCGCAGGGTCTCGGCGATCAGTTCATCCGTCAGCACCAGCTTGGCGTCCGACAGCCACTCGAATTCCAGCCCGATGGTGCCCTCTTCAATCTCGATCAGCACCTCATTGCCCTCAACCCCGGCCAGCACACCCTTGAAGCGGCGGCGCCCGTCGATCAGTTCCGAGGTTTCCAGCTTGGCCTCATAACCCGCCCAGACCTCGAAATCCTTCAGCCGGGTCAGGGGCCGGTCAATCCCGGGGCTGGACACTTCCAGCAGATAGGGGTCTTCCAGCGGGTCTTCGACATCCAGTGCGGCCGAAACCACGGTCGAGATTTCGGCGCAATCATCCACCTCGATCCCGCCTTCGGGCCGGTCAGCCATGATCTGCAGAATACGGGTCTTGCCTGACATCAGCCGCAGCCGAACCAGTTCAAACCCCAGACCCTCAATCACGGGCTGGACGATTTCCGCCAGCCTCCGGTCAATAGCGGCATGGGCGACAAGATCGCCGACAGGGCTGCCAGTCTCGCTCATTGCAGACCTCCAGAACAAAAAAACGGGCCAAGCGGCCCGTGTGTGCGTACCGGTGGAGCTTCAGGTTTGGACCCCGAAACGCCGCTTTCATGGGCCATATAGGCCCGCCCGCCCGCAAATGCAAGCGCAATGGCGCAGACGCCTTCCCTTTCCACGCCCCGGCCCCTAGTTACCGACTGAACCGCGAAAGAACCCTGATGCATCCGACCCGCCGCCAGTTCCTTGCCCTTTCCACCGTTGCCCTTTTTCCGCTGGCAGGCTCGGCCCAGGCGCCGCTGAACGCCGATACGGTGCCGATCTATGTCTGGCGTGGCTCCGGGCACAGTTTCGGGGGCTTTTCGGCGATTCATCTTTTCCCCAACGGGCTTGATTTCATCGCGCTGAGCGACCGCGCCTTTGTCTATACCGGCCAGCTCGCGCGCGATGCGCATGAGCGCATTACCGGCGTCACAACCCGCAGCATCCACCAGTTGCGCGACCCTGAGGGCAATCCGCTTTCCGGCCCTCCCGGCGACAGCGAGGGCATCGCCCTGGGCGCTGACGGCACCCTGTATGTCGCGTTCGAGGGCGGGCGCCGCACACGCGTCGCGGCCTATGAAACGCCTGATTCCCCGGCCCGCATCCTCCCCCGCCACCGGGATTTCCGCCACATGCCCGGCAATGGCGGGCTTGAGGCGCTGGCAATCGATGCGCAGGGCCGCCTCTATACCCTGCCCGAGGAATCGCCGACCACAAGCTTCCCGCTTTTCCGCTTTGAAAATGACCGCTGGACCATTATCGGCCATGTTCCCGCGCGCAACGGTTTCGCCCCGGTCGGCGCCGACTTCGGCCCCGATGGAAACCTCTACCTGCTTGAACGCCGCTTCCGCGTCCCCAGCTTCGCCACGCGAATCAGCCGTCTGCGGCCGGGGCGCTGGGATCAGCCTGAAACCTTGTTTGAAACCGCGGCGGGCACGCTGGATAACCACGAAGGCATCTCGATTACCCGCACCAGAGCGGGGCGGCTGCGCGCCACCATCATCTCTGATGACAACCGCTTCTTCCTGCAACGCACCGAAATCGTGGAAGTGCTGCTGGACTGAAGCGCCCGTTCCCGGGCCTCAGGCCATTTCCGCGCGCAGACGGTTCATCGTGCGCACCAGTTCTGCCGCTATGCCCGGCTCAGACAGCGCATGACCGGCCATCGGCACCATGCGCAGCTCGCTGCCCGGCCAACGGCGGTGCAGCGCCCAGGCGGTTTCAGGCGGGCAGATCATGTCATAGCGGCCCTGAACGATAGTGCCGCGCACCCCTTCCATCCGGTCCATTCCGGCCAGCAACGCGCCATCTTCCCCCAGAAAACAGCCGTTGGTGAAATAATGGTTCTCAAGCCGGGCAAAGGCGCGCGCATAATCAACGGGGGCGTCGTGGCCGGGGCGGGTTTCCACCGTGGCCAGCGCATTCTCCCACTCAGCCCAAGCCCGCGCAAAACGCGATTCCTGCGCGAAAACCCCGCCGAACAGACGCGCGTGATAGGCGGCGATCAGGTCATGACGCTCTTTCACCGGAACCGGCTCAATAAATCGCGCCCAGAGATCAGGAAAGAACCGCCCCGCACCCCCGCCATAAAACCAGTCAAGCTCCCGCTGGGTGCCCAGAAAGACGCCGCGCAGCACCAGCCATGCCGCGCGCGCCGGGTGCGCCTGCGCATAGGCCAGCGCCAGCGTCGCACCCCAGCTTCCGCCAAAGACGATCCAGCGCTCCACCCCCAGCGTGGTGCGGATGCGCTCGATATCGGCAATCAGATGCGGTGTCGTATTCGCCTCGACCGAGGCATGCGGGCGCGAGCGGCCGCAACCCCGCTGATCGAACAGCACCACACGGTAAACCGAAGGGTCAAAAAAGCGCCGCATCACCGGGCTGGCACCGCCCCCCGGCCCCCCATGCAGCACGATGACCGCAACGCCGTCAGGGCGCCCGCATTGCTCGACATAGACCTGATGGCCGTCCCCGACATCAAGCATGCGCCGATCGAAAGGCTCGATCGCCGGATAAAGAACCGCAACAGCGCTGTTTTGCTCTGGGGACTTGTCCATATTCCGTTCTATATACCCGTAAAAGGCCGCGTTCCATGGGAACAGAGCAAAAACCATTGATACCGGAGACCGCGATGACCACCACCATCGACCCCGCCGAGATCGCCAAATTCGAAGCCATGGCCACGGAATGGTGGGACCCGCATGGCAAGTTCAAACCGCTGCATATGCTCAACCCCTGCCGGCTGGATTACATCACCAGTCAGATCGCAGCCGAGTTTGACCGCGACCTGACGCAGCCGCAACCCTTCAAAGGGCTGCGGATTCTGGACATCGGCTGCGGCGGCGGGCTTCTGTCAGAGCCGATGGCGCGGCTTGGGGCGCAAGTGGTCGGGGCCGACGCCGCCGAACGCAACATTCCGGTCGCGCAGATCCATGCCGAACAATCGGGGCTCAGCATTGATTACCGCCACACCAGCGCCGAGGATCTGGCAGCGGCGGGCGAGCAGTTCGATGCCGTGCTGAACATGGAGGTGGTCGAGCATGTGTCCGACCCGCTGGCCTTCCTGACCGCCTGCCACCAGCTGCTGAAACCGGGCGGGCTGATGCTTTGCTCCACGCTTAACCGCAATGCGAAGAGCTTCGCCATGGCGATTGTCGGCGCTGAATATATCATGCGCTGGCTGCCGAAGGGCACGCATGAATGGCAGAAATTCATCACGCCGGATGAGCTTTACGCACTGCTGCGCCGCGCCGGGCTGACGCCGGTTGACCGCAAGGGCATGGTCTTCAACCCCATCACCTGGAGCTGGTCGCTGTCAGCGCGCGATCTGTCGGTGAATTACGTCACCGCCAGCACCAGACCCGCCGGAACGGTTCCCATCGCAGAAAGGACGCGCACGCGCCCTTGAGGGGGCACCGCCCTCTCCCCTTTTAGTAAAAAGCGCAGGGGGCGTTGCCCCCTCTGCCCCGGCCTGCGTCCGGGGCATTCACCCCCAGCGTATTTCCGGCAAGATGAAAGGGCGCGGCGCACCCCGTTTCACCTGTTCGGAAATATCCTCGGGGGGTGAATTGGCTGCAGGCCAAGAGGGGGTGGAAAGCCCCCTTACCCGCCCGGGGCAGAGGGCGGCAGGCTGGTGTCAGTCGTCTTTTTCCAGCTCCGAGCGCAGCTCACGCAGCACCGGCAGCACCGCGCGCACCCGCTCCAGCCCCAGCGATTCCACCAGATCGGCGATGACCGGCGCGATGGACTGCAACGCCGCGTTGCGTGCCGAGCGGCCCGCCGGGCTGATCGCCACGAACTTGCGCCGCGCATCGTCCCAGTCCGGCCGGATATGCACATGCCCGGCCCATTCCAGCTTGGTCAGCGTGTTCGTCATCGCGCCGCGCGTGACATGAAACGCCTTGGCCAGCTGCGCCGGTGTCCGTTCTTCCTGCATCCGCGCCAGATGGTTGAGCACGCTGAAATGGGACAGCTCCATGCCCTTGGGCAGCACCTTTGACAGCCGCGCCCGCGCCAGTTGCTCGACCATGAACAGCTCTGCGAAAAGGGCGACGGCGAGGTCGTCGGCGGCCTTCACTGTGCGCCCCCGCCGCCCTCAGGCCCGGTATAGGGCCTGTCGTGCGACAGCGCGGGCACCCGGGTGCGGGCGCGGGCCACCTCAGCCATATCGAGATCGACGAAGAAAATGCCCGGCGCCGTCCCGCCATCCACCAGCACCTCACCCCAGGGGGCGACTGCCATGGAATGCCCCCAGGTTGCGCGGGGCTTGCCCTGTGCGTTGGGGTGGTTCCCGGTCTGCGCCGGGGCCAGCACATAGCAGCCGGTCTCGATGGCCCGGGCGCGCAGGAGCACCTCCCAATGTGCAGCACCCGTCACCGTGCTGAAGGCAGCAGGCACGGTCAGAACCTGCGCCCCGGCCTGCGCCAGCGCGCGGTAGAGATGGGGGAAGCGGATGTCATAACAGACGCTCATCCCCAGCGTGGCAAAGGGTGTCTGCGCCACCACCGCGCGGTCGCCGGGCCGGATACCCGCCGATTCGCGGTAGATCTCGGTTTCCGAGACCTGCACATCGAACATATGGATCTTGTCATAGCGCGCCACCACCGCGCCTGCCGGGTCAATCAGCAGAGAGCGATTGGCGAAGCGGCCGTCAGTATCATGGGTCTTGAGCACCAGTGAGCCCGCCAACAGCCAGATCCCGGCGCGCGCGGCCTCCTCGCGCAGCATCGCCAGCATCGGGTCGTCTTCCTCAAAGCTGAGCACCCGCTGCTGGTGCTCCCGGCTGGAGGAGACGCAATTCGTCACCTCAGGCGTCAGCACAAAGCCCGCGCCGCCCGCAACCGCCTGACGCACGGCATCGCGCACAAGGCCAAGGTTGGTCTGCGGATCATCGCTGACCGAAAGCTGCACCAGCGCCGCGCGCATCGCCCTCAGGCCCCGGCCAGAAGCGGGTCCAGCCCGCCACGGTTATCAAGCGCGAACAGCTCATCGCAGCCACCGACATGGGTGTCGCCGATGAATATCTGCGGCACGGTGTACCCGCCGGCGGCGCGGTTGATCATCTCTGCCCGACGCTCAGGATGGGCGCGGATGTCGATTTCGGTGAAATCGACCCCCTTCCCGCGCAGCAGGCGCTTGGCAGCATGGCAATAGCCACAGGTGGGCGAGGTGTAGATCTCAACGCTTTGCATATCTGCTTCCCATCTCAACGCATCAGACCGATGTAATGCGGAACCGGGCCACTGTGAACCGCCCGGAGGGAAAAATCACGCCTGCTCGTTGCGGCCCACCCGCGCCAGGGCAACGACATCCACGGCATCTGCCCCCTGGGAAAAGCAGGCCTCGGCCGCGGCGGCGAGGGTCGCGCCTGAGGTCATCACGTCATCGACCAGCAGCACATGCCGCCCCGCCAGTAGCCCCGCACGCCGCGGATGCACACTGATCGCCCGGGAGAGATTGGCAAAGCGCCCCTCACGGGTGCGGCCGTCCTGCGTGCCGGTATGGCGGTTGCGGATCAGCAGATCGGGGCAATGGTCCAGCCCGGCGGTGCGGGCAAGCGCGGCAGAAAGAAGCGCCGACTGGTTGTAGCGGCGCCGGAAAAGGCGCCACCAGTGCAGCGGCACCGGGGCGACCAGCGTGTCGGCGCGGATCAGGGGGGCGGCGGCGCGGGCCAGCCAGCGCCCTGCGGGCAGGGCCGTGTCGTGGCGGTCATAGTACTTGATGCCCAGCACGATCTGGCGCGCCTTGTCGCCATACAGCAGCGCCGCGCGCCCCCTGCCCCATGGCCGTGCGATCCGGTGGCAATCATCGCAGAGAACCACCTCACCCTCATCCTGACCGGGCAGCGGAATGCCGCATTTGTCGCAGACCAGCCCGGCGATAAAGGGCGTCTCGCCCCAGCAGGAGGGGCACAGAGTGCCCTCTTCGCCCACAGCGGCATCGCAGGTCAGGCATTGCGGCGGATAGACCAGCCTGAGCGCACGCACCGCCGTGGTGCCCGCACGCTCAACCACCCCTGCCAACCGCCCCTTCTGCCCCTGCATGCGACCTTGCTTTCCCTTGACAACGCCCGCCCCGCGGCCAATCAGGGGCACATGACCCCGGCCTTGACCGACCGCACCGCCCTGACGCGTTTTCGTGCCCGCGCCCGCCGCGCCCCGGCACTGTTTCTGCACGAGGACGTGGCCGGTGAGATTGAGGAAAGACTCAAAGAGGTTAACAGAACCTTTACGGCACCGGCTGTCGTGACCCCTTTTCCCGAAGTCTGGCGCAATATCCTGCCCGGTGCGCGAATCGTCGCCGATGATGAGACCCTTGCGCTGGAGCCCGGCGCGCATGATCTGGTGATCCACGCGCTGGCCCTGCACTGGGCCAATGACCCGGTGGGCCAGATCATCCAGTCACGCCGCGCATTGCAACCGGACGGGCTGTTCATCGCCGCACTGTTCGGCGGGCAAAGCCTGCATGAGCTGCGCGCGGTGCTCGCGCAGGCGGAAAGCGACCTGCGCGGCACGCTTTCGCCCCGGGTTCTGCCGATGGGCGAAATCCGCGATCTGGGGGCGCTGTTGCAGCGCGCCGGGCTGGCGCTGCCGGTGGCCGACAGCTTCAGCCGCCGTGTTCTGTACCGGGATCTCCGCCATCTGGTGAGCGATCTGCGCGCGATGGGCGAAAGCAACGCGCTGGCCCAGCGCCAGCGGGCGCCGATACCGCGCGCCGTGCTGGCCCGGGCTGAAGCGCTCTATCGTGACATCTTTGCCGATGCGCAGGGCCGCCTGCCTGCCACCGTGGAAACCCTGTTTCTGACCGGCTGGGCACCTGCGGATACCCAGCAACAACCCCTCAGGCCCGGATCGGCCACCGCGCGGCTGGCTGATGCCCTGGGCGCGAAAGAAACCCCGCTTGGCCCCGATATCGGCGCCTCAGGCGATTGACCCCATGCCCCGGCCCGCTATCTGACGGCCACACCAGAAAAAGGACGCGATGCAAGCCATGCGTGACAGCCACCCAGCCAGCCAGCCCGGCCAGTGCCCGGTTCACAAGGACAAGCCCGGCGAGGGCCGCCTGCAGCATGCCCCCGCTGACCACCCGCCCGTCGCCAAAGCAAAGATCGGCATTCTGTTGTCCAACCTCGGCACCCCCGATGGCACCGACTACTGGTCAATCCGCCGCTATCTGAGCGAGTTTCTGTCGGACAAGCGGGTAATCGACTACCCGTGGTGGAAGTGGCAGCCGATTCTGCAGCTGATCATCCTGACCAAGCGCCCGTTTTCCAAGGGTAAGGATTATGACCTGATCTGGAACAAGGAAAAGAACGAGAGCCCGCTGATGACCATTACCCGCGACCAGACCGTGAAGGTCGCGCAACGGATGCAGGAGGCCATGGGCGATGGCGTGATGGTTGATTTCTGCATGCGCTACGGCAACCCTTCGACCGAATCGAAGGTGCGTGAGATGGTGGCGGCGGGCTGTGAGAAGATCCTTTTCTTCCCGCTGTACCCGCATTACGCCGGTGCCACCTCTGCCACCGCGAATGACCAATTTTTCCGCGCTTTGATGAAGGAAAAATGGCAACCCGCGGTGCGCACCGTGCCCGCCTATTTCGACCAGCCCGCTTATATCGACGCGCTGGCCGGTTCGGTGGAGCGCGCATGGGCGGCAATGCCGGTCAAGCCGGATGTGCTGGTGACCTCATACCACGGGATGCCGCGCCGCTATTTGTTGGAGGGTGACCCCTACCATTGCCAGTGCCAGAAAACCACGCGCCTGCTGCGGGAGCGGCTGGGTTGGGACAAGGACAAGATCCACACCACCTTCCAATCGGTCTTTGGCAATGAAGTGTGGTTGCAGCCCTATACGGTGGAGCATGTCGCGGAATTGGCGAAAAAGGGCGTGAAGCGCATCGCCGTGGTGGCGCCCGCTTTCTCGGCCGATTGCATTGAAACGCTGGAAGAGATTCAGGGCGAAATCCGCGAGGCATTCGAGCATGCGGGCGGTGAGGAATTCACCTATATCCCCTGCCTGAATGACGAAGAGGCCCATATCGACGCGCTCTGCGCCGTGATTGACCAGAACCTGCGGGGCTGGGTGGCCTGAGCGGCCCCGGAATAGAAACGAAAAATAGAAAAAGGGACGAAGGTTAACCCTTCGTCCCTTTCTGATCTCGCCCGTGAGGGCGAAAAATCAGGATGCGACCGCAGCAGCCACAACGAGCAGCAGCAGGAGCGGGATCAGCACACCACCAACCGACGAAGACGAGTGAGCGACGATCACTTCCGGTTCCACGATCGGTTCAACGTACGAACCGGCCATAGCGGCAGTGCCGACGACCACGAGCAGGGCGGCGAGAGCAAGTTTCTTCATGTTAACCTCCAGTAATCGCGCATGATCGTTTTGTTTGTTGAGGACGATATGCGCACCCAAGACGATACCTCGTATTCTGTCTGAAACCACCTTGCGGACAGAAAAGCAACGGGTCAAGTGTTGGAAATAGCCTTGTTCCGGCGCCGTGTCGTCAAATTAGCAACACTTGCGTGCCGACGCGCGCATAGCCGAACAGCTCGGCGATATGTTCGTTGTAAAGACCGATGCAACCATTCGACGAACGCCGCCCGATCTTGCGCGTGTCATGCGTTCCGTGGACACGGTAATAGGTCCAGGAAAGATACAGCGCATGGGTGCCAAGCGGGTTATCGGGGCCCGGCGGCACGAATTCCGGCCACTCAGGATTGCGCTGGCGCATGGCCGGTGTGGGGCGCCATGACGGCCCGTCAACCTTCTGAATAACCTGGGTGGTGCCCCGCCGCGTCAGATCCTCGCTCAGCGGCACCGATGACGGATAAAGCCGGTAGATGCTTTCATCGGCAGACCAGAAATGCACGCAGCGGCTGTCGATGTCGCACAGGATGGCGCCGTTGTTGAGATTCGAGAAGAAATCGCGCCAGTGCAGCGTGCGGAAGCTGGACAGATTGCGCCGTGTGCTTTCGCGCACGGTGGTTTCTATCTCGGTGCTGTCTTCCATGGCCGTGGTCTGCGCCAGAACCGCAGGCGCGGCAAGCATGCCCCCGGTCGCGGCTGTCGAAATCAGAAAATTGCGGCGGCTAAGCCCTTTGCGAGGATCGGAGGTCATTTGCCCATACCTTATGATACGCAAAATCAGTCTTCCCTATATGTCATAATTGCCGCGCTCGCAACGGAACCCTTCAGCCTCACAACGAGTTGCATTTGAACTTTCGTGCAGTAGCCGGTATGGCAAAACATCAATGTTTCATCGGGATCGCCATGACCAAGCCACTGTTTTATGCCTTCGCCGCTCTTGCCATGCTTTCCGCCTGTGCAGAACCCGCCGCACAGCGCATGGGCCCGGACGGGCGGCCCGTCCCCGCTGTGTACCGCATTACGGGCAGCGATGTGGCGCAAATTCAGGTGCGTATGCGTGATTCGATCAACACCGTGCGCGGCCAGCAGGGCCTGTCGCCGGTCGAACTGAACGCCCAGCTTACCAGTGCGGCGGCCACGCATGCGCGCGATATGTCCGTTCAAAGCCGGCCCTGGCATTTCGGTTCAGACGGCTCTTCGCCGATCGACCGGGTGCAGCGGGTTGGCTATCAGGGGCAGTTCCTGGGTGAGCTGATCTCGGAAACCTTTGAAACCGAGCTGGAAACCCTCACCGCATGGCTGGGGCAGCGCGAAACCCGCTCCGTTCTGATGGAGCCGCGGATGCGTGAGATCGGTTTTGCGTGGCATCAGGAATCCAATGGCAAGCTGTGGTGGACACTGACCACCGGCGCACCGGCTGAGATGGCCGGTATGCCCGGGCGCTGAACGGCGCCCGCCGGTTCAGCAAACCCGGCCCATCAGGCCATTTCAGGGATAAATCGAGATCGGGGTGCCGTCGCGCACCATCGAATAGATTACCTCGATCTCGCGATCCCGCACGGCAATGCAACCGTCTGTCCAGTCTCCGCGCGGGCGGCCCACGTTCGGCCCGCGCCCGTGGATGAAGATGTCACCACCCGGGCGCCAGCCGTTTTCCACGGCGCGGGTGACATCGGCCTCGTTCGGGTATGAGATACCCAGCGACAGATGGAAGCGCGAGCGCGGGTTGCGGCGGTCGATGATATACTCGCCCTCAGGTGTGCGGCGGTCGCCCTCATACATCTTGTGGCCGTAAGGGTTGCCACCAAGCTGCACCTCATAGCTGCGCAGAACCATATCGTAATGCATCAGCTCCATCACGCGGGCGCTTTTGTGAACGCGGATCTGCGTTACCTGCGGGCCATCGTAATGCAGAAAGCGTGGCCCGCTGCTGCAAGCCAGCAGAACGGTGCCCAGAAGGACGAAAAGTGCGGCGCGAATCAGTGTCATTAGCTGCTCGTTTTTCCTCAATCTGCCCGAATTCGCGCCTTCATACCAGAAATTCCCGCAGCGCAGACCGGATCATCGCCGCATCGCCCGGGTTTCCAACCAGTTGCGCGGCGCGTGACGGGGTAAGCCAATGCGCGCTGTGCCCGGCCTCGGAAGGAGGGGCAAGGCGGCGCACCGGAAAGGCCAGATAGATGATGCACAGCTTTTCCGCCCAGAGGTCATATTCGGGCATAAAGGTGAAACGCCGGAACGCCCCCAGCCGCCGCTGCGGGGCAATGCGCCAGCCGGTTTCCTCAAACACTTCGCGGTGAAGGGCGCGCAGCGGGCTTTCGCCCGGGTCAATTCCGCCGCCCGGAAGCTGGAATTCATCCTGCGGCGCGCTTTGATGGGTGACAAGCAACCGGGCATCGCGCAGCAGGATGGCATAGGCGCCCGGTCTGCGGCGATAGCTGCGCCCCTGCTCCCGCGGGTCGCCGTAGCGTGGTGTCATCGCGCATTCTCCGTTCTGAGGGGCGAATCGGCATTGCCCCTTGGCCCCGGTGGATTGCTTCCTATATGCAAGGACCAAAGCCAAGCCCCTGACGTGAAGGTTACCCATGACCCTCGGTGCGCAAATCGCCTGGGACGATACCGTCCTGCCCTTTCAGCTTGATCGCAGCGACATCCGCGGCCGCGTGGCCCGGCTGGACAGCGCGCTGGATTCGGTTCTGGCCCAGCATGACTACCCGCCTGTGATCGAATCACTGGTGGCCGAAGCCGTATTGCTGACCGCCATGATCGGCCAGACCATGAAACTGCGCTGGCGGCTGTCGCTGCAGATCCGTGGCAACGGCGCGGCGCGGCTGATCGCGACCGACTATTTCGCACCCGGCGAAAATGGCGAGCCTGCACGCATCCGCGCCTATGCCAGCTATGACAAAGAGCGGATTGACCTGAACGCGCCGCCCTTCAGCCAGATCGGCGAAGGTTATTTCGCGGTGATCATCGACCAGGGCCGCGATATGGTGCCGTATCAGGGCCTGACCCCCATCGCCGGAAACTCGCTTTCCGCCTGCGCCGAGACCTATTTCGCGCAGTCAGAGCAGTTGCCGACCCGCTTCTCGGTGGCCTTCGCGGCCACGCAGAACGGCGGGCACAGGCTGCGGCGGGGCGGCGGGGTGATGTTGCAGCACCTGCCCAAGGCCTCGCCCCATGTCGCGGGCGATGCGACGGGTGATGCCGGGCTGCTGGCCCCCGCCGACATGCTTGAAGGCGATGAGGCGGACAACTGGAACCGCGTCAACCTGCTGCTCGACACCGTCGAAGACACCGAGCTTCTGGGCCCCTCGGTGCAACCG
Organism: Pararhodobacter sp.; assembly: GCF_036802785.1. Taxonomy (GTDB): domain Bacteria; phylum Pseudomonadota; class Alphaproteobacteria; order Rhodobacterales; family Rhodobacteraceae; genus Pararhodobacter. Next base: position 26,939 of record NZ_DAIRVN010000033.1, read on the forward strand.
ACCGACCTGCTGCTGCGCCTCTTCCATGAGGAAGACCCCCGCGTTTTCGATGCGCAGCCGGTTTCCTTTGGCTGCACCTGTTCTGAGGAAAAAGTGCGCAATTCCCTGTCGATCTATTCGGCCAAGGACATTGCCACCATGACAACCGACGACGGCAAGGTCACGGCGGACTGCCAGTTCTGCAGCGCGCATTATGAACTTGACCCCGCCACTGTCGGCTTCGAGGCCACGCATGAGCCCCGTCCCTGACTATCTCCAACGCGCCGCCCGGACGCTGGCAAAGCCTGCGTCCGGGTCCAGCGATTTTGACCTGAACCCGGAATTCCGCCATCCGCCCAACACCCTGCTGCGCCCCGCCGCCGTGCTGGTCGGGCTGGCCGAGCGCGAGCATGGCCTGTCGGTGCTGCTGACCAAACGCTCCTCCGGCCTGCGCCATCACCCCGGCCAGATTGCCTTTCCCGGCGGCAAGATCGACCCGGGCGACATTGACGCCACCGCGGCCGCCCTGCGCGAAGCCCATGAAGAGGTGGGACTGGATGCATCGCTGGTGCAGACACTGGGCCTTTTACCGCCGCATGAAACCGTGACGGGCTACACCGTCATCCCCGTTCTGGGCCATATCAGAGACGCTTTTGTCCCCGTCGCCCAACCCAGTGAGGTGGAAGAAGCGTTCTTTGTGCCGCTTGCCCATCTCGCCGATCCGTCGAACTACCGGGTGGAGCGGCGGCTCTGGCTGGGGCAGTGGCGCGCCTATTACACCGTGCCCTGGGGCCCCTATTACATCTGGGGCGCCACCGCGCGGATGCTGAGGGTGCTGGCCGAAAGGCTGGAGCCATGAAGGTTTCCGGCGACTGGCTGCGCAGCGCGGCAACCCAGTCGGTTCTCGCCATGCTTTCAGACGCCGGATACCACGCGCTTTGTGTCGGTGGCTGCGTGCGCAACGCGCTGCTGGCCGCGCCGGTCGCGGATGTCGATATCGCGACCGATGCCTTGCCGGAAACAGTGACTAACCTTGCTGAAAAGGCCGGTTTTCGCGCTGTTCCCACGGGTATCGAGCACGGCACCGTCACCATCGTGGCCGAAGGGACCGGGTTTGAGGTCACCACCTTTCGCCATGATGTCGAAACCTTTGGCCGCCACGCCCGCGTCGCCTTCAGCGCCGATCTGGCGCAGGATGCCGCGCGGCGTGATTTCACCATGAACGCGCTCTATGCGCAGGCCGATGGCACCGTGATAGACCCGATCGGCGGGCTGGAAGATATCGCCGCGCGCCGGGTGCGGTTTGTCGGCACGCCCGAAGACCGCATTCAGGAAGACTACCTGCGCATCCTGCGCTTCTTTCGTTTTCACGCCCAGTATGGCGACCCCGATCAGGGGCTGGACGCGGATGCGCTGGCCGCCTGCGCCCTGCATTCCGCCATGTTAGAGACGCTTTCGCGCGAACGCATCGGTGCGGAGATGCGCAAACTGCTGGCAGCGAAAGACCCTGCGCCTGCGGTGGCGGCGATGCAGGCTTGCGGTGTGCTGGGCCATATCCTGCCCGGCGCTGACGGGCGCGCGCTGCCGGTTCTGGTGCATCTGGAAGCGGGTGCGGCGGGCGGCTGGTTGCGGCGGCTGGCGGTGCTTGGGGGTGAAGAGGTGCCCGACGGCCTGCGCCTTTCGCGCAATGAATTACGCGATTTCAGCCATATCAGAGACGGTTTGAGCAGCCTCGCCACACCCGCCGAACTGGGCTACCGGCTGAAGGAGGTGCTGGCGACAGATATCGTTCTGGCCCGCGCGGCGCTGATGGGCATGCCACCGCCTGACGCGTGGCAAGACGCCATCGCCACCGGCGCCCATGCCCGCTTTCCCCTGCGCCCCGCTGACCTGATGCCCGCCCTGCAAGGCCCCGCGCTGGGTTCAGCCCTTAAGCGGGCCGAGGCGCATTGGATCGCCAGCGGCTTCACGGCGGACCGGGAAACGCTCAAAGACCTGTGCGCAGGCTAGGCGCGCTCTTTCCTTTCTCCGGTATGCGGCCTATTTTCCCGGCACATATCGAAAGCCCTTCCCGTGTTGAAATACTTTGAAAACCTGGTGGACCCCTACACCAGCTACACCGAATCCGATCACCCGCCGCAGCGCCTCTGGCCCTTTCTGCGCCAGTATATGGGGCCGTTCCGCAAGGTCTTTGTCGCCGCTGCGGTGATGTCGCTGGTGGTGGCTTTCGTCGAGGTGGGGCTGCTGTGGTATCTGGGCCGCGTCGTTGACCTGCTGGGCGAAACCGGGCCCGCCGCTTTCTGGGCCGCCTATGGCTGGGAGCTGGCGGCGGCGGCGGTGTTCATCCTGCTGATCCGCCCGGTGCTTCAGGCGCTGGACGTGGGGTTGATTAACAACGCCATCCTGCCCAATTTCGGCACGATCATCCGCTGGCGCGCGCACCGGCAGGTGCTGCGCCAGTCTGTCGGTTGGTTCGAGAATGATTTCGCGGGCCGCATCGCCAACCGCATCATGCAGACACCCCCGGCGGCGGGCGAAGCGGTGTTCCAGATCTTTGACGCGCTCAGCTTTTCCATCGCCTATATCCTTGGCGCCGCCATCCTGCTGCTGGGCGCCGACCCAAGGCTGGTGATTCCGCTGCTGATCTGGCTGGCGCTTTACGCAGCCCTTGTGCGCTGGACGATCACCCGCGTTGGCCCCGCATCGCAGGCAGCGGCAGATGCGCGCAGCGCTGTCACAGGCCGGGTGGTTGATGCCTATTCGAACATCCATTCGGTCAAGCTGTTCGCCCATCACGACCGCGAACTGGAATATGCGCGCGAGGCGATTGAGCATTCGCGCCAGACCATCCAGAAGGAAATGCGCATTTTCACCATCATGGATCTGTGCCTCGTTTTCCTCAACGGGCTGTTGATTGTCTCGGTGGTGGGCTGGGCGATCTGGCTCTGGTCGGTCGATGCCGCCAGCCTTGGTGTGGTTGCCGCCGCCTCGGCGCTGGTGCTGCGGCTGAACGCCATGACCGGCTGGGTGATGTGGGCCGTTTCCAGCTTTTTCCGCAGTCTGGGCGTGGTGGCCGAGGGGATGGAAACCATCGCCCAGCCGATCACCCTGGTCGATCCGCCGGATGCAAAACCGCTCAACTTCCGCGAAGGCCGCATTGAGCTGAAGGGCGTGACGCATCACTATGGCCGCGCTTCGGGCGGGTTGCAGGACATCAGCCTGACCATTGCGCCGGGCGAAAAGCTGGGAGTCATCGGCCGTTCAGGCGCGGGAAAATCGACCCTCGTGAAGCTGCTTTTACGGTTTTACGATGTCGAGCGCGGGCAGATCCTGATCGACGGGCAGGATATCAGCGGCGTCAGGCAAGACAGCCTTCGCCAGCAGATCGGCATGGTGCAGCAGGATACCTCGCTCCTCCATCGCTCGGTGCGCGAGAATATCCTTTATGGCCGCCCCGATGCCGGTGAGGCAGCGATGAGTGCCGCCGCCCGGCGCGCCGAGGCGCATGAATTCATTCAGGATCTGTCTGATCCTGAGGGGAACACAGGCTATGGCGCCCGGGTGGGTGAGCGTGGCGTCAAGCTTTCGGGCGGGCAGCGGCAACGGATCGCGCTGGCGCGGGTCATCCTGAAGGACGCCCCGATTCTGGTGCTGGATGAGGCCACTTCGGCGCTCGACAGCGAGGTGGAGGCCGCGATTCAGGAAACCCTTTACGGCGTGATGGAGGGCAAGACGGTGATCGCCATCGCGCACCGGCTGTCCACCATCGCGCGGATGGACCGGATTGTGGTGCTCGATGACGGGCGCATTGTGGAACAGGGCACGCATACTGAGCTGCTGGAACAAGGCGGGCTTTACGCGCGGTTCTGGGCGCGGCAGTCCGGCGGGTTTATCGGCACAGAGGATGACACGGCATGACACTTTCCACTCTCATCCCCGCCTTCCGCCCCGCCGAAGGCCCGCCCCCGGGGCGGCTGGGCGCGTTCTTTCGCTGGGCGCTGACCGGCGCATGGCCGGGCCTGTGGATTGCCACCTTCATCTCGGTGATCGGCGGCGTGGTGGAGGTGATGGCGGCGCTGGTGCTGGGCTGGGTGATTGACGCTGCTGTTTCGTCCGACGGCGTTGGGTTCTTTGCCCAGAACTGGCTGCTGCTGGCGCTTTTCACAGCGTTCTTTCTGGTGGTGCGCCCGCTGGCTTTCGGCCTCAACTCAGCCGCGAATTTTCTGACCATCGCACCCAATGTGGACCCGCTGGTGCTGTCGCGCCTGAACCGCTGGACGATGGGGCAGGATATCGGCTTTTTCGACAATGATTTCGCAGGCCGCATCGCCCAGAAACAGATCCAGACCGCGCGCGCGCTGACCGAGGTTGTCAGCGAAAGCATCAACACCGTGGCCTTTGCCTTGGCCTCGCTGGTGGCATCGGTCGCGCTGGTGGCCACAATCGACTGGCGGCTGGGGCTGGGGCTGCTGCTTTGGGCGGCGTCCTATCTGGGGCTGATCAAGCTGTTCCTGCCGCATATCCGCAAGCGGGCGGGGGCGCGGGCCGGGGCGCGGGCGATGGTGACCGGGCAGGTGGTGGATACGATCACAAATATCCGCACCGTCAAGCTTTTCGCCCATGCCCGCCATGAGGACCGCAACGCGCTCGATGCGATGGCGCGGTTCCGCGAAAAGGTGCTGGCCTTTGGCCGCGTCTCGGCGCTGTTCCGCTTCACGCTGATGCTGCTGGCGGGCGTGCTGCCGGTGATGCTGATCGGCGGCGCGCTGTGGCTCTGGTCATCGGGGCAGGCCACGCCGGGGGCGATTGTTGCCGCTGGCACCGTGGCGATCCGGCTGGCGCAGATGACCGGCTGGGTCAGCTTCACGCTGATGGGTATCTACGCCAATATCGGCGAGGTCGAGGATGGCATGCGCACCCTCACCACACCACACACCCTGTCCGATGCCGAAGACGCCTATGTTCTGCCCGATGTCACCGGCGAGATCACCTTTGACGCCGTCGCCTTTGCCTATGGGCGGCGCACCGGGGGCGTGGACGATATCAACCTGACCATCCGCCCGGGGGAACGCATCGGCATTGTCGGTGCCTCAGGCGCGGGCAAGACCACGCTGGTGGCGCTTTTGCTGCGGCTTTATGATGTCGAGGATGGCGCGGTGCTGATTGACGGGCATGATCTGCGCCGCATCACGCAGGAATCGCTGCGCCGCCAGATCGGCATGGTCACGCAGGATACCGCGATGTTCAACCGCTCCGCCCGCGACAACATCCGCTATGGCCGGCCTGAAGCATCCGTGGCCGAGATCGAGGCCGCTGCCCGCGCCGCCGAAGCGCATGAATTCATTCTTGGCCTCGAAGATCACGCGGGGCGCAAGGGCTATGATGCCCATCTGGGTGAGCGGGGCGTGCGGCTTTCCGGCGGGCAGCGCCAGCGGATCGCGCTGGCCCGCGCCTTCCTGAAAGATGCGCCCATTCTGGTGCTGGACGAAGCCACATCAGCCCTGGACAGTGAGGTTGAGGCCCAGATCCAGGAAGCGCTTGAGCGGATCATGGCGGGCAAGACCGTGCTGGCCATCGCGCACCGCCTGTCAACCATCGCCCGGATGGACCGGATCATCGTGCTGGATGCCGGGCGGATTGTCGAACAGGGCAGCCATGACGAACTGCTGGCGCGTGACGGGCTTTATGCGCGCTACTGGGCGCGGCAGTCCGGCGGGTTTCTGGGCACCGAGGATGCGCCTGCATGATGGATCTGGAAAGCGTCCCTCCTGCCGAATTCGGCCCCAGCCTGCGCGGGCTGGGTGTGAACCTGTTGTGCCGCGATGTGCAGGGGATGGCGCGCTTTCTGGAGGTGGTCTTTGGTCTATCGATCCACCGGGAAAGCGCCGATTTCGCGCTGGCCCGGCATGACGGGGTGCTGATGCAGTTGCATTCGGACGCCACCTTTGGCCACCATCCGCTGCTTGCCCTGCTGCCCGAAACCCCGCCACGCGGCGCCGGGTTGCAGCTTTACCTGTTCGGCATCGACCCTGATCTGGCGGTTTCGCGCGCTGAGGCGGCGGGCGGCGTGGTGCTGGAGCCACCCGCCGACAAGCCGCACGGGCTGCGCGAAGCGACGATCCTGTCACCTGAGGGCTATGCCTTCTCACCCGCGCGCGCCCTGTCATGACCTATGTCATTGAACGGCTGGGCCACCGGGGCGAAGGCGTGGCGGAAGGTGTATTTGTGGCACGCGCGCTGCCCGGCGAGGTGGTCGAGGGTGTGGTGGAAAACGGGCGCATCGCCCAGCCGCGCATCGTCACCCCCTCGGTTGACCGGGTCGCGGCCCCCTGCCGCCATTACAAGGCCTGCGGCGGTTGCGCGCTGCAGCATGCCTCCGATGATTTTGTGGCGGGCTGGAAACAGGCGGTTGTCGGGCAGGCGCTGGCCGCGCAGGGCCTGGCGGCCCCGTTCCGCCCCCTGCATACCTCGCCTGCAAACGCGCGCCGCCGTGCCACGCTTTCCGGGCGGCGGCTGAAATCGGGCGCGCTGGTGGGGTTTCATGCCCGCGCCTCGGACACGCTGACCGCTGTGCCGGACTGCCGCCTGCTGGACCCCGCCCTGCTCGCCACCCTGCCCGCGCTGGAAGCGGTCGCGCTGGCCGGGGCATCGCGCAAGGGGGAACTGGCGCTGACCGTCACCGCGCTGGCTGAGGGCATTGATCTTGCGGTCACCGGCGGCAAGCCGCTGGATACCGCGTTGCGCATGGAATTGCCGCAGATCGCCGCGCGCCACGGGCTTGCCCGGCTGACATGGGACGGTGAGACGCTGTATCAGACCCAGCCGCCGCATCTGACCTTCGGCCGCGCGCGTGTCTCGCCCCCGCCCGGCGCCTTTCTGCAAGCAACCGCTGACGGCGAGGCCGCGCTGGTCACGGCCATGCTGGAAGCCGTTGGCAACGCCCGCACCATCGCTGACCTCTTCGCCGGTTGCGGCACCTTCACCCTGCCCCTCGCTGAGCGCGCCGAGGTTCACGCGGTTGAGGGTGAGGGCACGATGCTGGCGGCGCTTGATGCCGGATGGCGCGGCAAAAGCGGCCTGAAGCGCGTAACGACCGAGGCGCGCGACCTTTTCCGCCGCCCGCTTCTGCCCGATGAGCTGGCGCGGTTTGACGCGCTGGTGATCGACCCGCCGCGCGCCGGCGCCGAGGCGCAGTTCCACGAGATCGCCCGGGCGCAGGTGCCGGTTGTCGGCGCAGTGTCCTGCAACCCCGCCACTTTCGCGCGCGATGCAAAACTTCTCGTTCAGGCGGGCTATCGCCTTGACTGGGTGCAGGTCGTCGATCAATTTCGCTGGTCGCCCCATGTCGAACTTGCAGCCCGCCTCAGCCTGCCCCATATCGGCTGAAACCCCCGCCAGAGGCCTGAAATGACATTGCGCGAAAAGACCGCCGAATTCCTCGAACGCCCGATCGTGCGCAACGGCGTGATTGCCGTGATCCTGTTCAACGCGCTGCTGCTGGGGCTGGAAACCTCTGCCGAGGTGATGGCCGTGGCGGGCCCGGTGATCATCGCGCTGGATATGGCCTGTCTCGCCATCTTCGTGATGGAACTGGCGCTGAAGATGTTTGCCCAGCGCGCGGGTTTCTTCCGCTCCGGCTGGAACGTGTTTGACTTTTTCATCGTCGGCATCTCGCTGATGCCCGGCGCGCAGTCCTTCACCGTGCTTCGGGCGCTTCGTATTCTGCGACTGTTGCGCGTGGTTTCGGTCTCGCCCTCGCTGCGCCGGGTGGTGGAGGGGTTCATCAAGGCCCTGCCGGGGATGGGTTCGGTGTTCCTGCTGATGGGGATGCTGTTTTACATCGGCGCGGTCATGGCGACCAAGCTGTTCGGCAACAGCTTTCCTGACTGGTTCGGCGATCTGGGGAATTCGGCCTATTCGCTGTTCCAGATCATGACGCTGGAAAGCTGGTCGATGGGTATCGTCCGCCCGGTGATGGAGATCTATCCGCAGGCCTGGCTGTTCTTCGTGCCCTTCATCATGGTCACCACCTTTGCGGTGGTCAACCTGCTGGTCGGCCTGATCGTCAATTCGATGCAGGAAGCCCATGCCGAAGAAGCCAATATCCGCACCGACGAATACCGCGATGAGGTGCTGACGCGCCTGCGCACGATCGAAGCGCGGCTGGAGGCCGAAGCCGACGCCAAGGTCAAACCCTGACAGCATCGGGGCGGCAGCGGGGGCACTCACCCGCCCCCCTCCCCCGGCGGGCCGTGGAATTCGAACAGCGCGCAGGAGACATCATCCTGAAAATCCTCCCCCTCTGCCCAGCGCGCCAGTTCCCACATCAGCGCCTCCAGCAAGGCGTTCGCATGCAGGCCCCGGAGGGATTTCAGGATACGCTCCAGCCCGGCATGCCCCAGCTGCTCACCATCCGGGCGCGGGCATTCGGTGACGCCGTCTGACACCAACAGCAACCGCTCCCCCGGCAGCAGACAGGTCTCGAACCCTTCATATTCGGCATCTTCAATCAACCCGACGGGCAGGCCGCCGCTCCCCAGAAAGCTGATGCTGCCGTCGCGGTGCTGCACCACCGGATGCGGGTGCCCCGCCTGAACCATCCGCACCCGCCCGGTGATCAGGTCAAACTCGGCATAGGCCAGGGTCACATAGCGTTCTGTCAGGATCTCGGACATCATGAGCTGGTTCATCGCCCGCGCCACGTCTGCAGGCGCCCGCCCGATCATCCCGTTCGCACCGCGCAGGATGGCGATGTTCTGATCGGTCGAAGCGCCGGAAAGCAGCCCCGCCAGCCGCGCCGTCATCAGCGCCGAAGCCACGCCATGCCCTGAGACATCGAAGGAAAACAGCCCCATCTGGCGGGGGTTGATGGTGAAGCAGCCCACCATATCGCCGCCGATATGCCCGCTGGGTCGCAACAACATGCTGACCCTGCCGGAATCAAAGGCATGCTCCCGCTCGCGCAGAAGCGATTGCTGAAGCCCCCGCGCCTCGATCAGGTCGCGGTCTAGCGAGTCATAGAGCTGGCGCAGTTTGACCAGCGTATCGGTCAACAGCGTGTTGTTCGCCCGCAGCTCCCGCTCCATGGTCAGCACGCGCTCACCGGCCTTGATCCGTGCCCGCAGCTCACCGGAATCGACGGGCTTTGCCAGAAAATCATCCGCCCCCACCTCAAGCCCCTCGGCAACCGCGGCCTTGTCCGAGTTGGAGGTAAGGAGGATGAAATAGGTATACCGCTCACGGCTGGTCCGCCGGAGCGCGCGACAGAATTCAATGCCGTTCATGCCCGGCATCATCCAGTCTGACAGAACCAGATCTACCTCGACCTGCCCGCAGATCGCCAGCGCCTCTTCCCCCGACGCGGCCTGCAGAACATTGAACCCGCCGGAGCGCAGCATGGTTGCAACAAGATGCCGCTGTGCCCGGGAATCATCGACCACAAGGATGGTGCGGACCCCCTGCTTTGGCGGGATCACAGCATGTGGCGAGGTCTGAACGACTGGAACAATCAAGGCACACCTATCAGGGTTTTACCGCTCGTTTGTGCCCGTCAGATGTAAAAAAACGCTGAAGCAGCAATTTTTTCTGCTATAGAAACCAGAGTAGTAGTTTGTGCAGAACGAACCCCTGTTTTGCTTTCAAGACCAGTATGTGAGGATAAGTATGATTGATTGGGCTCAAGTCGATGAAATGCGGCTGGAGATGGGCAACGGATTCAACGAAGTTGTCACCATGTTTCTGGACGAGGTCGGCGAAGTTATTGTGCGCCTTGAATCAGGGCCTGAACCTGACTCGCTGGGCGCAGACCTGCATTTTCTTAAAGGCGCGGCGTTGAACCTTGGGTTCAGTGATTTTGCTGAACTCTGCGAACGGGGCGAGAAACTTGCGCTCGAAAACCGTTTCGCTGAAGTTGACGTGAACGGCCTGCTTATCTGTTACCGCGCCTCCTGCGAAGTGTTTCGCGCGGGCCTCAACCTGAACGCGGCCTGAGGGCGGGGCGCGGCGTCATACCAGAAAGCCTGAAAGGGTCTCGTCCAGCGTGATGTCACGATAGACGAACCCTGCTTCTTCCATGCGTGCAAAGAGCCGGGCGAAATTCTCGGCCTCAACCGTTTCGATGCCGATCAGAACGGTGCCGAAGTTGCGCGCCGATTTCTTGAGATATTCGAACCGCGCGATATCGTCCTGCGGGCCCAGCATTTCCAGAAAATCGCGCAATGCGCCGGGGCGTTGTGGCAGGCGCAGGATGAAGTATTTCTTCAGCCCGGAGTAGCGCATCGCGCGCTCCTTGACCTCTGGCAGGCGCTCAAAATCGAAATTCCCGCCGGAGGTGACGCAGACCACCGTCTTTCCACGGATCTCTGCCGCCAGATCCGGCAGGGCATCGACCGCGAGCGCTCCGGCGGGCTCCAGCACAATCCCTTCGACATTGAGCATGTCCAGCATGGTCACGCAGATCCGGTCTTCGGGGGCGCTGAGCACATGGGCGGGCGCCACATCGGCCAGATGGGCAAAGGTCTGCGTGCCGATCCGCGCCACGGCCGCGCCATCCACAAAGCTGTCGACCTTTGGCAAGGTGACCGGCGCACCGGCCTCCAGCGCCGCGCGCAGGCTGATGCCGCCCGAGGGTTCGACAAACCGGAAATCGGTGCCGCCCTGCGCGCTCAGATACTGCCGCACGCCCGAGGCCAGCCCGCCGCCACCCACCGGCAGCACAACCAGGTCAGGCATCTGCCCCAACTGCTCCAGCAACTCCACCGCCACGCTGGCCTGCCCCTCGATCACATCGGCATCGTCGAAAGGCGACAGGAAATGCCCGCCGCTTTGCGCGCAAAAGGCCTGCGCGGCGGCCAGCGACTGGTCGAAATAATCGCCCGTCAGGCGGATTTCGACATGATCGCCGCCAAAGGTGCGGGTCTTGTCGATCTTCTGTTTCGGTGTGGTTACCGGCATGTAGATCACCCCGTGCACCCCGAAGTGGCGGCAGGCAAAGGCCACGCCCTGCGCATGATTCCCCGCGCTGGCGCAGACGAAAATCGCCTGCCCGGGCCGCTGCGCCAGAACCTTGCGCATGGCGTTGAACGCACCGCGCAGCTTGTACGAGCGCACCGGCGTCAGATCTTCGCGCTTGAGCCAGATATCGGCCTGAAACCGCCGCGACAGATGGTCATTGCGCTGCAGCGGCGTGGGGTCGAACAGGGCGCGCAGCGCCTCGGTCGCGGAACGGGCGGATTGGGAAAAATCGGTCATGTGGCCATCTACAACAATCCATGGAAAAGTTGACAGGCTTTTTGCTTTGACGGTGTAGCAAATCAACAGCCCTCAGCGGCTTGCGCGAAAGAACTGGCCGCTGCCCTGCGCCGGGGCGGAAGCTTTTCGTGCCCGGCGCAGGCCTTCGCCCTTGACGGATGCGCCGCCTGCCAACAATGAAGGTCACAAGCAGTCTTTTCTCAAGGTGCGGAACCATGCAATGCGCCTGACATTCCTTCTTGTCTTCCTCCTTGTCGCGGGTTGCGCCGACCGTGAGCGGATTGACCGCCTGAGCGCGGGCACAGAGGGCCAGAACACGCGCAGCGTCTTCATCGGCACAACACGCCTGATCGACACGCAAAGCGACACCCCAAGCTACCGGCGTGACAGCGCCCTGCACTTTGCCCGCTATGACGTGGTCATCCCACCCGAGAACCCCGCAGGCCGCGTCCGCATGCCACGCCGCCATCAGGCGTTTGATCCGGCCCAGCATTTTGCAGTGAGCGATGCGGCCCTCCTCAGCCCGGCAGAATATCGCAGCGGCGTGGCCCGCGCGCTCAGCGCGATGCCGGAAAACCAGCGCGAATCGATCATCTTTGTGCATGGCTTCAACACCAGCTTCATCGAGGGTGTTTACCGTGTGGCGCAACTGGGTAATGATCTGCGTCTGCCCGGCGTGGTGCTGCATTACTCCTGGCCCTCGCTGGGCGCGCCGCTCGCCTATGCCCATGACCGCGACAGCGCCCTGTTTGCGCGCGACGGGCTGGAACAGATGATCCGTGAAACCGCCGCCACCAGCCGGGGACGGGTGGTGATCATCGGGCATTCCATGGGCGGGCATCTGGTAATGGAGGTGCTGCGCCAGATCGCCATCAGCGGCGACCGGCAGCTTATGGGCCGGATTAGCGGTGTTGTGCTGATCTCGCCGGATCTGGATGTGGACCTGTTCCGCGCGCAGGCAACGCGGATCGGCGCGCTGCCGCAACCCTTCCTGATCGTCTCGTCACAGCGCGACCGCATCCTGCAACTGTCAGCGCGGCTGACCGGGCAGCGCGAAAGGCTGGGCAATCTCAGCGACGCCGGGGCGATCGACGGGCTGGGCGTGACGATGCTGGATGTCAGCGCCTTTTCCACCGGCGCGGGGCATTTCACCGTCGGAACCTCGCCCGCGCTGATCCAGCTTCTGGAACAGGTGGGTGCGGTAGAGACCGCGCTGGGGCTGGAACAGGCCGGGCGCCTGCCGCTGCTGCCAGCCACCATCCTGACGCTGCAGAACACCACCCAGATCATCCTTCAGCCGCTGACCGGCACGCGCCCCTGGCGGGCGGCAGCGCAGCCGCAGGCGGTTTCCGTCGATTAGCCCGCAACGCCTTTTCAAGGCGCTCCCCGGGCGCTCCGGCCCCTCAGCGCCGCTTGCGCAGATAGACGTAATAGGCCCCCGCCCCGCCGTGGCTGCGGTGAGATTCGCGGATCTCCAGCACCACGGGGCGCAGCGCGCCGCTGCGCAGCCAGTGCGGCACCTCATGCTTGAGCGCCCCTGCCCGGCGCGGCATCGGGCCAAGGTCATCCTCGGGGTGGGTGCGCCCCTTGCCGGTGATCACCAGAACCAGCCGCAACCCCCGCGCATGGGCGCTCAGGATGAACCCGGTCAGCACGGGCTGCGCCTGCGCCAGCGTCATGCCATGCAGGTCGATGCGCGCTTCGGGGGAAAGCTTGCCGCGCATCATGCGGGTATGGGCGTTACGGTCCATGCGCACCGGCGCGCGCGCAAGCGCCTCGCTGACGCTCTCAGCCAGATCAACGCTCAGACGCTTTGCGACCGGCACCGGCAGGGCCTGGGTGGTCGGCACGTGCAAGGGCGGGCCCATGCGCTTGCGCGGACCGGGAGGTGAGGCGCCCGGATCGGGCACCGGCCCGGTGCGCGTGTCGGCCATCGGGCTGGGCGAGGGCTGCAACCGCCTGGCCGTGCGCGCGACACGCTGCCAGAGCGTGCTCTCATCGTCTGACAAGGAGCGGCGGCGGGACATTGGCCTAGAACCCCGTCCGGCGGGCAAAGGCAAGCTCCACCGGCATCAGCACCACCATCCGCCCGTCATCGCGGATACGCCGCGCGGCCTGCTCTGCCCCCTCACCCGTTCCAAAGAAGATATCCGCCCGCTGCGGCCCGCGAATGGCGCCGCCGGTATCCTGCGCGATCATCAGGCGGCGCATCGCCCCCCGCTCTATCCAGACCGGCGCCCCCAGCGGCGTATGCGCCGGGTCCACGGCCAGCGAGCGCAGCGGGGTCAGCGGCACGGTCAATGCCCCCATCGGGCCCAGCCGCGCCGGGTGGTGGCCCAGTTCGCGGAAAAACACATACGAGGGGTCATGCTGCAACAACGCGCGCCCCTCCTGCGGGTTGTTGCCTACAAAGGCGCGCACCGACCGGGCCGAGGCCTGATGCGCCAGCAGAAAGCCCCGCCGCACCGCCTCGGCGCTGACCGAGCGGCGCGGATGCCCGTTCTGCCCGCCCCAGCCCAGCCGCAACACGCTGCCATCGTCAAAAAGCAACCGGCCGGAACCCTGCATCTGCAGATAATACAGCTCGGCAGGGTTGCGCAGCCAGCCCAGCTCCAGCCCGCGCCCGGCAAGCGCACCGGCGTCGATCTCTGCGCGGCTGAGGCTTGGCTGGCCATTCTCCAGCTCAGGCGGGCGCCGGTAGACCGGCACATCATAGCCCGCGCGCCGTTCGCGCGAGGCCCGCAACTCGGGCTCAAAATATCCGGTGAAAAGAGTGTTTTCGCGCCCGCCGATCAGGACGGGGCGGAAGAACCGCTCGAAAAAGGCACGGGGGTCAGGATCGGCATGTTCGGCATAGGCGCAGACCGATTGCCATTCAGGGTCTCGCAGGCGCGGGCAGGAAAGCACAAAGGCCTCAAGCGCGGCGGCGTGATCGTCTTCCACCCAGCCCTGCAGCGCATCGAATGTCAGAAGCTCGGCCTCGCTGGCCATGCATGGCGCTGAAAACGCCAGGCACAGGCTCAGCGCCAGCGCGCGCATCAGTCACCCGTGGCAACAAGCCGCCAGTTCGGGTTGTCAGACCCCATCTTGCGCGCGAAGGTCCAGATATCCCGCTGCTGCTTAACCGCGTTGGCGTCACCTTCGACAATCTCGCCCGCCCGGTTGCGAACAACCGAAGTCAGCTCACCGACAAAGCGCACCGTCAGCTCGGCTTCGCTGCGCGCGTCGTCAAAGGCAGCCGTCACCAGCACCACTTCGCGAACACCCACGAAGGTTGCTTCAACCTTCAGCCCCTCGCGCTCACGCAGTTGCACAACCTCGTCGAAGCTTTCAAAAACATCGCGCGACAGCAGCGGCACCAGATCATCCAGCTCGCCACGCTCAAAGCCCATCACGATCATCTCATAGGCCTGCCGGGCACCGCCCAGAAACTCACCGACATGAAAATCAGGCTCGATACGTTTCATCGTGGCGAGGGCCTGCGCGGCAGGAGACCCGGCAGGGGCGTGATCCGTGATATCATGGTCCACCCCCCCTTCGATGACATCAAAGGTGCGTTTGCCTTGCGCAGACGCATCGGCAACCGGCTCGGGCGGGCGTTCATAGCCCTCACGCGTGCCAAGAACGCTTCTGAGCCTGAGGATCAGAAAAACGGCAATTCCGGCTAGAACAAGAAGTTGAATCACGGCGGAGTCCATAGTGTCCTCAACGGGGAAATACGGGGCTTGGTTTCAAGCGTTGGATGGTTATGTAAGGTGCCGAGGCGCCCAAGTCCACCACAAGCGCCGCCAAGGAGCGAAAACTGATGCCTGTTTTGCTGATTCTGCTGTTGTTACCGCTGATTGAGATCGCACTTTTCATCGCGGTGGGCGGCTGGCTGGGTCTGTGGGCAACTTTGGCACTGGTGGTTCTGAGTGCGCTGGCGGGCGTTCTGATCCTTCGCGGGCAGCATGACCGCGCCTTGCAGATGATGCAGGGCGGGCTGCGCCACGTCGCACCCGGCACCTTTCTGGCACAGGGCGCGTTCCGCATGTTCGCGGGGATGCTTCTGATCGCGCCGGGCTTCTTTACCGATGCCATCGCGCTGATCCTTCTGCTGCCGCCCGTGCAGCGCATGATCGTGCGCTCGCTTGGCAAGGGGATCAGCGTCAGCACCGTGCATGTCCATCGTCAGGGTGACATCGTTGATGCCGAATACGAAGTGTATGAGCCCCACCATGACACCCCGCCGCCTGAGCGCATCGAAGGCCCGCACAGGCATTGAGATGTGCACGGGCATTGAGGCGCGCAACGGCACCTGCTAGAAAACGGCAGATCCAACAGAATTACCCAGGAGATACCGATGGCCGAGAATGGCAATGGCGCCGCACCCCAGGCTGGCGCACAACCCGGCGCCCAGCCCGGCGCGCAACCGCAGATGAAGGTTCAGGTGCTGGCGCAGTATATCCGCGACCTTTCCTTCGAGAACGGTCTGGCGCAGGGCTCACTGGTGATGCCGGCCGGCCAGCCCGATATTCAGGTTCAGGTCAGCCTTGACGCCCGCAAGCGCGAGACCGAGCACCAATATGAGATCATCAC
Source organism: Pararhodobacter sp. (assembly GCF_036802785.1). Lineage (GTDB taxonomy): Bacteria > Pseudomonadota > Alphaproteobacteria > Rhodobacterales > Rhodobacteraceae > Pararhodobacter. Next base: position 42,746 of record NZ_DAIRVN010000033.1, read on the forward strand.
CAAGTTCCGCATCGAATCCAAGGTGAAGGACGGCGGGCAGACGCTGTTCATCATCGAGATGGAATATGCCGGGCTCTTCCATATCGAAGGCGTGCCGCAGGACCAGCTTCACCCCTTCCTGCTGATAGAATGCCCGCGCATCCTGTTTCCCTTCGCGCGCCGTATCATCAGCGATATCACCCGCGATGGCGGCTTCCCGGCGCTGAACCTCGATATGATCGACTTCATGGCGCTGTATCGTCAGGAGCTGGCGCGCCAGCAGCAACTTCAGCAGGCAGGCGGCGCCGCGCCAAAGGCCTGAGGTCAGTCACCAGAGCTTTCGCAGGGCGGCCGGGCAACCTGGGCCGCCCTTTTTTATGCCTGCCGCCCACTCCGGACCTCAACCCGGGGCTCAGCAACCTTTTGTTCATGTTTCGGGTCAATACTGCGCGGTGATCTCTCCGCAACCGGGCTGGCCATCGTGACCCATAGCAGCGAACCCCTGGCAACCCTGTCCACGCGCCGCGCCCGACGGGCAGAGCGGCAGGCGCGTGTCGGCCTCCTGCGCAACCCCAACACGCCGCCGGAACCGCCCCGGCGCAAGGCCAGACTGATGGGAAAATGGCCCAGCCTGCAAACCACGCGCCGCCCCCACGCTCAGGCGCAGCCTGCTGACAGCGCCCCGCCAGCCCTGAGCGATGCGGAACTCGCGCAGCGGCTGAAAAGCGCGCTGCCGCCCCTTCCCGCGCCTCTGCCGCCACCCGGATGCGACACCTTGCCTGACAGCCCTGACCCTCATACCCCGTCCGCCCCTACCGGCAATCCCCGGCGCGCGCTCGCCCTCCTCGCAGGCTTCGGTGTCCTGATCGCCGTGGCGCTTATCGCCGCGCCCCTGTGACCGCCCGGCAGGAATTTTTCTCGCACAAAGCGATTCACCTTCGCGCCGTCGCCCCGTAAGATCATCCGGCCCCACGAAGCCCCCGGCATGACCCGCGAAGCGAGAGACCCCTATGAAACAACCCCGCGCCTGGCAACGCATGCTTTCGGGCAGGCGGCTGGACCTGCTTGACCCGACGCCGGTCGATATCGAGCTGGATGACATCGCCCACGGACTGGCTTTTGTCGCCCGCTGGAACGGTCAGACGCATGGCGACTGGCCCTATTCAGTGGCCGAACATTCCCTGCTGGTGGAAAACATCATTCCGCGCCTCGCCCCCCGGACAGAGCCGCGCTGGCGTCTCGCCGCGCTGCTGCATGACGCGCCCGAATATGTCATCGGCGACATGATATCGCCGGTCAAGGCAGCCGTCGGCCCGGGCTACAAGGAGCTGGATATCCGCCTCACCGCCGCCATACATATCCGCTTCGGCCTGCCCGCGCTTCTGCCCGTCACGGTGAAAACCCTGATCAAACGCGCCGACCGCGTCTCGGCATGGCTGGAGGCCACCCAGATCGCGGGCTTCTCCGCCACCGAGGCGAACCGCTTCTTCGGCAAGCCGCCCGCCGGCGCAACCGACGGCATCATGATCACGCCGCGCCCACCGATCGAGGTCCGCGCAGATTTCATCCGCCGCTACCATGACCTTGAAGCCACGATCGTCCGCGCCTGACCGGCCCGGTTTCATCTTGCCGGAAATACGCCGGGGGGTGAATTGGCCGCAGGCCAAGAGGGGGGCAAAGCCCCCCTTCCCCGCTGACACTTATACACATCTGACGCTGCCGACGAACTAACCCGTGTAGATCTCGGT
>NZ_DAIRVN010000034.1:0-43987 GCF_036802785.1 Pararhodobacter sp.
CCCCCCCCCCCCCCCCCCCCCCCCCCCCCCCCCCCCCCCCCCCCCCCCCCGCCCACCGGAAAAGCCTCAGCCCGCCTGAAGGGCGATGAAGCGCTCCATATGCCAATCCTCATCGCCGAACCGATGGTCCACGGCGATCAGCCGCCGCGCCAGCGGGGCCAGCGCATAGGCCTCGGTCATGGCGATTCCGCCATGCATCTGGATGGCCTCTTCCGCCACCAGATGCGCCGTCCGCCCGACGACATTCTTGGTCGCGCTGACATGCAGGTCGCGCAGCGCCCGGGCGGCGCCAAGGTGGCCCGCCAGATTGATCACCGCCGAGCGCGCCTGCTCCATCTCGATCACCACATCCGCCATGCGGTGCTGGAGCGCCTGAAAGCTGCCAATGGGCCGCCCGAACTGCTTGCGGCTGCGCAGATAATCCAGCGTCATGTCGCGCACCGTCTCCATCACCCCCACCGCGTCGGCGCAAAGCGCCAGCGTGGCGGCAGCAATCCGCGCGTCGATCAGCGGCTGCGCGCTACCAGAGGGGCTGATCCGCCGGGCCGGGGCGCGCTCAAAGCTGATCTCGCTGGCGTCACCGCCCGACAAGGCGGGGACCGGGCGCAGGCTCACGCCCTCGGCGCCGGGCTCGACAGCAAAAAGCGCCGTCTCCTCCCCGTCCAGCGCGCTGACCACCAGCAAACCCGCCCCCTCCGCGCCGATCACCACGGTTTTGGTGCCGCTGAGCCGCCCGCCCTCAACCCGCGCATGCACCGCGCCGTCATAGCGGTGGCCCGGCTCGTCATGGGCAAAGACCGGGCGCAGGCTGCCGTCGATCACCTGTTCCACCAGCGCGCTCTCGCCGCAATCGGCCAGCAGCCCACCGGCCAGCCCGGCTTCCAGCACCGGGTCGACAGCACCGGCGCGGCCCAGTTCCTCGAACACCACGGCAATATCGAAACCGCTGCCGCCAAACCCGCCCTCGGCTTCGGTGAATAACGCACCCAACACGCCCAGTTCGGTCAGCTGCGCCCAGCCGGCGCCGCGTTTCAGGGTGCCGCGCAGGCTGTCGGCCAGCATCCGGCGTTCTTCTGTCAGTGAAAAATCCATGATGCTTCCTTCACAATCCGAGCATGGTCTTGGCGATGATCCCGCGCTGGATCTCGTTAGAGCCGCCGTAAATCGAAATCTTGCGATAGTTCAGATAGGTGGGCACCGCTGAACCCGCATGATCGGGGCCGGGATGGGGCAGGTTCGTGCCCTCCACCCCCTCGGACGGGAAGGCCATTCCCCATGGCCCCACGGCGCGGCGTGTCAGATCGTTGATCGCCTGCCGGATCAGCGTGCCCTTGACCTTCAGCATCGAGCTTTCCACCCCCGGCGCCGCCCCGGCCTCTGCCGCCGCGATGACCCGCAGGTTGGTGGTGGCCATGGCCATAAGGTCCATTTCAACCCGCGCCATCCGTGCGGCGAAATGCGGGTTCTCGGCCAGCGGCCGCCCGCCTGAACGCTCAACCGCCGCAATACGCTTCAGCGCGGCCAGACCGGCGGTGGCAAAGCCCACACCCGCGATATTCGTGCGCTCATGCGTCAGCAGGTATTTGGCAAGCGTCCAGCCCTGATTTTCTTCGCCCACAAGGTTTTCAGCGGGCACCCGGACATCGGTGAAGAACACCTCGTTGACCTCGGGCGTGCCGTCGATCAGCACGATGGGCCGGATCTCGATGCCCGGCGTGTCCATATCGACCAGCAGGAACGAGATTCCGGCCTGCGGCTTGCTGGTGGTGTCGGTGCGCACAAGGCAGAAAATCTTGTTGGCATACTGGCCCAGCGTGGTCCAGGTTTTCTGGCCGTTGACGATGTAATGATCGCCGTCGCGCACGGCGGTCGTGCGCAGGCTGGCAAGGTCTGACCCCGCCTCGGGCTCGGAATAGCCCTGACACCACCAGTCGCTGCCATCCAGAATGCGCGGCAGGTAATACTCCTGCTGCGCCTTTGAGCCGAATTTCATCAGCACCGGCGCCAGCATGTTGATGCCGAAGGGGATGATGCGCGGGGCGTCGGCCATCGCGCATTCCTCTTCAAAGATGTGGCGCCGCGCGGCGGACCATTCAGCCCCGCCAAAGGCCTTGGGCCAGCCATTCGCCAGCCAGCCCCTCGCGTTGAGCGCCGCATGCCAGTGCTCATACTCGGCCTTGGTCAGCATCTTGTGGTGCGCGACCTTCGCCGCCAGTTCCGGCGAAAGCTTGTCACGCAGGAAGGCGCGCACCTCATCCCGGAAGGCGATTTCTTCGGTCGAATAGCTCAGGTCCATCGCAGCCCCCGTTCAGAAGATTTCAAAGAGGCCCGCAGCACCGGCACCGCCGCCGATACACATGGTCACCACGCCCCATTTCGCGCGGCGCCGCCGCCCCTCCAGCAGGATATGCCCGGCCATCCGCGCGCCGGTCATGCCGAACGGGTGGCCGATGGCGATGGAGCCGCCGTTGACGTTGTATTTCTCAGGGTCGATGCCCAGCTTGTCGCGGCAATACAGCGCCTGACTGGCGAAGGCCTCGTTCAGTTCCCACAGGTCGATATCGTCGATCTTCAGCCCCGCACGTTCCAGCAGGCGCGGGATGGCAAAGACCGGGCCGATGCCCATTTCATCGGGCTCACACCCGGCCACGGCAAAGCCCCGGAAGGCCCCCAGCGGCGTGATGCCTTCGCGCGCGGCGAGACCGGCATCCATCAGCACCAGCGACGCCGCACCGTCAGACAGTTGCGAGGCATTGCCCGCCGTCACAAAATTGCCGGGGCCGCGCACGGGCTCCAGCTTTTGCAGGCCTTCCAGCACCGTGCTGGCGCGGTTGCACTCATCGCCGGTGATGGTATGCGCCACCTCACGCGTCTCGCCCGTCGCCTTGTCGGTGACAGCCATCGTCACCGCCATCGGCACGATCTCGTCGGCGTAAAGCCCGGTTTCCTGCGCGCGCGCCACCCGTTGCTGGGAGCGCAGGCTGTATTCGTCCTGCGCCTCGCGGCTCACACCGTAGCGCTGTGCCACGATATCGGCGGTTTCGATCATCGCCATGTAAAGCGCGGGCTTATGCTCTTCGATCCATGCCTCATGTGAGTCGCGCACCGGCGGCAGGTTGAGGCTGATGCTTTCAACACCCCCCACCAGAATGGCCCCCGCCCCCTCAGCCGTGATCATATGCGCGCCCTGCGCCAGCGCCTGCAGCCCGCTGGCGCAGAAACGGTTCACCGTGGTTCCGGCGACCGTGACCGGCAGGCCCGCGCGGATTGCCGCCTGACGGCCCAGATTGCCGCCAGTGACATGCTCAGGATAGCCCGTGCCCCAGACCGAATCTTCCAGAAGCGCAGGGTCCAGCCCGGCGCGCTTCACGGCCTCGGCGGCGACATGGCCCGCCATGGTCACGCCATGCGTGCGGTTGAACGACCCGCGCCCGGCCTTGCCGATGCCGGTGCGCGCGGTTGAGACGATGACGGCCTCTTTCATGATCATTCTCCGTTCAGGCTGGCAAAGAGGCGGCCCTCAGCCACCAGTTGTTCAAGAAGCGGCGCGGGTTGCCAGAAATACGGGTCTTCCTGCGCGGCGGTGCGGATGGTGGCGAGAACCTTGTCCAGCCCGGTCTCGTCAGCGTAATGCAGCGGCCCGCCGCGCCAGCGCGGAAAGCCGTAGCCAAACAGCAGCGTCATATCGACATCCAGCGGGCGCGCGGCGATCCCCTCACCCACCACCCTGGCGGATTCGTTGATCATCGCGGCCATGTAGCGCTCGACAATCTCCTCATCGGTGAAGCTGCGGGGCGTGATGCCAAGGCGCGCGCGCTCCTCGGCGATCATCGCGTCCACTTCCGGGTCAGGGCGGCCACGCGGGGACTGATCGTCATAGATATAATAGCCCCGCCCGGTCTTACGGCCCAGACGGCCCAGTTCATAGAGCTTGTCTGCCCATTCCCCCCACCGCTCGCGCGGGTCTTTGCTGGGCAGAAGGCGCTGGCGGGTCATGTAGCCAATGTCGATCCCGGCCAGATCGGCCACCGCATAGGGGCCCATCGCCAGCCCGAACCCGGTCAGCGCCCGGTCAATCTGGAAGGGAGAGGCCCCGTCAAGCACCATATGATCGGCGGCGGTGCGATAGGTCTTCAGAATGCGGTTGCCTATGAAACCATCGCAGACCCCGGCGCGCACCGGCACCTTTTTCAGCGCCTTGGCCAGTGCAAAGCCGGTCGCCAGAACCTCGGGCGCGGTCTTGTCAGCCTCGACAATCTCAAGCAGTTTCATGACATGCGCGGGCGAGAAGAAATGCAGGCCCAGCACATCGGCGGGGCGGCTGGTGGCGGCGGCAATCTCGTTCACATCCAGATATGAGGTGTTGGTGGCCAGCACCGCACCGGGTTTGGCGACCCGGTCGATATTGGCGAACACCTCTTTCTTGACATCCATGCTTTCAAATACGGCCTCAATGATCACATCGGCCCCGGACAGCGCCGCGTAATCGGTGGCAATGGTCAGCGCATCCTTCAGCAGCGCATCGCGCTTCCCGGCGCTCAGCTTGCCGCGCTTGACGCTGTCGCCCAGCATCTTTTCAATCCCGGCGCGGGCCTTGTCGGCGGCGGGCTGATCACGCTCGATCAGCGTCACCGTCAGCTTGTTGAGCAGGCTCGCCACGGCGATGCCACCACCCATCGTGCCGCCGCCGATAACACCGACATGCGCCAGCTTGCGGGGCTGCACACCCTTCAGCTCCGGCAGTTGCGCCACCTTGCGCTCGCCAAAGAAGGCATGGACCAGTGCTGCACGCTGCGGGGTGTTGTGCAGTTCAAGAAACTGCCTGCGCTCTTCGGCCAGCCCCTGTGCAAGCGGCAGCGTGGCCGCGCGCTCAACCGATTCCAGCGCGGTCACCTGGGCAATCTGCCCCGGATTGGCCTTGGCGACCTTCGCCTTGAGGGCGGCAAGCGCCTCGGCATCCGGCTTGGGCGCAGGCAGTTCGCCTACCCGGCGCACGCCAAGGCCGCGCACCAGCAGCTCGGTGGCAAAGTTCAGCCCCGCCACCAGCGGCTCCGCATCCGAGAGGGCGTCGATGATCCCCAGTTCCATCGCCTCTTCGGCTGGCACCTGCCGGGCCGAAGTGATGATCTCGGCGGCAGCCAGAAGGCCGGTCAGGCGCGGCAGCCGCTGGGTGCCGCCCGCACCGGGCAGGATGCCCAGCAACACCTCGGGCAGGCCCAGACGCGCGCCGCGTAGCATAACGCGGTAATGACAGCTCAGCGCAATCTCCAGCCCGCCGCCCAGTGTGGTGCCGTGCATCACGCAGACAATGGGCTTTTCCGTCGCTTCGATATGGGTAACCACATCAGCCAGCTTCGGCTCAAGCGGCGGCTTGCCGAATTCCGAGATGTCGGCACCGGCCACAAAGGTCCGCCCGGCACCATAGAGCACCGCCACTTTCTGCGGCGCCTTGCTGAAGCGGTCAAAGGCGGCAACCAGCCCGGCCCTCACGGCCTGACCGGCGGCATTGACCGGCGGGTTATCGATGCGGATCACGGCGATTTCGCCCTGGGTTTCATAGCTCACGGGGTTGGTCATGTTTCGCTCTCGATCTGGTGATGCTGACGCAGCCCGCAAAGGGGTACATCATTTTGCATAACGAATACTTATCCCTATTCAGAATAGTCAATCCCTGACGCTGCTGCCGCGCCGGGGAAAGAGTGACGCGCCCAGATGCCGGCAGGAATCGTTCAGGTCCTGCCCCACCCGCACCCGGCTTTCGACAGGAATATGGCCGTGCAGGGTGATGCTGCTGACACCGTAGCGCGGTCTGCCCTCATGGTCACGCACCACGGCGCCCACAACATCGACCCCGATGTAAAGCTGGCCGATATCCAGCCCGTAGCCGCGCTGCCCGGCCTCGATGATGGAGGCGCGATATTCCTCAAAGCGGGGGGCAGACTGCCAGCGCAATTCGGCAAAGCGACGCCTCAGCTCGGCCTCGCTATAGTCACGCAGGGCGGCGATCACCCGGCCCACCCCGCCCGCCAGAGCAGGCAGGCGCTTGCCCGGCGGCAGTTCCACCCGGATCGAGCCGGGGTCAAACGCGCGCTCGATCAGCACCAGCCGGTCATTGTCGGTGATATGCCAAAGGCAGATCAGCGCGCCATGGGCCAGTGCCAGCCGCTCCAGCTCGGGCCGGATCAGATCGCCGGGATTAGCGCCCAGCAGCCCGATCGCCAGCTCCAGCACGCCCAGCCCCAGCCGGTAGGTCTTGGCGACAGGGTCGAACACCACCAGCCCTTCGGCCGCCAGCGTGCGCAGGATGTTGAAACAGGTTGACCCGTTCACCCCCGCCGCCCGGGCGATGGCGGAAACCCCTTCGGGCGTGCCCTGCGCCGACAGATGCCGCAGGATGCGCAGTGCCTGAACCAGCGCGCCGACCGTGCGTTGCGGGGTAGCGGTATCGGATATGCTCGTCATTTCAGAATGCCATTCTCTATTCAGATAGACGATACCGCCTTCCCGCCCGGCGCGCAACACTGCTGCACACCTTGCAGGGGCGGGCAGGCGTGCTATCACCTTCCGGATGAACAAGGGTTTTTTCACCCCCCGCCTGCTGCCCGCGCTGCGTCGGGGCCTCGCCCGGCTTCTGGCCGGGCTTCTGGCGCGCCCGGTCTGGCTGGGGGGCGTGCTGCTGGTACTGACGCTTCTGGCGGGGACGCAGGCCGCTAAGCTGCGCGTCGAGGTCGATCTGTCAGGGCTGGTGAACCCGCAGTCACAGGCCGTGGAAAACATGCGCGACTATCAGGCGCGCTTCGGGCGGATCACCAGTGACGAGGTGCTTCTGGTCAGCGCCCCCACTCTGGCCGATGAGGCCACGCTGGCGGCATTCGAGGCGCTGCTGATCGAGCTTCAGTTCGTCGATGAGGCCGAGACGGTGATCAGCCTTCAGGCCATCCCCGCGCCGGGCATGGCCACCAGCTGGCTGACAAGCCCGGACATGCAGGCCCTGCCCGCCCGCGACAGGCTGGAACGGATGCGCGCGGAAAACCCGCTGGCCGCGCAGCTTCTGTCCGGGGATCTGCGCGCGACGCTGGTGGTTGTGGTGCCCCGGCGCGGGGCGGCGGGGCCGGAATTTCTGGCCGGTGTGGCCGAGGCGGTGGCGCTGGCCGACCCGGTTTTCACCATCCACAATACCGGCCTGTCGGAAGTGCACCGCGCCATCGGGCGCGCGCTGGTCAACGATCTGCGGGTGCTGGTGCCTGCGGCGGTGGTGCTTTGTGCGCTACTCACCGCGCTGGTCTTTCGCAGCGCGCGGGCCGTGGCGGTCTGCGCACTGCCGCCAGTGATCGGTGTGCTGTGGTTTTTCGGCTGGCTCGGCGGGGCGGGTGTGGCGGTTGACCCGGTCATGGCCTCGCTGCCGGTGGTGCTGATCGTGCTGTGCTTCTCGGATTGCATGCATCTTTACCACGCCGCCATCGCCGCCCGGCAGAACGGTGCGGGCCACAGGCAGGCCGTGGTGCAGGCCGCTGTCGAAACCTTCCCGGCCATGGCGCTGACCACGCTCACTACCATTGTGGCCTTTGCCACGCTGATGCTGCCGGGCGCGCCATCGCTTAATGCGATGGGGCAGGCCGGGGTGGTGGGCATGGTACTGAGCCTGCTGGCCGCGCTGATCGCCGCGCCCGCGCTGATGATGGTGCTGGGCGCGCCCCGCCCCGGTGCCAGCCTGCCGCGCAGCTTTGCGGTGCTGGTGGCACCGGCGCTCTGGCTTTCGCGCCGGGTACGGCCCGCGCCGGTGGTGGCGGCGCTGCTCCTGCTGGGGCTTCTGGCTGTGCAGAGCCAGTCGCGCACCGGCTTTCGCTACCACGAATACCTGCCCGAAGGCGCCCCCATCAGCACCGCACTGCACATGATGGAGGGGTTCGGGCTGGGCAGCGACCGGCTGTTCGTGCTGGTCGAGGCCAGCCCCGATGGCCCCCCGCAGGCCAATGCGCTTGCCGCGGCACGCGCGGTCTGGGGTACGCCGGGCGCCCCCTCGCCGTGGCTGGACACCGCGCAGGCGACGGGCCTGTTCGAGCAACTCGCCGCCGCTGACGGCAGCGCCCATGCCCTGCCCGTGCAACTGCCGATCACCGCCGGCACCGGCCCCGCCGACACGGCCATCCGCACCCTGGAAGAGAGGCTGGCGCAGGCCGGGCTGGCCGATGTCACGCGCCTTGCCGGGCCCAGCCACGCCCTGCTGACCGAGGGGCCAAGGCTGATCGAAAGCCTGCGACTGGGGCTTTATGCGACCATCGCCTCCATCACGCTGCTGATCGGGCTGGTCTATCGCTCATGGCGTATCGGGCTGGTGGCACTGGTGCCCAATATGATCCCCATTCTGGGGGTTGAGGCATGGCTGGTGCTGACCGGGCGCGACCTGACCATCATGAATGTGATCGCCCTGACGGTGGCTTTTGGCATTGCGGTGGATGATACTCTGCACATGCTCAACCGTTTCCAGCTGGCAAAGGGCCCCGATGTGCCCGCCCGTGTCGAGGCCGCGCTGGCCCATGCCGGCCCGCCGATGACCGCAACCACCCTCATTCTGGCCGGCGGGTTGCTGGTGACCGGCTTCAGCGCCCTGCCGGGCGTTGCGTTGTACGGCTTCCTGATCGCGTTGGCGGTCCTGCTGGCGCTGCTGGCGGACCTGTTCCTGCTGCCCGCCCTGCTGCGCTGGGTGCTGCGATGAACACCGCGCGCACCCTGACGCTGACCCTCGCGCTGTCGCTGGCGTTCAGCCCGGCAATGGCGCTGACGCTCGACGATCTCGCCGGGCGCTGGCGCGGTGAGGGGGTGCTCTCGCTCAATCAGGAGCCCGAACAGCGGCTGCGCTGTCAGATCCGCTTTCGCCCCGTCGATGCACAGCGCAGCTTTTTCACCGGGCGTTGCGCGACAGGACAGGCGGCGCGGTCCTTCACCTATATGCTGACCGCCCTGCCCGGCGGCGCGGTGCGGGCCGAGAACGCCATGCAACAGGCGGAGGACGAAGGGCTGCCGATGGAGATGCAGGGCACCCTTGGCGACGGCATCCTGCGGATCGAAGAGCCGGGCACTGCCCTGTTCGAGCTGCGGCTGAACGGCGAGGCGCTGGAATTCCGCCTTGAGGGGGACGGGCGTGAGGGCTTTGCCCGCAGTCAGGCGCTGCTCCACCGGACCGAAGGTGCCCCCTGAGCGCCGGTTACCTGTTGCCCCTCAAAGTTCTCCCGGCGGGCCCTACCCCGCAGGTACCAGCCGCAGCAGCGGCACCCCTTCGCCGTCACCGATGACATAGATGAACCCGTCATCAGGCCCCACCGCCACATCGCGGATGCGCAGGCCCTGATCGCTCAGAAGCCGCTCCGGCGCGCTCACCGTTTCGCCATCGACGGGGAACAGGCCCAGATACTGGTGGCGCAGATTGCCGACCAGCAGGTGGCCTTGCCAGTCCGGAAAGGCCTCGCCGTCATAAATCGCCATGCCCGACGGCGGGAAATTGTCATCGCGGCCGGGGCCGAAGTGAAAGACCGGGGCCACGAAGCCGTCGCCCTCGGACGGTTCGGGCGCAAAGGCCTCGCCGGTGCGGTAATCCACCCCATAGCTGACCAGCGGCCAGCCGTAGTTTTCGCCGCGCTGAACGATATTGATCTCATCCCCGCCGTTTTCGCCATGCTCCGCCAGCCACAGTGCGCCGGTCTCTGGATGCACGGCCAGCGCCTGAATGTTGCGGTGGCCGTAAGACCATATCTCAGGGGCCGCGCCCTGCGTGTCAGTAAAGGGATTGTCGTCAGGCACGCTGCCATCCATCCGCAGCCGGAGCACGGCACCATAGCCGGTTCCCAGTTGCTGCGAGATATGCTCCTCGCCGAAATCCTTCTGCTGGCGGTCTCCGGTGCCCATGAAGATGTGATCATCGGCGAAAACGATGCGTGCACCGTAGTGCCCCTGCGCATCCATGAACGGCCCGACCACATGCAGCACTTCCAGATCGCTCAGCGTACCCGCCGCACGGTCCAGCCGGGCGCGGCCCAGATGGGTGGCGGTATCACCGCTGTCATCCGCGCCGCTCCATGTCATGTACAGCAGCTTGCTTTCCGCGAAATCCGGCGCGGGGGCGATGTCGAGCAAGCCGCCCTGCCCGCGCGCATCCACCTCAGGCGCGCCATCGACCGACACCACAGTGCCGCTCTCAGCCTCCCAGATCATCAGCTCGCCGGTTCTGCCGGTCAGGATGATATCCGGGCTGCCCGGCAGGAACGCCAGCGCCCAGGGCTGGTTCAGCCCCTCTGCCAGCGTCTCGATGCTGTAGTCCGTCTGCGCCTGCGCCACGCCGCTCATTGGCATCAAAGCGGTGGTCAGAGCGAGGGTTGCAAGGAATTTCCTGTCATGCGGCATTGTCATATCTCCCGTAGCGCCGGGCACCTTCAGCGGCGTCCCTTCATGATGAACTGACCCTGAGATTTAGCCCCGCACCCCCGGATGTCGAGGAAACGCGCCTCACAACCGCGCCAGAGCGCCCGCGCACGCCCTGCGCCGATGCGCTTTTCTTTCCCCGCGCCGCCCCCTATAGAAATGCCATCGGCGGGACGACCCCGCAGCATGAGGCAAGATGCAGATCATAACCACAACCGATGCCCTGGCCGCCATTTGCGCCGAGGCCGCCCATGAACCCTATGTCACGCTCGACACCGAATTCCTGCGCGAGCGGACCTATTACTCAAAATTATGCCTTGTGCAGATGGCCCTGCCGGGCAAGGGGAGTGAGCGCGCCTGGCTGATAGACCCGCTGGCCGAGGGCATCTCGCTGGACCCGCTGCTGGAACTGATGCGCAACCCCGATGTGGTCAAGGTTTTTCACGCCGCGCGGCAGGATCTGGAGATTTTCTTCATCGACGGCGGCGTGATCCCGCAGCCGCTGTTTGATACGCAGATCGCCTCGATGGTCTGCGGCTTTGGCGAACAGGCGGGCTATGAGACGCTGGTGCGCAAGATCGCCAAGGCCAGCCTGGACAAGACCTCGCGCTTCACCGACTGGGCGCAAAGGCCGCTGTCCGAGGCGCAGCAGCGCTATGCGCTGGCCGATGTGACGCATCTGCGGGTGATCTATGAATACCTGAAGGCCGAGATCGAAAAGAACGGGCGCGCGCACTGGGTCGCCGAAGAGCTTGAGATCCTGACCACGCCCGAGACCTATATCACCCAGCCTGACGAAGCATGGCAGCGCATCAAGACGCGCGGCAATGGCGGGCGGTTCATGGCGGCGGTCAAGGAACTGGCGCGCTTTCGCGAAGATTACGCACAAAGCCGCAACATCCCCCGCTCGCGGGTTTACAAGGATGATGCGCTGCTGGAACTGGCCTCGACCAAGCCCGACAGCGTGGAGGCACTTGGCCGCTCACGGCTTTTGCTGCGCGAGGCACGGCGCGGCGATATCGCTGAGGGAATTCTGGCCGCGATCCGCGCAGCACAGGTGATGAAGGCCGAAGACATCCCGCAGGTGATCGACGAAAGCGACCAGCTTCAGGTTAACCCGGCGCTGGCCGATCTGCTGCGGGTGCTGCTCAAGGCGCGCGCCGAATCAAGCGGCGTGGCGCAGAAGCTGATCGCCAACACCTCGGAACTGGACGCGATCGCCGCGGGCAAGCGCGACCTGCCCAGCCTGAAAGGCTGGCGGGGCGAGCTGTTCGGGGAGGATGCGCTGCGGCTGTGTCAGGGCAAGCTGGCGCTGGCGGCGAAGGGCAAGAATGTCATCACGGTCGAACTGGACCGGGACTGACAGCGCGCGCCGCAAAGCGCGCATCAATTGCCAGAGGCGGGACAAAAGCGCCTTCGAAGGTGCTTCAACGCGATGCCCTCATCGCGTTGCCCGTACCCGCGACAACCGGCTGCATCCGCGCGACGGAGCGCCTTGTCGCGCCCTCAGCGGCGGGTGCTGCGGCTGTTGGAGGCGCCGCGCACCACAACCGTGCTGACCTCTTCCAGCAGGTATTCCGACACCGGCGTGGCCACCACAAGCGTCTGCGGCCGCCCGCCCGGCATCGGGCCGCGCGGCGCGGCGGCAACGAAGCGGTAGGTCAGCACGCCATCCACCGGCCTTCCGCCATTTTCGGCCACCAGTGCCGCATCCCACCAGCCCTGTCCGGCCATCTGCGCCTCGGCCCTCACCAGCGCCCCGCTGGAGGTGCGCTCGATGCTCATCGACGTCACGGATTGCACCAGCACCCGGTTGTCGTTTTCAAGCCGTACAGGCCCCAGCACCGACTCTTCGGTTGAACTGCCGAACCAGTTGAGCGGGTTCATCCGCGACTGGCGCACGCCGCTGCAACCCGCCAGAACAAGGGAAAGCGCAATCAGGGCTAGGATTGGTCTGGTCATCGTGTCCCTCGTCGGTGATCGGTCTTCTTTTGGGTAGCCGATGGCGGAGGGTTTGAAAAGGCGTTGCAACGGTTTTGCCCTCCAGGGCGCGCACAGTTCCGCGCCCGCAGGGCTGGACCTTTTGCTTCCGGCACCCTAGGTCAGGCATGCAGCGCGGCACAGGCGCGGGGAACACGCATGGCACAGCCCGAATTCGATGATATCGCCGAAACCTTTGACTTCCTGGAGGACTGGGAGGAACGCTACCGCCATGTCATCGAGCTGGGCCGCGCGCTGCCGCCGATGGAAGACGCGCTGAAGGTACCCGCGAACAAGGTCGAAGGCTGCGCGAGTCAGGTCTGGATATTCCCCCGCATCGAGGGTGAAGGCCCCGGCGCGCGGTTTGACTTTCTGGGCGACAGCGACGCGATGATCGTGCGCGGGCTGATCGCGGTGCTGCATGCGCTGTATGCAGGCCGGACGATGACCGAGGTCACCCGCATCGACGCGCTTGCGCAACTGGCGCGGCTGGGTCTGGATGAACATCTTTCGTCGCAGCGCTCGAACGGGGTGCGGGCGATGGTGGGCCGCATCCATGCCGTGGCCGAGTCGCATCTGGCCGCTGCGGGCTGACAGCCTGCCGCTAGCCCTCGCCCTGCATCCGCCCCTCACGCCCGCCCCGGCGCTTCTTGAGCAGCCCGGCGCGTTCCGGCAGCGCGTCCATGACCATGCGCCGATCCTCAGCCGTCATCTGCGACCAGGCGCCGATTTCATCGAGCGTGCGATAGCAGCCCGCGCAGATCCCCACGCGCGGATGGATCACGCAGAGGTTGACACAGGGGCTGTCAATCTCGGCCCGCTTCCAGATCAGGTTCTGCGACTGGTCGTTCATGCCCGCCCCATCTTTCGCCACGCCGTTCAGAACCGGCACGCCCCGGCCAAGATAGGCGCTGCACACCGCCTGTCCAGCCTGTCAGCGACCTGCCACGGCCAAACGGTCCAGAAAACCCTGCAGGATATACCCCGCCGCCACATGATCAATCACCAGCGCGCGCTTGCGGCGCGAGGTGTCGGCCTCCAGCAAGGCGCGCTCGGCAGCGACGGTGGACAGCCGCTCATCCCAGAAACCGATGGGCAGATCGCTCAGCCCTGACAGATTGCGGGCGAAAGCGCGGGTGGTCTGGCAGCGCGGCCCCTCGGTGCCGTCCATGTTGAGGGGCAACCCTAGCACGATCCCCGCCACCGCCCGCGCCTTGACGATCTCCAGAAGGCGCGCGGCATCGAGGGTGAATTTCTTGCGCCGGATTGTCTCCAACGGGGTGGCCACCCCGCGCCGCAGGTCCGACACCGCAACACCGATGGTCTTTTCGCCCAGATCCAGCCCCGCCAGCGGGCCTTGCGGCGGCAGCGCGGCGTGGAACGCCGCAAAATCAGGATAAACTGCCATGGACCTACTCCAGAAAACCGGCGCCGCGCGCCGCATCCTCGATCACGCGCAACTGGTCGGGCTGGTCGGCAAAGACGGTGCGCGCCTCGCCCCAGATGGCGCGCGCGCGCCCGTCCTCGCCCATCACGCCCAGCGCCGAAATCAGCCGCGCCCAGTCTCCGGCGGTGCCGCCCTGCGTGGCCAGCCGCGCGGACAGCCCTTCGACCATCGCGCCGATCATCTCGGCGCGCTCTTCTTCCGACATCTCCATCGCGGCGGCCATATCGGCATCGCTGGGCCCGCGCGCGCCCTGCGCGCTCAGCGGCGGCAGCGTGTAGCGCACCCCGGCAATCGCTGCCAGATCTTCGATCGTGCCACGGATATGCCCCACCCAGGGCGCATCCGGGCGACTTTCCTCCAGAAGGCTGCGCCACAGCCGGAAGGTCAGGTCAGGGCGCCCGGTCTGGGCGAACATCAGCCCGGTGTAGTAGCGCGCCGCCCCGTTGCGCGGATCTCGGCGCAGAATGCCCTCCACCACGCGCTCGGCCTCAGGCGAGACCACCCCCCCGGCGGCAAGGATCATCTGCTCGGCCAGTATCACATGCTCCGCCACCGGCGCCTCATCGCCCAGAAGCTCGATCACCCGGCGCTGGGCTTCGGCACTGGCCGCGTGGTTGCCAAGGCTGGCCTCGTTGCGCGCCAGCAGGCGGTAGCCCTGCAGGTCCAGCGGGCGGGTCTCCAATGCGGTGCGCAGTTGCGCCATCAGCGCCAGAAATTCTTCATCGGCCTCCTCCGGCGTGGCGCGCTCGGGGCTTGCCTGCCACGCTTCCTCCAGCGCCATCTGCGCGGGGCGGTCGGCATGCATGCGCGCGGCCTCGGCATGGCGCTGCGCCAGCGGCAGGTCAGGATACATCGGCGCCCCTTCGCGCAGATACACAAACCCGGCCACCGCCACCGCCAGCACCACCAGCCCCAGCCCCGCCCAGCGCGCCTGCGCCGGTGCCGGGCCAATGGACGGTCGCGCGGTGCGGTCAGCCTCCAGCAGGCGGCGGGCGATCTCGGTGCGCAAGCGCTCCGCCTCATCCCCCGCGACAACCCCGCGCTTCATGTCGCGCTCGATCTCGCTCAGCTGCTGGGCATAGACACGCATCTCGCGCTTCTCTTCCCTGCCAGGCACCACGCCGGCCTCCGCCCCGTCGCGCAGGCGCATGCCGCGCCAGAAGCCCAGAACGACAAGCGCCGCCGTGATCAGCGTGATCAGTGCCGCAGGCAACCAGAAAGACCAGAATTCCATGTCGTCTCCAAAAACGCTTTCCTTGGTCTACCCGTTTGCACGGCGGGAAAAAAGCACAAGCGGTGCCAAATCGGCGCCGGAACGGGCGCGACAGCGCCGCAGGGCTGCGACCCACAGCCGCAGTCGCACCGGAATGTCGGTTTCCGCCGCATTGTGCCGCTTGCAGCCAAGGGATGGATCGCGCCCCGTTCCATCACCACAGGGCAACGCGCGCGTCAGAAAGGCCCCGGGATGAAACGCTATTCGGTATTCGCCATCGCCCGCGAGGCCCTGCGCCAGCATTCCGGCTGGACCCGCGCCTGGGCTTCGCCCGAACCTGCCGCAAGCTATGACGTGGTGATCGTGGGCGCGGGCGGGCACGGGCTGGCGACGGCGTATTATCTGGGCAAGAACTTTGGCATCACCAATGTGGCGGTGCTGGAAAAGGGCTGGCTGGGCGGCGGCAACACCGGGCGCAACACCACCATCATCCGCTCGAACTATCTGCAAGACCCGTCGGCGGCGATCTATGAGAAGGCGCGCGGCCTCTATGAGACGCTCAGTCAGGATCTGAACTACAACATCATGTTCTCGCCGCGCGGCGTGATGATGCTGGCCCAGACCGAGCATGAGCTGCGCGGCTACAAACGGACCGAACGTGCCAACGCGCTGCAGGGGGTGGAGACGCGGTTCATCGACGCGGCCGAGGTCAAGCGGCTGGTGCCGATCATGAACATCGACGGGCCGCGCTACCCGGTCCTGGGCGCGCTCTGGCAGCCACGCGGCGGCACCGCGCGCCATGATGCCGTGGCCTGGGGCTATGCGCGGGCATGCTCGGACATGGGCATGCATATCATCGAGAATTGCGAGGTGACCGGCATTCAGAGCGCGGGCGGCACGGTTTCAGCCGTGAACACCACGCGCGGCACCATCGGGTGCAGGAAGCTGGGGCTGGTGGTGGCCGGGCATTCGGGGCATTTGGCCGATATGGCGGGCTTCCGGCTGCCGGTGGAATCGGTGGCGCTTCAGGCACTGGTGAGCGAGCCGATCAAGCCCTGCATGGATGTGGTGGTGATGGCCAACACGGTGCATGGCTACATGTCGCAATCCGACAAGGGCGAAATGGTGATCGGCGGCGGCGCGGATCATTTCAACAACTACACGCAGCGCGGCTCATGGATGCATATCGAGGAAACGGTGCGCGCGCTGATCGAAACCTTCCCGATGCTGTCGCGGCTGAAGATGCTGCGCCAGTGGGGCGGGATTGTGGACATGACCGGCGACCGCTCGCCCATCCTGTCAAAAACGCCGCTGGGCGGGTGTTTCATCAACTGCGGCTGGGGGACGGGCGGCTTCAAGGCGATCCCCGGCTCAGGCTGGGCCATGGCCGAGCTGATGGCGAAAGGGGAGTCGCCGCTGGCCGCCGAATTCTCGCTGAACCGCTTCCGCGAGGGGCGGTTCATTGATGAAAGCGTGGCGGCGGGGGTGGCGCATTGATGGGTGCACTGATGGACTGGTGGTCGCTTGTCCCTACACTTCTAGGCGCAAGCATCTCTCTAATAACGACTCTCGTGGTACTCGGATTAAGTCAGAAGTGGGAACGCGAAAGAAGAAAGGAAGAAGAGAAAAAACTGGATTGTGTGAAAGCCATTGAAGGCCTCCACGAGTTACTTCACATTGCCAATTATATCCACAATATTGAACATAGAATGTCCGTTGAACTTAGGGGAAAGGAAAATACCGAACCCTCTGATGTGATAGGAACGATCATTCTGCCTCATATCAATACTAATGCCTATAGCGCTGAAAAATGGCGCTTTTTAGCAACAGCTAAGAAGCCGAAGTTAATCAGCGACATCTGGGAAGTCGAGATGACATACCTCAATTGCCTTTCACATATTTCAGACTACAATTGTAAGCGAATGGATTACGAAAAGTTTCTTCATGTAGAGGGCGTAACCTTTGAAATAGAAGAGGGGATGACAATAATAAACGTGAACGACAACAAGAAAGCCATCGCCGATGCAAAACTTGCATCAGCAAATATCGCACTCTGGAAAATAATAAAGTACGCGGACGAAGAACGCTCTAAGGCGCAGGGAGTATTTGACGAGGCATTTGAAGCTGCGAAGTCTCACTTCGGCGACCTGATCCCAATGGGTGGGGTGGACTGGAGTGGGCGTCCACAGGAGATCAAGCAATGATGAGTCGCTTCCGCGAGGGACGGTTCATTGATGAAAGCGTGGCGGCGGGGGTGGCGCATTGATGCCCCGTCATTCTCCTGCGCAACGGAACGGCTCGGCGCTCTCGGGCGTTCTCTCATCAGAGCAGAACAAAGTGGAGCAAGAACAATGCCGCAGGAAAACGCCACCGGACGGGGAACCGTCGGGTTCATACTGGGGGCCGTGGTCGTCGTGCTGGTCGGTATCGTCTGGTATCTGGCCGCTGACGGCAACCCGTTCGCGCGCAACGAACCCGGGATCACCATTCAGCTGCCGGAATCCGACCCCATCCAGATCCCGCTGTCGGACTGACCGCCGCCGCCCCTTTTGGCGAGGAACAGATACCGCCGGGCAGGTCACCATACCGCGCCCGGCGTTCTTGATACGCAGTACCCGCCGAGCCGTGGCGGCCCGCATCCTGCAAGACCTGTGGCAGGTTTCCGCTAGGCTGTTTCCCGCCACAACAGGCCATGATCCGCACCTGACCATGGACCCGGAACGCTACAGAACAGTTTCTTCCGTGAAGGCAACCAAACCGGAGGATACCTTATGGCTTATGAATATGATCCCGTCACCGGTCGCAACGCACCGGGGCCCGAAAACAAAGTACGTCCCGCCGGCAAGTCCACGCCCTGGCTTCTGCTTGCAGGTGTGGTCGTCGCCATTCTGGCACTGCTGTTCATCTTTGGCGGCACCGGCGACCAGACCCCGGCAACCACAGGCGCCCCGGCCACCGGCGGCGAAGTCGCACCGATGGGCACCGCGCCCGCGACTGACGGCACCGGCACTGCGCCAGCAACCGGCGGCGAACTTGCCCCGGCACAGCCTGACGCGGCCCCTGCGCCCGCTGCGCCGATCGACTGACGCGCAGCAAATCACTACTCTTCCTGCCAATGACTGGCCGGACGCCCTTGGGCGTCCGGCCTTTTGCTTGTCCGCCGCACCGATGGAGGCCCCATGCTTCTTCTGACCTGCCCCTGTTGCGGCGTCACCGCCGAGGAAACCGAATTCACAAACGGCGGCGAGGCGCATCTCAAGCGCTTCGGCCCCGGCAGCGCGGATGACGAATACGAGGCGTATATGTTCAACCGCAAGAACCCGCGCGGTGTTCATTTCGAGCGCTGGCGCCACGCCTATGGCTGCGGCAAATGGTTCCTTGCCGCGCGCTGCACCGTCACGCTTGAGGTGTTCGGCACCTACGCGGCGCAGACGACCGAGCCACCGGCAGAGATCGTCGCGGCCATCAAGGCCCGCCGCCCGGAATGGGAGGGTTACAAATGAGCCACCGACTTCCTGCAGGCGGCCGCCTGATCAACCGCAGCAAGCCGCTGACCTTCACCTTCAACGGCAAGCAGTTTCAGGGCTTTGAGGGCGATACGCTCGCCTCGGCGCTCTTGGCCAATGATCAGCTTCTGGTCGGTCGCTCGTTCAAATACCACCGCCCGCGCGGCATCATGGCCGCAGGCGCAGAAGAGCCCAACGCGCTGATGGGGCTGAATGAGGGCGCGCGGTTCGAACCCAACCAGCGCGCCACCACGACCGAGCTTTTCGCCGGGCTGAAAGCGACCAGCCAGAACCACTGGCCCAGTCTGGAATTCGACATCGGCGCGGTGAACAACGCCTTTGCGCGGTTCCTGACGGCGGGTTTCTATTACAAGATGTTCATCCATCCCCGCCCGTTCTGGAAGCATATCTATGAGCCCTTCATCCGCCGCACGGCGGGGCTGGGCCGCGCGCCGGATGCGGAAACCCACGATGCCGACCGCTATGAGCAGATCTATGCCTTTTGCGACGTGCTGGTGGCAGGCGGCGGGCTGGCCGGGTTGACCGCCGCTTTGGGGGCCGCGCAGCAGGGCAAGCGCGTCATCGTCATGGAACAGGCCCGGTTCGGCGGGCGCGTGACGACCGACGGCGCGCGCATCGACGATCTGTCCGCCGACGGCTGGCAGGTCGAGGCGATGGAAACGCTGGAAGCCATGCCCAATGTCACGATCCTGCCGCGCACAATGGTCGCCGGGGTGCATGACCATGGCTATGTGCTGGGCTATCAGCGCGTCGCCGATCATGAGCCGGGCAGCAGCAAGCCCCGCCACCGGCTGTGGCGGGTGCGCGCGGGCCATGTGATCAACGCCACCGGCGCGATCGAACGGCCCCTGTCCTTCGCAGGCAACGATATCCCCGGAGTGATGCTGGCCAGCGCGATGCGCGACTATCTGGCCAACTGGGCAGTGGTGCCGGGCAAGCGCGTGGTGATTGTCACCAATAACGATGACGCCTATCGCACGGCGCTGGCACTGCATGGGGCTGGGGTGGAGGTTGCCGCCGTGGTCGATGCCCGCACCGAGGCGCGCGGCACCCTGCCCGAGCGCGCCCGCGCCCTTGGCATCCGCGTGGCCGAGGGCATGGCGGTGCATCATGTCGAGGGGGGCAAGCGCGTAAGCGCGGTGGCGCTCTGCCGGCAGGACGGTGACGGCGGCGCGGTGGCCGAGACCATCGCCTGCGACGCATTGGGCATGTCCGGCGGCTGGTCTCCGGTCGTGCATCTGTGGTCGCATTGCGGCGGCAAACTGCTGTGGGATGAGCAGGGCGCATTCTTCCGCCCGGACCCGGCGCGCCCGCCCCTGGGCCATGACGGCAAGGGCTTCGTTACAGCCTTGGGCAGCGCCAACGGCCTGATGAACACCGCCGATATTCTGGCCGAGGCCATTGCCGCCTTTCCCGGCGACCGCGAGGCGCTGGTGGCGAAGGCCGCCACGGCTGAGCCTGAGGAGCCGCTGCTGCCCGTCTGGATGATGCCCGCCCGCGCGGGCTATGATCTGCGTGCGAAAATGTGGCTGGACCCGCAGAATGACGTGAAGGTCTCGGACGTGCAGCTTGCCGCGCAGGAGGGCTATGCCTCGGTCGAACACGCCAAGCGCTACACCACGCTTGGCATGGCGACCGATCAGGGGAAGCTGAGCAATATCAACGGCCTCGCTATTCTGTCCGACGCCCTTGGCCAGCCCATCCCGCAGACCGGCACCACCACCTTCCGCCCGCCCTACACCCCCATCTCGATGGGCGCCATCGGGGCCGAGGCGCGGGGCGATGTCTTCCAGCCCCTGCGCCGCACGCCCCTGCATGACTGGCACGACGCGCACGGGGCCTCATGGGAACCCGTCGGCCACTGGCGCCGCCCGTATTCCTACCCGCGCGCGGGCGAGTCCCGCCATGATGCGGTCCTGCGCGAGGTACGCCAGACGCGCGACAGTCTTGGCCTGCTGGACGCCTCGACACTGGGCAAACTGCTGGTCAAAGGCCCCGACGCCGCGCGCTTCGTGGACATGCTCTATACCAACATGATGAGCACCCTGAAGCCGGGCAAATGCCGCTACGGCCTGATGTGCAACGAGAACGGCTTCCTCATGGATGATGGCGTGGTCGCGCGCCTGTCGGATGATGCCTTCCTGTGCCACACCACCTCGGGCGGGGCAGACCGCATCCATGCGTGGATGGAGGACTGGCTGCAATGCGAATGGTGGGACTGGCAGGTGCATGTGGTCAACCTGACCGAACAATTCGGCCAGATCGCCGTGGTGGGGCCGAACGCCCGCAAGGTGCTGGAAAAGCTGGGCGGCGACATTGATCTGACGCGTGAGGCACTGCCCTTCATGGAATGGCGCGCGGGCACGCTGGCCGGTATTCCGGTGCGGCTGTTCCGCATCTCGTTCTCAGGCGAGCTGAGCTATGAGATCGCCGCGCCCGCTGGCCGGACCCGCGCGCTGTGGGACAGGCTGATGGATGCAGGCGCCGAATTCGGCGTGATGCCCTACGGCACCGAGGCGCTGCATATCATGCGCGCCGAAAAGGGCTTCATCATGATCGGCGATGAGACCGACGGCACCGTGATCCCGCAGGATCTGGGGCTTTCCTGGGCCGTGTCGAAGAAAAAGGAAGACTTCCTCGGCAAGCGCGGGATGGAGCGCCCGGGCATGACCTCGACGGATCGCTGGCAACTGGTGGGGCTGGAAACGCTGGATGGCTCCGTTCTGCCGGATGGCGCCCTGTCGCCGCTGGAAGGGGTGAATGCCAACGGCCAGCGCCGCACACAAGGGCGGGTGACCTCCACCTATTTCTCACCCACTTTGGGCAAGGGCATCGCCATGGGGCTGGTCCATCGCGGGCCGGACCGGATGGGCGAGGTGATCAGCTTCATGGGTGAAGACGGCAAGCCGGTCAGCGCGCGGATCGTCGATGTGGTATTCTTTGACAAGGCGGGGGAGAAACAGAATGTCTGAAACCATCAGCGCCCTGCCGGGCTTTCACTACAGTGGGCTGGTGAACGCAACCGAGGCCGGTCCGCGCGGCATGATCACGCTGCGCGGCGACCTCGCGCTGCCCGCGCTGGCTTTGGCCCTGCAACAGGAAACCGGCGCGGCCATCCCCGGCCAGCGACGGGTAACCAGGGGCACGGGCGGCGCATTGGCGTGGATGTCGCCTGACGAACTCCTGATCCTCACTGACCCTGCCCGCCCCCCGGCCATGATCACCGCGCTGGAGGCCGCGCTGGCAGGCGCCTTCGTCACCCTGGCCGATGTGTCCGACGCCCGCGCTGTCTTTACCATAACCGGCCCGCAATCCTGCGACGTGCTCGCCAAGATCTGCCCGGTCGATTTCGCCACCTTCCCGCCCGGCGGGATCCGGCGCACCCGCGCCGCCCAGATCGCCGCCGCCCTGATCCGCGAAGGGGCAGACGAATTCACCCTCATCTGCTTCCGCTCGGTCGCGCGCTACATGGCCGAGCTGCTCGCCACCGTCTCAGCCCCGGGTGGCGAAGTAGGGCTTTATCCGCGCTGATCATGGGCAGGTCCATGCCGGGGCCGGGTTTGTTTCGCCCCGGACCCTTGACCTTTCGCACCCAAAGTCCCTTATTTGCCCCAACGCAAACAACAAGAGATGAGGATCACCATGTCTTTCACCCTGCCCGATCTGCCCTATGCCCATGACGCGCTTGCCGCTCTGGGCATGAGCCGCGAAACGCTGGAATATCATCACGATATCCACCACAAGGCCTATGTCGACAACGGCAACAAGCTGATCGCCGGGTCGGAGTGGGAAGGCAAGTCCCTCGAAGATATCGTCCGCGGCACCTACCAGCCCGGCGCAGTCGCCCAGAATGGCATCTTCAACAACGCCAGCCAACACTGGAACCACGCCCAGTTCTGGGAGATGATGGGCCCGGGCGAAAACAAGAAAATTCCCGGCGCGCTGGAAAAAGCACTGGTTGAATCCTTCGGCTCGGTCGACAAGTTCAAGGAAGAATTCTCGGCAGCGGGCGCCGGTCAGTTCGGCTCGGGCTGGTGCTGGCTTGTCAAAGACAAGGACGGCGCGCTGAAGGTCACCAAGACCGAAAACGGCGTGAACCCGCTCTGCTTCGGCCAGGCAGCGCTTCTGGGCTGCGACGTGTGGGAGCACAGCTACTACATCGACTTCCGCAACAAGCGCCCGGCTTACCTGTCGAACTTCCTCGACAAGCTGGTGAACTGGGAAAACGTCGCCGCCCGCCTGGGCTGAGCGCAGTATTTTTCACGCAACGGAAAAAGGGGGCACCGGCCCCCTTTTTTCTTGCGCGGGCGAAGAAAGGGGGCTTTGCCCCCTCTGGGCCTGCGGCCCATTCACCCCCGCGTATTTCCGGCAAGATGAAAGGGAGGCGCTACGCCCCTGCCTCACCTGTTCAGAAATATCCCGGGGGAGTCTGTTCTGCGCAGCAGAACGGGCGGGGGCAGCGCCCCCTTTCTGTTGAAAAAAGGCTTCTGCGAAGCAGGCAATCAGGTCAACGGTTCAGCCGTGTTTGATCATCACATGGCGCACGAAGGTGTAGTCTTCCAGCGCATACGCCGACAGGTCCTTGCCGTAGCCGGATTGCTTGATCCCGCCGTGGGGCATCTCGTTTACCAGCATGAAATGCGTGTTGATCCATGTGCAGCCGTAGCGCAGGCGCGCGGCGGTGGCCATGGCGCGGCCCACATCGCGGGTCCAGACCGAGGAGGCGAGGCCGTAGTCGCTGTCATTGGCCCATGTCACCGCCTCATCGACATCCGAGAAGGGCGTGATCGACACTACCGGGCCGAAGACCTCGCGCCGGACGATCTCGTCCTGCTGCGTCGCGCCCGCAACGACGGTGGGGCGATAGTAGAAGCCCTGATCCATCGCCTCGCCGCCCGTAGTGATCTCGATATGGTTCAACTCGCGCGCGCGGTTGACGAAGCTCGCCACCCGGTCGCGCTGGCGCAGCGAGATCAGCGGGCCGATTTCATTGGTGGTATCATCGGCATTGCCCAGCTGGATCGAGGCCACGGCGCTCGTCAGGTCTGCCACCAGCTTGTCATAGACCTTTCTGCCCGCATAGATCCGGCAGGCCGCCGTGCAATCCTGCCCGGCATTATAGAAGCCGAACGCGCGCAGCCCCTCAACCACCTCGGCGATATCGGCGTCGTCGAACACCACCACCGGGGCCTTGCCGCCCAGTTCCAGATGCGTCCGCTTCACCGTCTTGGCAGCCGCATCGAGCATTTTCTTGCCGGTCGCCACATCGCCCGTGAGCGAGATCATATCGACCTGCGGATGGTTGATCAGATAGTTGCCCACCGTATGGCCCCGCCCCGGCAGCACATTGACCACGCCCTCCGGCAGTTCCTCGGCCAGGATGCGGGCCATTTTCAGCGCGGTCAGCGGCGTCTGTTCCGAGGGTTTGAACACCACCGTATTGCCGCCGCCAATCGCCGGGGCCAGCTTCCACGCCATCATCATCAAAGGGTAGTTCCAGGGCGCGATCGAAGCCACCACCCCTATCGGATCGCGCCGCACCATCGAGGTGTGCCCCTCCAGATACTCACCCGCGATAGCGCCGGTCTGGCAGCGCACCGCACCGGCAAAGAAGCGGTAGCAATCGACCACCGCCGGGATTTCATCATTGGTGGCCGCATTGATCGGCTTGCCGCAGTTCAGGGCCTCAAGGGCGGCGAAGCCTTCGGCCTCGGCCTCGATCCGGTCGGCGATACGCAGCAGGGCGGCAGAGCGCTCGGACGGGGTGGTGCGGGACCAGCGTTCAAACGCCTTGCGCGCAGCGGTGACGGCGCGGTCAACCTGCGCGGTCGAAGCTTCGGCAACATCGAGGATCAGCGCGCCGGTGCGCGGGTTGAGGATCGGCTCTTTCGCCTCCTCTCCCGGCTCAAAACGGTCGCCGATCAGAAGGGCGGTGTCGATATCGCTCATGGGGTTCCTCCGTTGGGTTACTTGCCCCCGCCCGCGGTTTCCGAGCCGCCGCGGGTCAGGTAATAGGCGATCAGGATCGGCACAAAGGTGGTGACGAACACCACGATGGCGACGACATTGGTGACCGGGCGCTGGCGCGGGCGCACCAGCTCATTGAGCATCCAGATCGGCAGGGTGCTTTGTTGCCCGGCGGTGAAGGTGGTGACGATCACCTCGTCAAACGACAGCGCGAAGGCCAGCATCCCGCCCGCCAGCAGCGCCGAGCCGAGGTTCGGCAGCAGCACATAGCGGAAGGTCTGAAAGCCGTTCGCGCCCAGATCGAGCGAGGCCTCGACGATCGAGCCCGAGAGGCGGCGGAAGCGGGCCACGGCATTGTTGAACACGATCACGATGCAGAAGGTGGCGTGGCCCATCACGATGGTCCATGTCGAGAACGGGATATCCATGATCGCGAAGGCCGAGCGCAGCGACATGCCGGTGATGATGCCGGGCAGCGCAATCGGCAGGATGATCAGCAGCGATATCTGGTCACGCCCGAAAAACCGCGTGCGCGCCATGGCCGCCGCGCACAAAGTGCCGAGGATCATCGCCATGGTGGTGGAGATGAACGCCACGCGCAGCGACAGATAGAGCGGCGGCCAGATGTCGGCCCGGTTCCATGCCACCGCGAACCACTGGGTGGTCAGCCCCGGCGGCGGGAACTGGTAGGTGCGCTCATCGGTGGTGAAGGCATAGAGGAAGATCAGCAGGATCGGCAGGTGCAGGAACATCAGCCCTGCGACCGCGCTGATGGTCAGGGCCAGCGGCGGGCGTTTTTCAGAGGGCATCGAACGCTCCTTTCCGCCGGGCGATGGTGAGGTAGATCAGCATGATGACGATGGGCACCACGGCGAAAGCTGCCGCCAGCGGGATGTTCCCCGCTGTGCCCTGCAACTGATACACCGCCTGCCCGATGAACCGGCGCGACGAGCCGACGATCTGCGGGATGATGTAATCGCCCAGTGTCAGCGAGAAGGTGAAGATGGAGCCTGCGATAATCCCCGGCATCGCCAGCGGGAAAATCACGGTGCGGAAGGTTTGCCATCTTGAGGCGCCAAGGTCTGCCGAGGCCTCCAGCATCGACTGCGGCACCCGCTCCAGCGCCGCCTGCATCGGCAGGATCATGTAGGGCAGCCAGACGTAGAGGAACACCAGCCAGGTGCCGAGGTAGCTGGTTGAAAGCGAGGTGCCGCCGATCACCGGCAGCGAGAGGATCGCCGCCAGCACCGCCGAGGCGCCCACGGCATCGGCGGCCCAGGTGATGATCCCTTCGCGCGCGAGGATCAGTTTCCACGCATAGACCTTGACCAGATAGGATGACCACAAGGGCAGCATCACCCCCAGATAGAACAGCGCCTTCCAGTGGCCGCGCGCGTAGCGGGCGGCGAAATAGGCGATGGGAAAGGCGATGACTGCCGCGCCCAGCGTCACCGCCGCCGCCATGGAAACGGTGCGGATGATGATGTCCATATTCGCCGGGCGCAGCAATTCCAGATAGGTGCGCAGGGTGAATTCGCGCACGATCTGGCCCGAGAATTCGTCGATTGAGTAGAAGCTTTGCAGCAGCAGCGCCGCGAGCGAGCCGAGGTAGACAATGCCCAGCCATGCCAGCGGCAGGATCAGCAGCGCCGCCAGCAGCACATTGGGATGACGCCAGAACAGCGCCGAAAGCCGGTCGCCGGGGCCACGCTGGGGCAGGATGGCGGTGGTGGCTTGAACGGGCATAACGGGGGGTGGGCTGTCGGCGGTCAGCGTCATGCCCCGCCCTCCATCGCGTGCAGCGCGTCCTCATTCCAGCCCAGTGAGACGGTTTCGCCCGGTGCGGGGACCGGCTGGCCCTTGCCAAGGAACGCC
Organism: Pararhodobacter sp.; assembly: GCF_036802785.1. GTDB lineage: Bacteria > Pseudomonadota > Alphaproteobacteria > Rhodobacterales > Rhodobacteraceae > Pararhodobacter. The sequence continues at coordinate 26,426 of NZ_DAIRVN010000034.1, forward strand.
GCGATCTCGCCGCCCGGCACCGCCACGATCACCCGTGTGCCAGCGCCGAGGTAGCGCAGCGCCGTGACCTGCCCCGAGACGCGCGCGCCCTCAGCACCGATGCGCACCGATTCCGGGCGCAGGCTGGCCCATTGGGCGGCGGCACCAAAGCGGGTGGCCATGTCAGGGGACAGCACGTTCGATGACCCCACGAAATCGGCCACGAACCGGGTGCGGGGGCGGTCATAGATATCGGCGGGGGTGCCGATCTGGGCGATGCGGCCCTCGTTGAACACCGCGACCTGATCGGCCATCGACAGCGCCTCACCCTGATCATGGGTGACAAAGACAAAGGTGATGCCAAGGCGCCGTTGCAGCGCCTTCAGCTCATCCTGCATCGCCTCGCGCAGCTTCAGGTCCAGCGCGCCCAGCGGCTCATCCAGCAGCAGCACCTTCGGCTCGTTCACCAGCGCGCGGGCCAGCGCCACCCGCTGGCGTTGCCCGCCCGACAGCTCACCCGGCTTGCGCCCGCCATAGCTGTCCAGCTTGACCAGCGACAACAGCGCATCGGCCTTGTCCAGCCGCAGACGCTTGCCCACGCCCTTGACCATCAGCCCGTAGGCCACATTGTCACGCACGTTCATATGCGGAAAAAGCGCGTAATCCTGAAAAACGGTGTTCACATTGCGCCGGTTGGGCGGCACCGCGCCCACATCCTGCCCAAAGATGCGGATCGCCCCGCCGGTGGGCGTTTCAAACCCCGATATCAGCCGCAGACAGGTTGTCTTGCCCGAACCCGAGGGACCGAGCATGGCAAAGAATGTGCCTTCATCAATGCGCAGATCGACACCATCAACGGCCCGGATTTGCCCGAAATGGCGGGATACATTGGCGAATTCGACGGCTGCTTGCATGGGGCGTCCAACAGGAATGAGGCGGCGCAGACCCCCGCTTGCGCGGGGGTGCAACCTTGTTGTGTGAGAGGAAGGGAAAGGGGGCGCGCTCAGCGCCCGCCGATCACCCCGATGTAATCCGACACCCAGCGGTAATAGGGCACGCATTCGTCCTGGCTTTCGCAGCGCGTGACCGGGGTTGTCCAGAAGCGGATGCGCTCGAAATCATCGAAACCGTTGCGGGTGCAGCCCTCGGCGGTCTGCATGCCGCGCCCGTCAGTGCAGGCGGCAGGCACCACCGGGTTGGCCCCGAACCAGACCGACAGGTCGGCCTGCAGGTTGGAGCTGAGGGTGTGTTCGATCCACATATAGGCGCAGTTCGGGTTCGCGGCATCGACATGCATCATGCTGGTGTCAGCCCAGCCCGTCGCCCCCTCCACCGGGATGACCGAGGCCACCGGCACGCCATCGGCCTGCAACAGGTTCACCTGGAACGGCCATGTGCCCGAGGCGGCCATGCCCTCATTGCGGAAGTCATCCATCTGGATGAAAGCGTCATGCCAGTAGCGCGCCGTCAGCGTGCGCTGCACGCGAAGCACGTCCAGCGCGGCGTCGTATTGCTCCTGATTAAGCTCATAGGGGCTGACGATGCCCAGTTCAGGCTGATGATACATCAGGTATTGCGCGGCATCGGCGATATGGATGGGGCCGTCATAGGCCTGAACGCGGCCCCGGTTGGGCTGGCCATCGGGCAGGTCCATCTCCTCGAACACCACGTTCCAGCTGTCGGGTGGGCTGTCACCGAACACCTCGGTGTTATACATCAGCACATTCGGCCCCCACTGATAGGGCACGCCGTAATGGACGCCATCGACCACATACCACGGCGCGTTCTGCAACCGCTCATCCACATCGCTCCAGCTGGGGATCAGCGACAGGTTGATGGGCTGCACCCGGTTGCCCGCCACCAGCCTGAGCGAGGCATCGCCCGAAGCGGTGACAAGGTCAAACCCGCCTTCGTTCATCAGCGCAACCATCTCATCCGAGGTGTTGGCGGTCTTGACGTTGACGGTGCAGCCCGAGGCCTGCTCAAAACTGGTGACCCAGTCAAACTCCGCCATGGTTTCGCCCCGCTCGATATAGCCGGGCCATGCAACGATATTGACCTGCCCTTCGGGCGCGCCAAGCTCGGCGATCTGCGCAAGGGCGGGGGTGAAGGCGACAAGCCCTGCAAGTGCCGTCGTTCCCATCAGTTTCAGATGCTTCATATTAATGCTCCCCGGTTGGATCGGCCGGCCGTTGTGACCGCGCCTGTGGTTGCCCTGAACAGACGAGAGGGGCGCATGTTTCGCAATATCAAAATCATGAAGACAGCTATCGGTTTTACCGATGCCCCTTCGAAAATTGCCGAGCCGCCCCTGCCCGGAACATATTTTCAAGGGTTTGGGCAGGCCCCGGGCAATCAGCGCCCCGGCAGGGTGGATTGCGCGACCTTGATGAAATTTCGGGCAGGCTGGCTGACCGGCGCCCCCCGCCGCCACGCCAGCCCCACCTGCACCGAGGGCAGATCGCCGGAAACATCGCGGATCTCGATTCGGTCGCCTTCCAGCGACCATGGGCGGTAAACAAGGCCCGGCAAGATCGCCATGCCCGCCCCGGTGGCGACAAGGCTGCGCACCGCCTCAACCGAGCGGGTGCGGAAGGCGATGGTCGGCTTGACCTCCATCGCCGCCATAAGCTGGCGCATGCTTTCCTCAATCTCATCAACCATCAGCTGGATCAGCGGCTCCTCCACCAGTTGCTCCAGCGTGATCGCCTCGGCATTGCCCAGCGGGTGGCCCAGCGGCAGCCACAGCCGGTAGGGCGACACCAGCAGCGTCTCTACATGCAGCGCGGCGCGGTCGCGGATGGATGAGGTCAGCAGCACCGCCACGTCCAACTCACCCCCGATCAGAAGGTGCTGCAGATATTCGCCGCTGTCCTCGATCACGCTCAGCTCCACCTTCGGATAGGCCCGGCGGAACCGCGCCAGAATATCCGACAGCACATAGCCCGCCACAAGCGAGGTCACTCCCAGCGCCAGCCGCCCGCCCGCCTGCGCCACCTCATCGCGGAACGCATGGCGCGCGTTGGAAACATCGCTGAGGATCTGGCGGGCGTGGCGCAGGAACAGGCTGCCGCGATGCGTGATCTCCAGCCCCCAGGCCTGACGGTCGAACAGCTGCACACCCAGATCATCCTCCAGCGCCCGGATCGCCTCGGTCACCGAGCTTTGCGAGATGGAAAGCGCGCGCGCCGCCCCGGTGACCGAGCCCTGCTCGGCGGCGGCAACGAAGAACTGAAGCTGACGAAGGGTGAAGGCCATGGTCGGCAGTGTAGAACGGTTTCCCGGGAAGGCGGAAGAGGGGGCGGATACCCCTGTCCGACGCGGCACAATCAGGGTATCTCAGGGTAAAGTGTCAATCAGGGAGGCAGACATGGCGCAAACGGTCATCATCCGCAAACACGGCGGCCCCGAGGTGTTGGAAATCGAGGATCGCCCGGTGGGCGAACCCGGCCCCGGCGAAATCCGTATCCGCCACCACGCCTGCGGGCTGAATTTCATCGATTGCTACCAGCGCAGCGGGCTTTACCCGATGGAACTGCCCACCGCGCTGGGGCTTGAGGCCGCCGGGGTGGTTCAGGCCGTGGGCGAAGGCGTGACCCATCTCAAACCCGGCGACCGCGCCGCCTATGCCGCCTTCCCGCCGGGCGCCTATTGCACCGAGCGGGTGATGCCCGCCGCGCAGGTCTGCCCCCTGCCCGACGCGATCGCGTTCGAGGAAGGCGCGGCGATGATGCTCAAGGGGATGACGGTGGAATACCTCTTTCACCGCACCACACCGATCAGACGCGGCGATACCGTGCTGTTCCACGCTGCCGCCGGAGGCGTGGGGCTGATCGCCTGCCAATGGGCGCGCTCGGAAGGGATCAGGCTGATCGGCACCGCCGGATCGGACGAGAAATGCGCGCTGGCGCGTGCGCATGGCGCCGATCAGGTCATCAATTACAACCGCGAGGATTTCCCCAGCCGCGTGCGCGAAATCACCGAAGGGCGCGGGGTGGATGTGGTGATGGATTCCATCGGCGCGGCGACGTTCGAGGCCTCGCTCGATTGCCTGAAACCGCTGGGCATGATGATCAGCTATGGCAATGCCTCAGGCGCGGTGCCGCCGTTCAGCCTGTCGATGCTGGCCTCGCGCGGCTCACTGAAGGTGACCCGGCCGACACTCTTCACCCATACCGCGAATGCCGATACCTGCCAGGAAATGGCGCGCCACCTGTTCGAGAAGGTAACCTCGGGCGCGGTGAAAATCCGCATTGATCAGAGCTTCGCGCTCGATCAGGCGGCTGATGCCCACCGCGCGCTGGAGTCGCGCGCCACCACGGGTTCCACCGTCCTGATCCCGTAGAACAGGGGCGCTCCCGCCCGTCTTCGCGCCCGGGCGCTGCCCGCGCGGCTCATCCCGTTGGGCCGGGCCGCGCACCGACGGTGCGCGGCAGGGGGGCTCTGCCCCCGCCGCCCGTCGGGCGCCTCCCCCGGGATATTTATGAACAGGTGAAATGATGGCCGGCGCGCCTCCTTCATCTGTTCAATAAATATCCTGGGGGTGAATTGGCCGCAGGCCAAGAGGGGGCAAAGCCCCCTCCTTTGCCCGCCTCAGGCTCAATCGCTGCGCGCGCTGAAGCGTTCGTCGGTTTCGACCTGCAGTGCCGTGGCAAGGGCGTTGGTCTGGCTGGCCATGGCGATCACCGCCATCAACTCGCCATGCTGCTCTGCCGTCATGCCTTTGGCCCGTGCCGCCGCGGTATGGGAATGAACGCAGTAACTGCAACCGTTGCTGACCGAGACGGCGATATAAATCATCTCTTTCACCAGCGGGTCGAGTGTGCCCGGTCCCATGACGCTCTGCAGCCTCTCCCACACCGCCTGAAGCTGCGCCGGATCATTGGCCAGCGCGCGCCAGAAGTTGTTCACATAATCGGTGTTGCGCTTCAAACGGATGTCGTCAAAGACAGTCAGCGCCTCAGGGCTGGCCGCTTCGTCACTGATCAGGGGAACCGTCGCCATCAGAACAGCGTGAAGATGCGCGCGGGGCCGCCGGTGCCGCCCCGGTGTTTGGGCGCACCCGCTACCAGTGTCGCGCCGCTGGCGGGCACTTCGGCCAGATTGGCGATGCATTCGATACCCCAGCGGTTGGAGGGCAGCCAGGCGTAATGGGTCGCGAAATCCGGCGAGAGCCCGTGATCAAGCGAGAGGGTATCGACCGCGATGCCTGCGACATCGGCCTCTTCCATCAGCATCTGCGCGGCCTCGATATGAAAGCCGGGAAAATGCATGGTACCGTCATCATCGGCATTGCGGAATTTCGCGTCATTCAGATGCGCCTCCCAGCCCGAGAGCATGGCCACGCAGCACCCCGCCGGCAGTGGCCCGTGCTGCGCGATCCAGGCGCGGATGTCATCGGGCGTCAGCTGCGCATCGGCATCCGCCGCCGCCTTTTCACGGATATCCACCACCGCCAGCGGCACCACCAGCTTTTCCACCGGGATTTCATCGACCGACAGCCCGTCAGCCGAGAAGTGCAGCGGCGCGTCCATATGGGTGCCGGTATGCTCGTTCACCCTTATTTCCTTGAGGTTGAACATGTGTTCCGCGTAATTGAAAAGCTGTTCCTCAAAGAATTGCTGATCGCCGAAGAAGGTGGGGAAATCAGGGTGCAGCGTGTGCGTCATGTCAGCCACACTGGCGGGCGTTGCGGCAAAGGCCGCCGGAGCCACCGCGCCCATACCCGCTGCCGCCGCGGCCACCGCCGCGGCTCCTGTCACCGAGCCACGGAAAAAATCACGCCTGCTGAGCATGCGTTCCCTGACCGAGTTCATCACGCAGATATCGCACATTCTGATGGTCCCTTGCTGGATGGGCGGTCATGGGCGCCAGCCCGCCCGCGCCGCCCTGAGGGGCCGGGCTGGAATGAAGCCAGCTTGCAGGGCAGGGTGATTCCCGGCAAGCGGAAGTTTTCCTGCGGATCGCCTGTGTCAGGGAATGCGCGCCGGGCCGGTGAAGTTTTCGGCAGACATACGGGCGTCAGGGGTCGCGCCCGCAATCGGCACAGTGCGTTACCGGGGTCAGTTCCCGCCTGTGACCTTTTCCTTGTCGATCGGATCGAAGCCGTCGGCCACCACCTGAATGGTGCGGCAATCGTCGCACATGGTCAGCAGCGCGCGGCGTCTGGCGCCGCTTTCGCCTGCGAACATCCAGTGATCCTGCAGTTTCTCCTGCACCCGCGCGATGCTGGAGCGGGTGCCGAAGGCCTTGCCGCAGGCCGTGCAGCAGAAGGGTTCCTCCTGCTTCAGCAGGCGGCGCGGGTTTTCCCATGCCGTAAAATCAGCCTGCGGGGCGAGGGTGATGGCGTCTTCCGGGCAGGTGGCCGCGCAGATCCCGCATTGCACACAGGCACTTTCAGTGAAGCGCAGCATCGGCATGTCGGGGTTATCATGCAGCGCCCCCGCCGGGCAGGCCCCCACGCAGGCGAGGCAGAGGGTGCAGGCATCGGTATCCAGCACCACGGCACCGAAGGGGGCGCCTGCGGGCAGATCGACACAGGCGGCGGGTTCCGGGGCGGTGCGGTTCATTTCCGACAGCGCCAGTGTCAGAAGCCCGCGTTTGTCAGAAGGCGGCAGGAAGCTGGAACGGGCGGCCCGGGCGCGCAGGGCGGGGGCACGCAGCGCGGCTTCAAGCGCGTCGGGGTCATCGGTCTGGATCAGCGCGCAGGTGTCGGCGGGGTAGCCGGTTTCTGCACCGATCACGTCGATCATGGCCAGCGTTTCATCGAGCCCGTCAATCGGATGCTGCGGCTGTGCGCGCGTCAGGATGCGCAGGCCGCCCGCGCCCCAGGCCAGTGCGGCGGCCAGCAGCTCGGGGCCGATCTGGGTGGCCTCGTTGATCTGAACCGGGATGACATGCGCCGCGAGCCCTTTGCCGAAGCGCGCCACAGCGTCGATCAGCGGCGCGCCGTGCCCCTCGTCATGCAGCAGGATCACGGGCGCGCCGGTGCCGCCCGCCGCGAACCATGCGATCAGCCCCGCGCGCAGCCGCTCGGCGAGGTTTTCAACCGTGGGCAGCGCATAGGCCGCCGCGCCCGTGGGGCAGACCGCCGCGCATTGGCCGCAGCCCGCGCAGATCATCGGGTCAATCGCCACGCTGTCGCCTGCCGGGGTGATGGCGCCCGTCGGGCACAGATCAAGGCAGCGGGTGCAGCCGATGACCTGATTGCGCGAATGCGCGCAAAGATCCGCTGAAAAATCAATGTAGCGCGGCTTGTCGAAGGTGCCCGCCATCTGCGCCGCCTGCCCCACCACCCGCGCCACCGCCACCCGGTCGCGCGGGTCGGCGCGCAGGTAGCCGGGGCGCAGATCGGCAGCGGGGAAGAGGGGGGCGTTGCCGGTCAGGTCCAGCACCAGATCGCATTGCGATACCGCACCGTCGCGCGCATCTTCAAAACGCAGTGCGCCGCGCGATGAGGGGGTGGGGGCGGCAAATGCATCGACCGTCAGCGCAAAGGCGCCCAGATGCCCCTGCGCCTTGCGGATACGGCCCTGAAGCGTGGGAAACGTGGTGCGCCGGGGCGGCGTGACCTGCGCGCCGGGGGTCAGCAGAAGGGTGATATCCAGCGCCTCGGCCAGTGTCTCGGCGGCCTCCAGCGCCTCGGGGCCAGCGCCCAGCACCAACGCCACGCCTGCGCTTTCCATGCTCACAACGTCAAAACCCGCCGGCTCAATACCGGCCATCGCCACCAGCGCGGCCATTTTCGGCCCCGCCTTGCCCGCCTGTTCAGACCAGCCGCCGGCTTCGCGGATGTTCACAAAACGCAGACTGCCATCAAAGCCCGCATCCTCGGCCAGCTCGGAAAACAGCGCCGCTTCCTGCGTGCAGGTCACCGTGACCGCCGCAAAATCACCCAGCGCACTGCGGAAATTGTCAAGCTGGGCACGGCAAAGCTGATGCGCCGGGCGCGCTGAGGTCGGCAGGCCTGCCTTGTGCAAGGCGGCGGTATCAACCGGCATCGTGCCCTCACAGGTGCAGGTCAGGATGCGGTGCTGCGTCTCTGGCATAGGGTTTCCCTGGCTGGCGCGTGTCAACCTGTCTGATATAACCCCTGGCCCGCCGCTTGGGTAGTCACCAGAAAGAACCGCTTGCCCACAGCCGCCGCAAACGCGACACTGCCGGCCAGGAAGAGGACCGCAATGCTGCAAGACCCGCTGATACTGCCGCCGCCCTATACGCTGATCGAAGGCCGGGGCACGGATATTCTGGAGGAAGCCGCCGCGCTGGCCCCTGAACACGGCGCAGGCACGCTGGTGGTGCGCCATGCGCCGGGCCTTCTGGCCTTCGCCGTGGTGCTGGAGCCGGAAGAGCCGCTTGAGCAGGCACAGATGGCGTTTTTGCTGGGCATGACCGCGCTGGGGGATGCGCTGGCCGCGCATTGCCCGCCGGAGCGCCCGGTGCGTTTTGTCTGGCCGGATGAGCTGCGCTATGACAAGGCAAGGCTGGGCGGCGGGCGTTTCAGGGTGGCGCCGGGCTGCAAACCCGGCGCGGTGCCGGACTGGATGGTCTTTGCGGCTGAGCTGATCGCCGACCGCGACCAGCTGGAAAACCCCGGCGACTATCCCGACAGCCTGTCGCTGAAGGAAGATGAATTTGACGCCCCTGAGGCGATCATTTCCACCTTTGCCTCGTACATGATGCTCTATTTCGACCGCTGGGCGCATGACGGGCTGGACGCCGTGACCAACCGCTACCTGATGCGCGTTGACCCGCCGCTTCTGCGCGGGGTGCGGCGGCTGGAAGGGGACCGGCTGATCGAGATCACCCCCTCAGGCGGGCGGAAGTTCCCGCCGCTGATGGAGGCGCTTGGCCAGAACGGCTGGCGCGGCGATGCGGGGCCAAAGCTGTGACCCGCCTGCCCCGCACCATCCGGCTGGACCCCTCTGATACCGTGGTTTTCACGCGCGCCGCCGAACCCGGCGAATGGGCGGTGCCCGGCACTTTCCTGTTCTGGGGCCGCCCTGAGGGTAGCCTGTCGCGCAAGGAGGCCATCGCCTTTCGCAGCGGGTTTCTGGGGGTGGGCAGCTTTGGCCATTCCACGCTGGTTGTGGTGCAGGACGCCAGCTCTGCCGAGCGCGCGGCGATGGTGCAGGCATTGGCCGAACAACTGGTGACGCATCTGGGCGCGCCCGATATCGCCACTGCCCTGCCCGCTGCCGAGGAAGAGGTGGCGCTGGCCGAAAGCCTGTGCCGGGGGCATGAGGTGAACACGCTGATCGCCCTTTATCGCCGCTTTGAAGGTGCCGAGATCCGCGAGCAGTTCCGCACCCTCAAGCCGCGCGATGAGACCGCCTTTGGCGGGGCGCATCTGCAGGGCCATGACCGGGCGTTTCATTTCGTCGAGGAAGAAGAAGCGGGCGATACGGTCGATCTGTTCGCCCTGCGCGGGAGGGACTGATGCCCGAATTCTGGGTTGCCAGCGGCCACCATCTGACCCGGCTGGACAGCGCCGGGCGCATGCTGGTCACCGACGAACTGTTGCTGGCATGGCTTGCCCGGCCAGAGGTGCTGCCGCCCACTGACGCCTGCGCCGCCGAACGCGCCATCCACGCCCGGCTGATGGCTGACCCTCGCGCGCCTGTCCCGGCGCTGCAACTGGCGGGCATGGCCGATGCCGATGCGCGTGAAAACTGGGGCTTCCTGTTACGCCTGCGCGAAATCCTGATGGAAGAGGGCAGTATCGAGGCCGGCTATGCCCGCATCGTTCATGAGGGTATACGCCTGCCGGTGGTCTTCATGAACCAGCTGGTGCAGCTGATCCTGCGCAACGCGCTGGATGGCTGCCAGGACGCGCAGGTGATCCGCGCCGCCGAGCTGATGTTCCGCCCGCAGCGCGGTCAGGTGAAGGACGGCACGCTGATGCTGGCCGATGAGGAACTGGTGCAGGCGTTCGAGGCCGAAATGCACGCTTCCCCCCTCACCGCCATGTTTTCGGGCGGGATTGACGGGCTGGATGTGCTGGGCGGCGGGAATGAATGGACCTACTGGTCACGCTCGGACGCGCATACAACGGTGCTGAATTTCGGCGGCGATCCTGAGGCGCGCAAGGGGCTGGCCCGCGCGATGGAGGCCTTTGTCGCGCATATGACCGGCCATCAGGTCACCATCACCCCGCAAACCCGCGCCGATGCCGTCGATCTGCACTGGTTCGTGGGGCTGGACCAGACCGGCACCGCCATCGGCAATGCCCTGTGGAAGGGTGAAACCCCGCGCGATACCATGGTGGGGCTGTTCCGGCTGGCATTTGCCGACCCCTCGGTCATGCTGCCTGATCTGGCAGGCCATCCGGTCTGGCTTATATTGGGTCTGGGGCCGGATATGGCGGTGCGGCTGAAGCCGCAGAACCTGCTGACGGGCCTGCCGCTGACCCTGCCCGCGCCGGTGCACTGAGCGGCCTGAGCTGAACCGCGCCTGAACCGAAATGAGGAACACATGCCGCAACAAAGGTTACGTCTGGGTGTTCTCGCAACCCGCCGCCCGCCCGTCACCCGCTGGGGGCAGGCGGAACTGCGCCCGACATCGGTATTGCCCGCAGCGCCGGAACTGGCGGCGGGCACCCTGATTTCGTCTGAAAACGGAACCGAGACATGGTATCTGGGCGCCCGCGACATGGTGCTGTATTCCGGGGATACCGCGCATCATCTGGACAACCTGAACTCCGGCCGCCCCTCGGTCTGGGTAGTGATGCGCCGCGAGGAACTGGCCTGCGTGACGGTTGACCCCTATGAGGGCGAGGGATACGCCAGTGACCTTGAGGCCGTGGTGGAGGCCCTGCCGATGCCCGCCACGGTGCGCGATGCACTCGCGGCTTTCGTCGCCGCGCATCATGTCGAAATCCCGTTCAAGAAGCGCAAGCGCCAGCCCGTTGACCCCGATGCGATGCAATCGCGCGCACCGCGCATTCTCGCGCAGGGCCAGAAATGGCATGATCGCGGGGGCAAGCCATGAGCGGCTTTCTGGACCGCTGGTCACGCCGCAAAGGTGAAGAGGGGCGCAAGGATGAGGAGGGGCGCAGCGCGCCGCCTGCCGAAGACCTGCACGAAAGCCCTGCAGAAGGCACATCCGGGCAAACCGAAGAACCCCTGCTGAGCGACGAGATACTGGCCGCCCTGCCCCGGATCGAAGAACTGACACCGGAAAGCAGCCTCGCGCCCTTTCTGCGGCCCGGCGTGCCCTCGGCGCTGAAGAATGCCGCGATGCGCAAGATGTGGCTGCTGACCCCGGCGATTCGCGATCACAAGGATTGCGCGGTTGATTATCATTGGGACTGGAACACCCCCGGCGGCGTGCCCGGTGCCGGAGGGCGGATAAGCCCCGACGCCGTGCAGAAGATGCTGCAAGGACTGCGCGGCCCCGGCCCCAGGCCAGTTGAGCCGCCGGAAGCGGCCCCGGACGCCGGACATGAGGCCGTGGCGGAAGCATCGCCTGACGCGGAACCAGCGGAAGATACTGAAGCAGGGCTGACGGAAGAGCCCGCCGTGCAGGCGTCACCCACCGTCGCCCCGGAGCGGGCTCAGGAAAGCGTTCAGGACAGGTCTCAGGGCAGGCGGCACGGCGGCGCGATGCCGGGCTGAACGCCCAAGCGCCGCGCGTCAAGGGGCGGCCCGCCTAGACAAAGGTCGTATCCCCTGCCCCCGGTTTCAATTGACCGTCCTTTGAACCTGAAGCTATACTGTATCAAATGCAGGGAAACGAGGAAATCTGCATAGCAGCCCTTCGCTGCGCAATGGGAGGCGTTTCAGATGCCAGCAAGCCAGCCCGGTCCCGGGCGAGCGAGCGACGAGTTCGATCTGATGCGGAGCGAGCAGTATCGCTTCCTCTCCCGTCTGCTTGCCAATCCGCCCGACGCCGCGACGCTGGAGGGTATTTCAAACCTTCGGGGTGATGCCACGGCGATGGGTCAGGCCTATGCCGCACTGGCGCGCGCGGCGGCGCAAAGCAGCGCCGCGCAGGTGGAGCGCGAGTATTTCGAGCTGTTCATCGGCGTGGGCCGGGGCGAATTGCTGCCCTATGCCAGTTTCTACCTGACAGGCTTCCTGAACGAGCGCCCGCTGGCGGAGCTGCGCGGCGAGCTGAAGCGGCTGGGGATCGCGCGCGCGCAGGGCCGGCACGAACCTGAAGACCATATCGCGCTGCTGTTCGAGGTGATGGGCCAGATGGCCGCGGGCGAGCTGAGCGTGGCCCCCGCCGATCAGGCTGCGTTCTTCCGCCGCCATGTCGCGCCATGGGCAGGCCAGTGCATGGACGACCTTGCGGTTGCCCCCAGCGCCAACTTTTACCGTCCGCTGGCCGAAATCGGCCGCTTGCTGGTGGATATCGAGGCACGGGCATTTGCCCTGGCCGCCTGAGTTGCAATTGTTGAATGTCTTCGGGCGCAAGCCCGGAACCCAGGGAGGTTGGACATGACGAAAGATCGGGATAGTGACATCAGCCGCCGCAGCCTGTTTGGCGCGGCGCTGGGGGCGGGCGCGGCTACCGCGCTGACAGCAGGCGGCGCGCGCCCGGTGCTCGCGCAGCAGACCGGCGATGAACGGACCCGCGCGCGCTACCGCGTGACCGAGCATGTCGAAGCCTTCTACCGCACCAACCGCTACTACCGCCGGGAGGAATAAGAGATGCTGGTCAAACGCAGAACCCGTGAGGCCGCGCAGGGCGGCCGCCTTTCGCAAATGGCAGCAGGCCTTGCCACCAAGCCCGTTGACCGGCGCAGCTTCCTGCGCGCATCTGGGCTGGGCGTGGCCGGGCTGGCCGCGCTGGGGACCGTCGGCGCAGGCATGACCCGCCGCGCCGAGGCCGGACCGACCGATCACAGCCAGGATATCGAGCGGCGGCGCAACATCTGCACCCATTGCTCGGTCGGTTGCACCGTCACCGCCGAAGTGCAGAACGGCGTCTGGGTGGGTCAGGAACCCAGCTGGAACAGCCCGATCAACCGCGGCACCCATTGCGCCAAGGGCGCCTCGGTCCGCGAGGTGGTCCATGGCGACCGCCGCCTGAAATATCCGATGAAGAAGGTGGGCGGCCAGTGGCAGCGCATCTCATGGGAGCAGGCGCTGGACGAAATCAGCGCCAAGATGCAGGACATCCGCGAAACCAGCGGCGCCGACAGCGTCTATCTGCTGGGTTCGGCCAAATTCTCGAACGAAGGCGCCTATCTGTTCCGCAAGCTCGCGGCGTTCTGGGGCACCAACAACGTCGACCATCAGGCGCGCATCTGCCATTCGACCACAGTGGCGGGCGTGGCCAACACCTGGGGCTACGGCGCACAGACCAACAGCTACAACGATATCCGCAACTCCAAGACCGTTATCTTCATGGGCTCCAATGCCGCCGAGGCGCACCCCGTCTCGTTGCAGCACGTCCTTGAGGGCAAAGAGACGCAGCGGGCGAATGTCATTGTCATCGACCCGCGCTTCACCCGCACGGCCGCCCATGCCACCGAATTTGTCCGTATGCGCCCCGGCACCGATATTGCCATCATCTGGGGCATCATGTGGCACATCTTTGAAAACGGCTGGCAGGATGACGAGTTCATCGCCCAGCGCGTTCACGGCATGGACCAGATCCGCGAATTCGTGCGCGCCTACCCGCCCGAAGTGGTTGAAAACATATCGGGCATTCCGGGTGACACGCTGCGCCGCGTGGCGGAAACCTTTGCAACGCAAAAGCCCTCGACCTTCATCTGGTGCATGGGCGGCACGCAGCACACCGTGGGCACCGCCAATGTGCGCGCCTATTGTGACCTGCTGCTGGCCACCGGCAACGTGGGCTTTCCCGGTACCGGGGCGAACATCTTCCGCGGCCATTGCAACGTGCAGGGCGCCACGGATTTCGGCCTCGATGTGGGCAACCTGCCCTGCTATTACGGTCTGGGTGTAGGGGCGTGGCGCCACTGGGCGCGCGTCTGGGATGTGCCCTATGAATACTTCGTCAGCCGCTTTGACGCCGTTCCGGCCAAAGGCGGGCGCGAGGCGCGCGATGCGGTCGCCAATATGGAGGTGCCCGGCATCACCTCGACCCGCTGGTTCGACGCCACGCTGATGGATGCCGACGAGATCGATCAGCGCGACAACCTGAAAGCGATGCTTGTCTTCGGCCACGGCGGCAACACCGTGCCCCGGATGCAGGACGCCCAGCGCGGTATGGATGCGCTGGAGCTGCTGGTCGTCGCCGACCCGCACCCGACAACCTTTGCCGCACTCCATTCGCGTACCGACAACACCTATCTGCTGCCGGTCTGCACCCAGTTCGAGGTCTCCGGCTCGCGCACCGCCTCTAACCGCTCGGTCCAGTGGGGCCAGAAGATTGTCGAGCCGATCTTTGAATCGGACAACGATTTCGCGGTGATGTACGGGCTGGCCCAGCGGCTGGGTTTTGCTGACGAGATGTTCAAGAACTATGAGATGGTTCAGGGCAAGTTCAGCATGGAACCAACTGCGGAATCGATCCTGCAGGAGATCAATCGCGGCGGCTGGTCAACCGGCTACACCGGCCAGAGCCCTGAGCGGCTGAAGGCCCATATGAACAACCAGCAGCACTTTGATCTGGTGACGCTGCGCGCCGGCCCCGATGCCCCCGAAGAGGTGCGCGGCGATTACTACGGTCTGCCGTGGCCCTGCTGGGGTACGCCGGAGTTCCGCCACCCCGGCACGCATATCCTTTACAACCCCAATATCGCGGTGAAGGATGGCGGCGGCGCTTTCCGCCCCCGCTTCGGGCTGGAACGCGAGGGCGAGACCCTTCTCGCCGAAGGCAGCTGGCCGGTGGATTCGGATATTCAGGACGGCTACCCGGAATTCACCTATGCGCTGCTGCAGCAACTGGGCTGGGACGCTGACCTGACCGCCGAAGAACTGGCTGTCATCGAGGGCATCGGCGGCGACAATGCGGGCGCGGTCAGCTGGTCGATCGACCTGTCCGGCGGCATTCAGCGGGTCGCCATTGAGCATGGCTGCGTGCCCTACGGCAACGGCAAGGCCCGCGCCGTGGCGTGGAACCTGCCTGATCCGATCCCGGTGCACCGCGAGCCGATCTATTCGCCGCGCCCCGATCTGGTGGCCGAATACCCCACGCGCGAAGACGGCCGCACCCAGCGGATGCCCAATATCGGGCATAGCATCCAGATGGCCAATGTCGACAACCGGGTGGCAGAGCGCTTCCCCATCGTCCTCACCTCGGGCCGTCTGGTCGAATACGAGGGCGGCGGCGAAGAGACCCGCTCGAACCCATGGCTGGCGGAACTGCAGCAGGACATGTTCGTCGAGATCAACACCCAGGACGCAGCCGCGCGCGGCATCGTCGATGGTGGCTGGGTCTGGGTGACGGGGGCCGAAGGCGACAGCCGCGCAAAGGTGAAGGCACTGGTCACCGAACGGGTCAACCCCGGTCTGGCCTTCATGCCGTTCCACTTTGCGGGCTGGTTCCAGGGCGAGGACCAGCGGGGCAAGTACCCCGAAGGGACCGACCCGATCGTTCTGGGTGAATCGGTCAACGTCATCACAACTTATGGCTATGACCCGGTGACCGGCATGCATGAAGGCAAAGCCACGCTTTGCCAGATCGCAGCCGCGTAAGGGAGGCAGGATAAAAATGGCACGGATGAAATTCCTCTGCGACGCTGACCGCTGCATCGAATGCAACGCCTGCGTCACCGCCTGCAAGAACGAGCACGAGGTGCCCTGGGGCATCAACCGGCGGCGGGTGGTTACCATCAATGACGGCCTTCCGGGCGAGCGCTCGGTTTCCATGGCCTGCATGCACTGCACCGACGCGCCCTGCGCGGCGGTCTGCCCGGTGCAATGCTTCTACACCACCGCCGATGCAGTTGTGCTGCACAACAAGGACACCTGCATCGGCTGCGGCTATTGCAGCTACGCCTGCCCCTTCGGCGCGCCGCAATACCCGCAGACGGCCAATTTCGGCACCCGCGGCAAGATGGATAAATGCACCTATTGCTCGGGCGGGCCCGAGGCTGACCTCAGCGCCGTCGAATACCAGAAATACGGTGCAAACCGTCTGGCCGAAGGCAAGCTGCCGCTCTGCGCCGAAATGTGCTCGACCAAGGCGCTGCTGGCCGGGGATGGTGACATCATCGCCGATATCTACCGCGAGCGCGTGGTCACGCGCGGCTATGGCTCAGGCGCCTGGGGCTGGCGTACGGCGTATGGCGAGTCGGTCTCGGTCTAGGGCCGCAAACGGGAGGATGAAAGCATGAAACAGATACTGTCCCGCCTTGCTGCTGCATCGGGGCTGGCACTGGCCGGGGCCAGTGCGGCACTGGCGCAGGTCAACCCGACGGCCAGTTCGGTCAACGAAGAGGCGCTGATGCGCGGCCTGCAATCGGGCGAGGTCGTTGGTGGCCGCGTGTCGATCCCCAATCCTGAAGCCGCCGCGCTGATCAACCCCGACAACAAGCTCTGGGCCGCCATGCAGGGGGCCACGCTGCACACCCTGTCGATTGCGGCGATACTGGTTACGCTGGCGGTGCTGGTGCTGTTCTATCTGATCCGCGGGCGCATCCGTGTCGAAGGCGGCTTTTCCGGCCGCAAGATCCTGCGTTTCACCTCGGTGGAGCGGTTCGCACACTGGCTGCTGGCCTCCACCTTTATCGTGCTGGCGCTGACCGGGCTCAATCTGATCATCGGGCGCACCGTCATTCTGCCGCTGGTCGGCGAAAGGGCGTTCGGCACGATGACCGCCTGGGGCAAGATCGCGCATAACTACCTTGCATGGCCCTTCATGGCCGCGCTGATCATGGTGTTCCTGCTGTGGGTGATCCACAATGTCCCGGCCAGGATTGATCTGGAATGGATCAAGCAGGGCGGCGGAATCCTGAAAAAGGGCGTCCATCCGCCTGCACGCAAGTTCAACTTTGGCCAGAAGATTGTGTTCTGGGCGGTGGTTCTGGGCGGCGCGGCGATGTCTTACACCGGCATCATGCTGCTGTTCCCCGCCGAGGCGGGCACCGTGGCCGACTGGCAGTTCTATCAGGTGATCCACGCGCTTGTCGCCGCAGGGATGTCAGCGCTTATCCTGGGCCATATCTATATCGGCACGCTCGGGATGGAGGGCGCGTTTGACGCCATGGGCAACGGCGAAGTGGATGAGAACTGGGCGAAAGAGCATCACTCGCTCTGGGTGGATGAGGTCAAGGAAACGCGCGTCCGCAATGATGCGCGGACAACCCCGGCAGAATAGGCCGCCCCCCCTTCCGGCGCTGTCCGGCAAGCGTATCAAGGCCCGGCACCCCCTCGTGCCGGGCCATTTCTTAGCCCCCCGGAACCCCGATGAACACCAATGCCGCCCCCCCGCTGACCGACCGCGCCCGCGCCGCGCTGGCATCGGTGCGTCTGCCGGATGGCGGCACGCTGGCAGCATCGGACAGGGTGGCGGGGCTGACGGTGAATGACGGCAGGGTCAGTCTGGCGATCAGGATCGCCCCGCATGAAGCCGCAGGCTTTACCCCGGTGCGCGACGCCGCCGAGGCCGCCTTGCGCGCCCTACCCGGCGTGGCGCAGGCGATGGTGGTGCTGACCGCCGACA
>NZ_DAIRVN010000035.1:0-43396 GCF_036802785.1 Pararhodobacter sp.
CGGACAACAGAAAAGAGCTTGACCAAAATGCCCGATTAGAGAAGCGGACGTTCGCTGCGTTTCGACCAAGTTCCGCTATTTGGTCATCATTGCCCCGCTGTTCAGAGCGCGTTCGTCCTCCGGCGACAATTCCGCGTAGCTGCGGACGCCGCGCAAATCGCTGAATAGCGCGGCGAGGAACGATGCCGTATATGCGAGAACGACAAAAACCAGTCCGGTTTGCGGACCCCAGTTACCCGCTACCAGTCCACCCGCCAAAGCGCCGAGCGGGCGGATGCCGTAGATTGCGGTTTGAATGACGGCGTTGACCCGACCCAAGCGCTCGGATGGCGTGACGAGCTGACGAACAGAGTTCTGTGTCACCAACCACATAGACGGCCCAAAACCAAGCAGGAACATGCAGGCATAGAAGAGCAGAGGTGAACCGCCAGAAGGGATCAACGCCATCCCGAGAGCCGCGAGAACGCTGCTTCCAGGTCCAAAAAGCAGGATTATGTTTGGAGCGATCCGGTCCGAGAAACGCCCGATGACCCATGTGCCGAGGATCATCGCCAAACCAAAAAAGGACAGCCCGATGCCGAACGCGCCCGGATCTATCAAGTAAACTTGCCGGATGACCGGAACGAGGACCACAAGCAAGGCCGCGAAGGCAAGATTCCAGAAGATCGCACAGAGCGAGATCGGCAGCAAAAGCCGATGACGAAGAACGAATGTGCCTCCTTCGACAATCCGCTTGAGGACGCGGGAACTGGCGGGCGGTTCCATCTCTACGGCCGGAAGCGAGCTGGTGAAACCTACCGCTAATAACGACCCGATCACGGCAATCGCGATGATCAGCACAGGCGGAACGGCGGTGAAATAGAGGCCGATCAGAAGCGGCACAACAAAAGAGGCGATGGCCCGTGGCACTTCGATTGCCGCGTTTGCTTTGGCAAGACCTTTCCGCACAGTAACCTTGGGAAGGATGGAAAGGGCTGAGAGGACAAATAGCACAACACCGAAGCCCGCTATGGTCACAGATGCACCGAAGAGCACAATGCTGTCGAGCATGATAGCGGCAACCGCCCCGATGAAGCCGGTCAGGGACCCTAGGCTCGCCGCAATCGTAAGATTTCGCTGTTGAACGCTATCCACCAGAATCCCGAAGGGAATGGACCCGACAAGGTGAGCCATCGACTGGCAAGCGACAAGGATGCCGATCATTTCCGGGGATGCATCGAAAACGATGCGCCGCGATCAGCGGGACCGACACAAGCGCGACCTGATCCGACAAATGCACGCCATAGGCGGCTCCGGTAAGGCGAGAAATCGTCTTCAAGTCTACTACTCCGTCAAAGGTATCTTTGGCGGCAAGGTAGTATTGCGAGGCGGCACCAGACGACCCGGTTCATGCGGAATGTCTATGTAGTGCAGCCATTCGTCTATGGCGCGGCATCAGTCACAGAGGGCTCAAAGCGGCCATTACTACACCGCTGACGAGACCTTCAGCCGGGTCCGATCAACACCAGCCGGACCTCTGCCATCCCCCCTACCCCTCCCCCCCGTCACCCGCTAGGCTCCGCCAGAAAAGGAGCCATCCCATGACCTTCCCCCGCCTGACATTCCACGGTGCCGCGCGTGCTGTTACCGGCTCGTGCTTCCGGCTGGAAACCGAACACGGCGCGCTGCTGGTCGATTGCGGGATGTTTCAGGGGCCGAAGACCGAGAAGGAGCTGAACTATCGCCCCTTTCCCTTTGACCCCGCCGCCATCCGCGCCGTTATCCTTACGCATGCCCATATCGACCATTCCGGCCTGCTCCCCAAACTGGTGCGCGCGGGTTTTGGCGGGCCGGTCCATGCCACTACCGCCACCACCGATCTGGCCAGCGTCATGCTGCCCGACAGCGCGCATATTCAGGCGGTAGAGGTGACGCAGCTGAACCGGCGCAAGGCGCGCTGGCATGATGACCTGATCGAGCCGATCTATGACGGCGCCGATGTCGAGCGAACGCTGGCGCAGATGGTGCCGCAGCCCTATGACCAGTGGTTCAACGTGCTGCCCGGTGTGCGGGCGCGGCTGTGGAATGCCGGGCATATGCTGGGCTCTGCCTCATTGGAGCTGGAAGTGGCGGTGAGCGGGCACAAGGCGCCGCTGCGGCTGCTCTTTTCCGGCGATATCGGCCCGGCGGCCAAGCTGCTGCACCCGGACCCGCAGGCGCCGACGGGCGTGGATTATGTCATCTGCGAGGGCACTTATGGGGATACCGACCGCCCCGCCACCTCGGAAGCGGCGCGCAGGCGGGCGCTGCGCGACGAGGTCCGCGCCGCGATCCGCCCGGACGGGGCGCTGCTGATCCCCTCATTCGCGGTGGAGCGCGCGCAAGAGCTGATCGCCGATCTGATGCAGCTTATGGCCGAGGGGGAACTGCCGCCGATCCCGGTTCATGTCGACTCTCCCCTTGCGCTGAAGGCCACGCAGGTTTTCGCCCGTCACCGGCGCGCGTTGCAGGATGGCAAGCGGTTCAGCGAGGGGCTGGCCTCATCGCTGCTGCACTTTACCCAGTCGGTCGAGCAAAGCATGGCGCTGGATCATGTCCATGGCTTTCACATCGTCATCGCCGCCTCGGGCATGTGCGAGGCCGGACGCATCCGCCACCGGCTGAAAAACTGGCTTTGGCGCGACGAGGCGACGGTGCTTTTTGTCGGCTATCAGGCGCAGGGCACGCTGGGGCGCATCCTGTTCGACGGCGCGCAATCGGTGCGCATTCAGGGTGAGGCCTTTGCGGTGCGCGCCCGTATCCGGTCAATCGACCTGTATTCGGGCCATGCCGACGGCGCCGAACTGGCAGACTGGATCCGCGCGCGCGAACCCATCGCGCAGGCGGTGTTTCTGGTCCATGGTGAGGAACCTGCGCTGGAAGGGCTGGTCGCGCGGCTTGAGGAAGATTACGGCAGCGCGCGGCTGATCCGGCCGGTGCTGGACGAGGGGTTTGAACTGACCCCCGCAGGCGCGAAACGGCTGGATGATTCCGCCGCCCCGCCGCCCCGGCTGAAGCCGCATCAGGTTGCGGTGCCGGACTGGCATAATGAGGTGTCCCGGCTGATTCTGGATGTCAACGACGCGCTCAAATCGACCGCCGATGACCGCGCCCGTTCGGTGCTGATCCGCAGGCTGCGCCGCGCGCTGGACGAGGGCCAGGGCGGATGAGGGCTAAGGCCCTCCGGCTCAGGCGGCCAGTTGCACCACTACCGCCCCGGCGGCGATCAGGCCCATCAGAAAGACCCGCCTTGGCCCGGTCTGCTCACCCAGCATCAGCCAGCCGAACAGCGCCGCGAAGACCGTCGAGGTTTCGCGCAGCACCGCCGCCTGCCCCACCTGCCCCAGCCGTGTCGCCAGCATGATCCCGCCAAAGCTGCCAAAGGCGATCACCGCCCCCAGAAGCCCGCGCCGCGCCAGCCAGATCCAGTCGGCCCGTGGCACGGCGCGCAGCCGGTTGCGCACCATCAGCGGAATGAACAGCCCGTCAATCACGAAAAACCACGCCAGAAAGGTGAAAGGGTCGGCGGTGGCGCGGATGCCATAGGCATCGAACGTGGTATAAAGCGCCACACAGGCCCCGGTCAGCACCGCGAAACCCAGTGCCGGCACCAGCGTATCGCGGTCCACGGTGATATGGCGCAGGTTATAGAGCGCAAGGCCGTAAATGCCGCTCAGCAGCACCCCCACGCCCAGCCATTGTACGGCATTGAAGCTTTCGCCGAACAGCACCCCCGCGCCGATCACCGCAAACAGCGGCGCCGTGCCGCGCACCACCGGATAGACCACGGTATAGGCGCCCCGGCTGTAGGTCATCGCCTGCAACACCTTGTAGAGCGCATGGATCACGAAGACGCCGGCAAAAATCGGCCACATATGCGGCTCTGGCCAGGGCACCACGAAAAGCGCCACCGGCAGCATCAGCGAAAAAGCCCAGAGGTCGATTGCGGCGCGCGAGACCCAGGGGTCGAACCGCCCTTTCTGAAGGGCGCCAAAGACCGCATGCAGCACCGCCGCAAGCAGCGCCAGCATCAGTGCAAGCGACTGGCCCGCCTCGGTTCCCTCAAATCCCGTCAGCCACGCGCTCATCGTGGCGCTGCGGAACCGCGCCCGGCCCCGGCGCGTTGACAAAAACGGCATTTGCACAACCGGCGGGCACACATGATCGACAATATGATTGACCAATCCTTTTCGGGCACGGCTCCGGAGGTGGCGCTGTTGCGGCTGGGCATGGCCGTGCTGCTGGGCGGGATCATCGGGTATGAGCGCGCGCTGCATGCCCGCACTGCCGGATTGCGCACGCATATCCTGATTTCACTGGCATCGTGCCTTTTCGCGCTTCTGACATTCGAGATCATGTCGCGCTTTGAAGACGAAGCCGCCGACCCGCTTCGCCTGATCGAGGCCGTCACCTCGGGCGTGGCGTTTCTGGCTGCCGGTTCGATCATTCTTGCCGGGAACCGGGTGGTAGGGCTTACCACCGGCGCGGGCATGTGGCTGGCGGGCGCGATCGGTCTGGCCTGCGGCATCGGCGCGCTGGCGCTGGCGGTGCTTGCCACGGTGATCGTGGTGCCGGTTCTGTGGATCCTGCGCCGCCTGTCGCACAGCCTTGAAAACGGGATGGCGGATGAGGACGAAGACAGACCGCGCGGGCATTCCGAAGCCGAGGCGCGCACCGAAGGGAACACGCGCTGACCGGCGTCAGACCCCATCTGTGACCCCCAGCAGGGCCGCAGCAAATTCTTCCGGTTCAAAGGCTTGCAGATCGTCGATCTGCTCGCCGACGCCGATGGCATGGATCGGCAGGCCAAAGCGGTCGGCCAGCGCCACCAGCACACCGCCGCGCGCCGTGCCGTCAAGCTTGGTCATCACCAGCCCCGTCACATCGGCCATGGCGCGGAAAATTTCGACCTGTTTCAGCGCGTTCTGCCCGGTGGTGGCATCCAGAACGAGAAGGGTGTTATGCGGTGCCTCGGGGTCTTTCTTCCGGATCACGCGAATGATCTTGGCCAGCTCTTCCATCAGATCGGCGCGGTTCTGCAGCCGCCCGGCGGTGTCGATCATCAGCAGGTCCGCGCCTTCGGCCTGCGCCCGCGTCAGCGCATCGAAAGCCAGCGAGGCCGGGTCTGACCCTTCGGGTGCGGTCATCACCGGCACGCCAGCGCGCGCACCCCAGACCTGCAACTGCTCAACCGCGGCGGCGCGGAATGTGTCCCCCGCCGCGATGATCACCGTCTTGCCTGCCGCCCGGAACTGCGCGGCCAGCTTGCCGATGGTCGTGGTCTTGCCCGCGCCGTTGACACCGACCACCAGCACCACCTGCGGGCGTTTGGCGTAAAGCGGCATGGGGCGGGCAACCGGGGCCATGATGCGCGCGATCTCCGCGCCCAGCAGGCCCTTGATCTCACTGGTGGAAAGCCGCTTTCCCAGCCGCCCCTCGGCAAGGTTCGCGGTGACCTTGAGGGCGGTATCGACCCCCATATCGGCCTGGATCAGCAGATCCTCCAGCTCTTCCAGCATGGCATCGTCCAGCACCCGGCGCGGTGCCTCCGGCCGTCCGATAAGCCGCCCCAGAAGCCCGGGGCGCGCCAGATCGGCTGCCGGTTCGGGCGTGGCGGGCGGCGTATCGCCGGCGCCCGCGGTCACCAGCGCATCCAGCCCCTCATCAAGCTTCGAGGATGAGCGGAACATCCGCTCCTTGAGTTTATTGAAGAAGGACATCGCAGGCTTTCCCTTTCGGGGCAGGGCTTTGTTAACGCCAGAGTGCTACCCCATGGGCGGCGGCGATGGAAGGGGCGAAAGGCCCGCATGGCAGCCTGCCCCGGTGCGCAGCGCGCCGGGCTGTGCTATGCAGCGCCCCGACAGATGACGCCGACAAGATGACGGAGTGCCGATGCCGATTGCCGTTTTCGCCCTTGCCTCGCTGACGCCCGCGCTGCTGCTGGCGCTTGGGGCGCTCTTTGGAGGCGGATGGCTGCTGGCGGCGCTGATCCATGTCACGCTCTTTGCCTTTCTGATGGACCGGCTGGTGGCCATCGTCCCTTCCGAGGGCGCTGAGTTTCCGGCGGGCGACGGGCTTCTGGTGGCGCTCGGCCTGTCACAGCTGGCGCTGCTGCCGCTGGGGGTCTGGGCGCTGACGACGCAGCTGAGTGGCACGCAATGGCTGGCGGGCTTTGCCGCCTTTGGCCTGTGGCTGGGGCAGATCGGCAATTCCGCCGCGCATGAGCTGATCCACCGCCGCAGCCGGGCGCTGTATCAGCTGGGGCGCTGGATGTTCACCGCCATCCTCTTTGGCCATCACACCTCATCCCACCGGCTGGTGCATCACCCGCATGTCGCCAGCCCCGCTGACCCCAATTCCCCGCGCCGGGGGCAAAGCTATTACGGCTTTCTGCCGCGCGCCTGGATCGGCTCGTTCAGGGCCGGGCTTGCCGCCGAACGCGCGCTTCTGGCCCGGCAGGCGCAGGGGCGACGGCGGCTGAACCCCTATGTCGTGCATGTCGGCGGGGCGCTGGCCTTCATGGCGCTGGCCTTCGCGACGCTGGGCTGGAAGGGGCTGGCGGTCTATCTGGCGCTGGCGTTTCATGCGCAGTCACAGATCCTGATGTCGGATTATGTGCAGCATTACGGGCTCAGGCGCCAGCGACGCGCCGACGGGCGACTGGAGCCGGTCAGCGCCGCGCATAGCTGGAACGGCGGGCAGTGGTTCAGCGCCGCCATGATGCTCAACGCCCCGCGCCATTCCGATCACCACGCCCATCCCGCGCGCCCCTATCCGCAGCTTCGCCTGCCCGAAGGCGCGCCGATGCTGCCCGCCCCCCTGCCCGCGATGGCGCTGGTGGCGCTTGTGCCCCCGCTGTGGCGCCGGGTGATGGACCCGCGGGTGGACGAAGTGCAGGCGGGGGTGCAGGCGGATGTCCGGGCAGGTATCGCTGCGCATGGCAGCATCGATTCCGCGTGAACAGAACGCGGGTGCGCTGGCAAAGGCGCGCGCGCTCTGGCACAGTAAAATACACGTCAACCGGAGAGCATCATGCGCCTGTCCCTTCTGCCCGCCGCCCTTGCCTGCCTGATGGCTTTCCCCGTTGCCGCCGCCGAAGAGCGGATGAACGCCGAGAGTTTTGAGCGCTACACCACCGGGCGCACGCTCAGCTTCAGCTTCGAGGGGGTTCCCTTCGGGATTGAGCAATATCTGCCGGGCCGTCGCGTGCTCTGGGCGTTTCTGGGAAATGAATGTCAGGAAGGCGTCTGGTATGAGCGCGAGGGGATGATCTGCTTTATCTATGATACCAACCCGGACGAACAATGCTGGCATTTCTATCGCGGCGAAGCAGGGCTTCGCGCGACATTTGTCGGGCCGGACGGGCCGGGCACCGAGCTTTACGAGGTTGAGCGCAGCGGCAAGCCGCTGATCTGCGAAGGGCCGGACGTCGGCGTCTGAGCGAAAGCGGCGCGTCTTGCGCGCCGCCCTTCAGCGGCGCCGGTCGGCAAGATGCCAGAGCGCGGCGCCGGTCCGGATGAACAAGCTGCGCGGCTGGCGCAGGCGGTCCGGCTCTGCGGCTTGCAGCGCGGGCAGCGCCGCCTCCTGCCCCAGCGCCACGCGGGCCAGAATCTGGCCCAGCACGGTTCCCGGCCCGATCCCGCGCCCGTTGTAACCCATAAACCCGAAGGCCCCCGGCCCCGGTTGCCAGAGGCGGGGCAGCGCATCCGGCGTGGTGCCGATCCGGCCAAACCACTCATGCGCAAAGGCCTGCCCCTTGAGCTGCGGATAGAGCCGCGCCATCTGCCGTGCGGCCCAGGCGGTATGCGCGCCACGGTCGGCGGCCCCCAGCGCGCCGACCGAGCCAATGATGAACCGCCCCGCCGCATCCAGCCGGAACGAGGTCAGGATCTTGGCACTGTCCCACGCCCCCTCGCCGCCCGGCAGAATGCCCTCGCGCAGCGCCTCGGGTAGCGGGTTGGTGGCGAAGTTGAAATAGGGCAGCACGGCCAGGGCCTTGGCAGGTTCTTCTGCCGGGCCCTGCGCATAGGCATTGGTAGCCCAGATCACCCGGGGCGCACGCAGGGTGCCGCCGGGCGTGGTCAGTTCCCAGATACCGCCGGACTGCCGGGCATCGGTCACCGGCGCGCGGGTGAATATCTGTGCGCCCGCCGTCAGCGCCGCCTGCGCCAGCCCGCGCACATAGCCAAGCGGCTGGATCGTGCCCGCGCGCGGATCAAAGAGCGCGCCGCGAAAGGCATCGCTGCCGGTGCGGGCGCGGGTCTGGGCGGCGTCCAGCAGCGCGACCGGCACGCCGCGCGCGCGCCATTGCATCGCGCGCTCGCTCAGCGCATCCAGCCCGGCGCGGTCAGGGGCGCAATGCAGGGTGCCGACCGGCCGCGCCTCGCAGTCAATGCCGTGGCGCTCGATCAGTGCCCAGACAGCGGCCGGGGCCTGCGCCAGCAGGGCGGGCAGCGGGCTGTCGGGCGTGTGGCGTGCAAGGCGCTTTTCCAGCACCTCGGGCATCAGCCAGAGCCCGGCATTGACCAGCCCGACATTGCGCCCCGAACCGCCCGCGCCAATTTCCGCCGCTTCAAGCACCACCACCCGCGCGCCCGCGCCAGCCGCCTCAAGCGCCGCCGCCAGCCCGGTGAAGCCCGCGCCGACAATGGCGATATCGGCCTCATGCGCGCCGGAGAAGCGTTCGGTTTGCGGTGCGGGCGGGGCGGTCTCGGCCCAGAGGCCCGGAGAATCGAGGGGGTGCATGCGGTGCTTTCGTCTGATGTCATGCGAACGATCAACAGGCCCGGCAGGCGGCGTCAAGAGGTGTTTGCGCAGGCGCGGGCGGGCAGCGCGAAAACCGGCCCGCGCCCGCCTCAACATCCTGGATGACGGTGAAGAAACAACCGTTTATTCGGCTGCGGCGCTCTGCACTTTCAGCTCAAAACCGCGCGCGATCATGTCGGTCGGCGCGACCGGGTATTCACCCGAGAAACACGCGTCACAAAACTGCGGACAGGACGCCTTGCGCCCGCCGCTTTCGCCCGCCGCCCGGTAAAGCCCGTCGAGCGAGATGAACTTGAGGCTTTCGACGCCGATGTAATCGCGCATCTCGTCCTCAGTCATGTTGGCCGCCAGCAGCTTCGAGCGCTCGGGCGTGTCCACCCCGTAGAAACAGGGCCAGGCGGTCGGCGGCGAGGCGATGCGGAAATGCACCTCCTTCGCGCCGGCTTCCAGGATCATCTGCTTGATCTTCTGGCTGGTGGTGCCGCGCACCACCGAATCATCGACCAGCACGATCCGCTTGCCCGCGACCAGCGCGCGGTTGACGTTCAGCTTGAGGCGCACGCCCATGTTGCGGATCTGCTCGGACGGCTCGATGAAGGTGCGGCCCATATACTGGTTGCGCGTGATCCCCATGGCAAAAGGGATGCCCGATTCATGGCTGTAACCGATTGCCGCAGGTGTGCCCGAATCGGGCACCGGGCAGACCAGATCAGCCTCGACCGGGGCCTCGCGCGCCAGTTCCACGCCGATCTGGTGGCGGGTTTCATACACCGATCGGCCACCCAGAATGCTGTCAGGGCGCGAGAAATAGACCTGCTCGAAGATGCAGAAGCGCGATGCCAGCCGCTCAAACGGGCGGGTGGAGGTGACGCCGGTCTTGTCGATCACCACCATCTCACCCGGCTCAATCTCGCGGATGAAATCGGCGCCGATGATATCCAGCGCGCAGGTTTCCGACGACAGCACCCAGCCGGCATCCTTTTCCGGCCCGATCCGGCCCAGAACCAGCGGCCGTACACCCAGCGCATCGCGTACGCCGATCAGCTTGGTGCGGGTCATGGCGACGATGGAAAACGCGCCTTCAATGCGGCGCAGGGCGTCTTTCATGCGTTCAGGGATGTTCTTCTGGATCGAACGCGCCATCAGGTGAATGATGCATTCGCTGTCAGACGAGGACTGGAAGATTGAGCCGCGCTCGATCAGTTCGCGGCGGATCGCATGGGCATTGGTGATGTTGCCGTTATGCGCAATCGCCGCCCCGCCCATGGCAAACTCGCCAAAGAAGGGCTGCACGTCGCGCATGGCGGTGGCGCCCTTCGATCCGGCGGTGGAATAGCGCACATGGCCGATGCCGATGGCGCCCGGCAGCGTGTCCATCAGCCGTGCCGAGGTGAAATTGTCGCGCACCAGTCCGAAACGATGGGCTGACTGAAACCCCTGCTCGGGTGAATGGGTGATGATTCCCCCGGCCTCTTGCCCGCGGTGCTGAAGCGCGTGAAGGCCAAGGGCGACGAAATTGGCGGCATCCTGCACGCCGATCACGCCAAAAACGCCGCATTCCTCCCTCAGTTTGTCATCATCGAAGGGGTGGCTGAGCCATTGCTGCATCGGCGTGAATCCTCGAAGCTGCGTTCGGGCCTGCTTTAGGCCGTCGCGCGCCGCCAGACAAGCCCGCGACGTCACAGCCTGTCACAAAGTTGAAGAACTTTTCAGCCCTGCTGCGCAGTGCAGTTGCCCACGAGCTCCTCATAGCGGTCAACGATCCAGTTGGGCGCGTTTTCCGGAAGCGCATCGGTAATCGCGTTCTGGACACGGCCAAAGATGACGGCGGAGCGGCTGTTGTCGACCATTTCGACATTGCCCGGCGGCACCGCACGCTCAAACACCATCAGCGCCACCGCAACAAGAATGATGCCGCGCAGCACGCCGAAGAAAAAGCCCAGGCCCTGATCAATGCCCCCCAGCGCCGAGTTGCGGATCAACCCGGAAAAGACCGGCGTGAACAACGCCACAACCATCAGCACGATGGCAAAGACCGCCGCAAAGGCCGCAATGATCGTCAACTCGCAACTGTCACCCAGAATGCTGCCCAGATAGGGAATTTCGCGCATCAGCGGCTCTACCGCAGGTGCCAGCACAAAGGCGAGCATCGCTGCCGCGATCCAGCCAAGGATGGCCAGCGATTCGCGCACCAGACCACGCGAATAGGCCAGAATGGCCGAGACCACGATGACCAGCGCCACCACGCCGTCCACGAGGGTGAAGGCATCCATGCGTTACTCTCCTATAGGCGCTAACCTGCGCCGAATATCTCGCCGACGAAACCGGCCAGATCCGCGAATGCGCGCAGATCGACCCCGGTGTCCTCGCTCTGTTTGCCGCCCGCTGGCAGCATGGCGCTGGTGAAACCAAGTTTTCGCGCCTCTTTCAACCTGTTTTCCGACTGGCCGACCGGGCGAAGCGCCCCGGAAAGCGAGATTTCTCCGAAAACCACCGTTTCGGGCGGGATTGCCACGTCTTCGCGCGCACTCAGAAGTGCGGCCGCCACCGCCAGATCGGCGGCGGGCTCGTTGACCTTCATGCCACCGGCGACATTGAGGAACACATCCAGCTCGGTGAAAGGGATGGCGCAGCGCGCCTCAAGCACCGCAAGGATGGTGGAAAGGCGCCCGCCATCCAGCCCCACAACGGTACGGCGCGGCATCGACAGGGTTGAGGGGGCGACCAGCGCCTGAATCTCGGTCAGCATGGGCCGCGTGCCCTCGATCCCGGCGAACACCACCGAGCCGGGGGCGTTCTGCCCACGCTCGGACAGAAACAGCGCCGAGGGGTTGGCGACTTCGGCCAGCCCCTGCCCCGTCATCTCGAACACACCGATCTCATCGGCCGGGCCAAAGCGGTTCTTGACCGCGCGCAGGATGCGGAACTGATGGCCGCGCTCACCCTCGAAATACAGCACGCAATCGACCATATGCTCGACCACGCGCGGCCCGGCGATCTGGCCTTCCTTGGTGACATGGCCCACCAGCACGACTGACACACCGCGCCGCTTGGCGAATGTCACCAGCTCATGCGCCGAGGCGCGCACCTGCGCGACCGAGCCGGGCGCGCTTTCCACGCTGTCCAGCCACATGGTCTGAATGGAATCGATCACCACCAGATCCGGGCGCTCGGTATCCAGCGTGGTGAGGATGTCGCGCAGACTGGTCTCCGCCCCCAGCCGGACCGGCGCATCGCCCAGCCCCAGCCGCTGGGCGCGCATGCGCACCTGCGCCGCCGCCTCCTCGCCCGAGATATAGAGGCACGACAGCCCGGCGCGGGCAAAAGCCGCCACAGCCTGCAGCAGAAGCGTGGATTTGCCGATCCCCGGATCGCCGCCCACCAGAATCGCCGAGGCCGCCACCAGCCCGCCGCCCAGCACCCGGTCAAATTCGGCCATACCCGAAAGCGCGCGGGGGGGCGGGGTTTCCTTGGTCTGAAGGGTGCTGAGCTCGATCACCTTGCCGCGCGCACCCGGGCTGCGCGGCCCGGTGGCCAGCGGCGTTTCCTCGATGATGCTGTTCCATGCACCACAGGCCTCGCAGCGGCCCATCCATTTGCGATGGCGCGCGCCGCATTCGGTGCAGGTGAACTGGGGCTGTGCTTTGGCCATGCCCGGTTATTGCCCGTCGCGCCGGGCGGTGCAAGCGCCGGATGGGGGCCCGCGCAGCCAGCCGCGCTCTGCGCGCGAAGGTTGACCGACAGGAAAAAGTGGATTCTTTTAGAGGGTATTCGCAAGTGCAGCATTGTGATACCGCTCGAAACTGAGCGATGCTGATGATTCAGTCCTTGCCATATACTTCTTCCTCTGCTGGGCGCCCCTCGGGCAGGTCTTGTGCGGTAGCCTTTGAAGAGCGTTTCCCCTGATGGCCGGCGGTCGCCGCAAGATCAACGAAGATGCGCGTTTCCGGGT
The DNA here is from genome assembly GCF_036802785.1 of Pararhodobacter sp. Lineage (GTDB taxonomy): Bacteria > Pseudomonadota > Alphaproteobacteria > Rhodobacterales > Rhodobacteraceae > Pararhodobacter. Next base: position 12,737 of record NZ_DAIRVN010000035.1, read on the forward strand.
TTTGCGGCTGCTTCACGAAGACCCCGAGATGTCGCAACGTGAACTCGCAAAGGCGGCCGGAGTCAGTGTGGGGGGACTGCACTATGTCCTCAGTGCGCTGATCGAAAAGGGTTTCGTGAAGCTGGGCAACTTCACCGCCGCCCGCGACAAACGCCGCTATGCCTATAATCTGACCCCGAAAGGCGTCACCGAAAAGGCCGTTCTGACCCAGAAATTCCTGACCAGGAAGATGGCGGAATATGAAGCGCTGAAGGCAGAGATCGCCGAGATCGGCAAAGACCTTCCCGCCAAGGAGTCGGACAGGATCCGCCCGAAAGCGCGCTGAGCAGACAGCATGCCATTCGCAGGGGCCATGCCGAGGGCCGGAGCAGGCGTACGCGTGCAAGTTCCGCAGCAGCAACACGCGATACGTGTTGGGCACCATGGCCGTGCGTGTGAATATTCAAAGAATCACAGGGGGTTGCGACATGAGTTCAGGGCATAACCAGCCACCGCTATGGCCCGAAAGCTGGCCGCCCGGCGGGCATGATACCGCGCTGACGTTGCTGCAGATGCGCCACCTCGCTGACCTGACGCGGCAGGATATTCCGAGCCTGCTGCAGGATCCTTTCCTTGGCACACGCGCGATCGTCTCGTCCTTTGGCGCCGAAAGCGTTGTTCTGCTGCATTATGTGTCCCGCATTCTGCCCGGGGTTGATGTGATCTTCCTTGATACGGGAATGCACTTTCCCGAAACCCTGGAATACCGCGCGACACTGGCTGAACGGCTGGACATCAACATCGTGGATATCCACCCTGAGCGCGCCCTGCGCGACGAGGTTGACCCCCAAGGCACGCTGCACCTGCGCGATCCCGACGCATGCTGCCGGGTGCGCAAGACCTTTCCGTTGCAGGACGCGCTGGCGGGGTATGACAGCTGGATCTCAGGCCGCAAACGCTTTCAGAGCGACACCCGCGCCGCCTTGCCCGTGCTTGAACGCGATGGCAGGCGCATCAAGCTGAATCCGCTTGCGCATTGGTCTGCCGAAGAAATCACCGCCTATCAGAAGCGCCATGACCTGCCGCCTCACCCGCTCCAGTCCCGTGGCTATCGCTCCATCGGCTGCGCCTGCTGCACCCGGCCCGTTGCCGAAGGCGAAGACCCCCGCGCCGGACGCTGGCCGCAGATGCCTGACAAGGTTGAATGCGGAATCCATCTTGGGCCGGACGGGCGCTTTCACCGGAGCAAATCGAGCGGGGTGACGGAATGATCATTTTACACTCAAAGAAAATCATCTTTGTTCACGTAAGCAAGTGCGCTGGAATGTGGGTTTCAAGCGTCATGAAAAGTAATTCCGAGAGGGGGGATTATTTTCTTACGGGGCCAAATGGGCTATATATTGATCAAAGAATAAAAAATAAAGCTACATAATATTGAGCGGTCGTTTCTGCGAAAATACGGAAAAGAAAAGATTTTAAAGCATTCTTTTTCGAGTGAAATAAAGATCCAATACCCGAATGAATGGTCAACATATAGATCTTTCGCAGTTGTGCGGGATCCGGTTGATCGGGTTCTCTCGATGGTCCGTTACGCTCGTGAATGCAAAGTTATGCCTGCGAACAAAAAATTGAGAGCAATATTCGAGTGGATGCGTCGCTTCAATGATCCTGAAGAAATCTTCTTTTCTTCAGAATTTTCCACTTTGTCCTCGCAGAGATTTTTCTCAAGCCAAGCTGATTATATTTGCGACGGCAACGGCAAGGTGGTCGTCAGCGATGTTCTTTATCAGAAAAATCTTGCCCGCAGCATTCAGAAATTCCTGCATGTTCCGGCAAACTTGTTAGATCAAAAGATCAATGTTTCGAGCGATGGCAGCGACACCTCACCAAAGGTTCGGGCCAGAATAGAAGATGTTTATCGTGCAGACATCGATTTGATCCATTCTCTTCAAAAGCACCCCACCCAACCGAGTTAACACCCGTGCATCCCAAGACCCATATAAAGCACCTGCTCCAGCGCACCGTTCCCACGCGCATTCCGCCGCTGATCGTGGCAAGCATGGGCCGCTCCGGTTCCACCGTTGTGTGGGACGCCGTGCGCCATGCCGTGGCCCAGTCTCGTTTCCCCGGCCCGCTGAAAGCGCAGGGCCTGCGTATGGTGTCTGATCAGGCCTGGGACCTCGACAAGACACAGTTCGCGCCGGGCGTTGTTTACAAAACCCATGGTCTGGCGCAGGAGCTGCCCGACAGGACGGGCGCCAAAGTGGTCTTCCTGTTCGGCTCGGCCACCGATGCGGCGCTTTCCGTACTTGCTTGCCGCGACCGTTATGGTCCTGACTGGATCAAGCTTCATTTCGAGCATCTGCGCGCCTCGGGTCCGTTCGATGACCTCGCCACCCGCGACGTACTGCGCTTCAGTGACCAGCTGGACGGCTGGATCGGCAAGGCAGGAACCCGGCGCTTGATCCTGCATTATGACGCGCTCTGGGACCATCAGGACACGCTCTCGGACTTCGTCGGCGTCCCGGTCACGCTGCCTGAGCGCCGGGCGCGAAAAGGTGCCACCGCCGCCGATCCGCAGACCCGGTCTCGATTCGAAGAGACCTACGCGGCCCTTGACGCCCGCATCGCCGCCCTACCCGCCTGTCAGGTGCTGGAATGAGCCGCAAACCGGATTTCGTAGTCATAGGCGCGCAGAAAGCCGCCTCGACCTTCGTGCAGTTCTGCCTGTCAGATCATCCGGACATCTGGATGCCGCATGGCGAAACGACCTATTTCGAAGACCCTGATTATGGCCTTGCGCCCCCCGATTACTTTGATCGTCTGTTCAGGGGCCGCCCGGAAAAGATTGTCGGAATAAAGCGCCCACAATACATCGGCCGCAGCGAAGTTCCTTCCCGGATCTGCCGTGACCTTCCCGATGCAAAACTGATTGCCGTCTTGCGTGATCCGGTAGATCGCGTGGTCTCTGCCTATTATCACTACATCCGGGGCGGGTTTCTTCCCGTTGCAGACCCTGAAGCCGGGCTCACAAAGCTGCTTGACGGCGATCAAGCGCTTTTGTCTGCCTATCCGCGAAGCTGGGAAGTTCTGGAGTTTGGCCTTTATCACAAACACCTCCAGAATTTTGGCCCGTTCTTTGAGCGCGGACGCATTCATGTTCTGCTTCAGGAGGAGATTACCGGCGATCCGGTTCGCATAAGCGCTGATCTCTATCGTTTTCTGCAGGTTGATGACAGCGTCTTACCAAAGAGAACATCCTCCCGTCCACAAGCAGTGATCTATAACACCCGCAGGCTGGCTTTGCTCCGGCGCATGGCGCTTCTGACCAGCCGGTACAATGCCGATAAAACCCGCTCATATGGAGCAAAGAACGCCATCGCGCGCGGTGTGCAGATCGGATATTCGCTTTTCGATGCGGCTGTTCTGGCGAGGGTCTGGCCTAGTGCGCGTCCGACACTGTCACCCCGGCTGCGCGCACGGCTTGCAGATTTCTACCGGTCCGACGTTGAAGGCCTGTCGCTGCTCATCAACCGCAACCTCTCCCACTGGTTGCCATGCTGAAGCAACGCGCCCTTTCCGCCACCTTTTGGTCCGCGATTGAGCAGATAGGCGCACGCGGGCTCAGCACCATTTTCATGCTGATCTTCGCCCGGCTTCTGACGGCAGAGGACTTCGGCATTTTCGCGGCTGGCACACTTGCCATCGGCTTCGCTTCAAGGCTTGCCGTGTTTGGCCTCAATACCGTTGTTGTTCAGCGCTCTGAGTTGGATACTCGGGCGCTGAGCACCGCGTTCTGGATAGCGCTGTCGGCGTCAACGCTGCTGGCGCTTGCCCTTGTGGCCATGGCAGAGCCCCTGGCCGCTCTGTTTGAAGAGGCGGCAATCGCACCGCTCATTCCGGCACTTGCGCTGGGTATGGTGCTTTCCAGCGCGACATCGCTGGTCACAGCGCTTTTGCGCCGCGAGTTGAACATGAAGGCCATCGCACGGCGCACTCTGCTTGCGAACGCCCTCTCGGGGCTGATCGCAATGCCGTTCATCCTCAATGGTTACGGTGCATGGGGACTCGTGGTGCAGTCCGTCGGGGGCGCGGCGCTTACGCTGATCCTGACGGTCATGCTGGTTGGCTGGCCTGTGAAGGCAGTGTTCGATACGGGTGTCGCGCGCGAGATGCTTCGCTTCGGCGCGCCGGTGACCGGGGCAGATCTGCTCACCTATTACAACCGCGAAAGCCCCAAACTTTTTGTCGGCCTCATGCTTGGTGTCGAGGCGCTGGGGCTTTTCGCAATGGCAATGCGGGTCATGAACCTGCTGCTGCAGGTTCTGGGCGTGACATTGACGAAAGTCACCTTGCCGGTGATGTCACAGGTCAATCGCGCGACACCCGACCGTATGGGCGAGATCTACCTGCGGCTGGTACGGCTTGCCGGGGCTGTGATCCTGCCGATCTTTCTTCTGGTCATCGTATTCAGAGAGCCGCTGGTAACCGCCCTCCTAGGCGCGCGCTGGGTTGAGATCATTCCCGTCGTCGCGCTGCTGTGTGGTGCCGGGCTTCTGACGACCTTCAATTATCTGAACGGCTCAACCATCGTTTCCCTCGGAAAACCGCAGGCACGCTTATGGTTTTCGATCATCCGCGCCTCTGTCGGAACGGCCTTGTTCCTGCTTGCCACCCCCTTCGGCATTGTTGCCTCTTCGGCGGCCTTCCTGTTGCGGGGTGTCATCGTGGAGCCGATTCAACTGTTGTACCTGCTGCGCAAGCTGGGCCTGAGTATGCGGACCTATCTGAGTCAGACCGGGCGTTCGGCATTGGCCACACTGGCTATTGTAATTATCGGAACCGGGAGCACCTTCGTCCTGCAAGGCCTGCCGCCCCTCGTCATTCTGATCATCGGCAGCAGCCTTTCCGTGCTGGGTTACGGGGCCGCCCTTTATCTGTTTGACAAGTCGCTCATAACCGAGTTGCGCGGAATTACATCGTCACGCCGGAGGGCAAAATGAAACTTCTTATTGTGGGAATCGATGGCGGCACCGCCGGGATTTTTGATGCTTTCGACATGCCGTTCTGGCAATCGCTTCGGAGAAACGATGTGACATTTGATGTCACCGAGGATCTGAACCAGCGCGGCTGGGCGCGCATGCTTTCCGGAAAGGGTGCCGAGGAAACGGGTGGGCTTTATATGCGCCCGAAACTGGATAGCAGCCGCAAATTCGATATCTCTTACGGCTATAAAGACCTGGCCAAGACTCCCGGTTTCACTCCGATCTGGAAACTTGCAGAGAATGCGGGCGCGCGCATTGGCATGATGAACGTACCAACGACATCTCCATCGCAGGCTGTGAACGGATTTTATGTCAGCGGTGGCGGTGGCGGGATAATGCAGGGCAGCATGCCTGCAAATGCAGCCTATCCGGAGGTGCTTGCCGCTGAACTTGATGAGATGGGATATATTTTCGACACGCGTCTTGGCGCGCAGAGCTTTGACGATGCAAGAACTCTGAGCGAACGTCTGAACAATATGATGGAGGCGCGCGGACGCTGCTTTGGTACGATCGCGAAGAGAGAACAAGTCGATTTCGGCTTCCTCGCCTTCCGTGCGCCGACGGTGCTAATGTATCTGGCAATGTCAGAGATTGCGCATATCATGCGTTTTCCTCCTGATCATCCCGAGCGCAAGAGCTGGTCCAGCCCGTGGCTGAAGCTTGTGAACAGTCATATGAGAACTCTGGATGATACAATGGCGCGCTTGTTTGACACGCTGCAACCTGAGCACCATATTATAGCATCAGATCATTCCATCGTGCCTTGGACTCACAATGTGGATTTCAATGGATTTCTGTCTGAATCCGGGCTCTCAAAGAGAGTGGGCACTTCAAGATCCATGGCTCGCAACGCCGCGCGCGCTGCCTTGCGCCCCAAGTTCCGCAAACAACTGGGGCAGCTACCGTTTGGCAAAATGACAGCGGCACTGAGGGATGCAGGGGCGCCTCTGGCGCGCGATACACGCGCCTTCTCCAGCACCTATGTGTACGGCATCTATGTGAACGACGCAGAGCGTTTTGGCGGTCCCGTTCGTGAAAGCGAAGTCCATGGCGAGACCGAAGCGATTGTTGATGCCTTCAACTGGTCAGCGCTGCGCCATGGAATGGACATGCGCGCGGCCCCTTATCGCGAAGTCTATGCGGGAGCGCCGCAAGAGGCCGTGCTTCCGGATGTTACCATCCTGCAATCAGGGCATGCTTTCCCAGCCAGCACCGTTGGGCACTGGTACGTACAGAACCCGAATTTCGGACCCGTCCTGTCTGTCAAAGGTGTCGGCGGCATGCATTCGGGCCAGAAGGGCCGCCACCCCATTCTGATGGCGAACAAGGCGCTGGCAGGGCGCCATGATGCAGATGTGCCTGCGGATCTGCGCCTTGTGCATGCCCTGACTGCTGCTGTGTTCGAAGGCGCATCATGACCGGAACCGCGTATATCCTGACGCATTTCGCCGTTCCTAACTTCGGGGCGAACCTGCAGGCATGGGCAACCGCGCGCGCCCTTTCCTCGCGTGGTTTCTCACCTCATTTCGTTGATTTCCGCCCTGAGGAGCTGGAGCAGAAATACGCGAAATCGGTTTCCGAAGCGCAGCGCGCGGCCCATACCGCGTTTGTAGCCGAGCATCTGACAGTGACCGCCCCCGTCGCCTCGCAGGAAGCCTTTGAAGCGCTCTGCGCATCGGCACCGGCGGACCTGTACCTGACCGGGTCGGATGCCGTATTCCGACTTGCCCCAGACAGCCAGCGTGAGGATCTGCGCTTTCCCAACCCCTACTGGCTGGTGGGGGCGGCAGGCGTGGATGGCGCAGCGGCCCGCAAGGTATCGGTCGCGCCAAGTGCGATGGGTTGCGCGCTCTCCGAGTTTCCGGAAAGCACACGTCAGAAAATGCGCGCGGCACTCGACGACTTCGCCCATGTCTCAGCCCGGGATTCGTGGACGGCGGGGCAGATCGCGGCGATCGGGTACAAGGGTGCTGTGACCGAGGTTCCTGATCCGGTGTTCTCGCTGGCGCCGGTCCTGCGCGGCCTGAGAGACAAGCGCGCCTCCGGCCGCCCCTATATCGCGCTCTGCACCCAGGGCCGCAAACCGCGCGCCTGGGTCGAGGCCTTCACGCGCAAAGCAGCGGCGGCAGGCTATGACACGCTCGCCCTGCCCACGCCCGAGGGCCGGCTGGACGAAGGAACAACGCGCCGCGCTAACCTGCCCCTCTCACCGCTGGACTGGGCCGCGCTGATCGCCGGGGCCGAAGGATATGTCGGCGGGCGCTTCCACCCGGTTGTGATCTCGCTGGCCACGGGGAATGCCGCGGTCGCGCTGGACCTGTATCATCGCCATCCTTTCGAGCGTGCGCGCTCCAAGACCTGGCAGATCATGCGCCGGTTCAACACCTCCCAGGCCTGCCACAGCCGCGCCATGCACAGGTTTCTGACCCCGGGCATGGTCTGGGCACAATTGCGCGGGCAGATGCGCAACCGCGCCGCGCGCCTTCGCACCGCCGATCTGCTGGCAGCAGAGGTGACCGCCTGGTATGACCGCGTATGCGACACCAGCAGGCCTGACGCATCATGACCGCGCCCGTCAGCTGCATCATCACCAGCTACAACAAGCAGCGCGAACTGCGTGCCGCTGTGATGTCGGTGCTGCGCCAGACCCTTCCCGTCGCCGAGATCATTATCGCCGATGACGGCTCCTCCGACGGCTCGCGGGAGATGATCGCCGCGCTGGCGCAGGAGCATGCCTGCATCACCCCCCTGTTGCGCGAGCGCAATCTTGGCGTATCGGCCAACCGTGACCTTGCGATCCGCGCTGCCAGCCAGCCCTTTGTCACCCATCTTGACGGCGACGACCTGTTCGCGCACGGCAAGATCGAAGGCGAGTGGCGGGCGCTGGAGGGCCGCACCGACGCGGTGGCCTATTCGCTGGTCGCCCGTGTCTGGCCGGGGAAATGGTGGCGCAGCCGCGTGCTGGACCCTGCGGAAACCGTGGGCAACCCGCAGGACGCCTTCGCCCGCCTGCTGGCGCGCGCCGGGGCCATTCCGCGCGACATGATGCTGTCGCGCGCCTTGTTCGAAAGCGCGGGGGGCTTTGACCATTCGGTACCGCTTTATGAGGACTGGGATTTCAAGCTGCGTCTGGCCGGGAAAGCGCGGGAGTGGCGGGCCAGTGGTGTGGTAGGGACCTTGTATGTCCAGCATGCAAGCGGCCTTTCCTCGGCAGACCGGGCACGGCATGCTGAGTGGATGGCATCGGTGAGACAGCGGTTCCTGCCACAGTCAAGGCGCATAGACCCCGTTCAGCCGGTATCGGGGAGTGTGCTCAACAAGGCTTCCAGAAAACTTCATCAGCAGATCAGAAGCACAGTTCAGAGGCTTGGCGCCATAAGGCATCACAAAGAACTATTCTCAAATGAGACTGTACTCATTGAAAGAGGGCGTAGAACGTGAAAGTTTCAATTGTCATCCCAACCTATAATGCCGAGAAATTCATTGAGGATACGCTGACAAGTATCGCCCGCCAGACGCATTCAGACCACCAGGTGATCATCTCTGACGGAGGTTCCACCGACCGAACACTCGAGATTGTACGGAGCTTCTCGTTCGCGGATATCAAGATAGTTTCCAAGCCAGATCGTGGAGTCCCTCACGCGCTCAACCGTGGCTTCGCTCTAGCCGATGGAGAAATAGTGTGCTGGCTCAACAGCGATGATGTCTATGTCTCAAGACATTGCCTGTCAGAAGCAGTCACTACCATACGGAATGGTGCTGATGTCGTCTTTGGTCATTGTGCCGTTCTGGATGCTGAGGGAACTATCAAGCGGAAAGTCTATTCTTTTATATCCTCCCTGGGCCCTGAAAGACGTAACTCAAACCTCTTCACTGGTGCCTTGTTCTTCAGGAAAGAAGTCTGGGAAAGCTTCGGAGGTTTTTCCGAGAAGTACCAACTGTCTTTTGAGTCAGAAATATATATTCACGCACTAAGAAACCACAAAGTGGAAGTTAACAATGGCGTCCTGGCGGGTTTCAGGAAGCATGGGGGCGGCTTAAGCGATGTTTATCGGGAGAAACTTGCCAGAGAGCGGGATATGATTTATTCCGATTTTCGAGAGATTTCACCCTTATCAAGAAAGCTGCACCGAATAATTGCCCACATCAAGCAGCGAAATTTGCATTTTGTAATTTCTAACGCAGTACGCTCTAGAGTGGCTGGTGCTTCTTGGAGAGAAATTGACTGACACAAGGGCATCACTCAAGACTGCCGGCATCGACTTGAGTGCCACATGTGATCCGAAAACTCGAACAACGACGGACAATTCACTTGCCTATTAGCCACGCATTTATTCTCTGCTTTGGGTTCGTCTTTGGCAGCTTGATCGCTGAATCCCTCAAAGCAAGTGGATTTTTGAATTATCCATTTTATGTAACTTATTTACCCGGAGAGCGAGAGTTCAGCTTTGCCTTGATCCAATGCATTGTTTTCTGCGCAACGGTTTTGGCAGGGCAGAGGTTGTTAGGAAAACCAAAATTTGATGTAAAGACTTTCTTTCACAGCAAACCCCTGCTAATCAAGCATAGGCATAGAGTCTTATTTCTTGCATTCATTATTGTTTACGGCACGATGATAACAATCTATTCATGGGACTCTCTCTCCGCAGAATATGCGTACAGACATTCGGGGAATCACGACTTATCACGATTCACGCTCCTTTTGGTAACCGCCTCTATTGTAGTGTTCTCCGGCGGAAGTTACGCCTTCCGATTGATGACATGCCTTTTCCTCATCTATCTCGGCACCTTATCTGGTGCGGCCGGTGCAAGCCGTTCTACCGCCATTCCTTTTCTACTGGTTTCGTTTTCTTTCTTACAACGAAAGAATTATGTAACCGGAGCCGTATTCTTCTACCTTTCTTTAATCGCCATCCGAACAGCCTTCGCGGTACGTGGCGATCCATCTTTTCTTAATTACTGGGAGGGATTTTTCTATGGAACTATCTCATTCGAGCTTATCAGTGTCTCAAGATCAATTATGCAAAGCTCGTTTCCCGGACTTGCGACAATTCAGGCTTCGATGACTGAACCAGGAACTTTTTCTATAGACTCAGTTTTCTGGTTCTTGGTCTACGTTTCGCCAGTTCCCTCATCGTTCCTTCCAGGTTGGCTTTTTTCTAATCTCAGCCTTTCCTACGTTCTCGGGATTGATAAATCCGTACTGGGCATTAACTACGATATATTCTCCGAAGGAATATTTTGGTTCGGCACAGGATTCGCTTGGATTTACACTATTTTCCTAGGCATCATTGTTCTGTTGCCGTATTATTGCGCTACGTATCTCGTCAAAGCACAGTCTTCCTCGATTTATGTTCTTTGCCTTATGGTAAACATGTACATGGTTTATGGCGGACAGGTTTTCATCCTGCGCTCGGGATCCAGAGCGGTGTTTGCTTTGTCCCTATTGTTTATTGCGTACTGGCTCGTTCGCCGATTGAAGTTCAGACCTGTGCATTACAAGCTCTGACATGCCCAAAATCCTCCACATCCAGCCAGCCCTCCCCCGCTACCGCCTCGATTTCTTCGAGCGGCTCAGCCAGCGGTATGGGGCGGATATGCGGGTCTGGTACAGTCCCGGCTCTCTGGGGGCCCTGACCAGCCCCGTGCAGGCGGAATGGGCGATTGCTGTCGGCCCTATGCGCCACCTTCCGGCTGGTCTTGTCTGGCAACCGGGGATCGCGTTTCTGCCGGTGCGCGGGGGTGATGTCGTCGTGCTGTCGGGCAATCCGCGGTACCTCAGCACGCTTGTTCTGCTGCTCCGCGCGCGACTGCGTGGGGCGCATGTTGTCTGGTGGGGACATTACTGGAGCTCGACCAGCCGCCGCTGGCGCCAGCTGCTGCGCTACCTGCCGATGTCGCTGGCCCATGCGCTGCTGTTCTACACCGATGATGAGGTCGAAGCCTTTCGCGCTGACGCTCTGGGGCTTGGCAAAGGGGCGGTTCTGGCGGCGCTGAACAACGGGATTGATATCGCCCCGATCCGCGCCCTGCGCACGCCCTACCGCGCGCCGGACCGTGACCGCGCGCTTCTGTTCATCGGCCGCCTGACCGTCAAGGCGGATCTTGCGCTGGGGCTGGAGGCGCTTGCACGGATGGGGCCTGAGGCGCCGGTGCTGCATGTGGTGGGTGATGGTGAAACCCGTGAGGCGCTGGAAGCACGGGCCGCGCAGCTGGGGCTGGGCGAAAAGGTGGTCTGGCATGGGGCGCTGACCGATGAGGCGCGTATCGCCGCCGTTGCCAACCGTTGTCAGGCGTTTCTCTATCCCGGCGAGGTGGGGCTGAGCCTGATCCATGCGATGGCCTATGGGCTGCCAGCGCTCGTTCATGACACGCGCCGCCACCATATGCCGGAAATCGCCGCGTTCCGCGACGGCGTGACCGGGCAAAGTTTCCGGCACGGGGATGCGGCGGCGCTCGCGGTGGTGATGCAGGACATGCTGGCCGATGCGTCGGCGCTGGAGGCGCTGTCAGGCGGCGCGAGGGCGGCCATCGGCCCGGATTTCACGACCGAGGGCATGGCCGCCCGCTTCGAGGCGCTGGTCCGCACACTGGAGGAATCGCGTTGAGAATTGTCCATGTCGCTTCGGCCCTTGTCAGGAAAGCCGCCGGAGTGCGCGAGGTTCTTCTGGGTCTTGCGCGCGCGCAGTCAGAGGCTGGTGCGGATGTGACGGTTCTGGGGCTGGACCATCCGGACTGGGCAGCGGAACAACACGAATGGGAAGGGATCAGGACACGGGTGGTGCCTGTGGCAGGCCCTCTGCGCCGCCTTGGCTATTCCGGCAAGATGACGGAGGCGCTGCGCGCGCTCGACCCTGACATTGTGCATCTGCACGGGCTCTGGATGCATCCGGGCCGCAGTGTTCTGCAATGGCACAGGGCGACCGGCAAGCCCTATATCCTCTCGCCGCACGGGATGCTGTCGGATGTGGCCCTGTCCTACGGGCGCAGCAAGAAGGCTGCCATTTCGTGGTGGTTTCAGAACGCGGTTTTTGCCAGCGCCGAGCGCATGCATGCCACCAGCGAGGCCGAAGTGGCGGAGATCCGCAAGAAGTGCATTGCCGCCCCGGTCTGTGTGGTTCCCAACGGCATTGCTGACCCCGGCGTGCAGGATTACCCCGCGACGCCCGGCAGGACGATCCTGTCGCTTGGCCGCATTCACCGCAAGAAGGGGCTGGATTTTCTGATCGAGGCCTGGAGCACGCTTGAAGCGGATTTTCCCGGATGGTCCGTTCAGATCGTCGGGCCCGATGAGGGGGGGGAGGCTGCGCGCCTGAAAGCCCTTATCGCCAGGCTGGGTGTGAGCCGGATCGCGCTCACCGGGCCGGTGTTCGGCGATGAGAAGCTGGCGCTGATGCGCCGGGCGGGCATCTTTGCCCTGCCCACCCGCAGCGAGAATTTCGCGCTGACCGTTGCGGAAAGCCTGATCCTTGAAGTGCCGGTCGTCGCCTCGGAAGGGGCGCCATGGGCCGGGCTGGAAACCGAAAGATGCGGCTACTGGGTGCCCATCGGAGCCGCGCCCATGGCCGAGGGCCTACGCAGGATGATGACACTGGATGACGGCGAGCGCCGCCAGATGGGGGAGCGCGGGCGTGCATGGATGCTGGGCGCCTATTCCTGGCAATCGGTCGCGGGTGATTTGTTGAAATGCTACGCGCAAACACTGGAACGCACGCCATGAAAGTCGGCCTTCTCACCTACCATTTCAGCGACAATTACGGTGCGCTCATGCAGGCCTATGGGCTGCGCCAGTGGTTCCTTGATCGCGGTATCAGCGCGGAATTCGTGAACTATGAGCCTCCCTATGTCGAAGAGGGCGGACCGCTGGACCGGCCCTGGAAACCGGCGTTGTGGCGCAAGAACGCGACGATTCTGTATATGAAACTGTCGCATGTGCAGCGTCAGCTGTTCGGGAACCGCGCCCAGCGGGCCGCTTTCGCTGATTTCCGGGCAGAACATCTGGGAATCAAGGGGGCGCGCCTACGCGATGCGGCCTCGACTTCACCCGGGATCGGCGGATTTGACATGCTTGTCTGCGGGTCTGATCAGATCTGGAACCCCTCGATCCAGCGCGGGCTCGATCCGGTTTACTTCCTTGATATTCCGGGCGCGGAGAAGGCGCGGAAAGTGGCTTATGCGCCCAGCTTCGGGCGCAGCAGCATCGAGGCCATGCATATGCCTGAGCTGGCGCGTCTGGTTCAGGGGCTTGATGCGGTTTCGGTGCGCGAAACCAGTGGCCTGTCCATCCTGCAACAGGCAGGTATCGAAGGGGGTCAGGCACATGTTGTCCCCGATCCGACCGTTCTTCTGGGGGCTTTTCCGAAACTTCTGAACCAGCCCCTTGTGCCGGACGACAGTATTTTCTGCTACGCCCTGCGCAGCGATGCCGTCATCCGCGACGTGGCCACCGCAGCGCAGACGCATCTGGGAGGCCGCATCATCGGGCCGCGCAACACACGTCAGCGATGGGCCGATATCGGTGAAGGGGTCATTCCCGGCCCGGTGGAATGGCTTCAGATGCTGGCACGCGCGCGCATGGTGGTGTCGAACTCATTCCACGGTGTTGCGCTGAGCCTTGTGCTGAACCGCCCCTTCATCGCCGTCGCCCTGCCGGGAAAGCGCGCGGGCATGAATGCGCGGGTTCTGAACCTGCTGGAACTGACCGGGCTTAAGGAACGGCTGGTGGAAACCGCCGACCCTGCCACCATCCGCAGGCTTGCCGACACGCCGGTTGACTGGTCGATGGTCAATGACCGGCTGGCACATCTACGCGCGGATGCAGAGGCCTATCTGGAGGCCGAGATTGCCCGGCTGCGGGCACAAACCGTATGAAGCAATATAAATACGTCAACCATCTGTCGCGCCGGAATCAGATGGCGCGGCTGATCTGGGGCATAAGCTGCGGGCTTCTTTTTCGCCCGACACCACGCTGGGCGCTGAACGGATGGCGCTGCACGGTGCTCCGGCTGTTCGGTGCGGAAATCGGAACGGGCTGCAGGATCGACCCCAAAGTGCGTATCTGGGCGCCGTGGAACCTGTCGCTGGGCGATTATGTCGCGCTTGCTGAAGGGGTGGATGTCTATTGCGTTAGCCGCATCACCATCGGCTCAAAAGTGACAATCAGCCAGCGCAGCTTCCTGTGCACCGCCAGCCACGAGACAACCAGTCTGAACCGGCCGCTGATTCACGCACCGATCAGAATTGGCGATCATGTCTGGGTCGCTGCCGAGGCAATGATCCAACCGGGCGTCGTGTTGCATGAGGGTGCGGTTGTCGGTGCCCGGGCGGTCATTCGCCGCGACGTTCCGGCATGGACGATCTGGGCCGGAAACCCAGCGCGCGAGGTCGGAAAAAGACGGATCGCCGAACAGGCAACACAGATATCATCGGAGCAGCAACGTGCGCGGTAAGATCATTCGGATTGCCAAAATCTTTCAGGTATTTGGCGAATATGCTCAGGATATCTGGCTGTTCCTGCGCCACAACGGGTTTTCACCCTTTGAAGAGCAGGCGCGAAGGCTTTCGCACAAGACGATCATCGAGGCACATACGATCGAAAAGGGGCTGGCGCTGCCACGTCCGAAGCCACATTTCGGGCAGGACAAGATCAAGGCGCTGCTCGACATGAACAAGGGCTGGACGCCCCCGGCAAACGATCTGTCGCGCAGCATGCTGCTGGGCGCGCTGCGCGATTACCGCACAACATTCGCGGCGATTGATCCGCCCAGTCCCGCACTGGCTCAGGATGTCGCGCGCTTTCTTGAACAGCCGGAAACGGCGGGCGCTGCCGGAGGGGTGACAACCCATGCGGGGCATGAAATCGCCCGAAACGCGCAGGCGATCGACTTTCTTGGGAGCCGGTTTTCGGCGCGTGACTTCGGCCCTGAACCACTGAGCGCCGCGCAGGTCCGGGACGTGGTGGAGCTGGCCCAGAAAGCACCATCCCAGTGCAACCGCCAGTCCGTGCGCCTGCATGTTTACCGTGACCGCGCGATGATCACCCGGTTGCTGGAACTTCAGGGCGGGGCGCGCGGCTTCATGGAGGTTGTTCCGACCCTCTTTGTCGTTACCTCGGAAATAACAGCCTGGGGCGGGCCGCAGCAGCGCAACCAGCTTTATGTGGATGGCGGTATCTACACCACCATGCTGCTGCTTGCGCTGGGGGCACATGGCTTTGCCTCCTGCCCGCTGAACCTTGCGGTGACCAACGGCACGGAAAGAAAGATCAAGGCCACAGGTGGCATTCCGGGCCGGGAGCGCCTTGTGGTGATGATCGCCGCGGGCTCACCGCCGGAAGGCACGCTCAGGGCTGCACGCTCGCCGCGATGGGCTGCCGATGCCGTGCTCAGCCTGCACGACTGACGCCATGACCCTGACCACCGTCATCCTGACCTTCAACGAAGAGCGCCATATCGCGCGCGCCATCGGCGCTGTCGCCGCGGTGTCGGACCGGGTTGTGGTGGTGGACAGTGGCTCCACCGATGGCACGGTCGATATTGCGACAACGCTTGGCGCGCAGGTGCTTGTTCATCCGTTTGTCACGCAGGCCAGGCAATTCAACTGGGCGCTGAGCCAGCTTCCCGCAGATACGGACTGGGTGTTCCGGCTGGATGCGGATGAAGTGGTATCCCCGGCGCTGGCGCAATCCCTCGCCGCTTTTGTCGCGCAGGACGGCGCCGGTGCCGCCGGTGCCGAGGTTCTTCGCCGCATCGCCTTTCTGGGCAGGCCCATCCGCTGGGGCGGGCTGTTCCCGGTGCCCATCGTGCGGGTGCTTCGCTTTGGCAAGGGACGCTCGGAAGACCGCTGGATGGACGAGCACATTCTGCTGGATGGTCCGGTTGCCGCCCTCAAGGGTGAACTTCTGGATGATAACCTGAACTCGCTCACCTGGTGGACGGCGAAGCACAACGCCTATGCCAGCCGCGAGGTGGTGGAACTGCTTGATCTGGAACATGGATTCCTTCAGCGCGGCACCGCAAATACCCTTGGCGGCGGGCAGGCCGGGCTGAAGCGGTGGCTGAAGGAAAAGGTCTATTCCCGCCTCCCCGGCGGGCTTCGGGCGCTGGTCTATTTCCTTTACCGCTACCTGCTGCGCGCCGGTTTCCTTGATGGCCGCGAGGGGTTCGCCTTTCATGTGCTTCAGGGCTTCTGGTACCGCTTTCTGGTGGACACCAAACTGTCGGAGGTGCGCGCCTATATGGCCCGCCAGTCCTGCAGCGCGCCCGACGCCATTGAGGCGGTTCTGGGCATAGACGTCACCCGCTAACCCCCGCGCAGGTTTTGTCCGTCAGCCAATGCCGGGCATATGCGCCCCAACCTGCCAGCTACGGCTGGGGATCCCTGTCACCACACGCGGCCCAGTCAGCGCGCCGCAAGGGCCTGGCGCTGCATCCCCGGCTGCATCCAGTCACAACACCAAGGCCGGGCCAGCCAAAACCCTGTTTCCCCTGGCGCTGACCACCCTCCGTTCTCACAGGCATTAAGCCTGAGGTCGGTAGAAAACTGGCCGCGCGCCACCACTCTCCAAACTTCCAAAAAAAGGCATGAATGATGACCAAACGGGCACTCATCACCGGAATCACTGGCCAGGATGGCTCTTATCTGACCGAGTTCCTTCTTGAGAAAGGCTATGAAGTGCATGGCATCAAGCGCCGCGCCTCGCTCTTCAACACGCAGCGGATTGACCATATCTATCAGGGGCCGCAGGAAAGTCACCGCCGCCTGAAGCTGCATTACGGCGATCTGACCGACAGCTCCAACCTGACCCGCATCATCGCCGAGGTTCAGCCCGACGAGGTCTATAACCTTGGCGCCCAGTCCCATGTCGCGGTCAGCTTCGAGGCACCGGAATACACCGCCGATGTCGATGCAATGGGCACCCTGCGCCTGCTTGAGGCGATCCGGTTTCTGGGGCTTGAAAAAAAGACCCGCTTCTATCAGGCTTCCACTTCTGAGCTCTACGGCCTGGTGCAGGAAATACCGCAAACCGAAACCACGCCTTTCCACCCCCGCAGCCCCTATGCTGTGGCCAAGCTTTACGCTTACTGGATCTGCGTGAATTACCGAGAGGCGTATGGAATGTTTGCCTGCAACGGCATCCTGTTCAACCATGAAAGCCCGCGGCGCGGTGAAACCTTCGTCACGCGCAAGATCACGCGCGGGCTGGCCAATATCGCGCAGGGGCTGGAGACTTGCCTGCATATGGGCAATATCGACAGCCTGCGCGACTGGGGCCATGCGAAGGATTATGTGCGCATGCAATGGATGATGCTGCAGCAGGACGCGCCGGAAGATTTCGTGATCGCCACCGGCACGCAATATTCGGTGCGCGAGTTCATCACCTGGGCGGCGTCAGATCTGGGGATCACGCTGGAGTTTTCGGGCAGCGGCGTGAATGAGACCGCCACTGTGGTCTCGGTCAAAAGCAACATGGCTCCGGCAGTGAAGGAAGGCGATGTTATCGTCCGCATCGACCCGCGCTATTTCCGCCCCGCCGAGGTGGAGACGCTGCTGGGCAACCCCGCCAAGGCCAAGGCCCGTCTGGGCTGGGAGCCTGAGATCACGGCGCGGGAGATGTGCACCGAGATGGTCATCGAAGACCTGAAGACCGCGCGGCGTCATGCGCTGCTCAAGGAACACGGCATGGAACTGCCCATGACACTGGAAGGGTGAGGGAACATGCAGAAGATCTATATCGCAGGGCATCGCGGCATGGTCGGCAGTGCCATCCTGCGCCGGCTTCAGGCACGCGCGGCGGCGGGCGAGCCGCTGGCGCTGATCACCCGCACGCATAGCGAGCTGGACCTCACCGATCAGGAGACGGTGCGCGGCTTCCTGCAATCCGAGCGGCCGGATGTGGTGATCCTTGCCGCCGCCAAGGTCGGCGGTATCCATGCCAACAACACCTGGCCTGCCGATTTCATTTATGAAAACCTGATGATGGAATGCAATGTGATCCATCAGGCCTTTCTGGCCGGGGTGCGGCGGCTTCTGTTTCTGGGCTCATCGTGCATCTACCCGCGCGAAGCTCAGCAGCCGATGGCCGAGGATGCCCTGCTGACCGGCGTTCTGGAGCCCACGAATGAGCCCTATGCCATCGCCAAGATTGCGGGAATCAAGCTGTGCGAAAGCTATAACCGGCAGCATGGCACTGATTACCGCTCGGTCATGCCCACCAACCTCTATGGGCCCGGTGACAACTTCCACCCTGAGAAATCGCATGTCCTGCCCGCGCTGATCCGCCGTTTCCACGAGGCAGCAGCCGCGGGCCGCGCCGAGGTGGTGATCTGGGGCTCAGGCACGCCCCGGCGCGAATTTCTGCATGTCGATGACATGGCCGACGCCAGTCTTTTCGTGCTGGATCTGCCGCGCGACACCTATGAGGCGAACACGCAACCCATGCTGAGCCATATCAATGTCGGCGCGGGTGAGGACATCTCGATTCTGGAGCTGGCGCAGCTTGTGGCCCGTCTGACGGGGTTCACTGGCCGGATTGTCACCGACCCGTCAAAGCCTGATGGAACACTGCGCAAGCTGATGGATGTCAGCCGTCTGGCCGCCATGGGCTGGCGCGCCGGTATCACGCTGGAGGACGGCGTGGTTGACACCTATCGCTGGTATCTGAACAACCTTGAAACGGCACGGCTTTAAGTCACACTTAATAGGATACTTCCAATGACAGTTCTGGTGCATCCCGTTCTTTTGTGCGGCGGTTCCGGCACGCGGCTCTGGCCGCTGTCGCGTAAGTCTTTTCCCAAGCAGTTCGCCCGCATCACGGGTGACACAAGCCTGTTTCAGGAGGCCGCGAAACGGCTTTCAGGGGCGGGATTTGCCGCGCCGATGGTCATCACGGGCAATGATTTCCGTTTCATCGTGACCGAGCAGCTGGCGGCGATCGAGATCGCACCCCAGGCCATCCTGATCGAGCCGGAGGGGCGCAACACCGCGCCCGCCGCGCTGGCGGCGGCGCTGGTTCTGGCCGCGCAGGACCCGAAAGCGCTGATGCTTCTTGCGCCCTCTGACCATGTCATCCCTGATGCGGCAGCCTTCCGTGCCGCCGTCACCGCCGCCGCGCCGCGCGCGCTGGCGGGTGACTTCGTGACCATGGGCATCACCCCTACCCGCGCGGAAACCGGCTATGGCTATCTTGAGCTGGCGCCGGGCGGCCACCCCGATGCCACCGAGCCGCAACAACTGGCCCGTTTCATCGAAAAGCCCGATGCGGAGCGTGCGGCGCGGATGATCGCCTCGGGGAACTTCCTGTGGAACGCAGGCATCTTCCTGTTCACCGCAGCCACGCTGATCTCGGCCTTCCGCACGCTCGCCCCCGAAATTCTCGGCCCGGTCGAGGGGGCGGTGGCCGAAGCGCAGCCTGACCTGTCGTTCCTGCGCCTTGCCCCCGGCCCCTGGGACAAGGTGCCCGATATCTCAATCGACTATGCGATCATGGAGAAATCCGCCAATCTGGCGGTGATGCCCTATTCGGCGGGCTGGTCCGATCTGGGTGGCTGGGATGCCGTCTGGCAGGAAAGCGGGCCGGACGGGGCGGGCAATGTCACCTCGGACCACGCCACGGCGATTGATTGCCGCGATACGCTCCTGCGCTCGGAAAGCCCGCGCATTGAACTGGTGGGCATCGGGCTGGAAGACATTCTGGCCGTCGCCACCACCGATGCGGTGCTCATCGCCCATAAATCCGAGGCGCAGCGGGTGAAAGAGGCGGTGTCGGCGCTCAAGGCGCGCAAGGTGCCGCAGGCCACGCAGTTTCCCACCGACCACCGGCCCTGGGGCATGTTCGAAAGCCTGATCACTGGCCCGCGTTTTCAGGTCAAGCGCATCGTGGTGAAACCCGGCGCGGCCCTGTCGCTGCAATCGCATCATCACCGCTCGGAACACTGGATCGTGGTCGAGGGCACCGCGAAGGTGACGATTGATGACAAGGTGCAACTGGTGACCGAAAACCAGTCGGTCTATATCCCGCTGGGCGCCGTGCACCGGATGGAAAACCCGGGCAAGGTGCCGATGGTGCTGATCGAAGTGCAGACCGGCAGCTATCTGGGCGAAGATGACATCATCCGCTACGAGGATGTCTATGCGCGCGGACAGGGTGCCAAGGGATGAGCCTGACCTGCTTCAAGACCTATGACATCCGCGGCCGGTTGGGTGTCGATCTCGATGAGGGTATCGCCTTTCGCATCGGGCGTGGCTTTGCCCGGGCGCTGGGGGCGCGGCGCGTGGTGTTGGGCCGCGATATCCGCGCCTCGTCCGAAGCGCTGGCCGCCGAAGTGGCGCGCGCGCTGGTGGCCGAGGGCTGCGAAGTGCTGGATCTGGGCCTTTCCGGCACCGAAGAGATGTATTTCGCCACCACCCATTTTTCGGCCGATGGCGGCATCTGCGTAACCGCCTCGCATAATCCGATGGATTACAACGGCATGAAAATGGTGCGCGCGGGTTCTGCGCCGCTTGATGCGGCTACCGGGCTTGCCAGCATCCGCGCTTTGGCCGAGGCGGATGAATTTGGCCCCGCCCTGCCCGGCGGCAGCCAGCGCGATGTCGCCACTGAGGCCCGCGCGGCCTATGTGGCGCAGGTGCTGACCTTCACTGACCTCACTGCGCTCAGGCCGCTGAAGATTGTCGTCAATGCGGGGAATGGCGCAGCGGGGCCGACCTTTGACGCCATCGCCAGCGCGCTGGCCGCGCGCGGCGCCCCGCTTGAATTCATCCGCATGCATCACGAACCCGACGGGCGCTTCCCCAACGGAATCCCCAACCCGCTGCTGGTGGAAAACCGCCCCCCCACGGCGGAAAGGGTGCGCGCCGAGGGGGCTGATATGGGCGTGGCGTGGGACGGCGACTTTGACCGCTGCTTCTTTTTCGATCACAACGGCGACTTCGTGGATGGCGAATATATCGTCGGCCTGCTGGCGAAGGTCTTTCTGACACGTGAGCCCGGCGGCTGCATCATCCACGACCCGCGCGTGATCTGGAACACGCGCGATGTGGTGGCGCAGGCGGGCGGGCAAGCGGTTCAGGCGCGCACCGGGCATGCCTTCATCAAACAGGCAATGCGCGATCAGGGCGCGGTTTACGGCGGCGAGATGTCGGCGCATCACTATTTCCGCGATTTTGTCCATTGCGACAGCGGCATGATCCCCTGGCTGGTGATGGCCGAACTGATCAGCCGTGAAGGCCCGCTTGCCGCCCTTGCCGCCACCCGCCGCGCGGCCTTCCCGTCGTCAGGCGAGATCAACTTTCACCCTGCCGACCCGCCCGCCGCCATGGCCCGCGTCCGCGCCCGGTTTGAACCGCTGGCGCACGCGGTCGATGAAACCGACGGGATCAGCCTCGATATGGGTGACTGGCGGTTCAACCTGCGGGCATCCAACACCGAGCCGGTGGTCCGGCTGAATATGGAAAGCAAGGGGCGGGCGCTGGACCCGTTCATTGCCGAGGTAAAGGCGCTGGTGGGCGGGGGGCCGTAAACAGCCGGTCTTCCCCCATTGCAAAAACACATCGTCAGGCCCCAGGGCCTGACTTTTTCGTTCAGCGGATACGTATCAAGGCCTGATGCTTATTTATTAAGCGATCGCCCGGCCTTCAACGCGAAACAAACTGTCCGAGTTTTGAGAAATTCTTGGTCAGCAAGGTGCCCATTCCGCCAATCCGGTTGCGCCGCAGCGCTATAAGGTCTTCCCGGCTTTTCTGATAGATCTTGGAAAGGTCACGGTTACTGACCCCACCCAACCGCATCCGGTACAGCACTTCGGGAATATAGACCGGGGTTGCGGTGGTCTGCGAGAAATAGCGCAGGATGAAATCGTAATCCGCCGCGATGCGGAACTGCGTGTCGTAAGAGCCGATCCGGTCAAATACCTCCCGCCGCAGATACAGTGTCGGATGCGGTGGCATCCAGCCGCGTTTCAGCCGCGCCGGGTTGAAAGCTCCCGATGACCAGTGCCGGATCACCCGCCTGGTATCGCCCTGCGCGACATAATCGAGGTCGCCATAGACCGCCTCGACCCCGGGCGCGGAAAAGGCACTGGCTACACGCTCCAACACCCTGTCATCGGCCAGAAAATCATCGCTGTGCACCAGCCCGACCACATCGCCGGTGGCCCGCAAAATTCCCTTGTTGATGGCGTCATAAAGGCCGCTGTCGCGCTCACTGTGAACAACCATCCTGTCGTGTCGCACGGTATCGAGCGCCATCAGCGTATTGTCGCGGGATTTGCCGTCAATGATCACATGCTCGATGTCAGCGTGGCTTTGACGCGCAACGCTCCGGACGGCTTCGGCGATAGTATATTGCGCGTTGTAGACGGCCGTGACGATAGAGATCTTCATGATGGTTCGCCCTGCCCAGAATTCTACGGGTTTGTGTGAGTCGCTTCGCGCTCAGGAAATGCCCGATGGTTGTGAGGTCTCAGACTGAGGCCGGCGTGTTCACACTGCCCTCAGTCCTCGCGCGAACGGTATTCGTAGCGGTAGGAATAGCCGTAGCCATAGCCATAGCCGACGTCCCCTGCCTTGCGCGGATCAAAGCCATTGAGCACCACGCCGGTTAGCCGAACACCGGCCGTGCTCATTGTTTTCCTGACGGCTTCAATCTCGATCTTGGGCGTAAGGTCATGGCGCGCGATCAGCACGGTCGCGCCGACTGAGCGGCCCACGATGACCGGGTCAGTCACCGCCAGCGCCGGAGGACAGTCAAATATCGTCAGGTCAAACTCGGCGTCAAGGGCATCGACCAGGGCACCAAAGTCACGCCGCATCAGCAGTTCCGAGGGGTTGGGCGGGTAGCTGCCACTGGCGAGGAAAGAGAGATTGGGCAATATCTCGTAGCGCAGCGCGTCCTCCAGCGGGACAGCGCCCGCCAGCACTTCGGCCAGACCGGGCTGGTGGCGCGGAAGATCAAAATGGCGCCGCAACTGGCCGCGGCGCAGGTCGGCATCCACCAGGCAGACCCGCTGTCCCGCCTGCGCGGCAACGACGGCAAGGTTGAGCGCGGTAAAGCTTTTGCCCGCCTCGGGGGCAGAACTGGTGATCGCCAGCGAGCGCGTGCGCGCGTCGATCATGCCGAAGTGCAGACTTGTCCGCAGCGAGCGCAACCCCTCGACTGCAAGATCGGTCGGCTCGTCAACCGCCAGAATCGGCAAATGGCCTTTGCGCTTGTGCTTGATATCGGCATGCACGGTGTAGTTGATCGTGGCGAAGACCGGCAGCCCCATCTGCTCCAACTCTTCCGCCGATTGCACACCCCGCCGCATCCAGCTGAGCATAAGCACAAAACCGCAGCCCGTCAGTGCACCCAGCAGAAGCGCGATGGCCAGAATCAGGTTGCGTCGGGGCGCCACAGCCCCACCGGACGAGGCGGCCGGATCAACGATGCGGACATTGCCCACCGTGCTGGCCCGCAGCATCTGCATTTCCTGTGCGCGACTCAGCAACCCGGTATAGACGCTCTGCGCCATTTCCACGTCGCGCGACAGGTTCAGAACCTCACGCTGGGTCACTGGCAGTTCGCCGATCTCCTCGCGCAGAACCTCCAGCCGGTCTTCCAGCCGCGCGCGCTCGGCGAGGAACTGCTGGTAGGTCGGATGGCTCGGGGTGTAGCGCTCACTCAACTCATCATCGCGCACCTGAAGCTCGCGCAACTGCGCTTCAAGGCTTGTGACCTGGGTCAGCAGGTTCTGTGTCTCAAAGGACAAGTCGATCGAGCCCTGTTGCTGGCGATACTCGTTCAGCGCCCGTTCGACGTTGCGCAGCTCAATCTCGGCCTCGGGCAGTTGCGACTCGATGAACGCAAGGCCGCTCTCAGCCTCGGCCGCACTGCGAATGATATTCTGGCGCAGATAGGCCTGAATGACAGCGTTGAGGACACGCGTCGCTTCAGCCCCATTCGGCCCCTGAAACCGCGCCTCCAGGATGCCGGTCTGCCGCCCGCGTTCGGAAATCGAAAGCCCGCCACGCAGCCGTCCGATGGCCTGGAGTTCGTTGGTCTGACGGATCGTGAATTCCCGATTAATCGGCGCATTGATCTCTTCGATGCGAAGGGCAAACCCCCGCACATCATCACGCAAGGTCTGGCCTACAACGCCCTCATGCGTCTGGCCTGACGGATCAGTCACGCGATAGCCTGTCTCGGTCACCTGCAGCAGGAACTGCCTGCCCAGCCATGCCGGCGGCACCTCCAGAAACGACAGCGCAAGCGACTCACCGGGACGCGCATAAGGCTCCATGAAAGCGACGCTCGGCAGCGGCAATGAATAGCGTGACAGCATGGTGCCGATCAGTGGCGCCAGTCTGGGCTGAACCTGCCAGTCAAGACTGAGGTCAGCAACCACCTGCCCAAGAACCAGTCGTGAGCGAACAATTTCCACCTCGGTCATCGTACGCGGACTGTTGTCTGCCAGGTCACCCAGCCCTGCGGGAAGTGCGAGCCGGCCCCCGCGCGATTCCAGTTGCAGCAGGGCATCGGCCTGATAGGTCGGCGCTGTATTGGCGACCTGAAACGCGCCAAGAGCCAGCGCCAGCGCCGAAAACAGCGCGATGCGCCAGCGCCCCGCCCACAGGATGCGGGTCAGGCGGCCCAGGTCAATCTCATCACTCGGTTCCGGCTCGCGGGACATCGCTTGCCGTTCCGGAATATCCTGCATGTCGCGCAACGGCTTCATCTCCTGTCCAGAACGTTCTTCAGGAGCCAGTCGCTCCAGGCGTCACCGGCAGCAGAAATTGCCTGAAACACGTTTTCATGAAATTCCAGTGATTTCCGGTAAGGGTCTGCGATACCGCGCGCGCCCGTCCACTGGTCAAATAGAAGGCAGCGCCCGGATAATTCGGGTGCCTGCCAGGCAATGGCATTTTTATGAACAGTTTCCATAACAAGGATCAAATCATTCTTGCGCCCCAGCGCGGGCGTGAACTGCCGCGCCACATGCCCCTCAAGTGACAAGCCATGCTGCGCGGCAATCTGCGTGGTGCAATCATCTGCACCTTTTCCTTCCAGCGCCCCCAGTCCGGCAGAGCTGACCGAAATCAGCGTCTCATCAAGCCTGGCGCGCAGCTTGCGCTCAGCCACAGGAGAACGACAGACATTGCCCACACAAACCACCAGAACCGACCGGATCATGCCCATGGGCGCTACCGCGTCACGCGTTCGACAGCCCAGACCGCCTGAACCGAGGGCATGAGCCGGCTGATCGTGTCATTCCAGCGCTGCAGCGGTGAGCGGACGACATAGACCACATCGCCGGGCTCAAGCACGAAGCGCGTTCCCAGCAGGAGCCCTTCTGGCCGGTCTGTCTCCAACTGGAAGACACGCATGCGCGCCTCGTGCTGACGGAAAACAAATACACCGCGCGCATCGGCGCGCCCGTTCGCAAGGCCGCCCTGCCGGGTTATGGCTTGGGTCAGTGTAACCGGCTCACGCGACAGGTCGATTGCGTCGGGCTGGCTCACCTCACCCAGCAGAAAGGCCTCCTGCGCATGGCGACGCGGCACATGCACGACATCTCCGTCACGCAACAGCGGGTTGTTGCTGGTGATCGCGGCGGTGAAGAACCCTTCCACATCAATGATGTGGCGTTCCCCGCCGCGCAGCAAGGTGACCGCCCGCGTGTCAGCGCTGTCACTCATGCCCCCTGCGGCGTTGATCGCGGCGACAAGGTTGAGCGGCACAGTGGTCACTGCCTGGCGGTTGGGCCTTTCCACCTCACCAGTAACCACCACGGCCTGCGAGTTGAATGCGGCCACCCGCACCTCAAGTTGCGGATTGGGGATGAATTCTGACAGGCGCTGCGTCAGATCTTCGCGGATCTGTTCCAGCGGGCGACCACGGGCCTGAACCTGCCCGATGAACGGGTAGAAAAAAGTGCCGTCGGCCTGCACCCGAAAGCCTGATTCCTCAGCCGTGCGCTGCGGCCCGGCCGGCAATGTCAGTTCGGGGTGGTCGAAAACGATGATCGACAGGATGTCGCCCGGCCCCACCCGGTAATTCCAGCCACCGCCTGACGGCAGCCTGCTGACCGCATGCCCGCGCGCGGGCGTGACGAAGAAGGCGATATTGGTGGCATCAAGTCGGATGATCTCGACGGTATCGGCAAGCCCGCGTTGCGCACCGGGGGTTACCGGGAAAGAAAGGGTGCCGTCTGCGCAAGCGCCCAGCGCAGCCAGAAGAACAGCAGCACCAAGTGTGCGCCATCGGATACCTACGTTTAATATCATGTTTTCACTGAGCTCTTGAGGACTTGCACTGTCCGGTCGCCGGGTAGATACGAGCCCGAACCCTGGACCTCAAGCGCGTTAAGCCGGATGTTGCGTTCTTCAAGCAGGTTAACAAGCTCACCATGCAGTTCCGATGACAAGCGCAGTCGCCACATGCTTTTCTTGTCATGCTCCTCGAACTCCAGCAATCCGTCAGAGCGCCGGTCGCGCAGAAACTTCAGCATTGCAGACTGGCCCAGATAGCCTGTCTCAAGCTGGTCCAGCGTGTTGTAAAGCCCAAGATCCGACTTGCCGTTATGCGCCGCCAGCATCAGCAAGAGCTCCCAGGTGGTCGCATTCCGACGGAAGGCAGACAACTGCCGCGAACGGGCGACCCTTCTCTCTGTTTCAAGCTCGAGTTCAAAGAAATGCCCGCTCACGGATGATCCTCTTGAGATGCAGCGCCTATCCGGATGAAACTAGGATGATCCGCGCAAGCGACATCACGGCACAGAAGCAAAGTATCATCTGGATCGGCGCACTAAAACAGATACAGGGCTACGCAACTCAAAAACCAGTACCAAATGTTCTCCAATAATAATATCCACATATTTTGTGCTTAATTTGAACACGCCATTACTGTTGTTATTTTGGAAACAACCAAAAGCTGAGCCGCGCTTGCAAAAAATAGCGATATTTTTTGGTCTCTTAATTTCGAGATGTCTTGCGGAGATCAGTGGGTTAGGCATTGACCGAAACAAAAAGTCGGTTCTCTCATAAATACCGGACAAGATCTGTGCTCTTTGCTGTCCGCGGTTATTAAATGCCAAAGGCGGCATATAAGTCATTTATCATGCCGGTCGCACACTTGTACTAGGTCATCCGCGCTGCGGCGCGAAGGAGCCACGCTGCCATGTATCTCGCCCAGCTCTTCGACCCCAGATTGCTCTACGCTTTTCTTGCTTCTGCACTGACCTGCGCAGCGATCATCCTCGCATTTTCATCGACCCATTTCCGATGGTTCCGCAGCGAAGACTCCCGCGCCGTCCAGAGCGCCCACAAGCGCCCCACGCCCCGGATCGGCGGCGTGGCGCTCATCGGGGCGATTGTGTTTTTTGCCGCCTTCCTGGCCGAAAGCGTGCTGCTGCGGTATCTGACCTTCTGCGCCACCCTGCTGCCGGTTTTCGCGGCTGGCCTTTCCGAGGATCTGGGTCTCCGGATTTCACCACGCCACCGGCTGTTCGCCTCGGCGCTCTCAAGCCTGCTGGCTGTTACCTTCCTGCAGATATGGCTGCCCCGCACCGATGTCCCGATGCTGGACGCGCTGATGACCTTTGCACCCTTCGCCATCGTGCTGACGGTCTTCCTGGGCGCCACGGCCTGCAATGCTTTCAACCTGATCGACGGGCTGAACGGCATGGCGGCGGGTGCGGCGGTGCTGAGCGCGCTGGCGCTTGCGGCCATCGCCCATACCGCCGGCGAGACGCTGCTGGCGCAGGCGTGCCTTCTGCTGGTCGCCGCGGTCACCGGCTTTCTTGTCTTCAACTACCCGCTCGGCCGGATCTTCCTGGGCGATGCCGGGGCCTATTCGATCGGCCATATCCTGTTCTGGCTGGCCCTCTTGCTGATGAACCGGGTGGAGAGTGTCAGCGGTGTGGCCCTTCTGCTGGTCTTCTTCTGGCCGGTCGCTGACACGATCTTCTCCATCTACCGGCGCAGCCTGCACCGGCGCGCCATCTCGCAACCTGACCGCCTGCATTACCACCAGTTCGTGATGCGTGCGCTGGAAGTGGTCTGGCTGGGCCGCGCAAACCGGCACATCGCCAATCCGCTGGCGACGGCGGTGCTGATGCCCATGGTGGCTGCCCCTGTCGTGGCCGGGGTGATGTTCTGGGACAACACGCCTGCCGCCGCCCTGTCGCTGCTGGTTCTGAGCACGCTCTTTGTCGGCAGCTACATCGTCGGCGTCCGCCTTGCCCCCCGGTTCCGCCGGGGGTCGCCGGTACGGCAACTGGCTATGGCGGGTGAATGACACCCACCTCGGCACACAGACAGAAAGGCTGATCCTCATGCACATGCGTCACGCAAATGCCGATTTTCTCGCCCGGTCTGACAGCCCTGCCGCGCAAAGCGATCCATGGTTCGTCGCACAGCTGAAGCCCAATTCCGAGGCCATCGCCCTGCGCAATCTGACACGGCAGGGTTTCAATGCCTTCGTGCCCCGCCATCGCACGACGCTGCGCAAGGCCGGGCAGTTCCGTGAAACCTTGCGGCCCCTGTTTCCCGGCTATGCCTTTGTGACCTTCAATCCAGAGGGCGGGCACTGGCGCGCCATCAACAGCACACAGGGCATTACCCGGCTGGTCAGTTTCAGCACGCGGCCCAACCCGCTGCCGGAAGGGTTTGTCGAAGGGCTGCGCGACCGCTGCGACACGCAGGGCCAGCTGCGCCCGATCGAGGCACTTGCCCCCGGCGACCGTGCCCGCATCACCGAGGGGCCCTTTTCCGATTTCCTGGTTCAGGTCGAATCGGTCAGCGATGATCAGCGGCTCTGCGTTCTGTTCGATCTGCTGGGCAGACAAACCCGCCTTGCCCTGCCCCATGCCGCGCTGTGCAAGGCCTGAACGGGGGCTGAACGGCACCTGAACAGGGGCCATCTGCGCACACGCCCTCCCGGCAGGGTGGTGCAATCGCTCTGCGCTGCAACCCGGCCACCCTATCGGCCAGCTTGGCAGGCGCCAGAACGAAAACCTTGTCGTCCCATTGATACAGAAGCCAGGCCATCTCCTGCCAGCCGCAGGAACGGAACCGCACGGTCAGCGCGCCATCGTCTTCCACGGTCACTTCCTGCGCGGGATGAAACATGAAGGTGCGCGCGCGATCGGCAACGCTGGGATGAAAGCGCCAGACGATCGCGCCGTTTTCGTTTTCTTCGTGGCGGCCACCAAAGGCGCGCGCCGCATGCGCTTCGATGCTGAACGCGGGATCGCGCTGGAATGTGCGCATGACCAGCCGCGCGGCGCGTATCTGTTCCAAGGGAAAGTCGCACATCGTTGCCCCCCGGTCCGGATCGCGCGCCACAAGGCAATGGCCGCCGTCCATGATCAGCCCGTGCGGCTCCACGAGGCGCGGAGCACGGGCATGGCCGTCCTCCCCGGCACAGTCAATCTCAAGCTGGTAGGGCCCTTTGAGCGCCTCTGCCACGGCCTCCAGCACCTGCGGCACAATCCCGTCCGGCGCAGGCGCCGGGAAGGACGCAAAGGCATAGGCCTCAAGGATCGGCTCGGCATCGGCTTCGATCCGTCGCGCATGGGCGGCGGGCATGGCCGCTAGCAGCCTGTCGCGCAGCGATTGCAGGGCGTGCACCTCGTTCTCGGCACCCTCGCGCTGCGCCCGCCGGATACCGATTTCCAGCGCGACAAGCTCATCGCTCCGCATGCCCTGCATGGCAACCAGACGCGTGCCGCGTAGCCGCCAGTGGCGGCGGCGCTCGTCATCGATGGTGATCTCGACATTGTCGAAAACCGTTTCGAACGCGCGCACCATGCGTTGCGCCGACCGGTGATCGGTGCCAAATTCCGCTGTTATATCTGTCAGGGTGACGCCACCATGACGGGCGGCAGCCATTTCAGCCAGACGTAGCAGATCTCGTGCCTTGCAAAGAGACAGGTCAGCCTCCATGTCATGTTTCGTCACCCTGTTTAGGGTAGAATGGAAACTGGACAATCCCGCATCTGATTCTCGCCGGATTCCGGACCCGGCATAGGGGCAGTTTTTGTAGGGTTCCGCCCGTTTCTTTGCCAGACGGCACAAATTGAAGGCACAAAAAGATGAACGTATTCAGAAGTGATCTCGCGGGCACGGCGGTGCCCCTGCTTCATCTGGAAAGCAACCAGGTTTCCGCCGACCTGTATTTCGAGCGCTCCGTGTCAGCTTCCCGGCGCCTTGCCGCCTTCCGGCGAAACGCCGCCACATGGGAGCTTTTGCTGCTGCTGGCAGCGGCGGACGGCTCGGATGAAACCGGTGTGTATCAGACGGTCGACAAGGTTCAGTCCATTGCTTTGGGCAGTTCGGCCTTGCTCAAATTCATCCGGGAACAAACCGACGCGGGAAATCTTCACCTTGAGGAAAGCGAACACAAACGCAGCAAACGGCTGATCCGGCTGGATCCCGCGCTGATGGAGGAGCTGTCAAAGCAGCTCAGTGAGCGGAACCGGGTGCTGATGTAAGCGCCCGCACTGCCTGACCCTTCCTGAGGTTTCCCCCGACCGCCGGCTTCCGGCGACAAAAGGCTGTAGCGGACCCTTGATCCGGGCTGACCGCTGACCTCGTCCGCCGGTCACGCAGGTGCCTGTTTTTTCAGAAGAGGGGGCGCTGCCCCCGTCCCTTCTGCTGT
>NZ_DAIRVN010000036.1:0-43320 GCF_036802785.1 Pararhodobacter sp.
TTTTCACCGGCGCTGGTGGTGGGGGCGCTGACCGGGCTGGCCTTCGGGCTGATCGCCACGGCGCTGGTGCCGCAGTTCTCGGGCGCGGCCACGGTCTATGCGCTGGCAGGGATGGGAGCGGTTGCAGCGGCGGTGCTGGGCGCGCCGATCTCGACCACGCTGATCGTCTTCGAGATGACGGGCGACTGGGAAACGGCGGTGGCGGTGCTGGCGGCGGTCTCGACGGCCACGGCGCTGGCCAGCCGCTTCGTGCAGCGCTCGTTCTTCCTGACGCAACTGGCGCGGCGCGGTGTGCGCATCGCGCTGGGGCCGCAGGAATATCTGGCCGACAAGACCGGCTTCGCGCGCGCCATCCGCCGGACCGGCAGTGCCGGTGGCCTGCCGCCCGACGCGGTGGCGGCGTTGCGCGAACAGGGGCTGGCGATCAGTGCCGATGCGTCGATGAAAACCGCGCTGCGGTTGTTTGAGCGCCATGGCGCGGCGCATCTGGCCGTGCTGCGCAGCGGTGCCGGGGGGGCGGAGGTTATCGGCTCTCTCGCGCATGTGGACGCGCTGCGCGTCTATACCCGCGCGCTGGCCGCTACCGCCGCCGAAGAGCATTCCTGAGGTGGCAAATAGGGGGCTTTGCCCCCTCTGGGCCTGCGGCCCATTCACCCCCGCGTATTTCTGGCAAGATGAGGGGGGCGCGGCGCGTTCAACTTCATCTGTTCAGAAATATCCCGGGGGAGTCCCCCGGCACGGGCGGCGGGGGCAGCGCCCCCGTTGCGCCGTCAGATCCCGCGGGCCAGCGGGTGATGGGCCATCACAAGGCTGCGCAGGCGCTCGTCCAGCACATGGGTGTAGATCTCGGTCGAGGAGAGGTCGGCATGGCCCAACAAAAGCTGGATCACCCGCAGGTCAGCGCCGCCGGCCAGCAGGTGGGTGGCGAAGGCGTGGCGCAGCACATGCGGGCTGGCGCGGCCCGGGTCGATACCGGCGCGCGTGGCGATTTCCTTGACGAGGCCATGAAAGCGCATCCGCGTCATGTGCCCGGCCGCGCCGCGCGCCGGGAAAAGGAACTTCGAGCCGGGTTTGCCTGCCGCCTTTACCGCCGCCTCGGCCCGGTCACGATGCGCCAGCCAGACCGCCACCGCCGCGCGCGCCGGATCGGAGAGCGGCACCATCCGGTCCTTGCCGCCCTTGCCGCGCACCATCAGCATCTCGGGCGCGCCGCGCAGGGCGGCATCGGGCAGGCTGACCATCTCTGACACCCGCAGCCCGGTGGCATAGAGCAGCTCGAACAGGCAGGCGTTGCGGGCGCGGGTCGCGGCGTCGGGGCCATGGTCGCGCGCGGCGTCCAGAAGGCGGCGCACCTCGTCTTCCGAGAGGGTGCCAGGCAGGCGCTGCGCGCGCCCGGGCCCGTCGATGCGAAGTGTCGGATTGTCAGGGCGCCAGCCCTCGTCATGGGCGAAGCGGCAGAATTGCTTGAGGGCGGAAAGCCTGCGCGCGCGCGTCGCGCGGGCCATGCCTTCGGTTTCGAGGGCGATGAGATAGCCCTCCATCTCAGTGCGGTCCGCGCTCAGCAACGTCTCGCCGCGCGTGGCCAGCCACTCAGCCGCATGGCGCAGGTCGCGCCCATAGGCAAGCAGCGTGTTGCGCGCGGCCCCGCTTTCGGCGGCGATGGCGTCCAGGAAGGTGCCGACCGCGCGCAGGTC
Organism: Pararhodobacter sp.; assembly: GCF_036802785.1. GTDB lineage: Bacteria > Pseudomonadota > Alphaproteobacteria > Rhodobacterales > Rhodobacteraceae > Pararhodobacter. The sequence goes on from NZ_DAIRVN010000036.1 coordinate 1,695, forward strand.
GCTGTTATGCGCGTTTGGCGGGGTATCCGGCGGCGGCGTCTGTGACGGGGCGCGCGCGGCCATTTCAGCCGCGCCGCTCCAGCAGCAGGCTTTGCAATGCGGTGCGCCGCGCGACATCTTCCAGACCGATATGGCGCAATGTGGCAAGGCCGTCGGTGAGCACGCGCGGGTCGCTGGTCCGGCCCAGGCTGATCAGCGTCAGCAGCACCTCTTCGCCCACGCGCCCCTCGACCAGCCGCGCCTGCGCCCCTTCGGGCACCGGGGGCGGATTGACGAATGCCTCGGCCACAGCCGCCCAGAGCGGATCGCGAAGCGCCTCATCGCTCTGCATGGCCTCGGAGGGCGGCATGCCACGGGCGATGGTTGCGAGGAACTGCGACTGAGCGGTTTCGCCCGGATGATCAAGCGCGACCTGCTCGTAATTGTCGGTCAGAAGCCCGGCAATCACCGCCTGTTCCAGCGCTGCGCCGCTCAGCCCGGCTTCCAGCAGCGCCTCGGCATAGAGGCTGGCGAAAGCGACCTCAAGCTCGCCCTCGACGATCTGTGGCCAGGTGTCCAGCAGGGCCGCGCCGATCGCTTCCGCATCCCCGCCCGCCAGTGCCCGCTCAAGGCGTTGCACCGCGCGTACCCGTTCCCATATCCCGCCCGAGGCGGCGGCGCTGCGCTCGGTATAGAGCCCCAGCAGGTGGTTGGGCGGCAGCGCGCCCGAGCGCACCAGCCGCTCGGCGGCCTCAAGCTGCGCGCGCCAGCCGATGGTGCCACGCAGGTCGGCATGGGCAAAGGCCACCGGCAGCCCATGCGTGGCCACCGGCGCGCCGATGGCTTCGAGCAGGCGCCATGCCAGCGGCGACAGGCGGGGCGGCAGGATTGTATCCAGCGCACCGTCGCCGTTGTGCAGGTGGTCATCGGCATCAAGGAAACGCTCAAGCAGCGGGCCGTAAACGGGGCCGAGGGTGCCTGCCTGCATGGCGCGTTCCAGGGCCTCCTGTGCGCCTGCCCAGTCGCCCTGCCGGGCCTGGCAGAAAATCACCGCCGGTTCAAAGCGGAAGGGGCGCGCGGTGTCGCGCACCGAGGCGCAGGCGCTTTGTTCCTGTTCCAGCAGAAGCGCGATCTCGAACCGGCGCAGGCGCAGTTCGGAATCGTCAGGGTCCAGCGTGTCAAGCAGTGCTGCCGCCTGATCGATGGCGCCGAAATCCATCAGCTTGTCGATACGCGCCGCCATGAAATCTGCCGAGCGGGGCCCGGCTTGCATGCCGTTCACCTCCTGCCCGTTGCTGACGGGCTGGGGGCTGTGGGGGGCGTCGAATTCGGCCAGCAGCAGGCGGTAGCTGAGGTCGCGCAACGCGGGAAGGGTATCGACCGGCAGTGCGCTGATCAGAACCAGCAGTTCGGTGTCTGCGGTGGTGCCCCAGAAACTGCGCGGCAGTCCGGCGCGGGCCGCCGAAAACAGCCCCACTGATTCGGGGCGTGTGGCATCAATGGGGCGGGTGGTGATTACACCCAGAAGCCATGCGTCGCCGGTGGAGGGGGTGACGGGGTGGGCGCCGGCCTCAGGCCGCACCATGTTCTCACGCAGCCAGTCGATGGCCGAAAGCGGGTCTTGCGCCGAGGCGGGACCCGCCGCCAGCGTCAGTGCCAGCGCGCCGATGCGCAGCCATCCGGGCCTTTTGCCTGATGCGGGCAACGAGGGGGCCATGGCAGTGCCTATTGCCCGCCCAGCTCGACAGGCTGGCTGTGCGGCTCGGTCGGAACCGAAAGATCGCCAAAATAGGCGAAGGCCAGAAAGCCCAGCCCGCCCAGAAGGAGCAGGATCAGAATCAGTCGGAACAGGTAGCCGAGTATTCCCGGCCGGTCGTCGCTGCGTGCCATGGTGTTGCGCTGTATCCCTTGTCATTGTCATCGTGGCCTGCGCCTGCCCCCGTTTGCCGCAGGGAACTGGCGGGCGGGCGCGTGCTGCATTGGCCCTGTTGAGCATGATGTATATAGGGAATGCAAAGCAAGATCACGCCATTCGGTGCATGGGCGGAAAAAAACCGCCTTCAACGGGTGCGCAGATCAACGCGAAGGGGTGGAAACCGGGCAGGCGATGGGCGCGAGACTCAAGAAAACCGTGGTGATGGTGGGGATGATGGGCGCGGGCAAGACCGCTGTCGGCATGGAGCTGGCGCGCCTGCTGGCGGTGCCCTTCCTCGATTCGGATGCCGAGATCGAGCGCGCCGCCAATTGCACCGTGGCCGAGATTTTTGCCCGCGATGGCGAGGCGTTCTTCCGTCAGAAAGAGGCGCTGGTGATTGCCCGGCTGCTGGCTGGCACGCCCGGTGTGCTGTCGGTGGGGGGCGGCGCGTATCTGAGCCCGGCCACCCGCGCGCTGATCCGCGACAAGGGGGTGGCGGTCTGGCTGAAGGCTGATCTGGACCTGCTGTGGAGCCGGGTGAAGCGCAAGGATACCCGCCCGCTTCTGCGCACCCCTGACCCTTACCGCACGCTGGCCGGGCTGATGGCCGCGCGCGAACCGGCGTACAGCGAAGCCGATCTGGTGGTGCAGGCGCGCCCTGAAGCCAGTATCGAGGCTACCGCGGTTTCGGTGCGCGACGCGCTTGCGACCCGGCCCGATGTGCTTGCGTGAACCCCGCTTGGGTGGCATGTCCCGGAACTGACATAGCCGACCTGCCGCGACCGGCCAGAAGGAGTACCCCGTGAGCCAGACAGAATGCGAAACCGTCCCTGTTGAACTGGGTACGCGCCGGTATGATGTCCGGGTGGGCGCGGGCCTGCTGGCGCGCGCGGGGCACGAGATTGCGCCGCTGCTGACCCGCCCGCGCGTGGCCGTGCTGACCGAAGAGACGGTGGCCGCGCTGCATCTGAAGGCCCTGCGCAACGGTCTGGCCGAGGCGGGGATCACCTTGCAGGCGCTGGCCCTGCCGCCCGGCGAGGGCACCAAAAGCTGGCCGCATCTGGCGCGCGCCGTCGAATGGCTGCTGGAGGCGCAGGTGGAGCGGGGCGACGTGGTGGTGGCGCTGGGCGGCGGGGTGATCGGCGATCTGGCGGGCTTTGCGGCGGCGATACTGCGGCGCGGGGTGCGGTTTGTGCAGATCCCCACCAGCCTGCTGGCGCAGGTGGACAGCTCGGTCGGCGGCAAGACCGGGATCAACACGGCACAGGGCAAGAACCTTGTGGGCGCGTTTCACCAGCCCAGTCTGGTGCTGGCCGATATCGCCCTGCTGGACACGCTGCCCGCGCGCGATTTTCTGACGGGTTACGGCGAGGTGGTGAAATACGGTCTGCTGGGTGATGCCGCGTTCTTTGAATGGCTGGAGCGCTACGGCCCCGCGCTGGCCGCCGGTGACCGCGCCTTGCGGCAGGAGGCCGTGCGCCGCTCGGTGGCGATGAAAGCCGGGATTGTCGCGCGCGACGAGACCGAGCAGGGTGAGCGGGCGCTCCTGAACCTGGGCCATACCTTCTGCCATGCGCTTGAGGCCGCGACGGGCTATGGCGGGCGGTTGCTGCATGGTGAAGGGGTGGCGATCGGTTGCGCGCTGGCGTTCGAGCTGTCTGCACGGCTGGGGCTTTGTGCGCAGGAAGAGCCGGGGCGCGTGGCAGCGCATCTGGCGGCGATGGGGATGAAGCACCGGCTGGCCGATATCGAGGGCGATCTGCCCGGGGCCGAGGCGCTGATCGGGCTGATGGGGCAGGACAAGAAGGTGGTGGACGGGCGGATGCGCTTCGTGCTGGCGCGCGGGATCGGCGAGGCCTTTGTCACCGATGCCGTGCCGCCCGACATGCTGCGCGCGCTTCTGGAAGACGCGCTGGCGGATCGCAGGCGCTGAGGCCTGCGGCGACGGCAAAGCGCTTTTGAGGGCGCGCGCTCACGCCTTCGGGCGGCGGTTGATCAGCACCAGCCCGCCCACCAGCAGGGCGAGCGCCACCGGGGTCAGCACCGACACGGCCTCATCCAGTACAAGCCAGCCCAGCAGCGCGCTCAGCACGGGCGTGACAAAGCTGAAGCTTGCCACGGATGAGGCCGGATAGCGCAGCAGCAGCCAGAACCACAGCACAAACCCGGCCGTCACCGCGCCCAGCGTGTGGATCAGAAAGATCGCCAGCTGGAAGCCGTCGAAATCGCGCACCAGATCGCCACCATAGAGCGGCGCCAGCGCCAGCAGTATCGGCGCCGAAACCAGAAGCTGCCAGAAAAGCTGGGTTTCGGGCTGGACGGTCTGCAGGCGGGTCAGGCGCGCACAGAGCACGATCGCGGCCCAGCACATCCCCGCGAACAGCGCTGCCAGATCTCCTGACAGGCTGCCACCATCGGACGCGCCATCGCCAAGCTGCCCGGCCATCACCAGCGCCACCGCTGCAAAACCCATCAGGAACCCGGCGGCCCGCATCCGGGTCAGCCGCTCACCCGGGAACAGGAAATGCGCGGCCACCGCCAGCCAGAGCGGCATCGCGTAGAAGATGATCGAGGCGCGGACCACGGTGGTGTTGTCCAGCGCGATGAACAGAAAGAAGAACTCGGTGGCAAAGGCCGCACCGATCAGCAGCCCCGGGCGCCACATGTCAAACCGGAAACGGATGCGTCGCCAGACCATCCAGCCCGCCAGCGCGACCACCGCCACACAGGAACGCAGCGCCGCAAAGAACACCGGCTGCAGCCCGTCATTGCCCAGCTTGATCAGCAGGTTGTTGGCGCCGAACATCACCGACAGGCCCAGCAGAAGCCAGAAACCGGGCATGTCCAGCGGGCGGCGAAGGGGTGGGGGAGGGGACATTCCGGTTCTTTCAGCAAGGCCGCGCAGTCAACGCTGCCCGGCGGGCAAGGTCAATGCCCGGCACAGACTTTTCCCCGCCCCGCAAATCGCCTATTGTCCCGCCCTGACCAGCCAGAACCGGACCGGGTATGCCCAAGAGCCAAAGCAAAGCCTCTCTTCTCAAGCGCTGCGAGGCGCGTGGCCTGCGCCTGACCGAGCAGCGCCGGGTCATCGCCCGCGTCATCGAGACCGCCGCCGACCACCCCGATGTGGAGGCGCTGCATGCCCGTGCCAGCGCCCTTGATCCGCGCATCTCCATCGCCACGGTCTATCGCACGGTCAAGCTGTTTGAAGAGGCCGGGCTTCTGGAGCGGCTGGAATTCGGCGACGGGCGCGCGCGGTATGAGGATGCCGAGCGCGACCACCACGATCATCTGATCGACATGGCCTCGGGCGAGGTGATCGAGTTCTGCGATCCTGAGATCGAGCGCCTGAAAGAGGCCATCGCCCTGCGGCTGGGCTACCGGCTGGAGGGGCACCGGCTGGAGCTGTTCGGGATGAAGCTGAAGCCCTGACCTATTCGGCGGCCTTGCGCGGAAGCTGTGCCACGGCACCCGTCTGCATCGGATCGGCATGGAGATAGTCGCGCGTGACCGGCGCGGCATCGACCTTGTGCGCGAGCTGGAACTGAAACACGCATTGCCCGGCATGGCGGAAGCTTTCTTCGGAAGCGGCCAGATAGAAGCGCCACATCCGGCAAAAACGGTCATCATAAAGCGCGCGGGCCTTGTCGATATTGTCGATGAACCGCTGGTGCCAGTGGCGCAGCGTCTCGGCGTAATGCAGACGCCAGACCTCGACATCGCAGGGCACCAGCCCCTCTTTTTCAACGGCGGCCATCACCTCGGACATGGCGGGGATATAGCCGCCGGGGAAAACATACTTCGTCATCCAGCGGCTGGTGGCGCCCGGCGGTGTGCTGCGCCCGATGGTATGGACCAGCGCCAGCCCGTCCGGCGCAAGGCGCTCGCGCAGGGTGCGGAAATAGGCGCGGAAATGGGGTGCGCCGACATGCTCGAACATACCCACCGAAACCACCCGGTCAAAAGCGCCGGTCACCGCGCGGTAATCCATCAGCTCAAAGCGCACCTGCCCGTCAAGGCCCGCGCTTTTCGCGCGCTCGCGCGCCATTGCCAGCTGTTCGTGTGAAAGCGTTACGCCCAGCACCTGAACGCCGTAATCCCGCGCCAGCGTCAGCGCCATCCCGCCCCAGCCGCAGCCGATATCGAGCACCGTCATCCCCGGTCGCAGGCACAGTTTGGCGGCGATATGGGCCTTTTTCTGGGCCTGCGCCTTTTCCAGCGTATCCTCGGGGCTGCGGAAATAGGCGCAGGAATACTGGCGGTCGGCGTCCAGAAACAGATCATAGAGCGCGCCGGAAAGGTCATAATGATGCGCCACATTGCGCTGCGAACGCCCGGCGGGATTGAACTGCACCAGAATACGCAGCCGGTCGCGGAGCGCTGCCAGAAGCGTTTGCCACGCCCCCGCGTGGCCCGCCTGAATATTCGACATCGCCAGTGCCAGAAGCCCGTTGATATCATCGCGCCCGATGGTCAGCCGGGCATCCATATAGGCCTCGCCCAGCGCGACATCGGGGTCCAGCACAAGCTGGCGGGGCAGGGCGGGGTCATGCAGCACCACCGTGACCTCGGGCGCGGCGCCGTCGCCATAGCGGCGGGTTTCGCCATCTGGCAGGGTTACACTCAGGCTTCCGTGCTGCACGAGACGGCGCAGGAAGCGGTCAAGCAATCGGGTCCACATCCCACTCCTCCGAGTCGCACGATGCTTCACAAGTTAGCTTTCTGGCGGCTAAATCTAACCGATTATGACGGTTTTTGCAATTCTGACATGTTTCCCGGCACCCTGACACTGACCGGGGGCAGGCGGAGCCGGGGGGTTCCCGCGGCCTCTCAGGCGCGTTAGGTAAAGGTGAATCTCCCGGAGCGAGCCATGAACAACCTGCGCGGAAGTCTGATGATGGTCGCCGCAATGGCGGGCTTTGCCATCGAGGATGCGCTGATCAAGTATCTGGCGCTCACCCTGCCGGTCGGGCAGATCATGGTGCTGATCGGGCTTGGCGGGGCGCTGATTTTCGGCCTGATCGCGCATCGGCAGGGCTACAGCCTGTTCGTGCCCGAGTTTGCGCGCGGCGCGGTGCTGCTGCGCAACCTGTCGGAGATGCTGGGCGCGGCCACCTTTGTCACGGCGCTGGTGCTAGCACCTTTGGCGGCGGTCACGGCAATCCTGCAGGCGATGCCGCTGGCCGTGACACTGGGGGCTGCGCTGTTTCTGGGTGAGCCGGTGGGCTGGCGGCGTTGGAGCGCGATCCTGATCGGCTTTCTGGGCGTTTTGCTGATTGTCCGGCCCGGATCGGAGGCATTTGATCCCGCCTCGCTTCTGGCGGTGATTGCGGTCTTTGCGCTGTCGGCGCGCGATCTGGCCACGCGGCGGGTGGCGACAAAGGTGCACAGCCTCCAGCTTTCCGGCTGGGGCTTTGGCATGGTGGCGCCCGCGGGGCTGTTGCTGATGCTGCTGACCCGCACAGCGCCTGTCGCCCCCTCGCCTGTCGAATGGGGCTGGCTGGTGGCGACGCTCTCGGCCGGGATTCTGGCCTATGCGGCGCTGGTCAGTGCGACCCGTCTGGGCGATATCGCCGTAACCACGCCATTCCGCTATTCGCGGCTGATCTTTGCCATGATCATCGGGCTGGCCTTCTTTGGCGAGATCCCCGATGCGATGACGCTGGCAGGTTCGGCGCTGGTGGTGGGGGCGGGGTTGTACACGCTCTGGCGCCAGATACTGCTGCAACGCCAGCGCCGTTAGCGTTATTAGGCGCCGCGCCGCCTCTGGCGGGCTTTCCCGATGGCCCCGGCCAAGGTATAGAGGCGCGAAATCATCGCCAGCACAGGGCCTTATCATGACCACGATTCTCGATATCACCGGCCGCGAAATCCTTGACAGCCGCGGCAATCCGACCGTCGAGGTGGATGTGATCCTCGAAGACGGGACGATGGGGCGCGCCGCCGTGCCCTCGGGCGCCTCCACCGGCAAGCATGAGGCGGTCGAACTGCGCGACGGCGACAAGACGCGCTATCTGGGCAAGGGCGTGCTCAACGCGGTGGCCGCCGTCAACGGCGAGATCGCCGAGGCGCTGGTGGGTTCGGACGCGACCGAGCAGGTGGCCATCGACAGCGCGCTGATCGAGCTGGACGGCACACCCAACAAGGCCCGTCTGGGCGCCAATGCCATTCTGGGCGTCTCGCTGGCCATCGCCAAGGCCGCCGCCGATGCCTGCGGCCAGCCGCTCTACCGCTATGTCGGCGGCACCTCGGCGCGGCTGCTGCCGGTGCCGATGATGAACATCATCAACGGCGGCCAGCATGCCGATAACCCGATCGACATTCAGGAATTCATGATCATGCCCGTCAGCGCGGGCAGCATCACCGAGGCGGTGCGCATGGGCGCCGAAGTGTTCCATGTGCTCAAGAAAGAGCTGTATCAGGCCGGTCTGGCCACCGGGGTGGGCGATGAGGGCGGCTTTGCACCCGATATCAGCTCTGCCCGTGAGGCGCTTGATTTCATTCTGAAATCTGTGGAGAAGGCGGGCTACAAGCCGGGTGAGGATATCTGCCTGGCGCTGGATTGCGCGGCGACCGAGTATTACAAGGAAGGCCGCTATGTTCTTGAAGGTGAAGGTAAAAGCCTGAGCGCTGCTGAGAATGTGACGTACCTGTCCGATCTGGTGCGCGACTATCCGATCATCTCCATCGAGGATGGCTGTTCCGAGGATGATTGGGAGGGATGGCAGGCGCTGACCGAGGCGCTGGGCAGCAAGGTTCAACTGGTGGGCGATGATCTTTTCGTCACCAACCCCACCCGTCTGGCCGAGGGCATCAAACGCGGCTGCGCCAATTCGCTGCTGGTCAAGGTCAACCAGATCGGCACCCTGACCGAGACGCTTGCCGCCGTGGACATGGCGCACCGCGCGCGCATGACCTGCGTGATGTCGCACCGCTCCGGCGAGACCGAGGATGCCACCATTGCCGATCTGGCTGTCGCCACCAACTGCGGACAGATCAAGACCGGCTCGCTGGCGCGCTCTGACCGGCTGGCGAAATACAATCAGCTGATCCGGATCGAGGAAATGCTGGGCGAAGCCGCTGAATACGCCGGGCGCAGCATCCTGCGCTGAGCCGGCATGACCGGGCGGAAGAAGGGGGCACACGCCCCCTTCTTTCATTTTCCGGGCGGGTTTTGCGCAGAAAAGCGGCAGTCAGGGGCCGTGGGCAGGAAATCCACAGGTCATTTATATTTTACCAGTTGATAAAAATTACATCTGTGGCAAGCTTGGGAAAAATAAGAACACCAGCAACCCAACGCCCGGAGGTAGCCCGTGACCAACTGCCCTCAGACCGACGGCATTGTGCCCGCGCGTCTTGATGCCGATCTGCTTGCCGCCAATTTCAGTGATCTCTACCCGTGTTTCGATGACCACGAAGCCCGCGTGGCCGCCGACCGCTGCTATTTCTGCTATGATGCGCCCTGCATCACGGCCTGCCCCACCGCCATCGACATCCCGCTGTTCATTCGCCAGATTCAGGCGGGCCAGCCCGAGGCCGCGGCGCGCACCATCTTTGAGCAGAATATCATGGGTGCGATGTGCGCCCGTGTCTGCCCGACGGAAACCCTGTGCGAAGGCGCCTGCGTGCGCGAAACCGCCGAGGGGCAGCCTGTCGAGATCGGGCGCCTGCAACGCTACGCCACCGACATCCTGCTGGAGCGCAACGACCACCCCTTCACCCGCGCCGCCCCCACAGGCAAGCGCGTGGCGGTGGTGGGCGCGGGGCCAGCAGGGCTGGCCTGTGCGCACCGGCTGGCTTTGAAGGGCCATGAGGTGGTGATTTATGATGCCCGCCCCAAACCCGGCGGGCTGAACGAATACGGCATCGCCGCCTACAAGGCCGCTGGCGGCATTGCTCAGGCCGAGGTGGACTGGCTGCTGGGCATCGGCGGTATCCGCGTTGAGACCGGCAAGGCACTGGGGCGCGATCTGACGCTGGAGGGGTTGCGCGGTGAGCATGACGCGGTGTTTCTGGGCATGGGGCTGGCGGGCGTGAATGCACTACGCGCACCGGGTGAAGACAAGGAAGGCGTGCAGGATGCGGTCGATTTCATCGCGGGCCTGCGCCAGACGACAGATCTGTCCGCGCTGCCCATCGGTCGCCATGTGGTGGTGATCGGCGGCGGCATGACGGCGGTCGATGCCGCCGTACAGTCGCGCCTTCTGGGGGCTGAGCAGGTGACCATGGTTTACCGCCGCGACCGGGGCGCGATGGGGGCCTCGGACTACGAGCTTGACCATGCTCAGACCGAAGGCGTGAAAATTGTAACAAATGCGATGCCTTTGGCGGTTCTTGGCGACAAAAAAGTTGAAGAAGTGGAATTTGCGTACACCCGCAACGGACCGCTGGGGCTGGAACCCACCGGCGAAACCTTCCGCCTGCGCGCGGACCAGCTGTTCAAGGCCATCGGCCAGCGGCTGGAGGGCGCAGCGGAGGCGCTGACGCTTGAGGGCGGCAAGATCGCGATCGACGTCCAGGGCCGCACCAGCCTTCTCGGCGTCTGGGCGGGGGGCGATTGCGCATCGGGTGGCGAGGATCTGACCGTCACCGCCACCGCCCAGGGCCGCGACGCGGCCGAAGACATCCACGCCAGCATCATGGCCTGAGGGAGGGCAACAACCATGGCCAATCTTGCAAGCAATTTCGTCGGTATCAAATCACCCAACCCGTTCTGGCTGGCCTCGGCCCCGCCGACCGACAAGGAATACAACGTCGTGCGCGCTTTCAAGGCGGGCTGGGGCGGAGTGGTCTGGAAGACGCTGGGGTCCGAGGGGCCGCCGGTGGTGAATGTCAACGGCCCGCGCTATGGCGCGATATGGGGGGCAGACCGGCGGCTTCTTGGGCTCAACAATATCGAGCTGATCACCGACCGCCCGCTGGAGGTGAACCTGCGCGAGATCAAGCAGGTGAAACGCGACTGGAAAGACCGCGCACTGGTGGTTTCGCTGATGGTGCCCTGTGATGAGGAAAGCTGGAAGGCGATCCTCAGGGTTGTCGAGGATACCGAGGCCGACGGGGTGGAGCTGAACTTCGGCTGCCCGCACGGGATGGCCGAGCGCGGCATGGGCTCGGCCGTGGGGCAGGTGCCGGAATATATCGAGATGGTGACGCGCTGGGTGAAACAACACTCGCGCATGCCCTGCATCGTCAAGCTGACACCGAATATCGCCGATATCCGCAAACCGGCCGAGGCCGCGTTCCGGGGCGGGGCCGATGCGGTGAGCCTGATCAACACCATCAACTCGATCACCTCGGTCAATCTGGATGATTTCAGCCCCGAGCCGATGATCGACGGCAAGGGCACCCATGGCGGCTATTGCGGCCCGGCGGTGAAACCCATCGCGCTGAACATGGTCGCCGAAATCGCCCGTAACCCCGAAACCGCCAGCCTGCCGATCTCCGGGATCGGCGGGGTGACGACGTGGCGCGACGCTGCCGAGTTCATGGCACTGGGGGCAGGTAATGTGCAGGTCTGCACGGCGGCGATGACTTACGGCTTCGGCATCATCAAGGAGCTGACAGCCGGGCTGTCGCTGTGGATGGACCAGAAGGGATTTACCGCGACCGACCAGATCGTGCGCCGCGCGGTGCCCAATGTGACCGACTGGCAATATCTGAACCTGAATTATGTCACCAAGGCGAAGATCGATCAGGATCTGTGCATCAGCTGCGGGCGCTGCTTTGCGGCCTGCGAGGACACCTCGCATCAGGCGATTGCCATGTCGCCCGAGCGGGTGTTCACGGTGAAGGATGACGAATGCGTGGCCTGCAACCTCTGTGTCAATGTCTGCCCGGTGGAGGATTGCATCACGATGGAGCGTGTCGCACCGGGCGCCCTTGATGAGCGCACAGGGCAGGTCGTGCCCGCCGAGCATGGCAACTGGACAACCCATCCGAATAACCCGATGGCCCGCGCCGCCGAATAACCGCCGTACCGATCTCTCTGCGCACCACAGCCGGTGCGCAGGGCCTTTCACGTCTATCCCTGTGCCTCTGACCTGAATGCCTGCTGCGCAGACGCCTTTTTGTTCAGAAAGGGGGGGGCGCTGCCCCCGCCCGTCCATCTGCGATGGCCGGACTCCCCCGGGATATTTCTGAACAGGTGAAGCAGGGGCGCGGCGCCCCTTTCATCTTGCCGGAAATACGCGGGGGGTGAGCGGCGTCTCGGGGGCCTTCCAGTGGAAGGCCCCAGCCGCGAACGCCGAGCCCGTGGCGAGGCCGGGGAATGGGCCGCAGGCCCAGAGGGGGCGAAGCCCCCTGATCTTTTTTTGAGAAGAGAGGGCGTGTGCGCGCCCTTTCCATGGTGTGGTGTGGGTGACGGATTCAGAGCCGGGCGAGGCGTTCGTTCAGCAGCGCGAAAAAGTCGTCGGTATCGATATCCCCCATGAAGGTCGCGTTCGGCTTGCGGTCGGTGACGCGCCACCAGTCGGCGACGGTCATGCCCGTTGTCAGGCGGCCCTCGGTTTCGATTTCCACATTGATGTGCCGCCCGGTGAACAGCGCGGGCCGGATCAGCCAGGCGATCGTGCAGGGGTCATGCAGGGGGGCGCCTTCGCTGCCGTATTTCTCTTTGTCGAACCGTTCAAAGAAGTCGGTCCAACTGGCCACGGCGGGGCCGACCTTGCCGGGCAGGGCGCGAAACGCTTCCACCCGGGTGCGGGAGATCAGCGCCTTGTGGGTCACATCCAGCGGCATCACGACCAGATCGACGCCTGAGCGGAAAACGATGTCGGCGGCTTCCGGGTCGACATAGATGTTGAATTCGGCGGCGGGGGTGACGTTGCCAACCTGAAAATAGGCCCCGCCCATCAGCACGATCTGCCCGATGCGCGTGATGATATCCGGCGCGCGCTGCATTGCGGTGGCGATATTGGTCAGCGGGCCGATCGGCACCAGCGTAACGCTGCCCGGCGGGTGTGCGCGCAGCGTTTCGATCAGGAAATCGACGCCGTGCTGCGCTTGCAACGGCATTTCGGGCTCCGGCAGGGTGATGCCGTCAAGCCCGGTCTTGCCATGGACATATTCCGCCGTCACCAGCGGGCGCCTCAGGGGCCGGTCGCATCCGGCGTAGACCTTTATGTCGCGCCGTCCGGCCAGTTCACAGACGATCCTTGCATTGCGTGCCGTCAGGCCCAGCGGCACATTCCCGGCGACGCAGGTGATGCCCAGAACCTCCAGCTCATCGGGGCTGGCGAGCGCCAGCAGAATGGCGACGGCGTCGTCCTGGCCCGGGTCGGTGTCAATGATGATCTTGCGCGGCATCTTTCCTCTCTGCGATAGGGAGGATCAGGCTAGGCAGTTCGGCTGCCCTTGTCGAGTCGCCCTTGCGGCGTATCTCGGGCAGAGACAGGCACGGCAGAAAAGGGCATGGGGCGACATGACGGAAACTGAGACTTTCATTCCGGATCAGGGCGATACGCGTCGCTTGCGCGATGCGCTGGGGGCCTTTGCCACCGGGGTCTGCGTTGTCACCACGCAGGACGGCACCGGGCCGCTGGGCATTACCGCCAACAGCTTTTCCAGCCTCTCGCTGGACCCGCCGCTGGTGCTGTGGTCGCCCGCCCGCGCCTCACGCCGTTTCGCGGCTTTTGCGGCCGCGCAGCATTTCGCCATTCATGTGCTGGCCGAAGATCAGTTCGCGCTGGGCCGTCACTTTGCGCTGCACGGGCAGGATTTCGCGCTGCCGGGCGTCACCTTCAGCCCTGAGAATGTCCCGCTGCTGCCCGGCTGTCTGGCGTGTTTTGAGTGCCGGCAGGAAGCTGTGCATGAGGGGGGGGACCATGCGCTGATCATCGGCCGGGTCTTGCGCGCGGCCAGTCGTGCGGGTGCGCCGCTGGTGTTCAGTGGCGGGCGCTACGGCGGGTTTCTGGCGGCGGCTGGCTGACACCCGCAGTGCTGGTATGTCTCCGGTTGTGGCCTTTTACGGGGCGTCCTTGTCCGGGGGCGGGCGGTTCCGATTGCGGGTTTGCCAGCGCCGCCTGACGCGGATGATCGCGGCGGAAACCACGGGCCGCAGCGCGGGAAGGTCGATTGCCAGCACCAGAAACCCAAGCGGAAGCATCCAGAACCCCAGGACCGGCAGAAAGCCCAGCGTTCCGCCGATGACGAGGAACAGTCCGAGCGGCAGGCGCACAAGCATTCCGGGCCGTCCCTGAATGGCCGAAATCAGCGGCGCGAGCACCGGAAAGGCCACCGCCATCGCGCGCAGCTGGCGGTCAAGGCGCCGCTTCTGCCGGTCAGCCATGGGCAGGGCCGAAGCCGGGTGCCAGCGGGGCGGAGGCCGCGCGCGGGTCTGACAGCGAAGGAGAGGGAAGGGGCATCGGGCAAGGTCCGGCAAAGGGATATGTAAGGCGGCGGTGCCGCCCGTCATGAGCAGACCGGCATATCGGTATCTCATCCACGAAGCAGCGGGCCTTCCCTGCCAGATGCGGATATATCCGCCTCCTTTCAACCCCGGTTGCCGAAGAGTTTATGCCGTTTGCTTGCTCCCGTGCGTTTACGCGGGGTCACCGGGCGCGGCGACAACCACCTGCGTCTGCCATTCCTTGCAGCGCCGGGCAAGCGCGGCGCTCAGGGGCTGGTCGGTGAAGAAACTGTCGATGCGTTCCAGCGAGCCGATACGCGCCGGGGCGGTGCGCTGGAATTTGGAGTGATCGGCCACCAGCCATGCCTTGCGCGCCTGACCGAGAATGGTGCGGCTGACGCCAACCTCTTCGATATCATAATCCAGAATGTCACCTTCGGCATCGAGCGCCGAACAACCGATCACCGCCAGATCGAATTTGAATTGACGGATCACCGCTTCGGTCAGATTGCCGATCAGCCCGCCATCCGAGCGCCGTAGGGTGCCACCCGTTACGATCACCTGACAGGCCGGGTTTTCAACGAGGATATTGGCGACATTCATGTTGTTGGTCACCACCATCAGGCTGGAATGGCGCAACAGCTCGCGTGCGACGGCCTCGGTCGAGGTGCCGATGTTGAGGAAGATCGACGCCCCTTCGGAGATGGCGGCAGCGCAGACGCGGGCAATGGCGCGCTTTTCCTCGGCCAGAAGCGCGCGCCGTTCCTGATAGCCGATGTTCACTGTCCCCGAGCGCAGGATCGCACCGCCATGGACGCGCTCAAGCTTGCCCGCCTCGTCCAGTTCGGCCAGATCGCGGCGGATGGTCTGTACGGTGACGCCAAAACGCTCAGAAAGGCCTTCGACCGTGACCTTTCCCTCTATCCGGGCGATTTCAAGGATTTGCGGAAGGCGAAAGCCCTGAGACATGATTCGGTTCCTTTTGGACGCAACTATCTTCGCCCGCTTTCGCCAAGGCAATGGCGAACCGGCCCCGCGGGCAGGGCTCATGGCAGAGACATGAAGCCCCCGGCGCCCGCCGTCGCAATGTCAGAAGAATGTCATGAGAGTTTCGCAAAAAAGCGAAAGCAATATTGAATAAACGAAAACAACATGCTTCTGTTTCGATCAGACCCGAAAGCGAACCGCCAATGCCCCAGACCCCAATTTCTGCCCCTCAGGCCGATATCCTGCCCGCTCCGGTTGACCTTCTGGTCATCGGCGGCGGCATCAATGGCTGCGGCATCGCGCGCGATGCGGTCGGGCGGGGCTATTCGGTGGTGCTGGCGGAACAGGGTGATCTGGCGGGGGCCACGTCATCGGCCTCGACCAAGCTGTTTCATGGTGGGCTCCGGTATCTGGAATATTTCGAGTTCCGTCTTGTGCGTGAGGCGCTGATCGAGCGTGAGGTGCTGCTGCGCGCCATGCCGCATATCTCCTGGCCGATGCGCTTTGTGCTTCCCTACCATCCGGATATGCGCTTTGAGGGCGCGACACCCACCTCGCGGCTGCTGGGGATGTTCATGCCCTGGATGCGCGGCCGTCGCCCCGCATGGCTGATCCGGCTGGGGCTGTTCCTCTATGACAGTCTGGGGGGGCGCAAGATCCTGCCGGGCACCGCGACGCTGCATCTGCCGGGCACGGCTGAGGGCGCGCCGCTTCAGGAACGTTTTGAGCGGGCCTATGAATATTCCGACTGCTGGGTCGAGGATTCGCGCCTCGTGGTGCTCAATGCCCGCGATGCGCAGGCGCGGGGTGCCACGATCCTGACGCGCAGCCGGGTCAGTGCGGCGCAGGCCAAAGGCGGGCTGTGGGAGGTCACGCTGGAGACCGCCGAGGGGCCGAAAACCCTGCGCGCCCGGATGCTGGTGAATGCCGCCGGGCCATGGGTGGGCGCGATGATCCATGGCACCCTGCGGCTGAACGCGCGCGACAAGGTGCGGCTGGTGCGCGGATCGCATATTGTCACCCGGCGGCTTTATGATCATGATAAATGCTATTTCTTTCAAGGGACTGACGGGCGGATCATCTTTGCCATTCCCTATGAAAGCGATTTCACCCTGATCGGCACCACCGATGCCGACCATGCAGACCCTGACACGCCCCCGCGCTGCACCGATGCCGAACGCGATTACCTGTGCGAATTTGCCTCGCAGTATTTCAAACGACCTGTCACCGCCGATGATGTGGTCTGGTCTTACTCCGGTGTGCGCCCGCTCTATGATGACGGCGCGCGCTCAGCCACCGCTGCCACGCGTGATTATGTGCTGAAGACCGATCAGTCGGCAGGCGCGCCGGTACTGCATGTCTTTGGCGGCAAGATCACAACCTACCGGCGGTTGGCGGAATCGGCGCTGGCGCGGATCGGTGCCGTGCTGCCGGTGCACAACGGGAACTGGACGGCGGGGGTGCCGCTGCCGGGGGGCGATTTTCCGGTGGATGGTGTCGCCGCCCTGACCGAAGACCTGCGCCGCCGCTACCCGTTCCTTGATGCCTTCTGGGCCCGCCGCCTGATCCGCGCCTATGGAACCGAGGCACCCGCGATTCTGGGGGAGGCGCGCAGCCCCGCCGATCTGGGGCAGGATTTCGGTGCAACACTGCATGAGGCTGAGGTGCGCTGGCTGATCACGCAGGAATTCGCCCGCACGGCGGAGGATATCCTCTGGCGGCGCTCCAAGCTTGGCCTGCGCCTGACGGCCCCGCAGGCAACGGAACTTGCCCGCTGGATGGCGAGTGAGGTCAGCGCCTGAACGGGTGATGCTGGCGCCGTGGCCCTAGACCTGCCCCCTGAAGCTGCGCGTCGGGCGGTCAAACACCTTGCGGCCCATCAAAGATGCCAGCAGGTCGACCATCAGATGCGCGGTGCGCCCCCGCTCATCCAGAAACGGGTTCAGCTCCACCAGATCGACCGAGGTGACCAGCCCGCTGTCATGCAGCAGCTCCATCACCAGATGGGCCTCACGGAAGGTGGCGCCGCCGGGCACGGTGGTGCCCACGGCGGGGGCGATGGAGGGGTCCATGAAATCCACATCCAGCGAGACATGCAGCAGCCCCCTGGCTGCCGTGACCCGCTCCAGAAAGGCGCGCAGCGGCGCGGTGATGCCCTGCTCATCGATGACCCGCATATCGTTGATGCCGATGTCATGCGCCAGAAGCGCCGCATGCTCTGCCGGGTCGACCGAGCGGATGCCGAAAAGGGCAATGTTTTCAGGCGGAACCGGGGCAGGGAAGGGCGGGAAGGGGGCAAAGGGGCGCCCGGCGATATAGGCAAGCGGAGTGCCGTGCAGATTGCCGCTGGCGGTGCTCTCAGGGGTGTGGAAATCGCTGTGCGCATCCAGCCAGAGCACGAAAAGCGGGCGCCCGGCGCTGGCGGCATGCGCGGCCATACCAGCGACCGATCCCAGCGACAGGCTGTGATCGCCGCCCATGAACACCGGCATCCCGCCTGCGGCCATGGCCGCCTGCCCGGCTTCAGCCAGTGCCTTGGTCCAGCCCAGCGTTTCGGTCAGATGGTGGACAGCGGGGTTGGGGCAGGAGGGGGCGGGTTCGGGCACCGGAGCGGGGCTGACATCCCCTCGGTCGCTGACCTGATGGCCCAGTGCCTCAAGCGCACCGGTGATCCCGGCCACGCGATAGGCGGCGGGGCCCATCAGGCAGCCGGGGC
Source organism: Pararhodobacter sp. (assembly GCF_036802785.1). Taxonomy (GTDB): domain Bacteria; phylum Pseudomonadota; class Alphaproteobacteria; order Rhodobacterales; family Rhodobacteraceae; genus Pararhodobacter. The sequence goes on from NZ_DAIRVN010000036.1 coordinate 19,638, forward strand.
GGCGCTGACCGGAATCGACGGGCGCGCCGATCAGGATGCAGTGACGGTTGATCTGTTCCATTGAGGCTCCCGGAATGACATCGCTTGTCAGTATGACAACAAAACCGGCCGGGCTCGACCCCGTTCCTGACCGATCTGTGCGCCTGTTGCAGCAAATATGCGGCCCGCGCCGGTCAATCTGCCGGTCGTCTGCCCCCTGCCCCCTGTCGCAGCGTGGCGCAGCCCGCTTCCGCGGCAGCGCCGGCCCGGGGGGCTCGATGCCCCGCGGGCCGGCGCCCCCTGGGCGGAACAGGTTTTATGCGGGCCAGGTTTTCGCCACCATCGTCAGCACGTCATACTGGGCCACCACCGCGCCGTTCTGGTTGGTCACCTGACAATCCCAGCGCACCTCGCCATGTTCCCCTCCTTCGCGCGGGCTGATCTCCTTGCAGGTCAGGCGCACACCCAGCGTATCGCCCGGGTTGACCGGGGTCAGAAAACGCAGGTTGTCCACGCCGTAATTGGCCAGCACCGGCCCCGGATCGGGCTGCACGAACAGGCCCGCCGCAAACGAGACAATCAGATAGCCATGCGCCACGCGGCCCTCAAAGAACGGGTTGGCGCGCGCCGCCTCTTCATCCATATGCGCATAAAACGTGTCGCCGGTGAACTGCGCGAAATGCTCGATGTCTTCCAGCGTGACGGTCCGCGTGGCGGTCACCAGTTGGTCGCCCAGCCGCAGCTCAGTCAGCGATTTTCGGAACGGGTGGATATCGCTGCGCGTCTGCGCCCCCTCCATCCACTGCCCGGTCACCGCTGACAGCAGGCGCGGCGCCCCCTGCACGGCGGTGCGCTGCATGAAATGCTTCACCCCACGCACCCCGCCCATCTCCTCGCCGCCGCCCGCGCGGCCCGGCCCGCCATGCACCAGCATGTAAAGCGGCGAGCCATGGCCGGTGGCGGTTTTCGCACTCGCCCGGTTGCCGATCATCACGCGGCCATGAAACGGCGCCATGCCCAGCACCGCCGCCTCAGCCACGCCCGCATCATCGGTGAAGACCGACGCCACCAAGGATCCCTTCCCGCGCCGCGTCAGCGCCACCGCCTGTTCGAGATCATCATAGGGCATCAGCGTGCTGACCGGGCCAAAGGCCTCCACATCATGGACAGCGCGCGCCGCTTCAGGGTGGTCGCAATACAGCACCACCGGGTTCATGAACGCCCCCATATCCGGATCGCCCGAGGTCAGCGTCACCGCATCCGGGTTGCCGATGACCACCTCGCCATCCGCCGCCAGATCGCGGATGCGCGCGCGCACTTCATCGCGCTGCGCAAGGCTGGCCAGCGCGCCCACCCGCACCTGCGGATCATCCGGCAGGCCCACCGGCAGCGCCCCAAGCCGCGCCGCCAGCGCATCGCGCACCGCACCGACCTGCGCGCGCGGCACAAAGGCGCGGCGGATGGCGGTGCATTTCTGGCCCGCCTTCACCGTCATCTCTGCCGCCACTTCGCGGATGAACAGGTCAAACTCCGGCGTACCCGCCACGGCGTCGGGGCCAAGAATGCAGGCGTTCAGGCTGTCAGCCTCCATGGTGAAGCGGGTCGAACTGGCCATGATCGCCGGATGCGCCCGCAGCTTGCGCCCCGTCGTGGCCGAGCCGGTAAAGGTCACCACATCCTGCTCTGTCACATGCTCCAGCAGGTCACCGACCGAGCCGCAGATCAGTTGCAGCGCACCCGGCGGCAGGATGCCTGCCTCGATGATCCGGCGCACCATCAGCTCGGTCAGATAGGCGGTCTGGCTGGCAGGTTTGATGATCGCGGGCATTCCGGCAATCAGCGTCGGCGCCAGCTTTTCCAGCATCCCCCAGCACGGGAAATTATAGGCGTTGATATGCACCGCCACGCCTGTGAGCGGTGTCAGAATATGCTGGGCGGAAAAGCTCATGTCCTTTGACAGCGGCTCTACCGCGCCTTCGGTCAGCACCCGCGCATTCGGCATCTCGCGCCGCGCCTTCGAGGCATAGCCCAGCAGCGTGCCAATTCCGCCTTCGATATCCACCCAGCCGTCCCTGGGCGTGGCCCCGGTGGCGAGCGAAAGGGCGTGGAACTCATCCTTGAGGCCCATGAGATGCTGTCCCAGCGCCTTGAGCATCAGCGCGCGCTCATGGAAGGTCATCATGCGCAGCGCATGGCCCGACGCGCGGCCATACTCCAGCGCTTCGGCCATATCGATGCCCGAGGCGTCGATGGTTGCGACCAGATCGCCGGTGGCGGCATTGAGCAACTCCGCCCCATCGCGGCTGCCCGCTTTCCATGCGCCACAGATGTAGCTTTTCAGGCGGATCGGGGCGTGGGAGGTCATGGAGGTTCCTTCAGTTCAGCTTGAGATCAGACAAAAGGGCGTCGCACACGCTGTTCCATTCGGCCAGCAGCGCCTCATTCGTCCGGTGGCGCAGGCCGAAGCGCGCCAGCAGATGATAGCGCACCGAACCCGCCGGGCCAAACCCCGCCGCCACGCGCGGGCGCCAATAGGCGATCGAGGAAAGTGCCGCCGCGCGCCCCTCCTCAGAGGTGGCGATGCGCGCCAGCCCCTCGCGGCCCAGTTCGGCATGTCGGCTCTCGCGCGGGGCAATGGCGCGGAACACCTCAGCCAGCGGCTGGTAGGAAACCCGCGCGTATTCCGCAATCTGGATCACCGCCGCCGCACCCTGCAAGACATTCATCACCACCGCGTCCACCCAGCCTTCCAGCGGATAATGGAACACCGACAGCCGCATGTCACCGCCTTGCCGTCGCGCGCCGATATCCGCATCGCGCGCCAGCCGCGCTGCCCAGGGATGCACACCCTCATAGCGCGCGGTATCCACGCCGAAACCGGCCATCAGCGCCAGCACCCGTTCGGCATGATCGGCCTTTTCCATGACGATCCGCGCCGCCGCGATCCGGCTTTTGATGCCGGGCGCATCATTGATCGCATCGGCAAAACCCGCCGAGGCCGCCAGTTCGCTGTCCACGAACGAGGCCATCAGCCGCAGCAACTCCCCCCGGTAGCGTGGCGGCACATTGTCGGGCGATGACAGCTTGCCGCCATGCGCCAGATACTCCTCAATCGACATATCGGTCATCGCGCGGCTCCCTTACTGATCGTAGCTGACAACCACCCGGTCGCTGAGCGGATAGCACTGGCAGGTCAGCACATAGCCCTGCTGCACCTCGTAATCCTCCAGCGCGTGGTTGGTACGCATCTCCACCTCGCCTTCCAGCACCTTGGCGCGGCAGGTCGAACAGACCCCGGCCTTGCAGGCAAAAGGGGCGTCCAGATCATTGGCCAGTGCGGCTTCAAGCAGGCTTTCGCCGGTCTTGGGCATGCGGAAGCTGCGGGTGGTGCCGTCCAGCGTGACCGTGGCTTCACAGGCGTCGCTGGCATCCGCACCCCGGCTGACGGGTTTCTGCTTTGCCCGGCCGGGTTGGCCTGAGGTGAACAGCTCGAACTTGATCTGGCTGTCATTCAGCCCGTGGTCCTTTAGCCCCTTGGCAATGCTCAGCATCATCGGCTCCGGCCCGCAGATAAAGGCCATGTCCACCGAGGAGGCATCCAGCCAATGGGTGAAAAGTGCGGCGATCTTGTCGGTATCAATCCGCCCGGTGAACAGGTCAATCTCCTGCGCCTCGGTCTCCAGCACATGCAGCACCGACAGGCGGCCCAGATAGATGTTCTTCAGATCCTCCAGCGCCTCGCGGAACATGATCGAGCTGACCTGACGATTGGCATAAACCAGCGTGAAGCGCGCTTTCGGCTCGGCGCTCAACACGGTTTTCAGGATCGACAGCACCGGCGTGATACCTGATCCGCCCGCGAAACCAAGGTAGTGGCGGGATGCCGCCGGGTCCAGCGGGGTGTGGAAATTGCCCATCGGCGGCATGGCCTCCAGCACTGCGCCGGGGGCCAGGTTTTCATTGGCCCAGCTGCTGAACGCGCCGCCATCCACGCGCTTGATGCCGACCTTCAGCACCCCCTCGTCGCGCCCGGCGCAGATGGAATACGAGCGCCGCAGCTCAGCCCCGTCAAAATCACGACGGAAGGTCAGATACTGGCCCTGCGTAAAGGCAAAACGCGCGGCGTCTTCCGGGCGGGGGCGCAGGGTGACGACCACCGCATCGCGGGTATCCTTTTGCACATCAATCACGTCAAGGGGCAGGAAACGGGCCATGGGTGCCTCAGATACATTTGAAATAGTCAAAGGGTTCAAGACAATCGCGGCACTGATACGCCGCCTTGCAGGGGGTTGAGCCGAACTGGCTGACCCGCGCGGTGTTGGCCGAACCGCAGCGCGGGCAGGGCACACTCAGCCCCTCGCCGCTCATGCGCCGGGCGCGCGCGGCGAGAGGGCCTTCGGTGGCAGTGCCGTCGATGGGTGGCGCGATACCATAGGCGCGCAGCTTTTCCTTCGCGTCGCTGGCGATCCAGTCGGTGGTCCAGGCGGGCGACAACTGGCGCTTCAGTTCCAGCTTGTCGATGCCGTGGTCGCGCAGCTTGCTTTCGATATCGAGGTTGATCACCCCGGTCGCCGGGCAGCCCGAATAGGTGGGCGTGACCGTCACCACCAGCGTATCGCCCTGCCATGCCACATCGCGGATGATGCCCAGATCGGTCAGGCTGATCACCGGAATTTCCGGGTCCGGAACCTCCGACAGCCAGCGCCAGACCTGTTCGGTATCGGGCTGCATCGGCTTACCAGCGCGCGCCGGGATAGGCGCGTTGCAGCCATTGCATGGTGGTCAGGATATGGCCCAGATGCTCGGTATGGCGGCCCTGCGTGCCGCCGGTCTGGGCGAAACTGGTGTCAGGCGCCTTCAGCGTGGCCTCGTTCAGCACCTCACTGAGCGTCGCATCCCACGCCGGGCGCAGGCTTTCAGGCGCGGGCATCAGCCCGGTTTCGGACAGCCGGCGGTCGATGTCATCGCCGACAAAGGCCTCACCCGCCCAGGGCCACAGCCGCTCCAGCGCGTCCTGCATGCGGGCGTGGCTTTCTTCGGTGCCGTCGCCCAGCCGGATCACCAGATCGGCGGAACGCTCCAGATGATAGGCGACTTCCTTGCCCGCCTTGGCAGCGATTTCGGCGATGCGGGCGTCTGTGCTGTCTTCCAGCGCTTTCAGCATCGGCCGGTGCCAGGCGTCGAACAGGAACTGGCGCATCAGGGTGTGGCCGAAATCACGGTTCGGACGTTCAACGAGCAGGAGGTTGGAAAAGTGCCAGGCGTCGCGCAGAAAGGCCAGATCGTCGGCACTGCGCCCGCGCCCCTCGACCTCGCCTGCCAACCCCAGCCAAAGCTGCGTCTGGCCGATCAGGTCAAGGGCGACATTGGCCAGCGCGATATCCTCTTCCAGCACCGGCGCATGGCCGCACCATTCGCTGATCCTGTGCCCTAAAATCAACGTATTATCGCCCAGTCTTGTCAGGCCGTTAAACAAGTCATGCTCCGGCGTTCCAGCCTCCAGCGGCACGCCCGCGCCCTTGCCGGCAGCCTTTGCAAGCGCCTCGGAATCGGGGGTCATCATGTCAGGAAGCGAGGGCATCACATATGCCCCACTTCATCTGGAATGTCGTAAAATGTCGGGTGGCGATACACCTTGTCATTCGCCGGGTCGAACAGCGGGCCCTTTCCAGAGGGGCAGGAGGCCGCGATATCGCCCGATTTCACCACCCAGATCGACACTCCCTCGTTGCGCCGCGTATACACGTCGCGCGCATGCCGGATCGCCATTTCCGCATCCGGCGCATGAAGGCTGCCGACATGCCGGTGGTTGAGGCCGTGCTGACCCCGGATGAACACTTCCCAAAGCGGCCATTCACTGGACATCGGTTATCCCTTCATCTTGCCGAAAATACGCTGGGGGGTGAGCCGCAGGCGAGGGGGGCAACGCCCCCCTGACCCGGTCTCATTCCGCCGCAACCCTTGCCGCCGCGCGCCGCGCCTCTGCCTTTTTCGCATGCGCCACCAGCCCGTCGCGGAACCAGCGGCCCTGTTCCCAGGCCTCCTGCCGCGCTTCCAGCCGGTCGCGGTTGCACGGGCCGTTGCCCTTCAGCACCGCGTAGAATTCTGACCAGTCGGGCTCGGAATAATCATGCCCGCCCTTTTCAGCGTTCCATTTCAGATCGGGGTCCGGCACCGTCAGCCCCAGATATTCCGCCTGCGGCACCGTCTGATCCACGAATTTCTGGCGCAGCTCATCATTGGTGTTGATCTTGATCTTCCACGCCATCGACTGCGCCGAATGGACCGAGTCCTTGTCCGAGGGGCCGAACATCATCAGGCTGGGATACCAGAAGCGGTTGAGCGCATCCTGCGCCATCTCGCGCTGTTCCGGCGTGCCGCGTGCCATTTTCATCATGATGTCATAGCCCTGCCGCTGGTGGAACGATTCCTCCTTGCAGATGCGGATCATGGCGCGCGCATAGGGGCCGAACGAGGTGCGCTGCAATGGCACCTGATTCATGATCGCAGCGCCATCCACCAGCCAGCCCACCGCGCCCATATCGGCCCAGCTCAGCGTCGGATAGTTGAAGATCGAGGAGTATTTCATCTTGCCGGACAGCAAAGCTTCGGTCAGCTCATCGCGCGACACGCCCAGCGTTTCGGCGGCGCAATAGAGGTACAACCCGTGCCCCGCCTCGTCCTGCACCTTGGCCAGCAGGATCGCCTTGCGCTCCAACGTGGGCGCGCGGGTGATCCAGTTGCCCTCAGGCAGTTGCCCCACGATTTCGGAATGCGCGTGCTGGCCGATCTGCCGGATCAGGTTCTGGCGATAGGCCTCGGGCATCCATTCCTTGGGCTCGATCTTTTCACCGGCATCGATGCGGGCCTGAAAGCGGCGTTCATCGGGCGTCATGTCCTCAGGCGCTTTCACGCCCTTGCCGTCGGTTTTAACCATCTGTGCATACATGATGCTGCCTCCTCAGACCTGTTCGACAGGGCGTGCCGTACCGTCGCGCGCCGGTGCCGATGCACTTTAGCACAACCGCCGCAGCAGGTGTGAGCCTCCCCATCCGTCAAGCACAGTCATACGCACCGTCATGTCACGGATCAACGAAATAATCTTAGTATTGTGTGACACTTTTAGGCGCTCAACCGCAACCTGCTGGCGGGCCTGCGTTTTTTCAGCGGCTGGCGATGGTCTCCAGCAGATGGCGGCGGGTGGTGATGCTGGCACTTACGGGGGGAAGCGCGCCGCTTTCGGCCTTAAAGAAGGTGCTGACATGCGAATCGGCGGCGTCGGACAGGGTGCAATAGGCCTTCGCAAACAGCCGCCGCGCGGCGTGGCCCGGCCAGTCAGGCGGCAGCGCATCAAAAGGCAGGCGCGGGTCACGCAGCAGTACCTGACGGTAGAAATGCACCAGCAGCAGCCGCAGCGACAAGGCTTGCGCGCCGGGGGGCGCAGGGGCCGTCGCCAATGCCTCGAACCGCGCGATGAAGCCCGCATAGGCTTGCGCGTGGCTTGCCAGATCCCATGCCCCGGCGGCGAAATCAGGCAGCATCGCCAACCCGCTTTCGGGCCGGGCGCTGAAGGTCAGCGCGCCTTCGGGCGCGGCGATGCGGTCAGGCCCGACGGCCAGCTGCGGCTTGAGCCGGGCAAAACCCGCGCGCTCCAGCTGCGCCATGGCGCTGTCGCCCAGTGCCTCGGGCACGAAGACAAACTGCCAGCCCGGTTCAACATCGGGGCCATAGATGGCGCGGTCGGCGGCGTCGAATTCGGTGCGCGCGGCCCCGGACAGGCGGTAGAAACTGCGCCGCCCGGCGCGCCGCCCCTCCAGCCGCCCGGCCGCCACCAACCGCGACACAGCGGTGCGCACCAGCGTTTCGCTGATGCCGACGGCGGCGCAGGTGTCGATGATATTGCCAATCCAGACCTCACCGCCGCGCGGCACCACGACATCGCCGTAGAGCGTGACGATGAACCCGCCCGCGCGCAGCGGCATGTCGGCCAGCAGGCCCGCGATGGCGCTGTCCTGCGCGGGGCGTCCGGCCCTTGAATTCACGTTGCTTCCTCGCGGTTTCTTCGTGGCCATCTTGCCACAAATCGGCGCGACGGGAACCCCCGCGCGGAAGGCCTGCTGTCAGCCCCGCGCCACGTTCAGCGCCTCGGCAATGATCTGCGGGTCACCAATATGGTTGAGCAGCACCAGTATCAGCCGCGCATTGAGCGCATCGCTTTCCGCCTTGCTCAGCCCTTCATGCGCAGAAATCAGCATCGCATAGACATCATCCGGATTGGTCAGATTGCGGGTCGTTACCAGCGTTCCCATGTCAGCCCTCCATCCCGATGGCACGGGCAACCGCCATGGCCACCGCGCTTTCATCCCAGACATCCCAGCGCGCCGCCACATGCTGATCGGGGCGGATCAGATAGACGGCGGCAGGGGAGGTGCCCAGATACCGTTCACGCAGCAGGGCGTTGTTTTCCGCCGACAGCCGCAGCACCGTGCAGTCGATGGCCTGCGCAGCAAAACCCGCGGGCACCGCGCAATCAATCGCCAGAATCTGGAAGCTGGTGCCTTTCGCATCGCCCAACCGGTTCAGCAGAAACCCGCCCTCCAGCGGCACATCGGGGCAGGGGCTGCCGGGCCTTGCGCGCGCCGGGCCTCCCGCCAGCGCATCGGGCGTGTTCAGGGGGGAGCCGTCATAGGTACAGGGCACCGACAGCCGCCCGGAATTGACAAAGGGGCGTGCAAAATCCTCGCGCCGTGCCAGTTCCAGCACGGCATCGCGGAAGATGCGGCTGATCCCGGATTTGGGGGTGATGAAATCGGTGGCGCGGGTGGAGTTCAGAATGTTCTCGTTCGCGCCGTGGATACGTTCCACATCATAGCTTTCCAGCAGCCCCGGCCCGGCTTTGCCGCGCACCATCATGGCGAGCTTCCATGCCAGATTATCGGCATCCTGCAAGCCGCTGTTCGCCCCGCGCGCCCCGAAAGGGGAGACCTGATGCGCGGAATCGCCCGCAAAGATCACCCGGCCCTGATGAAACCGCGTCATCCGCCGACACTGGAAGGTGTAGATCGACGACCAGACCAGCTCAAACTCGATATCCTCGCCGATCATCTGCGCCACCCGGCGGCGGACATTCTCTTCCTTCAGCTCTTCGGCGCGGTCCACGTCCCAGCCGATCTGAAAGTCGATCCGCCACACGTCATCGGGCTGTTTATGCAGCAGCTGCGAGGCTCCGGCGCCCGAGGGCGGGTCAAACCAGAACCAGCGCTCGGTCGGAAAACTGGCCTTCATGCGCACATCGGCGATCAGGAAGCTGTCCTTGAACACCTCGCCCTCAAACCCCAGCCCCAGCATGCCCCGCACCGGCGATGCCGCCCCGTCACAGGCCACCAGCCAGTCGGCCTCCAGCGTATAGGGGCCATCGGGTGTCATCACCGTCAGCGCGACATGATCGCCCTTGTCGGTGACCGCATCCACCCGGTTCCGGCCCCGGATTTCCACCGGCAGGCCATGCTTTTGCAGCGCCTGCAGATGGTCCAGCACAAATTTCTCAAAATACGGTTGCTGAAGGTTGATGAAGGCGGGGTATTTATGCCCCTCCTCGGGCAGAAGGTTGAATTCATAGATATTTTCATCGCGGTGAAAGACCTTGCCAAGGTTCCAGATCACCCCTTTTTCCACCACCGCGTCACCGCAGCCCAGCCTGTCCAGTATCTCCAACGGGCGCTTGGCGAAGCAGATCGCGCGCGACCCCATTCCGATGCCCTCATGGTCATCAAGCACCAGTGCCCGCACCCCCTTCAGGCCCAGATCCAGCGCCAGCGCCATGCCGACGGGGCCGCCGCCGACAATGACAACCGGGTGACGCACAGGGGTGGTGCTGTCCTGATCGGCGGTGCGCGCATAGGGGTAAGCGCGGTAGGCAAGCCTGTAGCGGTCAACCAGTGGGGCATTCATGCCGCTTTCTCCTCCCGAAAGAAATCAGCCCTGCAGATCTTCCCACATCTGCTGGTCGCGCTCGGCGGTCCAGATGCGCGGCGTGTCCAGCCCGCGCGCCTCGTCATAGGCGCGGGCGACGTTGAAGGGCAGGCAATGCTCATAAATCGCGTAATCGGCGAACTTGGGGTCGCATTCCGCGCGCACGGCGTCCCAGGCCTCTTTCAGGCTGCCGCCGCGTGCGGCCACCCGCCTGACCGGGCGATAGGTGCTGTCAACAAAATCAAAGGTGTTCAGCAGCGCCTGTTCCACCATTTCCTCACCGATCAGCGCATCGCCCCGGCCCGGCGCGATGGCCTTTGGCTCATAGGCGGCGATGGCCTCCAGCGTGTCGCCCCAATCGGCAAAATGGCCGTCGCCGCAATAGCAGGCAGAGTGGTATTCAACGATATCGCCGGTGAACATGACCTCGCTGTCGGGCACCCAGACCACGGCATCTCCGGCAGTATGGGCGCGGCCCAGATGCATGATATCGACGCGGCGCCTGCCCAGATAGACGGTCATGGCATCGCGGAAGGTGGTGGTGGGAAAGGTCAGCCCCGGAATTTCCTCATGCCCCTGAAACAGGCGCGGAAAGCGGCCGAATTCGCTGTCCCAGTCTTCCTGACCGCGCTCGACGACCATGGCGCGGGCAGTGTCTGACATGATGATCTCTCGTGCACCGTAAGCGGCGGCACCCAGCACCCGCACCGCATGATAATGCGTCAGCACCAGATGGCTGATCGGCTTGTCGGTGACCGAGCGGATACATTCCACCACCTTGCGCGCCAGCCGGGGCGTGGCCTGTGCTTCGATCACCATGACCGAGTCGTCGCCGATGATGACGCCCGAATTGGGGTCACCCTCGGCGGTGAAGGCATAGATCCCGTCGCCGATCTCGGTGAAAGAGATGGTTTTTTCTGACAGGTCTCCCTGCGAAGCGAAGCTTTTGGCCATGTCGTTCCCCCTGTGTCCGGGCCGGAAAGCGCTGACAGGCAGCAGCGAATCGGCTTGTGGCACCGTAATAGTTGTAAATGCAACGATCAACGCTTGAATGTCGGGGTAAACGGCGGGGGGCACTTGCGGCAGGGCGGGCCAAGCGCCATCATCCGCCTGAAGCCAGAGGGCGGGGTGATTTGAATGGCAAAGCCAAAGATCGGGCTCGTTCTGGGGGCAGGGGGCGCGCGGGGCTGGTGCCATATCGGTGTGCTGCGCGCACTGGAATCCATGGGCATCCGGCCTGACGTGATCGCAGGCACATCCATCGGCGCACTGGTCGGCGCGGCGCAGGCCGCCGGCCGGCTGGAGGCGCTTGAAGACTGGGCGCGCGCCCAGACCCGGCGCAGCATACTGGGCCTGATCGACGCGCGCCTGACTGGCGGCGGGGTTGTCGGCGGGGCCGGTATCGTCTCCATGTTGCACGGGCTGGATCTGCCCGAGTTGATCGAGGCGCTGCCGCTGCCTTTTATCGCGGTGGCGACGGATCTGCGCAACGGCCGCGAGGTCTGGTTGCGCAGCGGCGATCTGGTGGCGGCAGTGCGCGCGTCGGTTGCCATTCCCGGCCTGATCAGCCCTCTGCAACTGGACGGACGGTGGCTGCTGGACGGCGGGCTGGTCAACCCGGTGCCGGTGTCGGCGGCGCGGGCGTTGGGGGCCGAAGTGGTGATCGCCGTCAACCCGAACGCGGCACGCAGCGGCGATTTCTGGTCGCCGGGCCAAGGGCTGCGCGGTCTGCCTGACCCGGGCGACCTGCTGCCCGAGGCGTTGCGGGGCCTCTGGGCCAGCCACCCCCGGCCCGATGGCGATGCCGAACCCGGGTATCTGGCTGTGGTCAATGCGGCGCTTGATATTGCCTCCGACCAGATCCGCCGCAGCCGCCTTGCGGGGGATCCGCCACAGGTGCTGCTGGGCGCCCATCTTCCCACGCTCGCCGTGCTGGATTTTCACCGCGCCGAGGAGGCCATCGCCGAGGGTTGGCGGATTGTCGGGATACAGGAAGACGCGATCCGCAAGGCCGTGGCCGGTTGACCCCCGGCGGCTGGCGCCGGAGGTCGGTTTGCCCGGAAGCGGGTCAGGCCGATTTCTGCACCGCCGCCTCGACCGAGGCCTCGATGATATCCAGCGCCTCATCCAGCTGATCCATCGGGATGGTCAGCGGTGGCAGCAGGCGGATCACGTTGTAGCGCGTGCCGCAGGACAGCAGGATCAGCCCGCGCGCCTCGGCCTCGGCCACTACGGCGCTGGTCAGTTCGGCGTCCGGTGCGCGGCTTTCGCGGTCCTTGACCAGCTCGAACGCATTCATCGCGCCCAGGCCGCGCACGTCACCGATGCATTCCATCCCCTGCCGCTCGGCCATGGCGTTCAGCCGGGCGCGGATTTTCTCGCCGATCTCGTCGGCGCGCGCGCAAAGGCCTTCTTCCTTGATCACGTCCAGCACCGCATGGCTGGCCGCCACCGCGATCGGGTTGCCGCCATAGGTGCCGCCCACGCCGCCGGCATGCGGTGCGTCAACGATTTCGGCCTTGCCGGTCACCGCTGACAGCGGGAAACCCCCGGCCAGCCCTTTGGCCATGGTGATCACATCCGGCACGACGCCCGAATGCTCGAAACCATACATCTTGCCGGTCCGCGCCATCCCCGCCTGCACCTCATCGGCGATCAGCACGATGCCATACTGGTCACATATCTCGCGCAGCCGCCGCAGGAACCCGGCAGGCGCAATGTTGAAACCGCCTTCACCCTGCACCGGCTCGATGATCATCGCCGCAATCCGCTCAGGATCGACGGTGGAGGCAAACATCCCCTCCAGCGTGCGGATCGCCTCGGCCTCGGAAATGCCGTGGAATGCGTTGGGGAAGGGGGCATGCACCACCTCCGCCGGCATCGCGCCGAAATTCTTCTTGTAGGGGTTGACCTTGCCGGTCAGCGCCATGCCCATCAGCGTGCGCCCGTGGAACGCGCCGGTGAAGGCGATCACGCCCGAGCGGCCGGTATAGGCCCGCGCCATCTTGATCGCGTTTTCAACGGCTTCCGCGCCCGATGACACCAGCATGGTCTTCTTGGCGAAATCGCCCGGCGTGATGGCGTTCAGCCGCTCGGCCAGCGCGATGTAGCTTTCATAGGGGGCGACGTGAAAGCAGGTATGGGTGAAGGCCTGCGCCTGCTCAGCCACGGCGGCCATCACCTTGGGATGGCGATGCCCGGTGTTGTTCACCGCGATCCCTACCGCGAAATCGATGTAGCGCTTGCCCTCGGCATCCCACAGTTCGGCATTCTCGGCGCGCACGGCATAGATGTTGCGGGTGGCGACCCCGCGTGAAACGGCTGCGGCCTTGCGGGCCTGAAGGTCGGTGGATGCGGTCATGATCAGCTCCTGAATAAACCCGCTTTCCTTTCTATCGTTGCTCAATATTATGAGCAAGTGATTCCTGATGAGCGAGCGACAGGATGGATGGGTTCGACGTGGGCACCCGCTTGCGGGATATGAGAACGGCCGCAGGCCTTTCCCAGCGCGGTCTGGCGGATCTTTCGGGCGTGCCGCATGGTCAGATCTCGATGATCGAAACCAACCGTTCCAGCCCCTCGGTGGCCAGCTTGCGCAGGATTCTGGGCGGCTTGGGTGTCACCCTCGCCGAATTCTTCGAACCTGACCGCCCCGCGCTGGACGCCGTCTTCTTCCGCCCGGATGATCTGCGCGACCTCACCTCGCTTCTGCCCGGCGCCGCGCCTGACCGCTCGGGCCGCATCCGGCTGATGCAGGTCGGCGATGCGCGCGCGCATAATCTTCAGATCCTCTATGAACGCTATGAGCCCGGCGCCGATACCGGGCAGAGCATGCTGGAGCATGCGGGCTCGGAAGGTGGCGTGGTGATCGCGGGCGCGATCGAGCTGACGGTGGGCGGGCAGACACAGGTCTTGCAGGCGGGTGACAGCTATCTGTTCAGTTCCACCATCCCGCACCGTTTCCGCAATATCGGCAATACCGAGGCCGTGGTGGTTTCAGCCTGCACGCCGCCCTATCTGTAAGCGGCGCCCCTTCATCTTGCCAAAAATACGCCGGGGGGCGCCCGAAGGGCGGGGGGCAGCGCCCCCTCCGCGCTCACCCCGTGAACCAGTCTTTGAACTGTTCGCGCAGAAGGTTCTTCTGCACCTTGCCCATCGTGTTGCGCGGCAGCTCCGGAAGCACGGCCAGCGCGCGGGGCAGTTTGAATCGCGCTATCCCGCCTGCCAGAGTGCGCAGGATCGCATCGGTATCCGGCGCAGTGCCGGGGGCGGGGACGATCACCCCCAGCACGGCCTCGCCCAGATCGGGGTGAGGCACACCGATCACGGCGCTTTCCAGCACGCCGTCGGCCTCATCCAGTGCCAGTTCCACCTCCTTGGGGTAGATATTGTAGCCGCCCGCGATGATAAGGTCTTTCTGGCGACCGACGATATGCACGTAGCCGTCACTGTCCACCATCCCGAGATCACCGGTGATGAAAAAGCCGTCCGCGCGCAGCTCTGCCGCGGTCTTTTCCGGCATCTGCCAGTATCCGGCAAAGACATTCGGCCCGCGCACCTCGATCATCCCCACCGCGCCCTGCGGCAATTCTTTGCCCGTGTCGGGGTCGGTCACCTTCAGATCAACCCCCGGAAGCGGAAAGCCCACGGTGCCCCGCGCGCCGCTCGCCCGTATAGGGGTTCGAGGTGTTCATATTGGTTTCGGTCATGCCGTAGCGTTCCAGAATCCGGTGGCCGGTGCGGGCCTCGAATGCGGTATGTGTTTCTGCCAGCAGCGGTGCCGAGCCTGAGATGAAAAGCCGCATATGCGCCACCAGGTCGCGGTCAAACCGGGGGTCTGCCAGCAATCTGGTGTAGAAAGTGGGCACGCCCATCAGGCTGGTGGCCTGCGGCAGATGCCGGATCAGCGCGTCGATATCCAGTTTGGGCAGCCAGATCATCGCCCCGCCCGCCAGCAGGAGCGTGTTGGTCGCAACGAAAAGCCCATGCGTGTGGAAGATCGGCAGCGCGTGCAGCAGCACATCGTGCGCGGTAAAGCGCCACTCCGCCACCAGCACTTCGGCGTTCGACAAGAGGTTGCTTTGGGTCAGCATCGCGCCTTTTGAGCGCCCGGTGGTGCCCGACGTATAGAGCAGCGCCGCCAGATCGCCTGTATCGCGCGGCGCCGGCTCTGCCAGCGGGATAGCCTGCGCCATGGCTTGCGCGAAACTGCCCGAGCCATCGGCATTGAGCGCCATCAACCGCGTGCCGCAGCGCTCGGCCACCAGGGCAAGCGCGGATTCGCGCGCCCCATCAGTCAACAGCAGCACGGCCCCGGCATCTGACAGGAAATACTCAACCTCGTCCGGCATATAGGCCGTGTTCAATGGCAAGAACACCACCCCCGCCATCACCGCGCCGCCGTAAAGCGCCAGTGTCTGCGGGCTTTTCTCTACCTGCACGGCGAGCCGATCGCCCGGTCGCAGTCCCAGTGCCGTCAGTGCCCCGGCCACCTGTGCGCAAAGCCTGTGAAACGCCTCACCCGTCAGGGGGTCGCCATCAGGCAGGTGCAGGAAGGGGGTGTTCCGCCCCTTGAGGGGGGCGAAAAGCGCGTCATAAAGCGGGTTGGGCATGGCGGGGCTCCTCTTTCGCGCAGGGATAGCGCGCGGCGGAGCCCCGGTCCAGTATCGGTGTCCAGTATCGGCTTCCGGTATCAGGCGGCGGAAGAGCGGTTGAGAATGTCGCGCACCATCGGAATGACCTCTTCACCATAAAGCCGGATACAGTTCAGAAGCTGCTCATGCGATTGCGGGCCGGTGGCGTATTTCAGGTCGAACCGGTCAATCTCCAGCCCCTTGACGGTGCGCACAATCTTGCGCGCGACGGTCTCGGGTGAGCCGACATAAAGCGCGCCATGCGCCACCTCGGCAATATACTTGTCCTTGGTCACCGGCGGCCAGCCGCGTTCGCGCCCGATGCGGCCGAACATCGCCTGATAATGCGGCCAGAGCGCCTCGCGCGCGGCCTCGTCGGTTTCGGCGACAAAGCCGGGGGAGTGCACGCCGATGGGGCGGGCCTTCTGGTCCATCTGGGCCACGGCGCGGTGATACAGCTCCACATAGGGCTTAAAACGCAAAGGGTCGCCGCCGATGATGGCCAGCATCAGTTGCAGATCATGGCGCACCACCCGCACCACCGATTCCGGGCTGCCACCGACGCCGACCCAGGTGGTCAGCCCCTTTTCGCCAAGGCGCGGATAAACGGTGGTGTTTTTCAGTGGCGAACGGGTCTTGCCCTGCCATGTCACCTTTTTCTCGCGCAGCAGGCGGGTGAAGATGTCCAGCTTTTCCTCGAACAGCAGGTCATAATTCTGCATGTCCTCGCCGAAAAGCGGGTAGCTTTCGGTGAAAGAGCCGCGCCCGACAATCACCTCGGCCCGGCCATCCGAGACCGCGTTGAGGGTAGAGAAGCGCTGGAATACGCGCACCGGGTCATCGGTGGACAGGATGGTGACGGCGGTGCCCAGCCGGATGCGTTTGGTGCGCCCGGCAATGGCTGCCAGCACGATTTCGGGGGCGGAAATGGCGAAATCACCGCGGTGATGCTCACCCAGACCGATGAAATCGATTCCCACCGCATCGGCGAGCACCGCCTCTTCGACCACGTCGCGCAGGACCTGATCCATGGGTTTGGGCTTGCCGTCGGTGCCGTGGGTGACATCGCCGAAAGTATCGAGGCCGAGGGAAATCTGTGTCATGGCTTTCTCGCGCGGTTTGGGGCGGGTTGGGCAGAACCTAGGGTCCGGCCCCGCCAGCGTAAAGCCCGCCCGCCGCACGGGCATTGTGCGCTGATGCGCAGATCAGCCCCTGTGCAGCTCAGTTCTCGCGCTGCTGCCGGGCCTTGCCGCGTTTTGCGGGCACACCCGCCGGCCCTGAGGCCAGATCGCTGAGAATGGGGCAGTCAGGCCGGTGATCGCCCGCGCAGGCCGAGACCAGTTCACCCAATGTGGCCCTGAGCGCGCGCAACTCGATGATCTTGGCGTCGATCCGCTCCAGATGGCTCTGCGCCAGCCGCTTCACGTCTTCGCTGGCGCGGCTTTCGTCCTCATAAAGGCCCAGCAGCGCGCGGCATTCCTCGATGGTGAAGCCAAGGGCGCGCGCGCGGCCCAGAAAGGCCAGCTTGTGGATATCGCCGGGCCGGAAGGCGCGGTAGCCGTTGGTATCGCGCGGTGGGCGGATCAGCCCGATATCCTCATAATAGCGGATGGTCTTGGCGGGCAGGCCCGCAGCCTCGGCGGCCTCACCGATGTTCATGGCATCACCCCCTGTCCGGCGGGCACGAGAGGGGGCGCGCTGCCCTGCGCGGTGCTTTCGTCCATCAGGGGGCGCAGGCGGCGCAGGCGCAGCGCATTGGTGATCACGAAGACGCTGGAAAGCGCCATCGCGCCCGCCGCCAGCACCGGGCTGAGCGTGACGCCGAAGGCCGGGTAAAGCACCCCCGCCGCCACCGGGATCAGCGCGGCATTGTACGCGAAGGCCCAGAACAGGTTCTGGCGGATGTTGCGGATGGTGCGGTGGCTGACATCCAGCGCATTGACCACCCCTCGCAGATCGCCCGAGATCAGCACCACATCGGCGCTCTCGATGGCCACATCGGTGCCGGTTCCGATGGCAATGCCGATATCCGCCGCCGCCAGCGCCGGTGCGTCGTTGATCCCGTCGCCGACAAAGGCGATCCGCCTGCCACCCGCGCTCAGAGCCTTGAGGGCAGCCACCTTGCCTTCGGGCAGCACATCGGCCTCGACGGTGTCGATGCCCAGGTCGGCGGCGATGGCGCGGGCGGTCGCTTTGGCATCGCCGGTGATCATGGCGATCTTCAGGCCCATGGCATGCAGCGCCTCGATGGCGCGCGGGGTAGAGGGCTTGATCCGGTCGGCCACCGCGATCATCGCCGCTGCCTTGCCGTCGATGGCGGCAAAGAGCGGTGTCTGGCCCTTGGCCGCGCGCGCGTCGGCGGCTTGGGGCAGAGTGCCAAGGTCGATGCCTTCGCGCTCAAAAAGCCGTGCGGCCCCCACCAGCACCACCTGCCCTTCGACCAAGGCGCGCGCGCCGAAGCCGGTGATCGTGTCAAAATCCTGCGGCTCCGGCAGCGCCAGCCCGCGCGCATGCGCCGCGCGCTCGATCGCCTGCGCGACCGGGTGCTCGGCGCGGCTTTCCACGGCGGCGACAAGGCGCAGGACCGTGTCGGCGTCGAACCCCGGCGCGGGCTCCAGCGCGACCAGCTCAGGTCGCCCCTCGGTCAGGGTGCCGGTCTTGTCAAAGGCTACGATCTCGACACCCTGCAACGCCTGAAGCGCATCGCCACGGCGAAACAGCACCCCCATCTCGGCCGCCCGCCCCGTGCCCACCATGATCGAGGTGGGCGTGGCCAGCCCCATCGCGCAGGGGCAGGCGATGATCAGCACCGCCACGGCCGCCACCAGCGCATGGCTCAGCCGCGGGTCAGGGCCGAAGACCAGCCATATGGCCAGTGTCAGCAGCGACAGCGCCATGACGGCAGGGACGAAGTAAAGGGTCACGCGGTCAACCAGCGCCTGAATGGGCAGCTTGGCGCCCTGCGCCTCTTCCACCAGCCGGATGATCTGGGCCAGCATCGTATCCGCGCCCACCCGGGTTGCGCGGAAGGTCAGCGCGCCGGTGCCATTGACCGTGCCGCCCGTCACCATGGCGCCGGGGGCCTTGGCATTGGGCAACGGCTCGCCGGTGATCATCGATTCATCGACATGCGAGGCGCCGCCGGTCACCTCACCATCCACCGCGATGCGCTCGCCGGGGCGGACATGGAGGATGTCGCCGGGCACGACCTGTTCCAGCGGCAGGTCCAGCAGCGTGCCATCCCGCTCCACCCGCGCCGATTTCGCCTGCAGCCCCACCAGCCGCGCAATCGCCGCGCCGGTGCGGCCCTTGGCGCGCGCCTCCAGCCAGCGGCCCAGCAGGATCAGCGTCACAATTACCGCCGCCGCCTCGAAATAAACCGCGGCGGCACCCTGCGGCAGCAGGGCAGGGGCAAAGGTGGCGACGCTTGAAAAGCCCCAGGCGGCAAGGGTGCCGACCGCGACAAGGCTGTTCATATCGGGCGCACCGCGCAACAGGGCCGGGATGCCATGGCGAAAGAACATCAGCCCGGGGCCGAAAAGGACAAGGCTGGTCAGCGCAAACTGGATGACCCAGCTTTGCCACATGCCGATGGTCGTATGGACCCAGTGATGAAAGGCGGGCACCATATGGCCGCCCATCTCCAGCACAAAGACCGGCAGCGTCAGCACAAGGGCCAGCACGAGGCGGCGCGCCAGCGCGCGGCTTTCGCGGGCGCGCGCGCTTTCCTGACTGGCGCGGGCCTCTGCATTGCGGGGCCGGGCGGGGTAACCGGCATCGGTGACCGCGCGCGCCAGTCTTGCGTCCAGCCCCGGCACGGCCAGATGCCGGATGCTGGCAGTTTGCGTCGCCAGATTGACTGATGCCGCAAGAACGCCGGGCTGCCGGGTCAGAACCCGCTCCACCCGGCCCACGCAGGAGGCGCAGGTCATATCCGCGACCGAGAGCTGGGTTTCCTCCTCCTGAACCGGGTAGCCCGCCCCCGACAGCCGCTGCGCCAGCACCTGCAGGTCCGGCGTGCCCGCCACGCGCAGCGTTTCAAGCGCGAGATTGACTTCCGCGCCTTCGACGCCCGGCACCGAGGTGGCAATCCGCTCCACCCGCGCCGAACAGGAGGCGCAGGTCATCCCCGAAACGCGCAGGGTCAGATGGGAAATCGGTTTCATATCGGTGGCTCCGCAAGGCAGTCAGGACAGGCTGAAAAGGACGACAGGCCTTATCTAGGGCTTCCTGTAACTGGAAGGTCAAGCCCCCGGCATGCGATGCCGTCCGACAGGCCCGTCCGCCCCTTCATCTGTTCAGAAATATCCCGGGGGAGTCGCCCGGAACGGGCGGCGGGGGCAGCGCCCCCTCGACTTCAGTGTCAGGCGATGTCCCCGCCCTCCGGCAACGCCCCCCGCCTTCCGGCAACGCGTCAGGCTACTCTCTCGGCATTCCCCGCCTGAGCGAGGCACCAGTCAACCACAGCCTCCAGATCGGGCGGCAGCGCCGTGCCCATGCCTTCGCTGAAACGCTCGAACCCGGCAAGATTGGCCTGATTGACGGCCGTCAGCACCGGCACGCCCTCGGCGAGCGCCCGGCCGATCACCGGGCGAAAGCCGCGTCCTTCCAGTTCGGCCTTGCCGAATTTGTTGATCAGCAGCAGGCGCGGTCCCCGGTCCAGCATGCGCTCGACAAGGCCCACGGCCTCTTCCAGCCCCTGCGGGTCAAGGCGGCATCCGCGCGCCATGGGGCCAAGGCGCTGCGAGATGCGCACCCGGTTTTCCATGGTCAGCACCTGCAGGTCCATGTCGCAATGCGCGGCGGGGTCGGTTTCGGAGTTGATCTGCACCACCCCGGCCAGCGGCCAGCCGCGCGCGGCCAGTTGCGCTGCAACCTCGCTCAGCAGAAGGTCCACCGCGCCCCTTTGCGCTCCGATCACATATCCCAGCATTGTTCCCCGCGCCTCCGTCGCCACAAGGGTTCAACCCCCGACGGCTACTGACAACCCCCGACAGCCCTTGTCTGGCCTTGCCGCCTTGATACATAGTCCCAATGACCAGAAAAGACACGGTATGATCAAGCCCCAACCACATTCACCCGCCCCCGCACTGCTGCCGGACCCCGCGCATCCGCGCCTGACCCGGCGGATCGGTGGCACCGACCATACCGGCGCCCCGGTCGAGATCAGCGTGGTCGAGGAGCGGCCGCTGACCATCTTCCTGAATGCGCAGGAGATTGTCACCGCCATGACGATCGGCGATTACCCGGAATATCTGGCGCTGGGCTTTCTGCGCAATCAGGGCATGCTGCACGCCGATGATGTGATCACAGGCATTGATTACGATGAAGAGATTGAAACCGTGGTGGTGCGCACCGATCGCCGGACCTCGTATGAAGAGAAGGTGAAGAAGAAAACCCGCACCTCGGGCTGCGCGGTGGGCACGGTTTTCGGCGACATGATGGAGGGGCTTGCGGGGCTGACCCTGCCGCCCGCCGAATTGCGCACCAGCTGGCTTTACGCGCTGGCCCGCGCGATCAACACCACGCCCTCGCTCTATCTGGAGGCGGGTGCGATCCATGGCTCGGTCCTGTGCCGGGGTGATGAGATTCTGGTTTATATGGAAGATGTTGGCCGCCACAACGCGGTTGACAAGATCGCGGGCTGGATGTTCCGGCATGGCGAGGGCGGTGCGGACAAGATCCTGTATACCACCGGGCGCCTGACATCGGAAATGGTGATCAAGACGGCGCAGATGGGCATTCCGGTCCTCGCCTCACGCTCAGGCTTCACCGCATGGGGGGTGGAGATTGCGCAGCAGGTCGGGCTGACACTGATCGGCCGGATGCGGGGGCAGCGGTTTGTCTGCCTTGCGGGCGAGGAGCGGCTGATCCGCGATGCCGACCCGGCATTGGTAGGCGATGAAAGCACCCGCCACCGGCGCAAGGGAGCGATGGATGCGTAAAGCTGCGGTGCTGGGGGTGATACTGGCGGGCGGCCGCGCCACGCGGATGGGCGGCGGCGACAAGGGTTTGCGGCAGGTCGCCGGGCGGCGGCTGATGGATCATGTGATCACGCGGCTGGGTCCACAGGTTGCGGGCATGGCGATCAACGCCAATGGCGACCCGGCGCGGCTGGCGGAATTCGGCCTGCCGGTGCTGGCTGACAGCCTGCCCGACCATCCCGGCCCGCTCGCCGGTGTGCTGGCCGGGCTGGACTGGGCCGCCGGGCAGGGCGCGGCGGCGATTGTCACGGCGGCGGCTGATACGCCTTTCTTTCCGCCCGATCTGGTGGCGCGGCTGCAGATGGCGGCGGGCGTATCGGGGTTGGCACTCGCGGCAAGCAGGGATGACGATGGGCGCGTCTGGCGGCAGCCGACCTTCGGACTTTGGCCGGTGACCCT
This sequence comes from Pararhodobacter sp., assembly GCF_036802785.1. Taxonomy (GTDB): domain Bacteria; phylum Pseudomonadota; class Alphaproteobacteria; order Rhodobacterales; family Rhodobacteraceae; genus Pararhodobacter. The sequence continues at coordinate 41,605 of NZ_DAIRVN010000036.1, forward strand.
GCGCGATGATCTGCGCGACGCGCTCACTGGCGGTCTGCGCAAGATCGTCCTCTGGACGGATGGGCACGGGGCGGGGCAGGCCGTGTTCCCCTCCGATCCCTTTGATCCTTTCTTCAACGTCAACACGCCCGAAGATATCGCCCGCGCCGAGGTTCTGGCGGGCATGGTATGAAGATTTACGGCGTTACCGGCTGGAAGAACGCGGGCAAGACCGGGCTGGTTGAGCGGCTGGTAACCGAGATGGTTGCGCGCGGTCTGACGGTTTCCACGCTCAAACACGCCCATCATGAAACCGAAATCGACCATCCGGGCCGTGACAGCTACCGCCACCGGCAGGCGGGTGCGCATGAGGTGCTGGTATCGTCGCCGCAGCGCTGGGCGCTGATGCATGAACTGCGCGGCGCGCCCGAACCGGCGCTCGATGACCTGCTGGCGCGGCTGTCGCCGGTCGATCTGGTGCTGATCGAAGGGTATAAACGCGGCCCTCATCCCAAGATCGAGGCACACCGGCTGGAGACAGGCCATCCGCTGCTCGCGCCGGGCAACCCCAGCGTGCGGGCGGTGGCCTCGGACGTGGGGGCGGGCGATGTGGCGCTGGCCGGGGTCACAGTGCCGGTTTTGCCGCTTGATGACACCGGCGCGATTGCCGATTTTATTCTGCGCGATCTGGGGCTTGCGCGATGATCTTCGATCAGATCGCCATACTCGACTGGTCAGCAGAATCCCGCCCCAGGCGTGGCAAAGATTCGATCTGGCTGGGCATCGCCGGTCCCGATGGCGTCAGCGCTGAAAACCTGCCCACCCGCCGTGCTGCAGAAGCCCGGTTGCGCGCACTGGTGGCCGACGCAGTGGCGCGTGGCCAGCGGTTGTTGATCGGCGCCGATTTCGCCTTTGGCTACCCCGCCGGTTTCGCAACCCACCTGACCGGCCGCGCCGAGGCGCTGGCGGTCTGGGAATGGCTGGCCGGGGCCATCGAGGATGACGCGCAGAACCGCTCGAACAGATATGAGGTTGCCGCCGCGATCAACCGGCAATTCCCGGGGCTGGGGCCGTTCTGGTTCCACCCCAACGGGCGCGATCTGCCCGGTCTGCCACTCAAGGGCAGCGCGCGGCACGGCTACGGCCCGCTGGATGAGAAGCGCGCAACCGAGCGCGCGGCGCGCGGCGCGCAATCGGTCTGGAAACTGGGCGGCCCGGGTTCGGTCGGCAGTCAGGCGCTGACCGGACTGCCGGTTCTGTGGCGGCTGCGCGAGGGTTTCGCCGGGCAGCTGGCCGTCTGGCCGTTTGAGCCGGTGGCGCAGGCGCCGGTGGTGCTGGCCGAGGTGTTCCCCTCGCTTCTGGCGGCCGAGGTCATGGCCAACCGGACCGAAACCGGCATGGTGCCCGATGAGGCGCAGGTGCGGCTTCTGGCAGCAGTGCTCTGGCACATGCAGGAAACCGGCGCCGGGCTGGGCGCGCTTTTTACCGCCCCGCCCGATGAGGCGGTGAGTGAGGAGGGCTGGATACTGGGGGTCGGTCACGAAGCTGCATTGAAAGCCGCCGCCCGCACACTGGCCACGCCCGCCCCCCGCCCCCTCCCCGCCCACGACCGCCGGCCGCGCCAGATGTGAATACGCGCCAGGCGCGACAGCATGTCCTCGGCGACGGCCATCATCAGGTGGCCGGGGTACGACGGCGACCGCCTCGGCGTGGTCACGCCGAGCGGCAAGCTGATCT
>NZ_DAIRVN010000037.1:0-42547 GCF_036802785.1 Pararhodobacter sp.
CCTTCAGGCCAGTCACCGCCCAGTGCCGCAGGGTCGGCACCCTCGGCGTAGCGCCAGTAGTCAGCGGGCGGCAGGGCGGCCAGATGGTGCCCGACCTGACGCGCAAGCCACAGGCGCAGGGCGGCGTGTGGCCCGTCCGGGGGAAGGGCATCGCGCATGCCCCGGTAAAGCGCAAAGACCGCGCCCAGTGCTTCAGCCTCCGGCACCCTGCGCTCCGCAGCGGTGTGCAGCATGATGCCGTCATGAAAGCGGATGCTCCGGGCCTTCAGCACAGCATTCCAGTGAAACGCAGGCCAGACAAGCGCGGGCCGGTCTTCGGCAAGGCGCAGGCCAGCCGCGCGCAGGAACTGGCGCCGCAGCAGCATCCGTCCCGGCAGGGCCTCCATCGTCAGGGCGCTATCGCGGTCCGGCGCCGGCCATCCCGGTTCACTGCCCCCGGAAGATCGCGCCAGAACCACATCCGCCACGCCCTCCGCCAGAAGCGCGCGCGCCCTTGAAACACCCGCAGGTTCCAGCCGGTCAAGGCCTGTCAGAAACAAAACCCCCTCGCCCGACGCCAGCGACAGCCCGGCATTGGCGACAACCCCTTGACCCGGCCGTGGCTGCGCGCCCAGCCGGACCGCCCGCCACACCACCTTCCCCGGCCTGCCCTTACCCTTGCGCGCTTCTGGCCCGGATACGGCGATCCGGGGCACCCCGGATATTACCACCGGCGGCCCATCGCGCGTGGCCATGACAATGACCTCATCGCCCGGCAGGGCCGAGGCGAGAAGACTGCGCCTGCAACCCGCGCTCATGCCCTGCCCGTCAAGCACAACGATAAACGAGAGGCGCATCACCGGCCCTGCCCGAAAACGGCGATGAACCGCGCGGCCAGCCCCGGCTCCTCCGTGAGGGCGCGCTCAATGGCCGCTGCCAGCGCCGGGCTTGCCCGCTGCGCCAGGGCGGTGATGAATTCCCCGGCACGCAGGTTCAGCACCTGCACATCTGCCGGATCAAGCCGGGTCTGCGCCCAGTCGATCAACCGGCAGCTGAAATCCAGAAACGGCCCCGCGAAGGCCGCGCGCGCCGGATCGCGCGCAATCTCGCGCTCAAGCCGGGCGCTGACCGCGGACAACGCCTCGAACAGCCGGACCCGGTCTGCCCCGCGCCGGTTGGAAAGCTGCGCACCCCCCGCGACGACATTGTGAATGGCACAGGCGCGCCCGCTCACCATGCCGCGCTGCGCCGAGAGGAACGCGGCCCAATGCGGCTCGATGTCATTGTGCAGCGGAATTTCCGTGCAGCGCACATCCGCCTCGTGCAGAAAGCCGGTGCGCCAGATCTTGTTCCAAGGGTAGTTGGACAGACGGCACAGAACCAGCGCCTCGTCCGGCATCAGCGGGCGCGGCAGCGGGCCGGGGGCGATATCGGCCCAGAAAGCACGGTCAGACGGCTCTTGCGGGCCGCTCAGCCCGCGCGCCAGAAGGCGGCTGTCATGATGGGGGAACAGGCAGAAATCAAAGGTCTGGCCCGCCAGATCATGCAGCAGGGCGCATATGTCCGGCGTCAGTGCATCATCGGCATCAAAGAACAGCACATGCGAGCCGCTGGCCGCCGCCTGACCCAGATTTCGCGCATGCCCGGCACCAAGCCCGGCTTCGGTCCGCAACCAGACGGTCTGCGCACCCGCAACCGGCGCCCGCGGAAAGCGCGACTGGCACGGCACATCCGATCCGTCATCGACCACGATCACCTCATGAGCGATGCCAAGCTGCCCGACCTGCGCCAGAAGGCGCGCCAGCCCCTCATGGTCATTGAAAACCGGGATGACCAGCGACAGCTTCATGCCGCGAACAGGCGTATGTCCAGAAACGCGATGTCAAACCCCTCGGGATCAAGGAACAGCATCAACGTGCGCCACTCCGCCGGAGCCTGAAGCGCAGGTTCGCGCGCCAGCCAGAGCACGTCACAATGGGTGCTTTCCTCGCCGAACGCGACCAGATAATCCGGGAAAAAGCTGTCCTCATGCCCGCCGCCGGGCAGAAACGACCGGACCGCAAGGCGCGCGGTTGTCGAGCGAGGGGCACGGCTGCGGATCGCGACACCAAGCAGCGCCGTATCGCCGGGGTTGTGACGGCCCAGATCAATGTTCAGCGTGCACCAGCGCCCCACACCGGAGGGTTCCAGCCGCATCTGCAACAGCGCAGCGCCCCCCGCCTCAAACGCGGTCTGCGCCGCGCCCTCGCTGTCCAGATCGATCCAGACACCGGGTGCTATCCGCTCGCCGCTGCGGATCACCCCGCCCGATCGCGTGTTTCTGAGCGCGTGCAGCGAGGAAGTGGCGGCAGAAACAACGTCGGTCATCCGTGGGCCTCCGGGAACAGCTTTCGCCGCGACACTGGTGCGCAACGACCTGCCCCCTGTATAGCCCCGGTTTGCGCGCCGATCCATAGCGACGGGCGCGCGAGGGGCTGATCATGGACCTCCCGCGCAGCGCTCATCCCTCGTCGGCAAGGGGCATGCAGTTTCGTCACCGACATTTCGCCCTGAGGTGAGTTTTGCACTTGTATCACCCCACAAAACCCGGTTATTGCCGCAAGTGGAGACGTGGCCGAGTGGTCGAAGGCGCTCCCCTGCTAAGGGAGTAGGCCCGGAAGGGTCTCGTGGGTTCGAATCCCATCGTCTCCGCCATTTCCCCTTGCGAAAGCGTTATTCCGATCCGGCTACGACCGGATTTTTCCGTTGTTTTCGGGGGTTATGCGGGAGGGGCTGAGTTCCGGCCTCGCCGCCACGATACAGAAAGTGGTCTCTGGGCGTTTGTTCTCTGAACCTGATGACTGCGCGGCTTTGGTGAAAAGCTTGTCAAAGCATTGATAATGCAGTGTTTCGTGAGTGTTGCCCTTTCCACCTCGATTTCAGGGACTGCTGTATCGTGCCCACCTGGGTGTCGGTGCAGTCGCTGCCGCGCAGAGGGTGCCGCCGCCTGATCGAACCGGGAGGTTTCCGGACATTCGCCGCAGGCGCATTTTCACTTTGAGGCAAGGCAGAAGCGGCCCTTCAGAGGTGGGCAAGGATCGTCACACCTCAGAAGTGAGGTACCACAGCAATGCCAATACCGCTTATGTCGCATCTGTCTTGGCAACGACCCCTGACGCAAGGCATTCGAACGCAGCGATGGCCTTGCCCAATGTTGCCCGGGGATCGTCGCTTGCCGCGACCCAAAGCGCCGCGTTCAGGGCTACGCCATTCAGAAGCCGGGCCAAAGCCTCGATATCCACGGGTTTGATCGTGCCATGCGCGGCGAGGTCGTTCAGGGTGGCGATGGTCGCCTGAAGGCATCGGTTCTGGCTGGGCCACTGCGACGGATCGCCCAGCACCGAAGGGCCGTCCAGCAGCACGATCCTCTGAACCTCGGGCCTGAGGGCCATTTCGATATAGGCGGCCCCTTCGGCGAGCAATCCGCGCCAGCCACCACCGGCGCGTTTCCCGGCCTCTTGTGCCTGAGCGGCCATCGCGGAATCGATCTCATCAACCACCGCCGCGAACAATCCGCGCTTGTCACCGAAATTATGGTAAAGCGCGCCCCGCGTCAGCCCGGCTTGGGCGGTGAAATCGTCCATGTAGGCGCCGGCGAAACCTTTTTCTGCAAAGGCTTTGCGCCCGGCGGCCAGCAATTTGGCACGGGTTTCCTGCATCATTGCGGCGCGTGTTTTAGCGGTCATTGGCCCTCCCATTTAGATACATCGCGTATCTGTATTGACATACGCGGCGTATGCCCTTAGTCGATATACATGGCGTATATGAAATAGCACCCTTTCACCAGAGCACAACAGAAAGCCGACAAATGCCCTTGCGCAATAAAACCATCTTCCCCGCAAACCGCCACGCCCTTTATGAACAGCATGGCTATTCAGCGGCTGTTCAGGCTGGCGATCTGGTGTTCATTTCCGGTCAGGTCGGAAGCCGTGATGATGGCACGCCAGAGCCGGATTTCCGCCGTCAGGTGCAGCGCGCCTTTGACAATCTGCGTGCCGTTCTTGAGGCTGCGGGCTGCACACTGGATGATATCGTCGATGTCACAACCTTCCACACCAATCCAGAAGAGCAGTTTGCGACCATCATGGACGTGAAGGCTGAAGTCTTTCCCGCGGCACCCTACCCGAACTGGACGGCGGTGGGGGTCACATGGCTTGCGGGGTTCGATTTTGAGATCAAGGTAATTGCCCGCATCCCCACCGCAGCCAGCTAAGCCACGGCTGCGACCCCTTCCACGATCTTCATGCCGCGCTTTGCCGGGCGATCTCAATATGATCGAGGACGAGCGCGGCGATCCGTTCAGGCTGGTCTTCCGGTGAGAAATGCCCGCACTCCTCCAGAACCGTGAGCCGCGATCCGGGAATGGCGCTCTGGAGCTTGTGCGCCCAGTCCACCACCTGCCAGCCGTCGTCAGCGCCCCAGATCAGCTGCACCGGGATTTGCCCAAGCTCGGGCAGCCGATCGGCGACCTCCATGGTGTGGATCGGATCGTAATGCCGGACCTGATGCTGAAAAAGGCTCGGCTGCCCTATCCACCCGGAAATGTAATCAAGGTAGGTCTCCAGCGGGCCCTCAGTGAAGCGCTGCTTGTCATGGACGGCGTCCAGCAGCCAGTCCCGGAAATGGCGTCGGTGGGCATCATCCGGCGCTTTCGCCAGCGTATGAAGACCTTGCACCATCTGCTTTCGGGTGCGCGGCGACGGATAGCTGTCATAACTGACGACATCGATCATGGTGAGGGATATCAGGCGCTCCGGGTGGAAAACGCCGAACCTCTGGGCGATGCCGCCGCCGATGTCATGCGCCACGAGATGAAACCGCTCAAGGCCCCAGTGATCCAGCATCGCCTTGAGGATCTCCACCTGCGCGGACATCGAGGTGTCGACCTGCGGGTCTTGTGGACGCTCCGACAGGCCAAAGCCCAGAAGATCAAAAACATGGGCGCGATATCCTTGCCCGGCAACCCGCGGGGCAATGTTGCGCCAGATCAGCGATGACGAGGGTGTGCCGTGAAGAAAGACGACCGGCTCGCCGTCTCCTTGGGTGCCACAGGCGATGCGGTGGCCGTTCACGATGACCTGGTCTGAGATGAGCGGGTTCATGGGTTCTCTCCGTATTGCGCGTTCAGGCCCATGGTGGAGCGCCTGCATCATGATGTAAAATGCAGTGTTTGACAGAAATGATCTGAATATGTCATGCAATCACCCATGACAAAGCTGGAAATCGGGGCGCTTCAGGCCCTTTGCGCGATCCATGACCACGGCGGCGTCTCCCGCGCCGCCGCTGTGCTTATGCTGTCGCAATCGGCAATCTCTCACAAGATCAAGCGGCTGGAGGACGCGCTTGGCTGCGCGCTGCTGGACCGCCGACCGGGCCACCCCCGCTTCACTGAAGAGGGCGCCAAACTCCTGAGCTATGCGCGTCGCATCCTCGCCCTTCATGACGAGGCCCTTCATGCGCTGAGCACGGAACCCTTGAGCGGGCGGATAAGGCTGGGCGTGACCGAGGATATGACAAGCGGCGGGGTGTCTCGCGTGCTCGGGCGCTTCACCCGTCTTTACCCTGCCGTCTCGGTTCAGATCAGCGTGGCGCAGAGCCGGGTCATTGCTGAGCGTCTGGACCGTGGCGAGCTGGATGCAGGGGTCTTCCAAGTGTTCGCCAGTGACCTGCGAAAGGACGATGTTACGCTGATCGAGGACAGCCTGCATTGGGTCAAATCGCCCGATCTGGTGCTTGATATGGCGCGGCCTGTTCCGCTGCTGGCCTTCGACGACAATTGTTTTTACCGCGATTGGGCTCTGCACCATGCGCAGCAACCCGCGGCGGGGTTCCGCATTGTCATGGAATGCGTGAGCATTGCCGGTATGAGATCGGCCATCCGCGCCGGATTGGGTGTCACCCTTCTGAACGGCCGGCACATCGAGGCCGGATTTGACGTCCTGACGGACCCTTTCCCGCCGCCGCCAGACCTTGCCTTTGTCGTCCGCACCGGGCCGAAAGCGCGCAATGCGACCGTCATGGCCCTGATCAGGATCGTGGCGGGCGAACGCGACTGGCATATCGAGAAAGATGTCGGGAAAGCCTCCTGATCTGGCCGCAATGCGGGGCGGATCGGATAGGGCCAGGTGCGTATCGCACCGGCAGCCGCGCCGCCTCGGCGAGCGTCAGGGTGTCAAAGCCCGCCACGTCGGTCTCTATGCCCCCGGGCTGACGGCGTTCACCTTGATGTTGGCTCCCCTTGAGTCGCGCCAGCGGCCATCCCTGCGGGCCAGGTTGACCTGCGCCAATCCGGCGGGTTGCATCGCACCGCTGGCGATCAGAGCCTTGGCAATTTCCACATTCCGGGCCGACCAGTTTGACCGGGCGCGGCGGGGCGTGATCCGCTGGAACCACGATGTGTCGCCAGCGGATCGCTTCAGCCCGTCAATCCAGCCCCAGGCCAGCGACGCCCGGACACAATCATCCCACTTCACAGAAGGATGACCACTCGCCTTCCGGTAAATCCTGATCCAAAGCTCGTCCGCGCTGGCGTGATTGGCGGCAAACCAATCATACAACGCGGTCGCATCGACAAAGCCAAGAGCGGTTTCCTGCGGATCGGTCATCCGCTTTGCCTAGAAGAAGGAAAGCACGACGGCAATGACCAGACCCGCCGCCAGATGATAAGAACCGCTGACCGCGCCATACAGTATAGGGTGCGGGATGTTGGGGTTGATCCCGGTATTGATCGTGGTGGCCGCAAGAAAGCCGATGCCAAGGAACAGGCCCAATCCAGCCGCGCCGGTCAGCGTTGTAATGCCAAGGCTGGCCATCAGAACGGCGGTTGCAAAGGCGGTGATCAGGCTCCAGACAGCGGGCCCGATGATCATCAGCATCGCCGGTCTGGCATTCGGGTCATGCATGCGCCCAAGGGCCGCAGAATAGGCGCGGCCAAAGATTACGGAGAACCAAAGCCCCCCCAGCACGAAGGAGGCGATGCTTGCCGCGATGATACCGATCCAGCTGATGTCAGAAAAGTTGAGCATGGTCATTGTCCTTTTGAGGTCTCACCGAAAGCTCTGTAAGACATCCCTACTGACAGTTTCCGGCAGTTATGGAATGGCACGATCCGACCGCGCGCGAAGACTTTCGCATGTTCCGCGGCGACAGGATTGCCGCCGTCAAAGATGGCGGTCGCAACTTCCGGCCAAGGCGCGTTGCCCTGCTGCGCGATTACCTTGCCCGGTTGCGCGCGGCAGAGGTCAGCAAGTCATGGGGATAGCGGCTCTGGCGCATGGGGGAGAAGGAACCTGGAGCATCCTCGGTTTGGGTCGGGGTGAGGCGTGCAGCCCACTTTACGCCGAACTGGCCCGCCTTGGCCGGGTGTGGTGCTGACGGTGCCAATATTTGGAATGGTACCCAGCCATCTAATTCTGCACGACGTATAGATGCCCGCAATGCGAAAGCCGCAGCGTGGCATCGGTGCTACCGGTGAAAGGCAGGTTCGGGCCGGTCCCTGCCGGGCGGCCCCGCCGGCCAGATTTCCACCGCTTCTGAGATGGTCAAGGCATCTTCAAGCTCGACCCCAAGGTGGTGGACGGTGCAGTCCATTTTTCGCGTGCCCGAGAAGAAGCGGAACGGGCCGAGGACTGCCTGTCTTGAGGCAGATACGCGCGATCTTGGTCCGCCCCATCGATCTTGGTCCGCCCCATCGAAAGTGTGCCAAATATGCTCGGCTCCAGACCGATCTGCATCACCCGATCTCACACCAACCGAGGATACTTGCGCGTCGAGATGTACAGCCTCAGCGCCGCGGTGCTTTCCTGGATGGCAATGGTGTTCGACAAGGGAGTCCGCACCGTCACGGGAACGTCCCGACAGACGCAAGGTATGGCGCGCCATACTGTCCGGCGCCTTTCAGGCGCTTCCTTTCCGCTGCGCTTGACCGTATACCTGTGGTATCTGAAAAATCTCTCCTATCGTGGTCAAAGGGAACACAGGATGCGACAGAGTCTTCCCCCGGTGCTGGGTCTGGTTCTTATCGCGGCCTGTGGCGGCGGCGGGACGGCCCTGCCCCCTTTGCCGGACGGTGTGCCCGTCGAAACCCCGGCATTCGAAAGCTATGTAACCGAGCACAACGGCTTTTCCCGCGTGCGGCTGGACCGGTCCACCCCCGGTGATGCGGCCATTCTTGCCGCTTTTGAGGATGCAGACCCGGCTGACCCGGCCGGTTACCGCAACCTCGTCACGTTGAACGAAGCGCTGTATGGCGGACGCATGAATGTCGAGGTGATCGCACAGGTCGATGACGGCACAGGCCCGGTGCAGCGGCTCTTGCGGCTGACCGCCGATCAGTCGCCGTTCCTGAATGAAGAGGCCGGGCAGCTGGTTGCCGCGACCGGCACTTTTTATCTGCGCGGGCATAACTTCAGCTGGGTCTCGATTGATGACGGCCCCATCCTGAGCGGCAATGACCCACGCGGGCTGGTCAATCTGGCGCTTGATTTCGACAACGAAACCGCCACGCTGGACCTGCGAACCGGCGTTGATGACCTGTCGCAGGTGCGCACCGAGATCATCGCGACGGACCTACCCTTCAACATCCGCACCGGGGCCTATGGCGGCGATGTGCTGATCACCGTCTGGGACCCGGATTCACCCGATATCTTGTCGGCCGATGGCAGCCTGCGTGGCACCGTGGGTGGAAGCCCCACCTATGCAAACGACCTGCATGGTCTGTCCACCGCGGGGCTTTATACCACCGAAGGCATCGATGCGGAAACCAGGCGGCGCCTTTCGGTGCAGGGAGCTTTTGTGGGTATCGATCCGAATGCCCTGCCAGCGGCGCCCTGAAGCCGCGCTGTTGCGCGCGCTGGGTTTTCTGATTGCACTGCTTCTCACCCTGTCGGGCGGCGCCCATGCGCAAGTGATGGAACGCGCGGCGATGGCCGGGCTGGCCCCGGGAGAGCGGCTGCGGCTTTATGCCCTGACGCGCGCGCTTGATACCCGCCGCGCACCGCCGCCGATCACGCAAGCAGCGCGACAGGCGCTTCAGGCGCAGGGGTTCTATCATGACGCCCGCAGGCCCGCCCTGCTCAGCGCTGATGCCCGCGTAACCCCGGTGCTGGCCTGGGATGCCAATATCAACGGCGGCTTTATCAATGACCGGTTCGACCATTTCGGCCTGATGTTCGAGGTGGACCCGGCGCGCATGGCCAGAGCCGGGCTGGTCGCAGGTGCGCGGCTGGGGGCCGAGACGCGACTGGCCTACGGGCCGGGCCGGTATCTGGAACTGCAGGGAAATGGCGAGGCCGTCTGGTCTCCCCGCCATGAGATTGGCAGGGCCAATGCCAGCCTTTCGGTCTGTTCACGCAACCATGTCACGGGCTGGAATTTTGCCGATCTTTGCGCCAGCACGCAGGCAGGCTGGCGAGCGCTGTCGAGCAGTCGCAGCTCAACCGTATCGGGTACGCTTTCGCATCTTCTGACGGCCGGTCCGGCGTATCACCAGCTTTCTCTCGGGCTTGCCCGGCACTGGCAGGAGGATGGCCAGCAAAACGCCGTAACACTGGGCTGGGGCGCCGTCTGGAACCATCTGACAACCGATATATCGCTGACCCTGACCGATGGAATCCCCAACGAAACCGCGCTGCGCCGCCGGATCAATGCGCAGGCAAGCTGGATCTGGAAGCAGCGGCCCTTCAGCCTGTCGGTCTGGCAGGTCGATGCCCGTGGCGGCCTCTTGCTGGGGGTTGAGCGGCAAGACCGGCTGAGAGGGTTGAGCCTGTCTGTCCGCCCGCGTCGGGGCCTCACGGTGGAGCTGACGCATCAGCAGACCAGATCAACCCTCGCATTGTTCAGCGAGCAGCGCACCGGCCTGGGCCTGCGCTTCGATCTGGGACGCTAGAGCGGCTCATGCCGCTGGCCAGCACACGCACTGCGGAAGTGGGCCATCAGTGCCCTACCTCGATCTCCTAAGCAGAGGTGGCGCGGTCTGCTGATCCGTTGCGTCGCCCATCTCATGGTCAACGAAAGCTTCAGCGAGCTTCCGGTTGCGATCACGAAGAAGCTCGGTGAGCCTGTCATGAAGGTCCTGATTCAGTTTCAGCCCCCAGCTGCTTCGTTTTTCAAGGGCATCGAATGCCAGCAGGCCATCCGCGCGCCGGTCCTTCAGGAACCTGAGCAATGCGGACTTGCCCAGATAGCGGCTCTCAAGTTGGTCGAGGGTGTTGTAGACACCGAGCTCGGACTGCCCGTCATTTGCCGCCAGAAGCAACAGCAGCTCCCATGTCGTGCCGTTTCTATGAAATGGAGAATAACTGCGCAAACGTGCGATCTGTCTAAAGGTGTCCAATTCAATCTGAAGTTGTTTACATGCGGGTATTTTCGCGTTTCTATATTGCATGCGCTGGCCTCCTTTTTTGAACGCAACTGTAAAATACCGGCAGATGAAAGCACGAGTCGTCTATGCCGAGCTCAAAAACACTGAATGTCAGTCACCAATATTGATTTCCATCAACTAACAAAGTCGTCAATTTATATCGGTATTAAAGGACGTTCATTTCTCAGGGTGATTTTCTGAAGAAAACCACGTAAAAATAGGTCGTTAGCGCGCAGGCCGCATCGGGTTTGAGTGATGTCGGATCTTGTGAGAATGGATGCGATCGTGATGCCTAAAATATCTTTACCTCCATAGAAATGATACGGCATCAAGGCGATAAAATGCAGATTTCTGCCGGAAGGGGATTTGTGACCACCCTGAAAGGCTAAAATGATGCATTGTGTCGCAAATACGCGCCATATAGAAATTTTCAATACCTTAAATATGAAGTGGGCATTGCGCGCGGCCATCAACGGCCGCCGCTCAATCGCGTGCTTTGGTCTTGAAATGACCATAAACCTGACGAGGTTGCGCCAGGCGAGTCTTGATAATCCAAGGAGGATTCCATGAATAAACCGATGATGACAACTACGGCAATGTTCATAGGGTCCACCACCGCATTCGCTGCTGACCCTGCTATAGTCGTCACTCTTCACTTGTGAGGAGAAAAGTGACCAAAAAAATCGATCGGCGTGCGAACGCCGCTTTTTTGCGGGAAACCGATCCGGAATTGCACCCCCTCTCTGTTCGGGGCACCGACGGATCAATCCCTTCTCTGTGGCGGCAGATCGTCAACTGCAGCTGCACTCTTTCAGACCCGATGACCACGTAACACGCTGAAATACCTCGTGCAGGACTATCAGCACCCCGGCGCTCAAAAAACGCCATAAGCCGGAACCAATCTGGCAACACAATGAAATATGATGGGATGAAGACATGAAAGGGAAAAAGGTTGTTCGGGCGTTCGAGTGTCAGCACTGCGGCCACAAATTGCGGTTCGGAAGCAAAGTGTGTGGCTGGTGTTTCAGACCAACGCCAATATACAACAAATACTACTTCTATTACATAATTGTCCTCGCAACATTTATCGCCGTTTTGCTGTTTCTCTTTTCATAGCGTTTCCGGGATCATTCTTTCAGATGTCCGCTTCCCACCGGTTCCTGCTTTCTGTTCAGCCAAGGGCCAGAGCGCGTTCACCCGAAAGGAGCGCGCTCGACTCGCGGCGGCCGTTCACGACCGCGACGTTGCGCGGTCGTTTTTCAATCCAGTCCCCGCAGAATTTTGCCATGAAGCGCCTGCCTGAAAACATCATACGATGCGCCTGTGAGGCGGCGCAGCTTGGACGACTGCGACAATAAATAAAATTCAGGACACGAGGTGTTTTTCCCCGCCGTATTGCAATGAGGAGAAACCGGATGAGCATACAGGATCTCTCGCTTCTTCAGGATGCACGATTGCTGTTGCGCACTGCCTTGCAGGACAGCGATGTCCTCTACACTCCGCACATTGAATCCAAAATCCGAAAAACGCTTCTTGAGATCGAAAATTCCATCGATAAAGATGAAATTCTAGTCATAACCGCCTTCCGCAATCTCCCTGTCCGTCTGGATGCAGTGCGGTATGCGATGCAGTTGATGTGGTTCTATTCCAATGTCTCGCGCCATCCTGACCTGGCTGCTCAATTTGACGATAGCCTCAGGATGGTGGAGGCACGGATGCTTGACATTGAAGCGCCCGAATGAAGCCAGCGCCTTCATGGTCGCGCGCGACCGGCCGTTCTGAACCTGTTCAGCGCGCGAACTGCTGAAGGCTCCGCCGCCGTTCCGCTAAGGACGGCGGCAAAGCAGGCTGATTCCCCACCCTCAGATCTGTCGGTTCACGCTGGCCGCATGGCGGGCACGCTTTTCCGGATCGGTTTGATCAGTTCATCGAACGGCAGCCCAAGGTGCCTTTCGGCATGCAACACAACCTGCGCTGCCGCGCGCGCGTCTTCGCCCGCGTCGTGGTGGCGGAAATCAAGGTTCAGCACCTTCTTGAGGTTTCCCAGCCCGTGCCCGCCATTCCCTTTCAGTTCAGGCCATGCGCGGCGGGCGATGGTCACGCTGTCCGCCCAGAGGAAACCGGGCGCGGCGATCCCGCAGGCGAGGCTGGCGGCGTTCACTGCCTGCCGGTCGAAATTGCTGTGCTGAACCAGATGGTGGCGTGACAGCAAGGGGAACAGCTGGTCAAGCACTGCATCAAACCGGGGCGCGCTGGTGACATGATCCGGGCCGATCCCGTGAAGCCGGATGTTGAACGGATCAAACCGTGTGCCGGGCTGCACCAGTGTCGAAAACGTCAGGATCCGGTTGTCAGGCCAGACACAGGCCAGCCCGAGCTGGCAGATGCTTGCCGCATCGCTGCAGGCCGTTTCCACGTCCAGCGCGATGAAGCGGAAATTACCTTCGGGGATCATGGTACGCATCGTATTTTATCCTTCGGTGCCCGGGCAAGGATCAAGGTCTGAAAGCCCCTGACTTTCCGGATGGAAAGGTGTAGTGCCATTGTGTCCGAACATCGCCGGAGGCAACAGGCCAGATGCACCGAAAAACCCTCACCCAGTTTCTTGTCGAACAGCAACGCAAGGAAGCCGCGCTCCCCGCGCAGCTTCGGCTTCTGATAGAAATCGTCGCGCGCGCCTGCAAGGCGATCAGCATCTCGGTCAACAAGGGCGCCCTTGGCGGTGTGCTGGGTGATTTCGGCGCCGAGAATGTGCAGGGCGAGGCGCAGAAGAAGCTGGATGTCATCGCCAATGAGCGCCTGCTTGAGGCGAATGAATGGGGCGGCCATCTTGCGGCGATGGCGTCCGAGGAGATGGAGACCATTCATCTTATTCCCAACCGCTATCCGAAGGGCGAGTATCTGCTGCTCTTCGATCCGATCGACGGGTCGAGCAACGTTGACGTGAACCTGTCCGTGGGAACGATTTTCTCGGTTCTCACAGCCCCTGCCGACGTATCCGGCCGAGAGGTCACGGAGGCAGATTTCCTGCAATCCGGCCGTAAACAGGTGGCCGCAGGCTATGCGGTTTTTGGCCCCCAGACATCGCTGGTTCTGTCTGTCGGGACGGGTGTGTATGAATTCACGCTGGACCGGGAAATGGGTTCATGGGTTCTGACGCAGGAGCGCATCCGCATTCCGGCAGGCAACCGTGAATTCGCGATCAACATGTCGAATGAGCGGCATTGGGCCGGGCCGGTGCGGCGCTATATCGCCGATTGCATGGCAGGCAAGGATGGCCCCCGCAACGTGAATTTCAACATGCGCTGGACAGGCTCCATGGTTGCCGACATTCACCGCATTCTCAAGCGCGGCGGCATATTCCTGTACCCCTGGGACGGGCGTGACCCGGCAAAACCGGGCAAACTGCGGCTTATGTATGAGGCCAATCCCATGGCCTATCTCATTGAACAAGCTGGTGGAAAAGCGGTCGATGCCACCCGGCGGATCATGGACATCGAGCCCGAGGGGCTGCACCAGCGCGTCGGCGTCATCATGGGTGACCGCGAAGAGGTCGAACACCTGACGCGGTATTTTCAGGATACTCACGCGGCCAAATCCGGTTAACAAATCCGGTTCAGAAATCCGGCGGCGGGCGCGTCTTCGGGCGCGCCACGCAAGCTGGTTGCCGGTAATTTCCCTATCCGTGCCATTGCCGGAATCGCCGCCACTGTTTGGCAGCCCCGTTCAGAAGTGAATCCGCTGCCGGAGCACAGAAACCCGCAAGCTGCCTGAACGGTCGGCTTCCCTTGCGTCATTGCCCACCGGCCCCAAAGGCCGTGCCCCGCGCGCCGCCGGCCTTATGATCCGGCGCAGCAGCGCAGCACCATCCCCCACACCATTCTGAAACGCACCTCCGGGCCGAGTAAACGGGCCGGGGCCGTCTTTCCGCGCGGACCACAGGGTTGCGCAGGACGGCCATTCTTCGCCGGGGGCCCGGCTTTTGCCCGGCGGCATTGGAACCCCACGGCATCAAACCGGGTTAGGGTGCCATGGAACGCTCCACTGCACATCCTTTTTCGTAATCCTTGCTGATTGGCACGCCCCGGATCACCGCGTGGCTTCTCAGAACGCTTGCAATACTCAGGGAGGAAAGCCCTCATGCCAGACCATATCCCGACCTATCGCCCGACCGCCGATTCCCAGTCCGGCAATGAAACAGTTGAGCGCAAGCAACGCCGCGGTGAGGGTGGTGAAACCCACCAGCTTCCGGATGGCGAGCGGATGACCACCGCACAGGGCGCGCCGGTTTCCGACAACCAGAATACCCTGCGCGCAGGCCCGCGCGGCCCGGCCCTGCTGGAAGATTTCGCCATGCGCGAAAAGATCTTCCATTTCGACCATGAGCGCATCCCTGAGCGCGTGGTCCATGCCCGTGGCTACGGCGCGCATGGCTATTTCGAGGCGACCGAGGCACTGGGCGAGATCACTGCCGCGCATCTGTTCCAGGAGGCGGGCCGCCGCGTTCCGGCCTTTGTGCGGTTTTCGACCGTGGCGGGTAACAAGGGTTCGATGGACCTTGCGCGCGATGTGCGCGGCTTTGCCGTCAAGCTGTATACCGAGGAAGGCAACTGGGACATCGTCGGCAACAACATCCCGGTCTTCTTCATTCAGGACCCGATGAAATTTCCTGACCTTGTTCATGCCGTCAAGGATGAGCCTGATCGCGGTTTTCCGCAGGCGCAATCGGCTCATGACAACTATTGGGATTTTGTCTCGCTCATGCCGGAATCCCTGCATATGGTCATGTGGCAGATGTCTGACCGCACCATCCCGCGCTCGTACCGGTTCATGGAGGGGTTCGGCGTGCACAGCTTCCGCTTTGTGAACGCCGAGGGCAAGGGCACCTTCGTCAAGTTCCACTGGAAGCCGCGTCAGGGCATGCAATCGGTGCTCTGGGATGAGGCCGTCAAGATCAACGGCGCCGACCCTGATTTCCATCGCCGGGACCTGTGGGATGCCATCCAGTCCGGCGACTATCCCGAATGGGATCTGGCGGTGCAGTTGTTCGATGATGACTTTGCCGACCGTTTCGCCTTTGACATTCTGGACCCCACCAAGATCATCCCGGAAGAAGAGGTGCCGCTGCAGGTGATCGGCAAGCTGGTCCTTGACCGCATGGTCGATAACTTCTTTGCCGAGACCGAACAGGTCGCCTTCTGCACCCAGAACATCGTGCCGGGGGTGGATTTCACCAATGACCCGCTGCTTCAGGGGCGCAACTTCTCATACCTGGATACGCAGCTGAAGCGCCTTGGTGGGCCGAACTTCACCCATATCCCCATCAACGCGCCGCGCTGCCCGATGCATCATTTCCAGCAGGACGGGCATATGCAGATGCGTGGCCCAAAAGGCCGCGCGAATTATGAGCCGAACAGCTGGTCACAGGGCGGCCCGCGCGCTGACCCCGACCGCGGGCACCGGTCTTTCCCCGAACCCATCAAGGGCGAAAAGCGCAAGCTGCGCGCGGAAAGCTTTGCGGATCACTACAGTCAGGCGCGCCAATTCTACATCAGCCAGACCGAAATCGAGCAGGCCCATCTGGCGGATGCGCTGGTGTTCGAGCTGTCCAAGGTTGAAACCCTTGCAATCCGTGAGCGGGTGGTGGCGCATCTGCCCAACATCGACGCCGATCTGGCAAAAAAGGTGGCCAAAGGATTGGGGCTTGAGGGCGTTCCAAAGGCCCATGAACCGGCGGTCAAGACCGATACCAGCCTCAAACCCTCTGACCCGCTGTCGATCCTCAAGAACGCGCCGGACAGCTTCAAGGGCCGCAAGCTGGGTATCGTCATGACCGATGGTATCGACGATGCGCTGCTGGAAGCGCTGGTCAAGGCGGTCAAGGCCGAAGGCGGGATGGTTGAAAAGATCGCGCCCGCTGTGGGCGGCATCACCACCGCCGGGGGCAACAAGGTTCCGGCTGATCAGAAGATCGATGGCGCGCCTTCGGTTTTGTACGATGCGGTTGCGGTGCTGGCCACAGCGGAAGGGACTGATATGCTCAAGGGCATGCATCCGGCGAAATGCTTTGCCGCCGACGCCTTTGCGCATGCCAAGTTCATTGCCCTGACCCCCGATGCCGAGGCCCTGTTCACCGCCGTCAGTGCAGGCCCGCCCGATGCCGGCATGCACGTGCTTTCCGGCCCCAAGGATGCCGCCCCCTTCGTCAAGGCCTGCCGCGCCCTGCGCTACTGGGAGCGCATCGCATGAACATACAGCAGATGCCTCCGCCCGTTCTGAAACGGGTGGAGGGGGCGGGGGTGGCTGCGCGCTGGGGCGCGGCGGTCATCATTCCCGCGCGCGATGAAAGCAACCGGATCGAGGCTTGCCTGAATGCGATGGCCGACACCATCGCCCGCTCAGGGCAGACGGTCGGCGTGGTTGTCTGCGTGAACGATACTACCGATGATACCGCAGCCAGAACGGCGGCGGTGCTGCGCGCACGCGCCCTGCCGCATCTTATCGCGGATCTGCATTTTGTGCCCGGCACCGGCGGTGTGGGGCGGGTGCGCGACATCGGCATGACGCTGGCACAAAGCATCGCGCAGCCACCACAGATGCTGATGACCACCGATGCCGACAGCCGCGTCTGCCCGGACTGGATCACAGCCAATCTCGCCGAGTTGTGCCATGCCGATGTCGTCTTTGGCGCCATCAGCCCGGACCCTGATGAACTGGCGCAGATACGCGGCCAGCTTTCTCCGCATGACACGGATGAAGGGGCCTACACAAAGGCCGCGATCAGGCTGGTCACGCTGCTTGATCCGCAGGTGCATGATCCCGCGCCGGAGCACCTCAGCCATTCAGGCGCCAGTATCGCGGTGACGACAACGGCCCTTGCGCGGATGGGCGGCATCCCCTGGAAACCCTTGTCCGAGGACCGGGCGCTGGCCCTGCGGGCCGAGGCGCTCGATCTGCGCATCCGCCACGCCAGTGCACCGCTGGTGGTGACCTCGTGCAGGCTGGAGGGGCGCGCAGTCGGGGGAATGGCAAGCACGCTGCAAGAGCGCTGCTCACAGGCCGATCCGCTGTGCGACACATGGCTTGAACCCGCCGATGCGCTGGCGCGCCGATACACCGCGAAAGGCCGTCTGCGCGCGCTCTGGCCCGCGCCTGAAGCGGTCTGGAGCATGGTTCATCAGCTTCTGGGCCCCGCGCCCCCACTCAGCCACCCCGGCAATTTCGATACATTCGGCGCCTTCTGGCAACGGCTGGAGGCCGTGCACCCGGCCCTCTCCCGCCAGCGCCTGCGTCAGAGCGAGGCCGCGCGCGAACTGCCGCTTTTGCTTACACGCCTTCGTCAGATCAAGGGTGCGGGCCCGCGCGGCCCCGCCAGCTCTGCCCGTCAGGATCATCCCCATGCCATCCCCGCCCAGTAACGCCACCGCCACCCGCCTGCCGCACCCGTCGCCGCATATGGTCTGTGCCGCCATCGCCCGCCGCGCGGGCGCCGCCGACCGGGGCGAGGATGATCTGAGCGCGGATATCGCCGCACTGGTGGACAGCGGCCTGCTTGCCCGGCTCACCCGCGCCTGCCTGCCGAACGGCGATACGCTGGCGGGCTGCGATATCCTGCGCGCACTCGGGCGCGCCAACCTCTCGGTCGGGCGGCTGGTTGAGGGGCATGTGAACGCGCTCAGGCTGATCCGCCTTTATGGCCAGCCGGTGCAGCAGGCCTCGGTTTCCGGGCCGGTGCTGCATGGGGTCTGGGGTGCCGATGATGACCCCCCGGCGCGCATCGACAGTCAGGAGGGCAAGGATGCCCGCCTCAGCGGCGGGAAGAAATTCTGCTCCGGGCTGGGGCTGGTGGGCCGGGCCGTGGTGACCGTTCAGGATGATGAAGGCGCGGTGCAGATGCTGCTGGTTGATGTCGGCGACCCGCGCCGCGCCGATCCGCAGTCATGGCAGGTCAGCGGGATGCGCGCCACGGCCTCGGGGCGGTATGATCTGGAGGGGTTGCAGGGCGGTCTGCTGGGCAAGCCCGGCGATTTTCTGCGTGAGCCGCATTTCGAGGGCGGAGTCTGGCGCTACCTTGCCCTGCATACCGGCGGGCTGGAGGCGCTGGCCGAGGCGGTCCGCCAGAAGCTGAACCCCAACCCGCAGCCCCTGCAGGCCGCGCGGCTGTTCGAACTGGTCAGCGCCGCCAATACCGCGCGCCTCTGGACCGAGGCCGCCGCGCTGGCCGCCGAAAGCCCCCGCCCGGCCCCGCATGCCGTCGCGCGCGTGCTGATGGCGCGTCAGGCGGTTGAAACCGCCTGCCAGCACGGCATCGCACTGGCTGAGCGCGCGGTGGGCACTGCCGCATTTGCCAGCGGCACCAGTATCGACCGTATCCGCCGCGATCTGGCGTTTTTCCTGCGTCAGGCCGATCTGGACGGCAAGATGCTGCGCGCAAGCACCGATATCGCCGAGGCCGGTCAGCCGGTCGGAGAGATGTGGTGATCACCTCGCCCCTGCTGGACGCCGCCGCCGGTGCGCCACCGGCCAGCCCCCTGTCACTGTGCGGCGGCGGCGAGGTGATCCTGCTGGCCCCGCACCCGGATGATGAAACGCTGGGCTGCGGGCTGGCGATTGCCGCGCTGGCGGAGGCCGGTGTGGCGGTGCGGGTGGTGCTGGTCACCGATGGCAGCCGCTCGCACCCCCTCTCGCGGCGCTGCCCGCCAGCGCGGATGGCGCGGCTGCGCGCGCTGGAACTGCGCCGCGCCTTGCGCAGGCTGACAGGGGAGGCCGGGCCTGCGCCGCTGCTGCTGGGCTACCCCGACACCGCCGCCCCCGATGACGCCACCGCCCGCCGCGATGCCTGCAACCGGATCGCGCCTTTGATCGGCGCACAGACCGGCGCGCTCTGGGCCAGTTGGGCGGGTGATCCGCATTGTGACCACGCCAGCACTGCCCGCCTTGCCGCCGATCTTCACGCCCGTCACCCGCAACTGGCGCGCTGGTCCTACCCCATATGGGGCCGCTTTGACCCCGCGCTTCCGGCGCCCCGGCCGCGCGACATGGCGCTGGTTCATGCCCCCAGACAGGCGCAGCGCAAGCGCCACGCACTGGCCGCCCATGCCTCGCAGATGACCGGGCTGATCGGCGATGACCCCACGGGCTTTGTCATGCGCGCCGCGCATCAGCGCCATTTCCTTGACCATCCTGAAATCTTCATCCGCGAGACCGGGCATGAATGACCACCGCCAGACCCATTTCGAAAGCCTCTACCGCGCCAGCCCCGATCCGTGGAACTACACCGCCAGCCCCTATGAGCAGCAGAAATACGCGGCCACCTTGGCCGCGCTGCTACAGCCGCATTACGCCAGCGCGATTGAGGTGGGCTGTTCCATCGGTGTTCTCAGCGCGCAGCTTGCCGCGCGTTGCGACAGGTTTCTGGGGCTGGATCTGTCGCCCACCGCGCTGCAACTGGCCCGTCAGCGGCTGGCATCATGCCGCAATGTGGCGCTGCGTCAGGTTGAGGTGCCGCGCCAGTGGCCCCGGCGCAAGGCCGACCTGATCGTGCTGTCCGAGGTTCTGTATTACCTCAGCGAGGCCGAACTGGCGATGCTGGCGCGACATGTCGATGCCTCTCTCATGCCCGGCGGCGAGGTGGTGATCGTGGCCAGCCGCGGGCCGACCGACACGCCGCTTACGGGGCTGGCAGCTGCCCGGGCGTTCACCCGGGCGCTGTGCGGGCTGCGCAGGCTGCAAGGGTTGGCCCATGCCCCGGCGAAGGGCTACCTGCACCGCACCCTGCGCTGTCAGGCCTGTGACGCAAGGCGCGAAAGGCATGAACAGCCGGGACAAAGCCCGCTGCGGGCGGCACGCTGACGGCAGCGCTGCCGCTTTTCCATGCTCAGGCGGATGCGCTGTTCTGCGCACCCAGCGCGATCCCCTCCGCCTTCAGCGCCGCTGCGAAATCAGAGAGCTGCCACAACTCCTCGATATGCCAGACACCCGGGCGCGCTCTGGCGGGCAGCATCAGCGCGACCTGGGCAGCGATCAGGGCGGTGATGGCGGCCTCGGCCCGTCCGTCAAGCGTCAGACGGTGGCGAAGCGGCCCCCCGGCGCCCCGCCCGACCGCCTCCACCACCAGCGACGCGCGGTCAGAGCCAAGCCGGAACCGCGCCATGCTCCAGCGCAGAAGGCGGCGAAAGCCGGGGCGCTGCGCCAGCCCGGCCAGCAGCCGGAGCGTGCCACGCGTGATCAGCGGTGAGGCAAGGCCCAGCCGGGTGGTGACCCCCGCCATCGCGTGGCGGCGCGCCAGCACCAACTGATCGGCAAAGGCGAAAGGGATGGTCGGCACCGGCGTTGCCTCAGGCCCAAAGCCCGTCATCCGCACATCGGCGGCGCTGACCGGGCGCAGATTGTCCAGCGTCCAGTCCACCGCGGCGGGGCCATGCGCATCGCCCAGACCCAGCAGCACCCCGATGCTCACGGCCTCAACCTGCCCCATCCCCTCGACAGCCGCACGCGCCATGAGATTGCTCAGCCCCGGCGCCAGCCCGACCGAAAGCACCGCGCAGCCACCCTGCTGCCGCGCGGACGCGTCCAGCCCCTCAATCCGGCGCAGAACGCTGTCGGTGGCGGAGATGTCGATATAGGCCAGCCCGCGCCCCAGCACATGGGCCGGAAAACCGGCATCCGGCAGGTCAATGCAGACGATAACAGTGCCGATCCCCGCCAGTGCGGCCTCCCAGCTTTCGGGCTGGCGCAGGTCCATGACCGCCCAGCCGCAACCCAGCTTTGCGGCGACAGCGGCGGCGCGGCCCGCATCGCGCCCGGCGATCCGCACCTGCGCCCGCCCCGCCCCTTGCAGCCCTGCGGCGATCTGGTGACCGACATGGCCATAGCCACCGATGATAAGAATGCCCGACATCTCTTGTTCCTTGCAGTTCCGGCGCCGATATTGGGGCCATGACCAGCCATGAAGCACAGCGAATCGAGACTATCCAAACGGAAAGCCAGGCGGGCCAAACGGAAAGCCAGCCGGGCCAAACGGAAAGCCAGGCAGGCACCGCGCCGCGCAATGCCTGCCGCCCCGCCGAATGTCTGGCCGAAGACTGGCTGGCCTTTCTGGGCCATCGCTGGAACGCGCTGATCCTGTGGCACCTCACAGACGGGCCCCGGCGCTATGGTGAGTTGCAGGGCGTGCTGCCGGGGATCACCCCCAAGGTGCTGAGCGAGCGGCTGGGCGGGCTGACCCGGCGCGGGCTGCTGGCGCGCGCCGTCAGCAACGGCTTTCCGCGCGAAGTGACCTACAGGCTGACCACGCAGGGCCAGTCACTGGGGCCGATCATCCTGCAGCTTTACGAATGGGCGCAGGAGGCGCCTCAGAGTGTGCGCAGGGCGGGCAGCCCCACGCCCACGGCATCAAAGCCGCCGTCAACGGCAATGACCTGCCCCGTAAGATAGCTGGCGCGTTCCGAGCACAGAAAGACAATCGCCTCGGCAATCTCACGCTCCGTGCCGTAGCGGTTGAGGGGGATGGCGTCATGATACGCGGCGCGGATGGCGGGTGAATGCACCGCCAGCGCCAGCTTGGTATCGACCGGCCCGGGCGCCACGCAATTGGCGCGCACACCCCATTCACCCAGCTCCGCCGCCTGCTGCCGCGTCAGGTGGATCACGGCGGCTTTCGAGGTGCCATAGGCCACGCGCAACGTGCTGGCCCGCAACCCTGAGATGGAGGCGATATTGACGATGGCCCCGCGTGTGGCTTTCAGATGAGGCGCGACCGCCTGAGAGGTCAGGAACACCCCGTCCAGATTGGTCGCCATCACCTCGCGCCATGTGGCGAAATCGGTATCTGCCAGCGGGCGGAAATCGGCCACACCGGCGTTGTTGACCAGCGCATCAACACGCCCGCAGCGTGCGGTCACCTCGGCGGTCATGGCGTTGACCTGCTCAGGCACCGAGACATCGCAGACCACCGGAAAACCATGCTCCAGCCCCTCAGCCGCCGCCAGCAGTGCCGCGCTGTCGCGGTCAATCATCGCAACCTGCCACCCCTCAGCCAGCAGAAGCTGCGTTGTTGCCAGCCCGATGCCCCGCGCGGCCCCGGTCACGATGGCGGCCTTCATATCCATGATCGTCTCCTTTGTTCAACGCAGCCAGTGCACCAGAACCAGCGACATCTGCGGAACCGCCGCGACCACCACGATCCCCACAAGACTGGCCAGCAGGAACGGCATGGTGCCCCATGCGACACGCTCAATGCTCAGATTGGTCACATTCGCCGCGACATACAGGTTGATGCCCACCGGCGGCGTGATCAGCCCGATGGCCAGATTGACCATGACCAGCACCCCGAACCAGACCGGGTCCCACCCCATTTCCCGCGCGACGGGCAGGAAGATCGGCAGGGCAATGAACATCACCGTCACCGGGTCCATGAACATGCCCGCGATCAGCAGGATCACCATGATCACCAGCAGGATCACCCAGCCATTGTCGCTCAGCCCCAGCAGCGCGCCGGAATAGCTGCGCACCAGATCATCGACAGTGACGACCCAGCCGAAAAGGCTGGCATAGGCCACGATCAGCATCACCACCGCCGAGGAAGCCGCCGCCGTGCCAAGCGCATCATACAGACGTCGCAGGGTCAGGGTGCGATAGGCAAAGGCCCCCACCAGCAAGGCATAGACGGTTGCGACAATGGCGGCCTCGGTCGGCGTGAAGATTCCGGAATAGATACCGCCCAGAATGACAACCGGCGTCATCAGGCCCCAGAAGCTGTCTTTGAAGGACTGCCACAAGGCGCGGCTGCGGGGCGTGTTGGCATAGGGGGCGGGGCTGAGGGTCTGAAGGCTGGGGCTGGCAATAGCAGGGCGGCGGCGCACGAAGGGCAACACGGCCACCATGGTCAGCGCCATGAAGACGCCCGGAATGATGGCGGCGATGAACAGGCGCGAGATCGAGGTTTCGGCGATCACGCCGTAAATCACCAGCCCGATGGAGGGCGGAATGACGATGGAAAATGCCGCCCCCGTCACCACCAGCCCGGCTGCAACAGCGCGGTCATAGCCGTCTTCCTCCATACCCTTGATGATCATCGGGCCAATCGCCGCGACCGAGGCCGGGCCTGAGCCGCTGACAGCGCCCCAGAACAGGCAAACAACCGTCCCCACCATCCCCATACCGCCCGGCAACCCGCCCACGGCCACGCGAAAGAAGCGGATCATGCGCTCGGCAATGCCAAGGCTGCCCATCAGCGTGCCCGCCAGAATGAAGAACGGGATCGCCAGAAGCGAGAACTTGGTGATGCCGGTCGCGATCAGATCGCCCGCCAGCTCCAGCCCGAAGCCGATTTTCCACATGGCGTATAGCGCCGACAGGCCCAGCGCGAAGGCCACCGGAAGGCGCACCGCCATCAGGAGGAAGAACAGGACGATCATCTGCGTTCCGGCCGATGTGATGCCGATGGCCTCAAACATGTCCGGTCTCCGCAACGGGGCCGGCGCGCATCACCGTCCATGCGTGTTGCAGATAACGCAGGATGATCAGCGCAAAGCCGAACGGCAGCGCGGCCTGATAATACCACGCGGGCAGCCCCAGGCCGTAAGACTGCATGCCCACACGCCGGATATTCATCATCGCCTCCCACGAAAACCACGCCGACAGCGCCAGCAGTGTCACCGAAAGCACGACCGACAGCAGCAGGACCGGCAGCCAGAGCACACGCGGCAGCAGCTCATGCACCATGGTCACCGCCAGATGCTCGCCGCGTTGCGCCGCGATGGCCGCGCCGAAGACCGTCAGCAGCAGGAAGCCGTTGACCAGCAGTTCCTCGCTGGCGGCGAATGAGTAATTGGTGCCGTAGCGGATGACGACATTGAGAAAGCCAAGCGCCGTCATGCCCAGAAACAGGATGGCGCAGACGATCTTTTCGAAATCACGCAACAGGAAGCGTATCATCGGCACGGACCCTGACAAAAGACCCGTGACCCCGCTGAGGGGCCACGGGCGCTCGGTTCATGCCTCAGTTGGCGGCGGCAATCGCATCCTGAAAGGCACCGACAATCTCGGGCCCCACGCGCGCGGCCCATTGGTCAAACGCGGGCTGCGTGGCTTCGCGGAAGGCGCCAAGCTCTTCGTCGGTGGGCTCATACACTTCCATCCCCTGCTCACGCAGGAAAGCGATGCCCTGTGCGGTGCCCTCGCGGGTAATCTCGCGCTGATAGGCCATCGCCTCCTGCGCGGCTTCGCGGATCAGCGCCTGCATGTCGGCATCATAGCTGTCCCATTTCGCCTGCGAGATGCCAAGGAAGATGGGGTCGTAGGAATAATGCCAAGCCGTCAGATAGCGCTGCACCTCATAGACCTGCTGCGGAATGATCACCGCGCCAATAGGGTTTTCCTGACCGTCAACCACGCCCTGCTGCAGCGCCGACATGGTTTCACCCCACTGCATCTGCTGCGGGTTGGCGCCCAGCGCGTTCATCACGTCGATATACATCGGCCCGGCCACGCGCATGTTCAGCCCGCGCATGTCTTCGGGGCTGCGGATGGGGCGGGTGTTGTTCGTCACCTCCCGAAAGCCGTTTTCACCCCATGCGAGCACGACAATGCCCTTTTCCAGCAGGATATCGGACAGCATCTCACCCGGTGCGCCCTGCGTGGTGGCATCGACCTGCTCATAGTTGGAATAAAGGTAGGGCAGCGAGAACACGGCCATTTCCGGCACCAGAGGCGTCACGTTGATGGCCGATGTCACCACGAGGTCCAGCGCGCCACGGCCCACCATCTCGGCCTGGCGCATCTGATCGCCGCCAGACAGTTGCGCATTGGGGAAAACGCGGACACTGAGCGCGCCGTCGGTGCGTTCGGCCAGCAGTTCGCCAAAGCGCTCGGCGCCCTGATGCCATGTCGTGGTATCGCCGGTGTTGTGCGACAGGCGCAGGGTTTCGGCCGATGCCGCACTGACGCCCAGCGCCGTGGCAAGGCTGGCAGCCAGCGCCGCCCCTGTGATGCGTGAAAATTTCATTCTTTCCTCCTCCTCCTGAACAAGTTGCAGAGTGGCTGTCAGACCCTCTGCCCCGATATTTTTCCAAATAGTGGACCGTGTTTTTTCACAATTGCAAGAAAAACTTGCAACGCGCCTGAAATAAAATCAGAATAAGGATGAATACGGGGAATCCACTAAGACCTCACGCAAGAATACGGTTCATATTATGAAACATGAAAGGCCAGATCCGGCAGTCGGCGGCGCGCAGGCGGTAGACCGGGCGCTGGCGCTGCTGTCGCTGATCGGGCGGCACACGGCCTCAGGCGCCACGCTCTCGGCCATTGTCACGGAGACCGGCCTGAACAAGGCGACCGTGCGGCGGCTTCTGCTGGCGCTGATGCGCGCCGGGCTGGTCGAGCAGGCGGGTGAAAGCCGCGCCTATCATCTGGGGGAAGAGGCGTTTCTTCTGGGCCTGCTGGCGCAGGGGCGCCATGGGTTGCTGTCGCAGGTGATGGGCAATCTGCAACGCCTTGCGCGTGAGACCGGGGATGCCGCCTTTCTGTCGGTGCGCCGGGGCCTTTATTCGGTCTGCCTGCACCGCGAAGAGGGCAGCCATCCGATCCGCACCTATGCGCTGATGCCGGGCGCGCACCACCCGCTTGGCGTGGGCGCGGGCTCGCTGGCGATGCTGGCCGCCCTGCCTGACGATGAGGCCGAGACCGTGCTGGCGGCAAACCGGGCAGAGACGGAAAGCAACTATCCGCGCATGCAGCCGGACACGCTGCGCGCCCATCTGACACAGGCGCGCGAACAGGGTTTCGCGCTCAATCCCGGCCTGATCTTTGAAGATTCCTGGGGTCTGGGCGTGGCACTGCGCGGGCCGGACGGGCGGTTGGTGGGGGCTGTGTCGCTGGCCGCCGTGGAAAGCCGCATGCGAGAGCCGCGCCGCACCGAGCTTGCACAAAAATTGCAGGCCGAGGCCCGCATGATCGAAAACCGCCTTGCCGGGGGCAACACCCACGCCGGGCCACAGGAAGGAACCGCACAATGAACGGCGCACAGATAATCGGCTGGGGCCACACGGTCTTTGGCAAATCCGACCATCCGGATACCGAAAGCCTGATGGCGACGGCTGTGGCGCAGGCGCTGGAGCATGCGCAGATCGACGCGGAAGATATTGACGGCATCTTTGTGGGTGTCTTCAACAACGGCTTCTCGCGGCAGGATTTTCAGGGCGCGCTGGTCGCCATGGGGGATGCGCGCTTTGCCCATACCCCGGCCACGCGGTTTGAAAACGCCTGCGCCACCGGCTCTGCCGCGCTGCATGGCGCCATGGATTTCATCGAGGCCGGGCGCGGGCGCATCGCGCTTGTCGTTGGCGCAGAGAAGATGACCGCCACCCCTACCGCCGAGGTGGGCGATATCCTGCTGGGTGCCAGCTACCGCGCTGAGGAAGCCGGGGTTGAGGGCGGTTTTGCGGGCCTCTTCGGTCAGATCGCACAAAGCTATTTCCAGCGTTACGGCGACCGCTCGGAAGAGCTGGCGATGATCGCGGCCAAGAATCACGCGAATGGCATGGCCAACCCCCTTGCCCATATGCGCAAGGATTTCGGCGTCGATTTCTGCAACACCGTGTCCGAGAAGAACCCCCGCGTGGCCGGGCCACTGCGCCGGACCGATTGCTCGCTGGTGTCGGACGGCGCGGCGGTTCTGGTGCTGGCGGATGCTGAAACAGCGGCGGGCATGGCGCGCGCCATTGCCTTTCGCGCGCGCGCTCAGGTCAATGACATCATGGCGCTGTCACAGCGCGATGTGCTGGAATTTCGCGGCGCGCGCATGGCTTGGGTGCGGGCGCTGGCCGATGCCGGGGTCACGCTGGATGACCTCAGCCTTGTGGAATCGCATGATTGTTTCACCATCGCCGAGATGCTGGAATATGAGGCGATGGGGCTGGCCAAGCCCGGTGAGGGCCACCGCGTCATCCGCGAGGGCATCACGCACAAGGACGGGCGCTTGCCGGTCAACCCCTCGGGCGGGCTGAAATCCAAGGGCCATCCGATCGGCGCGACCGGCGTGTCGATGCATGTCATGGCGGCGATGCAACTGGCCGGGCAGGCCGGGGAGATGCAGATACCGGGCGCCAAGCTGGCCGGGGTGTTCAACATGGGTGGCGCGGCGGTCGCCAATTACGTCTCCATTCTGGAACGCGTGAAATGAGGCTCGATCTGTCGCAAGGCGTTACCCCGTTCTCCACACGGGTGATGAACCTGTCGCATCTGCTGACGGAAAGCGCGCGCAGACTGGGCGATGATGTGGGCTTTGTCTGGGGCGATGCCCGCTGGAGCTGGGCAGAGATGGAGGCGCGCGCCGGGGCTTTCGCAGCCGCCCTGGTGCAGGAATATGGCATCACGCGCGGCGACCGGGTGCTGGTGCAATCGGCCAACAGCAACCAGATGTTCGAGGCGATGTTTGCCTGCTGGCGGGTGGGCGGTGTCTGGGTGCCCGCGAATTACCGCCTCTCGCCGGATGATCTGGCATGGCTGGCGGGGTCATCGGGCGCGCGGCTGTTGCTGTGCGGCGCGCAATTCCCTGAGCATGCCAGCGCCTGCGCGCCGCATGTTGATGCCACCATCACCCTTGGCGAGGGTTATGAGGCCCTGATCGCCCGCCACAAAGGCGCCGCGCCCGCGCCCGTGGCGGTGCAGCGCGATGACCCTGCGTGGTTTTTCTTCACCTCGGGCACGACGGGCAAGCCGAAAGCGGCGGTGCTGACGCATGGCCAGCTTGCCTTTGTCGTCACCAACCATCTGTGCGACCTGATGCCAGGAACCGGGCCTGAGGATGCTTCGCTGGTGGTGGTGCCGCTCTCGCATGGTGCGGGCATTCACCAGCTTGCGCAGGTGGCGCATGGGGTGAAAACCATCCTGCCTGCGGGCGAAAAGTTTGACCCCGCCGAGGTCTGGGAACTGGTCGCGCGCTGGCGGGTCAGCAACATGTTCACCGTGCCGACCATCGTCAAACTGCTGGTCGAACATGCCAGCGTGGACCAGTCTGATCATTCCAGCCTGCGCTATGTCATCTACGCGGGCGCGCCGATGTATCGCGCCGACCAGCGGCTTGCGCTGGAAAAGCTGGGGCCGGTGCTGGTGCAGTACTTCGGTCTGGGTGAGGTGACGGGCAACATCACCGTGCTGCCTCCCGCACACCACCATCCGGATGACGGGCAGATGCGCATCGGTTCCTGCGGCTTTGCGCGCACGGGCATGCAGGTGCAGATACAGGATGATCAGGGCGCCGAGATGGGCATTGGGGAAACCGGCGAGATTGCGGTGATCGGCCCCGCGGTCTTTGCGGGCTATTTCAACAACCCCGGGGCCAATGAGAAAAGCTTTCGCAACGGCTGGTTCCTGACCGGCGATCTTGGGCATATGGATGCGCAGGGCTTTGTCTATCTGACCGGGCGGGCATCGGATATGTATATCTCGGGCGGATCGAACATCTATCCGCGCGAGATTGAAGAGAAGCTGTTGCTGCATCCTGACCTGTCCGAGGTTGCGGTGCTGGGTGTGCCGGATCCGGTCTGGGGCGAGGTGGGCATGGCCGTCTGCGTGCCCCGCGCGGGCGCGCAGCCACAGGCCGGAAGCCTGCTGGAATGGCTGACCCCGCAACTGGCGCGCTACAAGATGCCGCGCCATGCTGTTCTGTGGGAGGGGCTGCCGAAGTCCGCCTATGGCAAGATCACCAAGAAAATGATCCGCGAGGAACTGGAGGCGCGCGGCCAGTTACCGGGCCAGAACGCATGACAGCGCGGTTGCGCCGGATACAGCACCCCGGAGCGCCCGCTTCTGAGCGGCTCCGCTCCCTGCCCTGCCACGCTGCGCCGCTTCGCCTGACCCTGCCCGCAGGACAGAGCCTTGCCGAAGCGGTGCCGCAGGCCTTTGCACGGGCGGGCTTTGCCTTTGGCTACCTGCGGCTTGATGGCGCGGATTTTGCGCCGCTGAACTTCGTCACCCCCGCCCCCGCGCCGGGCGATGGCCATGCGGCATGGTATAGTGCCACGCATCACAGCAGCGCTGCGCGGGCGCGTCATGCCGGGGTGCATCTGGGGCTGCGCGACGGAAAACCCTTTCTGCACTGCCACGGCATCTGGGACGGCACGCCGCCGGACGCAGGGCATATGCTGTGCGAGGACAGCATCCTCGCGCAGGACTGCACGGTAGCGGGTTGGGGCCTGAAGGGCGCGGGCCTTGTGGCCAGCCATGATCGTGAGACGGATTTCACGCTCTTCCGGCCAGAGCGGCAGGGTGACGCCCCAATAGCCAATGCGTTCCTGATCACCCTGCGGCCCAATCAGGATATCAGCGCCGCCCTGCTTGCCTTTGCCCAGGAGCACCGCATCACCGCAGCGCAGATCGAGGGGATCGGCAGCCTTGTCGGCACCGCTTTCAGTGATGGCCGGATGATCGAAAGCTACGCAACCGAAATTCTTGTGGTGCAAGGGCGGTTGCAGGACGATGCGCTTTCCCTCCAGATTGCCGCCGTGGGTTTTGACGGGCGCTGCCAATCCGGCACACTGGCGGCGGGTGCGAATGCCGTATGCGTGACCGCCGAGATCCTGCTGCTGGGCGAACCCTTATCCCCAGCCTGACCCTTCAGTCACCCGAGGCATAGAGAAGCGCGATGTCGCGCTGGTATAGCGCGCAGACTTCGCCTTCGCTCAGCACAACGGCCTGAGCCGCCTCCAGAACGATGGTGCAGCCGTTGGCAAAGCCATATTCCCGCGTGCCGTCGGGAAGGGTTTGTTGGGCAGGAACCTCGTCCATCGGGCGCTCAGGGCCGGGTGGCGCGGACGTGGTGCAGGCGGT
This sequence comes from Pararhodobacter sp., assembly GCF_036802785.1. Classification (GTDB taxonomy): domain Bacteria; phylum Pseudomonadota; class Alphaproteobacteria; order Rhodobacterales; family Rhodobacteraceae; genus Pararhodobacter. The sequence continues at coordinate 30,212 of NZ_DAIRVN010000037.1, forward strand.
CACCAACAGCATTGCCAGAAGGGAAAGCGTTCTCATGTCGCAGACTCCGGTTGTTCACAGGATCAACACGCCAGAGGCGGTTTTGGTTCAGAACACCGCCGAAAGAGCAGGCAAGGCCCTCACCTCCACGCGCCCACAGCTCTTTCGGCGAAGGTTTCAAACGATACCGGCACCTGCCCTGTCAGTCTTTCCACGCTGTCGGTCGTCCGGTCTTCGGCGGCCGCGCTGATGGCTTCATCCAGCCGGCTGAGGGTCTCGGCATAGGCGTGCGGCATGCCTTGCGCCGCCAGACGGGCAGTCAGCGCGGCGGGTTCCAGCAGGACGTGGCGCACGGGACGGCCAAGCGTGGCAGACATAATCGCGGCGGCATCATCATAGCTCAGCGCCTCAGGCCCCGTGAGGACGCAGTCGGTATTCAGCGCGCCCGGCGCGGTCAGGGCCGCCACGGCGGCAGCCGCGATGTCACCGGCATCAATGAACCCCACCCGGCCCGTGCCGGTCGCGCTGTAGATCGCGCCCTCCTGCCGCATTGACATGCCATGCGCCCCTTCCGAGAAGTTCTGCATGAACCAGGAGGGCCGCAGGACCGCCCAGTCTGCCGTATTCTCTGCCAGCCAGGTGTGTACTTCGCCCATCATCGGCCCGCCCGGCGCCAGCAGCGACGCGCTGAGCAGAACAAAACGCTTCACACCGCGCGCCATCGCCTCTGCCAGCATGGGCTGCATCACTGCAAGATGATCAGTCCGGTCGGTGGGTGCGACAAGATAGGCCGCGTCGCATCCGTCAAAGGCGCTGGCCGAGGTCAGGTCGGCCCAGTCAAAGCGCCGGTCCGAGGGAAGGTCAGGGTTACGGGTGCCGGTCAGGGCTTCGATGCCCGCCGCCACAAGGCGCGCGGCCACGCGGCTACCCGTCTTCCCCTTGCCGCCTGTCACAAGGATGCGTCTGGCCATGCTCACGCGCCCCCGGCATAGGCTGCCATGGCCGCTTCGGCACCGCCCAGCGCTGACAACACGGTCAGCGGGTTCCAATAGTCGCGGTAGTGCGCAATACGGCCATCGCGCAGGGTGATCACCGAAATGTAGTGCTGGTCATAGGGCAGGCCGGTGGCCTTGCCTGCGCCCGTGCACGAAAACTCCAGCACCACGGTTTCACCGGATGGATACACGGCCTCAAGCACGAGATCGCCGAAAGCGATGAGCGGTCCAAGCCTTGCCATATGGGCGGTAAGCGCGGCACGGCCTTCCAGCCGCCGGGGCAGCCCTTCAGGCGCGAAGGGAAATTCAAAGATGATGTCATCCGTGAACAGGCCGGGCATGTCGTCTGCGGGCGCAAGGCGTTTGCCCAGTGCACCGCGCAGCAGACCGGAAAAGGTATCGAACTTGTCAGTCATGGCAAAGCCTCGTAAGGATGGAACGGTAACGTATCGACCATATAGGAGGGCTTCGGTTGGAACGCAACCGTTCCGTCGAAAAAACACGGCGCGCACCGTCCGGTGCCGCTGTGCAGCGTACCGAGCTGACAGAAGCGCTCTATCGCGCCTTCTTTCAGGAATGGGCAGAACATGGCTTTGCGGCGGTCAGTCTGGAGCGCGTGGCGGCCCGGGCTGGCGCGGGCAAGGCGGCGATCTATCGGCGCTTCTCCTCCCGGCAGGAATTCGCGGCGGCGGCGGTATCGGCCTATGGGCTGAAAATCGCCATGCCGCAGGATTGCGGAAGTCTGGAGGCCGATGTTCTGGCCTTTCTGCTCCGGCTCCGGGCGGTGCTCCGGCATCCGCTGATCCGCCGTATCCTGCCCGACCTTCATGCCGAAGCCGCGCGCTCAGCAGAAATGCGCGCGCTCAATACGCGGGTCGCCGAAGCCAGACGCGCGCTGGCGCTTGCCATCCTTGACCGCGCCAGCGCACGCGGAGAGCTGAGCGCAACTGTTGACCGGGAACTGGCGCTCGATCTGCTTCCGGCACCGCTGTACTGGCGCATGGTCGTGATCGGCACCACCCCATCGCGGCAACAACTTGCCCTTGAGGCAGCGGCGATCTCTGCAGGCCTGCGCGCGCTGTAGCAGTGCGGGCGGGGCGCGCCCGCCAGGCTCCTTGCGCCGGTTCCTGCCGGTTTCGGAAACCCCCGGGCGAAATCTTCCAAAACCGGGTCTTGAAGTAGGTTATAAAATAACATTACAAGTCGTCACCTTGCAGTGACAGTTCGTCTGACCCGGTGCAGCGGCAATGAAATCACTCGTCTTGCCACGCCCCCCTGCCCTTCTGGCGCAGTCTTACCGGCGTGTCAGGCGCCAACAACGGATAGCATCATGAACCGACTCACACGCCCGATTCTGGCCGGCCTGCTGGCGCTTGGCCTTGGTATGCCCGCGCTTGCGGACAACACGATCAATGTGGCCGCCCCTTTTGAAATCCAGTCGGCCGAACCCTCGACCAGCGGGTATATCTTCACCCGCATGGGCATCGCCGAAACGCTGGTGGACGCCGACCCCACGGGCCGCCTGCTGCCCGGTCTGGCCACGGAATGGAGCGTCTCGGATGACGGGCTGATCTGGCGCTTCGTGCTGCGCGAGGGCGTGCAGTTTCATGACGGCACAGCACTGACGCCCGAGGCCGTGGTGAATGCGCTCACCATCGCGCGGGGCAAGCCCGGGCTGATCGCGGGGTTGCCGGTTGAGGCAATCAGCGCCGAGGCGGGCGCGGTGGTGATCACCCTCACCGAGCCGCGCGCGGCCCTGCCTGCGTTTCTGGCGGAAACACAGGCGCAAATTCTGGCGCCTGCGGCCTATGGGCCTGACGGGCAGGCGCTGACGATGATCGGCACCGGACCCTACCGCATCACCGTTCTGACCCCGCCGCAATCGCTGCGCGCCACCGCCTTTGAGGGCTACTGGGGCGATCAGCCCCATGTGCCGGACGTGACCTATACCGCTGTCGGGCGCGCCGAAACCCGCGCGCTGCTGGCGGAATCCGGGGATGCGGATTTCGTTTTCAACCTTGATCCGGCCAGCGTGGCGCGGCTGTCGCAATCTGACGCGGTGCAGGTCATGTCGGTCGCCATTCCACGCACCCTGCTGATCAAGGTCAATGCCGCGCATCCCTTTCTGGCAGCGCCCGAGGCGCGGCAGGCGCTGAGCCTTGCCATTGACCGCGCCGGGATCGCGCAGGCCATTCTGCGCTATCCCGAAGGCGCCGATCAGCTTTTCCCGCCCGCCATCGGCGGCTGGCACAACGCCGACATGCCGCCGCTGACCCATGACATTGACGCCGCGCGCGCGCTTCTGGAAGGGCTGGGCTGGGAAGCCGGGGCTGACGGCATTCTGGCCCGTGACGGGCAGCGCTTTGCCCTGACCCTGACCACCTATCCGGACCGGCCGGAACTGCCGCTGGTTGCCGCCGTGCTGGAACAACAGTTCCGCGCCATCGGGGTGGACGTGACCATCAACTCTACCAATTCCTCCGAAATTCCGTCGGGGCATCAGGCAAACACGCTTGAGCTGGGCCTGCTGGCGCGCAACTTTGCCCTGATCCCTGATCCGATCGGCACCGTGCTGTCGGACTATGCGCCCACCGGCGACTGGGGCGCGATGGGCTGGGACAATGCCGAGGTGGTGGCGCTTGCTCAGGCGCTGGCGCGGGGCGAGGGCGGCGATGCAGAGCGTGCGCGCATCAGCGCCATTCTTCAGGCTGAGCTGCCGGTCATTCCGATTGCCTGGTATCAGCAGACGCTGGCTGTGGCGGCGGGCCTGGAAGGGGCGGTCATCGACCCGTGGGAGCGCAATTTCGGGCTGGCCGGGCTGCGGTTCGCCCCATGAACCGGCTTGTTTCCCGGCTGGTGCAGATGGTTGCCGTCGCCCTTCTTGTCGGCGCGGCCACCTTTGCCATGATGCGCAACCTGCCCGGCGATGCCGCCTGGCGGATCGCGGCGGGGCGCTACGGCTATGATAATGTGAACGCCGCCGCCGCCGAGGCTGTCCGGCAGGAGCTGGGCCTTGGCGGGCACTGGCTCCCGGCGTTCATGCAGTGGATGGGTGACCTGCTGCGGCTGGATTTCGGTGTATCGCTCGTATCAGGCGCGCCGGTGATCAGCGAAATCAGCCATCAGCTGGGCGCGTCCCTGTGGCTGGCGCTGGTCGCGGTGGGGTTGTCGCTGCTGATCGGGCCGCCGCTGGGCGTGATGGCGGGGCTGCGCCCCGGCGGCTGGCTGGACAGGGGGCTTCTGGTGGTCTCAACCGCGCTCAAATCATTGCCGCAGTTCCTGATGGCGCTGATCCTCATCCTGATCCTGTCGGTGCAGCTTCGCTGGCTACCCGCCGCAGGCCATGGTGAGGCGCGGCATTTCATTCTGCCTGCGCTGGCACTGGCGCTGGGGTTGGCGGCGGTGAATGCGCGGATCGCGCGCGATGCCATGGCGGGTATTGCCGCGATGCCCTTCTATCAGTTCGCGCAGTGGAAGGGCCTGTCGCGCGCGCAGGTTCTGTGGCGGCACGGGCTGCGCAATGTCTCGGTCCCGTTGCTGACCTATCTGGGTCTGCAGTTTGTGACGCTGGTCGAGGGGGTGGTAGTCATCGAATCCATCGTGGGCTGGCCCGGAATCGGGCATGCGCTGGTGCATGCGGTCTTTGCCCGTGATGTGCCGATGGTGCAGGGCACGGCGCTGATGCTGGGGCTGGGCTTTGTGCTGGTCAATGCGCTGATCGACCTTGCCGTATCGCGGATTGATCCGAGGGGGGCGCAATGACCACGCTGTCCACAACGTTGCCCCGCAGCCGGAACCCGGGGCGTATCATCGCTGTCGCGATACTGGCGCTTGTCGCGGGTTTTGCGCTACTGGGGCCGCATCTGGTGCCGGGCGACCCATTCGCGCAGTCGCTGATGAAAGCGCTGGCGGGGCCAGAGGCGGGCGCGCCGCTGGGGTATGACCATCTGGGCCGCTCGCTCTATCACCGGCTTGCCCATGCGCTGCGCCTGTCGCCGATCATCGCGCTGGCGGCTGTGGCCACGGCCGGAACGGCGGGGCTGGTGCTTGGCACGCTGGCCGCCGTGCGCGGCGGCTGGGTTGAGCGCGCGCTGGTGATTCTGGCCGATGCGCTGATGGCTTTGCCGGGCCTGCTGATGGTGCTGATCGTTCTGGCGATCATGCCGGGCACGGCTATGGGCTTCTGGGCAGGCCTGTCGCTTGTCCTGTGCGTGGAGTTCTTCCGCCTGACCCGGGCAGCCACGCGCGCCACGCTGGCCTCGCCCGCCGTGCAGGCGGCAAAGCTGCTGGGTTTTCGCTGGCCCTATATCTTCCGGACGCACCTCTGGCCGGAAATCGCACCCCTGATCCTGACCGCCGCCGCCTTCGGCACCGCGACCGCGATCATGGCCATCGCCGCGCTGGGGTTTGTCAGTGTCGGCATGCGCGCACCGACGCCTGAACTGGGGCTGATGATGGTAGAGCTTCTGCCCTATTGGCGCGAGGCCCCGATGGCGCTGCTCACGCCCGTTATCGCCACCTTCGCCCTGCTTCTGGGCCTGACCCTTCTGGCCGGGAGCCGCGCACCATGACCCTTCTGAACGCCACCGACATCGCCGTTTTCGACGGGCAGACACAGCTGGTCGCGCCGGTGTCGCTGACCCTTAAACCGGGCGAGCCGCTGATCATTCTCGGTGAAACCGGCTCTGGCAAAAGCCTGCTGGCACAGGCGCTGATGGGCACCTTGCCGGACAATCTGCGCGCCAGGGGGCAGGTTGAAACCGGCGGACGCGTGCTTCGCGCCGGGGACCGGGCGGCGTTTCGCGGGCTTTGGGGGCGCGAGATTGCGGTGCTGCCGCAGGAGCCATGGCTGTCGCTCGATCCGCTGATGCGGGCAGGCGCGCAGGTGGCTGAGGCGCACCGGCTGGTGCGCGGCCTCTCCCCGGCGCAGGCCCGTGTGCAGGCGGTGTCCGATCTGGCGGCCTTCGGGCTGAGCGGGGCAATGACGCGCTATCCGCATGAGCTGTCGGGCGGCATGGCGCAGCGGGTGGCTATCGCGGCGGCGCGGGCCGGGGGTGCCCCCATCGTCATCGCCGACGAGCCGACAAAGGGGCTGGATGCGGCGCGGCGCGATGATGTGGCGGCGCTGCTGCTGGGCGCGCTGAGACAAGGTGGCGGCAACAGCGGCGGGCTTCTGGTGATCACGCATGATCTGGCGCTGGCGCGCAAGGTCGGCGGGCGGGTGATCGTTCTGCGCGCGGGCACGGTGGTGGAAACCGGCCTGACAGCCGAGGTTTTTGCCGCGCCCCAAGCCACCTATACCCGCGAGCTGATCGCCGCCGATCCTGAGCATTGGCCGGACAGGAAGCCCGCCGCGGGCACCGCGGAAGTCATTGTGCACACGCAGGGGCTGGCGCTGTCGCGTGGCGGGAGGCTTCTGGTCGAAGGGATGGACCTGTCGGTGCAGGCCGGGCGCATTCTGGGTATCACCGGGCCGTCAGGCTGCGGAAAGTCCAGTCTGGGCGACGCCTTGCTGGGGCTGCTGGTGCCGGATGCGGGCCGGGTGATCCGCGCGCCCGGGCTGGCGCAGACCGCATTTCAAAAGCTCTATCAGGATCCGGTCGCAGCATTCCCGCGCAAACGCACCCTTGGCCAGACGCTGGCGGATGTGGCGCGGCTTCATCAGGCGCCGGCGGGCCAGATCGACAGCATGCTGGCGCGCCTGCGCCTTGACCCGGCGCTTCTGGCCCGCCCGCCCGGTGCGGTTTCAGGCGGTGAACTGCAACGCCTTGCCCTGTTGCGCGCCATGCTTGCGCGGCCGCGCTTTCTGTTCGCGGATGAGCCGACATCGCGCCTTGATCCGATCACCCAGCGCGAGGTGATCGGGCTGCTGTGCGAGCTGGCGCGCGATGCCGATATGGGGGTTGCGCTGGTCAGTCATGACACAGCCCTGATCGACAAGGTGGCCGATGAGGTGAGGCGCTTCACCGCGCTGCGCCCTGACGTGACAGGCGCGGGTGACATGGCCGCCTGAACCTGCGCTGTCCCAATGGCCGGGCGACACTACCTGCGCAGGGTCATCCTGCGCAGGTCTCTCAGGCAGCGCGGCTTATTCGCCGTCCGGCGTGCCGATCTTGTCCTGTGTGCGGGTGTTGAAATCATCGGCATCGTGGCGCTCACGAAGCTGCTCATGCAGCTCACCACTCGTGCGGTTGACCATGCTGCCGCGCTTGACAGCCGGGCGCGCCAGCAATTCATCCGCCCAGCGGTTCACGTTGAGATATTCATGAACGCTCAGGAACGTGGCCGCATCATAGAGCTTGCCCTGCACCAGCCCGCCATACCACGGGAATACCGCAATATCGGCGATGGTATAGTCCGGCCCGGCCAGAAACCGGCTTTCGCCGAGGCGGCGGTCCAGCACATCCAGCTGGCGTTTGACTTCCATGGCAAACCGATCAATCGGATATTCCATCTTTTCCGGCGCATAGGCATAGAAATGGCCAAAACCGCCGCCCAGATAGGGCGCGCTGCCCATCTGCCAGAACAGCCATGACAGGCATTCGGCACGCGCCGCCCCCTCAGCGGGAAGGAAAGCGCCGAATTTCTCGGCAAGATGCATCAGGATCGCGCCGGATTCGAACACCCGCACCGGGTCTTTGCCGGAACGGTCCAGCAGCGCCGGGATCTTGGAGTTGGGGTTGACCGACACAAAGCCGGATGAAAACTGCGCCCCCTCACCGATATTGATCAGCCATGCGTCATATTCGGCCCCTGCATGGCCCAGCGCCAGCAGCTCCTCCAGCATGATCGTGACCTTCTGGCCGTTGGGCGTGCCCAGCGAGTAAAGCTGGAACGGGTGCTTGCCCAGGGGCAGCTCCGCCTCATGCGTCGGCCCGGCGATCGGCCGGTTGATACTGGCAAAACGCCCGCCGCTCTGGCGATTCCATTGCCATACTGCCGGTGGTGCATAGTCGGTCATAGGGGCATTCCTGATGTGGATTTCCGATTCCGCTACAGGTTTGCCTTCGCATGCGGGGGGTGTAAAGCCTTGTCAGTGGCAAGCTGATCGCGAATGGTTTGGCGCCCGGCATTTCGGCACTGCATCCGCTCCCCGCTCCTGATACAAGGCCCGCGCTGGACAGGGTATCACAGGGTAACGGCGGTTTCGTTTTTTGCGGTGCGGATCACCATCATGGTGAAGAAGCGCGCCACATTGGTGCGGTCGCGGAACAGCCTGTCGCACAGCGCGTCGAATTCTTCCATGTCGCGCAGCGAGAGGATCAGAACGACATCGGTTTCACCCGTCACGGCATAGGCCTGCGACACGGCTTCCTCGGCAATGGCCATATCCAGAAAGCGGCGCATATGCTGCTCGCCGTGAAGCTTCAGTTCCACGGTGACCAGCGCCTTCAACAGGCGCCCGGTTCTGGCCGGGTTCAGAATGGCGACGATGCGGTCAATGATACCCGTCTTGCGCAGCCGCCGCACCCGGCGCAGGCAGCTGGAGGGCGACAGCCCCACCGCCTCGGCTAGATCCAGATTCGTGCGCGATGCGTCGCGTTGCAGCAGGTTCAGAAGGTTTCTGTCGATCCGGTCCATAGGCGGGGCTCCCTTCAAGGCCAAGAATGCAATAAAATTGCATCATCCTGCAATCTTTGACCACAAGTTCGAACCGGACCGGGTTAGCAGAAGAGAGCAATCATACAGGAACCCGATGATGCCGCCCCTCCGTTACGCCTTGCAGCACACCCGGCAAACGCTTGAAATCTACTGGCTTCTCGCCCGGATTATCATCCCCGTCACCATCGTGACGGAAATCTTGTCACGGATGGGCGTGGTTGACGCGCTCGCCCCGGCCTTTGCCCCGGTGATGGGCCTTGTGGGCCTGCCGCCGGAACTGGGACTGGCATGGCTGAGCGGTATGCTGGTGGGAATTTGGGGTGCCGTTCCCCTGCTTTTCACGCTTGTCCCGGCAAGTGCGCTGAGCGTGGCTGACGTGACGGTGTTCTCCGCCCTGCTTCTGTTTGCGCATGGCCTGCCGATTGAGCAGAAGATCATCCAGCAGGCAGGGCCGCGGATGATGGCAACAACGCTGCTGCGGGTTGCGGGCGGGGTGCTTTATGCCTTTCTGCTGCACCAGCTTCTGTCCATGACGGGCTGGTTGGCCGCACCGGTGAACCCGGCATGGATTCCGACAAGTGAGGCCCCTGACTGGAGGGTGTTTGCGCTTCAGCTTCTGGAGATGATGATCTTCATGTTCATCATTCTGCTGGCCCTGTCATGGGCGCTTGAGCTGCTGAAGGTGACCGGAATCCTCAACCTGATGATGAGAGCGCTTTCGCCCCTGCTGCGTCTTGCGGGCATAGGCGGTGAGGCCGGGCATCTGACCGCTGTCGGCCTGTTTCTGGGTATCTCCTATGGTGGCGGGCTGCTGATCCGTGAAGCGCGCTCAGGCACGGTATCGCCGCGTCAGGTGTTCTTGTCCTGCGTGTTCATGGGGTTCGCCCATAGCATCATCGAGGACACGCTGATCGTCATGGCGCTTGGTGCTGATATCAGTGGTGTCCTTCTGGGGCGGCTTGCCTTTGCGGTCATCGCCACGGCGGCGATTGCGGCGATTATCCGCTCCCTCAATGAGGAGACCTTCCTGAAATGGGCCTTCCGCTCAACCGGGTCGCATGTCAGGCGCTCAGGATCAGCTTGAGGGCAATGGCCCACATCACCAGCGCGATTACCCCCTCCAGTATCCGCCAGGCCGCGGGCTTTGCAAAGACCGGACGCAACCGGGTCGCGCCATAACCAAGTGCGAAAAAGAACAGGAACGAGCCCGAGACCGCGCCCGCCGCGAACAGCGCCTCATCACCCGGGAACTGGGTTGAGATTGTGCCCAGCAGCACAACCGTGTCCAGATAGACATGCGGGTTCAGCCAGGTGATGGCGAGACAGGCAAGCAAAGTGGTGCCCAGCGGCGTGGTTTGCCCGTTCCCCTGCACCCGCAACGCCGATGAAGCACCAAGGGCAGAGCGCAGACTGCGCGCGCCATACCAGATCAGAAACGCCGCCCCGCCATACCGCATGACCGGATCAACCCAGGGCAACAGGGCGGCAATCTGGCTGAAGCCGGTCACCCCCAGCAGGATCAGAAAAGCATCCGAGGCAGCGCAGGTAAGGCAGACGGCAAAGACATGCTCACCCCGCAGCCCCTGCCGCAGCACAAAGGCATTTTGCGCGCCGATTGCGACAATCAGGCTCAGCCCCATCGTCAGCCCGGTGAAAAAAACCGCTATGCCCATGACCTCACGCCCGTTCTGCTGTGCCCCGGGGTTGCGGTACCGGCTGTATAGGGTTTAGGCAAATTGAATGTGCTAATCCTGATGAAGCAAAACTGAACCATGATCGACTATGCCGCCGCCCGCGCCGTCGCCCTTGTCGTCCAGACCGGCAGCTTTGAAGCCGCCGCCCGCGCCCTGAATGTCTCACCCTCGGCCGTGTCCCAGCGGGTGCGCAACCTTGAGGAGCGGATCGGTGCTGTCCTGATCGAGCGCGCCGCGCCCTGCATCGCCACCGAGAAGGGCGCGTGGCTCTGCCGGCACATGGAGCAGGTGGGCATGCTGGAGAAAGCGCTGCTGGCGCAGTTGCCGGGCATCGGCGGGCGCGGTACTGGCCCCGTTACGCTGAGCATTGCGACCAATGCCGACAGCCTCGGCACCTGGTTTCTGCCAGCCGTCGCCGCCTTTACCGCCGGGTCGGATTATCTGCTGAACATTGCGCTTGATGACGAAGATCACACCGCCGACTGGCTGCGCACGGGCCGCGTGGTGGCCGCCGTTACGGCGCTGGCGCGGCCCGTTCAGGGCTGTGAGGTCAAATCGTTGGGCGTGATGCGGTATATCGCCACCGCAAGCCCCGGCTATATGCAGCGGCACTTCCCCGATGGCGTGAGTGCTGCTGCCCTCGCCCGCGCCCCGGCGCTGACCTTCAACCAGAAAGACCGGCTGCAACAGGCATGGGCGCAGCAGGCCTTTGGTGAGGCGGTTCCCTTTCCCACACACTGGCTGGCGTCAACGCAGGGCTTCGTTGATGCCAGCCTTGTCGGGCTTGGATGGGCGCTGAACCCGGTGCAACTTGTGGAGGAGCATCTGGCAGCTGGCCGTCTTGTCGCACTTGTCCCTGAGACAGCTCTTCACCGGCCGCTTTACTGGCAGGTGAACCGGCTTGCCGCCGGCCAACTGGCCGACCTGACGCAGGCAATCATCCGCACGGCACGCAACGCCCTGACCTGATATCTGTCTGCACAAACTGTCAGGCCGTGCGGAGCGGGGCATATTGCCGCTGAGCAGATCACTGCCGATGCCAGACACGAGTCCGGAACCTGAAAACTCGGGCGGGAGTTGTGTCATCAAGGCGGGTGTCCTCCCTATACCGGGGTCGAAGCGCCGCCATGATTGGAGATTGTTATGCGAAGCCTGTTATCAACTTCCGCGCTCATCGCGCCTTTTCTGATCGGTGCAGCCCTTGCTCAGGATGCGCCCGCAACGACCGAACCCATGGTTCCGCCCACCACCGAGCAGACGGATACCCTGCCCGACACGCAATCGGACCCTGCGGACGACACTGATGGGGGGACCGCGCCCGCAATCGACGGCACCGCGCCCGCAACAGATACCGACGCGACGCCGCCTGCCGACACCACGGTCGACACGGTCGCGCCGGATGCCGCTCCAGCCGCAGCCGGGAACGGCGAAACGATCATGCAGGAGCAGGCGCCGAATGAACTTCGTGTGGACTGGATCACCGGCACGAATGTCCGTTCCACGCAGGACGAAAGCATCGGCAGCATTGCCGACCTGATCATCGATCAGGAAACCAACACCATCACGGCAGCGATCCTTTCGGTTGGCGGCTTTCTTGGCATCGGCGCCAAACAGATCGCGGTCCGCTTTGACGAGCTGGAAATCGACTTTGACGCGCGCGAGATTCATCTCAACCTGTCGCGCGAAGAGGCCGATGCAGCGCCGGAATATGTCTTCCGTGAGCGGACGGACGCGCCTGCACCTCCGGCAGCAACCGATACCGGGGGCGGCATGGGCGCCCCGGTCCAGCCTCTGGACTGACGGGTAAGAGTGAGAGGGCCATGGGGCGCAGCCACTCTGGCCCCGGTTCAACAGGGCGTCCGACTCCGTCGGGCGCCCTTTCCTGTTGGTCAACTCCCGCACCTGATGGGCCAAAGACACCTTTGCCGACCACCCGGCTCCGCTCCCTGAAAACCGGATTCACCGGTGGATTGGCGACTTATGCACAGACCGACTGTTATGCATCCGCATGAATTTTTCTGACCCCGACAGGATTCGAACCTGTAACCTGCCCCTTAGGAGGGGGC
>NZ_DAIRVN010000038.1:0-42318 GCF_036802785.1 Pararhodobacter sp.
GGGGCATCATGCAGGGTAACGGGCACATCACCGGGCACACCCGCCTCCAGCAGGGCCCCGAAGCCCGGCACGGTGATCACCGCCTCGGCGCCGGAGACCTGCATCTGGTGGCGCAGCTCATCAGGGCGCATATCGCCGTTGAGCGGCACAATCGCCGCACCGATCGCGTTCAGCGCCAGCCAGTGCAGCAGGAACTCCGGCCGGTTGAGAAGCAGAAGCGCCAGCCGTGACCCGGCACCATAGCCCGCCGCCACATAGGCAGTGCTCAATGCTGCAACCTGCGCTGCCGCCGCGCCATAGGTGATGGCGTAGCCCTCAGGCGCCCAGGGCAACGCCGCCGAGGCCGGTGCACGGGCAAACACAAGCTCAGGCCGCCGCGCTGCGGTGCGCGCAAAAGCGTCATGGGGTGATGCTGCCTGTGTCATCCGATCTGCCTCCGCAGCCGCTTACACAGAGAACGATACGGGCAGATCCACAATGTTTCCAATTCAAAACATTTGCAGGACTGATAGCAAACTGGTATCAAACTGCATGGAACTGAGACAAATCCACTATTTTGTCGCCATCGCCGAAGCCGAGCATTTCGGCCGCGCCGCCCTGCGCCTGCACATCGCCCAGCCCGCCCTCAGCCGCCAGATGAAACTGCTGGAGGCCGAGATGGGCGTGGCCCTGTTCGAGCGTTTGCCGCGTGGCGTGCGGCTGACCGAGGCGGGGCGCACATTTCTCAATGAAACTCGGGGGTTGCAGGTGCAGATCGCCCGCGCTGTCGAGGCCGCCAAGGCGGCGGCGGCGGGGCAGCACGGCGCGCTGCGGCTGGGCTTTATCGAGGCCGCGGCCTGGCAAGGGCTGGTGCCCGATGCGCTGCGCCATTTCCGCGCGCGCTTTCCGGGGGTGGAACTGTCGCTTTCCGCCATGCCCACCGCCGAGCAACTGGCGGCGCTGCGGCAGGGACAGCTGGATGCCGCGCTGATCTACAATGCGCTGCCCGCCGATGACCTGACCGCAGTGCCGTTGGTGCGTCACCCGGTGGTGCTGGCTGTGCCCGTGGAATCGCCACTGGCCGCGCGTGAAACGGTGTCGCTTGCCGATCTGGCCGGTCAGCCCCTGATCGGCTTTCAGCGCCGCGCCAGCCCCCGGTTCTTTGACGATGTCCATTCGCGTTACCGCGCCCTGGGCCTCACGCCGCGCTACATTGCCGAGTTGATGACCGAGACTGATATCCTTGCGCTGGTCAGCGCCGGTGCCGGGATCGCGCTGGCCAATTCATCGCAGATGTGGCGCCCGCCGCATGGGGTGCGTTTCATCAAGGTGCAGGACCTTTCGGTCAGCCTTGAACTGGCGCTGGTTCATGCCCGTGACAACCACGCGCCCACGCTCCAGCAATTCGCCGGTATCCTGCGCGCACTTGCGCCGCGTGACGGCAGGGCGTCTGAGGGGTGAGATATTTCAGGCTTGAAGCACCCGGCCCGCGCGCCTAGGCTTGCCCCGCAACAACGGAGCTGGCATGAGCGATACAATGCGCGCCGTCTGGTACGAAACCTATGGTGGCCCCGAAGTGCTGACCGCAGGCCGCCTGCCGCGCCCGCTGCCGGGGCCAGGGCAGGTGCTGGTCGCGCTGGCCGCCGCCGGGGTCGCGCCGTTGGACTGGAAGCTGCGCGCGGGCCTGCTGGCCGCGCATTTCACCCCCGCCTTTCCGAAAATTCCCGGCCGTGACGGCACCGGCACCGTGGTGGCTTGCGGGCCGGGGGTGACTGGCTTCGCACCGGGCGCCCGGGTCGCGGTGATGGCCCCGCCTGCCGGTTCAGCGGGCACCTGCGCAGAATTCATCGCCGTCGATGCAGCGCTTTGCGTGCCGCTGCCCGAGGGGGTTGACCTGATCGAGGGGGCGGCGCTGATCAATTCGGGCCTGTCGGCATGGATTGCGGCGGTGCGCACCGCGGGGGTGCGGGCGGGCCAGAGGGTGCTGGTGCAGGCCGGTGCGGGCGCTGTCGGCGGGCTTCTGGTGCAGCTTTGCGCGCATCTGGGCGCGGTGGTGAGCGCGACCTGCCACAGCCGCAATCTGGACTATGTGCGCAGCCTTGGCGCCGAGCGGGCGATTGCCTATGACCGCGCCTTTCCCACCGATCTTGCGCCGCAGGATATCGTCTTTGACCTGATGGGCGGCGCGGTGCATGACGCCTGCTACCCGCTGCTGGCACGCGGCGGCCACCTTGTCTGGCTGACCGCCGCGCCGATTACCGAGCGGGGTGATGCATTCGGCGTCAGGGTCAGCCGTGCCATGATCACCGATGATGCCGGTGCGGTGGCCGAAATACTGGCGCTTGCCGCGCGAGGCATCCTGCGCCCGCAGGTCGCCGGTATCCTGCCGCTGGACCAGACCGCACTGGCGCATGAACGCCTTGCCAGCGGGCAGATCTCGCGCGGGAGGATGCTGGTTACGCCCTGACGGCCTGCGGTGCGGCACCCGCCGCTCTCGCCTGTACCCGGCGGATAACAGCGCATGCGTCAGCCTGGCGCTTGCCTGAAGGCCCCCGCTTGTTGCACCTTTGTTAAGGAACCCGCGTCACACTGGGCTCCTGCAAAACCCGGGGGGTAAGCAAATGTCATCGAAATACCCACAACCTGACCGAAGCACGCGGCGCAACGATCCCGTTTCGCTGGCGCTCTTTTTATGCGCCTACAGCGCGCTTCTGGCCTTCATTCTGTTTTCCTGAGTACCACACCAGAACGTGGCGCAGCGCATCAGCCCTGCGCCACCCGGGCATTCTGAGGCGCGCCCTGATTGCCCGATGTCGCCGCGTTCAGCTCCTGCGACAGGCGCGCCGATTCGGCGGCCTTCGGGGTCGAGAAACGGGCGAGCAGCAGGTAGGCAACAGGCGTCAGATACAGGGTGGATACCGCCGCCAGCCCCAGACCGCCGACGATGATCCAGCCAAGCGCCTCGCGCGCTTCGGCCCCGGCACCAAAGGCCATGACCAGCGGCACGCCGCCCAAAACGGTCGATGTCATGGTCATCATCACCGGGCGCAGGCGGATGGTCGATGCCTCAAAAATCGCCTCGGCCACCGGCACACCCTTGTCGCGTAACTGATTGGCGAATTCGACAATCAGAATGCCGTTCTTGGCCATGATTCCCACCAGCATCACCAGCCCGATCTGCGAATAAACATTCAGGCTGCCCCCTGTCAGCAACAAAGCAAAGATCGCGCAGGCCAGCCCCAGCGGCACCGTGGCCATCACCACCACGGCCGAATTGAAGCTTTCGAACTGCGCCGAAAGCACCAGAAACACGATCACGATAGCAAAGCCGAAGGTGATCAGCAGACCCGACGAGGTTTCATCCAGCGTCGCGGCCTCGGCCAGCGGTATGATCCGCGTGCCCGCAGGGAAAAGCGCATCCGCCATTTCCTGCACCTGGGCATAGGCATCGCCAAGCGCCAGTTCCGGTGTCAGCCCTGCGGTAATCTCCACCGCGCGCATCTGCCCCTCGCGCGTCAGTTCAGGGGCCACCGCGCGCTCTTCCAGCGTGACGAAAGAGGCCAGCGGCAGGATCTGGCCGTTCGATGACTGAATGAATATCCGCTCCAGATCACCCGGGTCGCGGACCGGCGCCGAGGTGGTCAGCATCTGGATATCAAAGCTGCGGTCATCAATGAAGACCGTGCCGATGCTGCGCCCGTCGAGCACGGCCTGAAGCGCCTCGCCCAGACCGTCGATATTCACCCCGAGATCGGAGGCGCGGCGGCGGTCAACCTCGATGAAAAGCTGCGGCTGCGTGGTTTCATAGCTGAGCCGGACCTGACCGAATGCGGGGATATCCTGAAGCTGCTCAACCATCGTTTCAGCATATTCGGCCAGTTCATCATAGCTGCTGCCGACGACCGCGAAGCGCAGCCCCTGCCCCGCCCCGCGAATGCGCAGCGAATTGGGCTGAATGGCAAAGGCGCGCACCCCGACCACCTCGCTGATGGCGGTGTTGATGTCGGCGACGATCTCTTGCTGCGTGCGGCTGCGCTCTTCCCAGGGGGCGAGGGTCAGCACCATGAAGCCGGTATTTTCGCGCCCGCCACTGCCCGCGATGGAGAAGGAAAAGGTAACCTCTCCCACCTCGATGAACGGGGCGACCAGCGCCTCAAGCTCCAGCATCTTGCCATTGGTATAGTCCAGCGACACACCCTGCGGCGCGCTGACGCTGAGCAGCGCGACGGCGCGGTCTTCGGGCGGAACCAGTTCCTGACGGATCTGCCCGGCCACCAGAATGGCCGTGGCCCCGAACAGCACCGCTGCAACCACCACGGCCAGCGGGGCCGCCAGCGCCGCGCGCAGGCTGCCGCGGTAAAGCGCTGTCAGCCGGTTTCCCAGCCAGACCATCGGCCCCGTCGGGTCGGCTTTTGCCGGGCGCAGCAGGCGGCTGGCCAGCACCGGGCAAAGGGTCAGCGCCACGACCGACGACAGCAGCACCGCCATGGCCAGCGTGAAGCCGAATTCGCGGAACAGCCCGCCCGTCTGCCCCGGCAGGAACGACAGCGGAATGAACACGGCGGCCAGCGTGGCGGTGGTGGTGACCACGGCGAAGAACACCTCTTGCGTGCCCAGAACCGCCGCCGCGCGCGGCCCCATGCCCTGCGCGCGCCGTCGCACGATGTTTTCCAGCACCACGATGGCATCATCCACCACCATCCCCGTGGCCAGCACCAGCGCCAGCAGGGTCAGGATGTTAACGGAAAAGCCGACCAGATAGATCGCCGCGATCGTGCCGACCAACGCCACCGGCAGGGTCAGCGCCGGGATCAGCGTGGCGCGCACGTCACGCAGAAACAGATAGATGATCCCCACCACGATCAGAATCGCCATGCCCAGCGTCTTGATCACCTCGGTAATCGCGCCGCGCACGAAAGTGGCCTCGTCCGAGGTGATGAAGATGCTGACATCCTCAGGCAGGATCTGCTCAAGCTCGGCCACCACCGCGGTGACAGTGTTCGAGATATCGAGCGTGTTTGACGTGGCCTGCCGGATGATGCCGATACCGATGCCGTTGCGGCCATTGGCGCGCAGAATGCTTTCCCCCGGCGCGGGCCCCAGCGAGACCTGCGCCACGTCGCCCATCAGCGTATCGCCCCGCACCACCAGCGCCTCAAACGCCTCCGGCGTGGTGACCGAGGCGGTGGTGCGCACGAAGATGCTCTGACTGTCGTTTGAAAGCGCGCCCGCTGGCACGTCGAACGAGACATTGCGCAGCGTATTGCGCACATCGGCCAGTGACAGCCCCCGGCTGGCAAGCTGCATCATGTCAACATCGACACGGAACACCTGCTGACGGTTGCCGAAAATCTGAAGGTCAGCCACACCGGGGGCCGAGATCAGCCGGTCTTCGACCAGATCCTCCACCAGCCGCGTCAGTTCCTGCACCGAACGGGTGGAAGAGGTCACGCTGATGCGCATCACCGCGTCGGCATTGGCATCGGCCTTGACGATGCGCGGCTCATCCACGGTATCCGGCAGGTTGTTGCGGATGCGGCCGATGGCGTCGCGGATATCGGTTGCGGCGAGGTCAAGGTCCACCCCGTCGGCGAATTCAACCACCACCCGGCTGCGCCCGAAGCGCGAGGAGGAGGATATCGCCTTGACCCCGGCCACCCGGCCCACTGCGCCCTCGATGGCGCCGGTAATCTCACGGTCAATGGTTTCAGGCCCGGCGCCGCCGAAGGTGGTGGTCACGGTGACCACCGGGCGGTCAACATCGGGCAGCTCGCGCACCTCGACACCATAAAGCCCGGCAAGCCCGGCAATGACGATCAGCGCGCTGAGGACAAAGGCCAGAATTGGCCGGCGCACGAAAAGCGCCGTGCCCGAGCGCTGCGCCTCAAGCGCCGCCGGGTTGATATCGGGGGGGATGCCCGCACCGCCGCCGGGGCTGGTGTCAGGCGGCGTCGCGTGTGTGTCGGATTTCATGCTCATACCCCCGCCCGTCAGCTTTCTGACGGATCGGCCATTGTTCCGGCCCGCTCCGCCCCGTCGTCAGACATGCTCTGGGCGCGGTCCTGCACCTCGGAGCCCTCGCGCAGCGCCTGCACCCCCTCGCGCACCACCCGCTCGCCGGGTTGCAGCGCACCGCGGACCAGCACCGCGCCATCGCTGCGTTGCAGGATGCGTACCGGAACGCGCGTGGTGCGCCCCTCGCGCACGACCCAGACGAAAGACCCCTCGTTGCCCCACTGGATCGACAGCGGATCGACAGCGGGATACAGACTGCCCGGAAGCGTGATGGAAATGCTGAACGCCATGCCTGCGCGCAACGTGTCATCCGGATTGGCCACTTCGCCCAGCACACGCAGGCTGCGGCTGGTCTGGTCCACCCGGCTGTCAACCGCCCGGATACGCCCTTCCAGCGTGACATCCGGGCGCGCCAGCAGGCTCACACCCAGCGCATCGCCCGGGGCAATGCGGCCAACCAGACGCTCAGGCACGCTGAAATCGACAAGAATGATCGAGCGGTCGTCAATGCGGGCGATGGTAGTTCCAGGCCCGACCTGCGCGCCCACTTCGGGTTCGATAATGCCGATCCAGCCGGTGATCGGCGCCACGATCTCGCGCCGCGCAAGATCAAAATCGGCCTGACGCACGGTCAGTTCGGCGGTGCGCACGGCCAGCGATGCTTCGCGGATCTGCACTTCTGTCGCGGTCCCCGTGGCCTGAAGACGCCCCAGCCGCTCAGCCGTTGCGCGGGCCTCGTCCAGCATCAGCTCGGCGCGGTCACGGGCGATCTGCTCGGCGGCGCGGTCCAGGCTGGCGACAACCGTGCCCGCGCTGACCAGCTGCCCCGCCGAGACAAAAATCTCCGACACCCGGCCTGACACTTCGGGCACCAGCATCACCGAATGCAGGGCCTGCCCCGTGCCGATGGCCGCGACACGGTCGCTCATCTCACCCTCGCCGACCGGCGCGGTCAGCACCGGCACCGCGCCGCGCGCAGTCCCTCCGCCGGCAACGGGGCCATCAATCTGTGCGCCGCGCGCCAGCGGCACGCCCAGCCGGACCATAGGCTGCAATACCCCTGCGCGGTCAAGCAGCGCATGCGACGAGGGCAGCATCATCGCCCAGGCCACCGCTGCCACGATCAGAACCAGCGCAATCAGCGCCCCTTGTCCGATTATCCGAACGATCATTCGCATTCGTGCCATTCCCTGTCGCTGGCAACCCCGTCTGGCGCTTGCTGTGCTAACCTAGTGCAGCACCGGATAAAGGCGATATACCCCGCGCGTTTTCAAGCCCGGAAGGGGCCGGGCACGCTGAAATGCGGGCCACAATGCCCCGGAAGGCCCGGTCGCGGCGATCATGGACTGTCAGCGCTTGCTGGGCAAGCGCGCCCCGCACCAAGGCTGATAAACATTTCGCAAACCGTTGCCCGATGCACAGCATTCCATCGTATGCCGCCTGCCCCCTGTGCAGATAGCGGATCATCCGACAAGGCGGATGACGCGCAGAACCCGGTAGTCGCGGTCAGAGACCAGAACCAGATGGTTGCCGGTGCGCCCCCAGGTTGTGCCATAGGCCGGGCGCGGAAGATCGTAGCGCCAGAGGTCGCGCACCGGCGTGAACCGGGTGCCGCGCGGCAGGTTCTGACCGACGACCGGGGTGGCCTGCTGTTGGTAGCGCTGTTGCGGCGGGGGCGGTGCATAGCCCCGGTGATGGCGCGGCGGGGGCGCGCCCCATTGCGGGGCGGAAGACCAGCCCGGCGGGCCGTTGCGGTGGCCATGCATCGGCTGGGCCTGCGCGGCGCTCAACGTGGCGATCAGCGCAAGGCCCACGGCGGTGGGAAGGGTGATTTTCATGCGTTTCTCCTCGGGTCCGGGTGGATTGGCATGATGTTCCAACGGGCGCGCCGCGTGTTTCCGGCGCAAAGGCCGGTAAACAACCTGTTATGTCGCCCGTTGACCGGAAAGCCGCGCCTGCCCCGCCTCAGGCCTCAGGCCTCCGGCAACACCCCGCCCTCGGCAGCTTCCTCGGCGGCGGCCATCTCGCCCAGCCGTGACAACCCGGCCAGCACCGTCGCGCGCTCGCTGGCGGAAAGCGCGCGGAACCCGCCACTGATGCGCGCGCCCAGCGGGTCAGGCGCGGTCAGCAACGCCTCATGCCCGCGTTCGGTAATCAGGGCATGCACGATGCGCCGGTCTTTCCGGGAACGGTAGCGCTGGATCAGCCCCTTCGCCTCCAGCTTGTCGAGGATACCCACCACCGTGGGCGGGCTGATATCGGCGCGGGCAGAGAGGGCGCGGCTGGTAACCTCCCCCATTTCCCCCAGCGCGGTCAGTACAACGAGTTGCGGCAATGTCAGGCCAACCTCACGGTCAATGCGCCGCGACTGCACGTCAAGCGCCCGCGCCAGCCTGCGTATCTGTTTGAGAAGTATAAGATATTCGTCCGTCTGCTCCATTTTTGACCCCGAATGGTTGAAACTTAATGATTATTACACTAATTATTATTCGTCAAATCAAACCACAACGGAGGCACGTGACCGGCATGTGCGGTATCTGCGGAGAGATCCGGTTCAAGGGCGGGGCGATGGCCTCAGGGGCGGCGATTGAGCGGATGGCCGATGCCATGGCCCGGCGCGGGCCGGATGGCGGCGGAATTGTCCTGCGCGGGCGCGTGGGGTTCGGTCACCGGCGGCTGAAGATCATTGATCTGTCCGAGGCATCGGCCCAGCCCTTTGTCGATACCCATCTGGGCATGACCATCGCCTTCAACGGCTGTATCTACAACTACCCCGAACTGCGCACCGAGCTGGAGGGCAAGGGCCACCGGTTTGCCTCACGCGGGGATACCGAGGTGATCCTCAAGGCCTGGGCCGAATGGGGGCCGGAAGCGCCGAAGCGCTTTCACGGCATGTTCGCCTTCGCCCTTCATGAGCGTGACACGGGCCGTGTGACGCTGGTGCGCGACCGCTTCGGCATCAAACCGCTCTACTACAGCCAGACCGGCGACCGGCTGCGCTTTGCCTCGACCCTGCCCGCCCTTCTGGCGGCGGGCGATGTGGATACCAGCATCGACCGGGTGGCGCTGCATCACTACATGACATGGCATGCCGTGGTGCCCGCCCCGCGCACTATTCTGGCGGGCGTGCGCAAACTGCCCGCCGCCACGATCCGGGTGATCGAGCCCGATGGCACCAGCCGCGCCAGCCTGTTCTGGGAGCCAAGCTTTGAGCGCTCCGCCGAGGATGCCCGCCGCCCGATGGCCGAGTGGCAGGAAATGGTGCTGGACGGGCTGCGCACCGCCGTGCGCCGCCGGATGGTGGCCGATGTGCCGGTTGGGGTGCTGCTGTCAGGGGGCGTGGATTCGTCGCTGATTGTCGGCCTGCTGGCGGAACAGGGACAGAAGGGGCTGGCGACCTATTCCATCGGCTTTGAAGAGGCCAATGGCGAGAAGGGCGATGAATTTGTCTATTCCGACCTGATCGCCAGAGAATACGGCACCGACCACCACAAGATCTTCATTCCCTCCGATGAGATGCGGGTGAACCTGCCCGATGCCATCGCCGCCATGTCAGAGCCGATGGTAAGCTATGACAACATCGGCTTTTACCTGCTCTCGCGCGAAGTGTCGAAAACCATCAAGGTGGTGCAATCCGGGCAAGGGGCGGATGAGGTCTTTGGCGGCTATCACTGGTATCCGCCGATGCAGGATTCCAACGACCCCGTTGCAGCCTATATGGACACCTTCTTTGACCGCAGCCATGCCACGCTGGCGCAGCATCTGGCACCGGAATGGCTGGCCGACCGCGATGAATCGCGCGCCTTTGTCGAGGCCCATTTTGCCCGCCCCGGCGCCGATGACCCGGTGGACAAGGCCCTGCGCCTTGACACCAATGTGATGCTGGTCGATGACCCGGTGAAGCGCGTCGACAGCCAGACCATGGCCTGGGGGCTTGAGGCGCGGGTGCCGTTTCTGGACCATGAACTGGTGGAACTGGCGGGCCGCATTCCCGCGCGTCATAAGCTGGCGCAGGGCGGCAAGGGTGTGCTGAAGGAAGCGGCACGTCAGGTGCTGCCCGCCGCCGTGATTGACCGCAAGAAGGGCTATTTCCCGGTTCCGGCGCTGAAATATGTCGACGGCCCCTATCTGGAAATGTGCCGCGATGCCCTGACCTCGGACGCCGCGCGCGAACGCGGGCTGTTCCGGCCCGAATATCTTGACACGCTGTTTGCCGCCCCCTCGGAACATGTCACCCGCCTGCGGGGTTCTGAACTGTGGCAGGTGGCGCTGCTGGAGATGTGGCTTCAGGCGCAGGGCGCCTGAGAGAGTGGAGGGGTGGCCGATGGCCGAATCCGAGCAACCGAAGCGGCGCGCGGCGCAGGCACACCGGCTCAAACGGCTGCATAATGCCGCCGAGCAGCCGTCGCGGGGCGCAAAGGCCAATGCGGTGACGGATTGCGGCTGGGGGCGGCTGATCTTCGGGCATACGTTTGACAGCGCCGATGCGCTGGCCGAGGCTCTGCGCGCCGAGGGGCCGGAAGAGCGCGATATCGCGTTCTATGTGCGCGATCCGCATGTCCTGCTGGCCAACGCCCCGCAGGAGCTGTTCCTTGACCCGTCGCATACCTTCCGCCTGAACCTGTCGACCTACCGGGTGGCATCGCGGCGGCGCAAGGGGTTCCACATCCGCCGCCTGACCACGCGCGAGGATGCCGAGGCGGTGAATGCGATCTATGCCCAGCGCAAGATGGTCCCGGTTTCGCCAGATTTCTTCTGGACGGCGCGCGACGGGCGCACGCTGACAGTGCTTGTGGCCGAAGACGCTGAGAGCGGCGCGGTGCTGGGCTCGGTCATGGGCGTTGACCATGCGCGCGCCTTTGATGACCCTGAAAAGGGTTCCTCGCTCTGGTGTCTTGCCGTGTCACCGCAGGCCCCGCATGCCGGGCTGGGGGAATCGCTGGTGCGCCGTCTGGCGGAGCATTTCAAGGCGCGCGGGGCGGCGTTCATGGATCTGTCGGTGCTGCATGACAATGATCAGGCGATCGCGCTTTATGAAAAGCTGGGCTTCCGCCGTGTGCCGGTCTTTGCGGTGAAACGGCGCAACGTGATCAACGAGCGGCTTTATTCCGGGCCGGACCCGGCAGAGGGGCTGAACCCCTATGCCCGCCTCATCGTCGATGAGGCCCGCCGCCGGGGTATCCATGTTGAGGTGACCGATGCCGAGGGCGGCTTCTTCCGGCTGACACATGGCGGACGCAGCCTGCGCTGCCGCGAGGCGCTGTCAGACCTGACCTCGGCCGTGGCGCTGTCGCTTTGCGATGACAAACGCGCCACCCGCCGCGTGGTGGCACAGGCCGGGGTGCGTCTGCCTGAACAGCTGGACGAGGACAGCGCGGCAGCCCGCGCGGCCTTTCTGGAACGCCATGGCATGCTGGTGGTCAAACCCGCGCGCGGCGAACAGGGGCGCGGCGTGGCCGTGGGACTGACCACCCCGGAAGCGGTCGAAGCGGCGGTTGAGATCGCGCGCGCGCTGTGCCCGGATGTGGTGGTGGAGGAATGTTTCACCGGGCAGGATCTGCGGCTTCTGATGATCGATTACAAGCTGGTCGCCGCCGCCATCCGCCGCCCTGCCCGGGTGGTGGGCGATGGCAGTGCCACGGTGCGCGCGCTGATCGAAACCCAGAGCCGCCGCCGCGCGGCCGCCACCGATGGCGAAAGCCGCATTCCGCTGGATGCGGAAACCGAGCGCTGTGTGGCCGAAGCGGGCTTCGGCCTTGACGATATTCCGCCCGAGGGCTGCGAGATCACGGTGCGCAAGGCCGCCAATCTGCACACCGGCGGCACCATCCATGATGTGACCGCGCAGGTTCACCCTGAGCTGGTAAGCGCGGCGATCAATGCCGCCCGCGCCATCGAAATTCCGGTCACCGGCATTGACCTGATGGTCAAGGCCCATGACCGGCCCGACTATGTCTTCATCGAGGCCAATGAACGCCCCGGGCTGGCCAATCATGAACCCCAACCCACCGCAGAGCGCTTCATTGATCTGCTGTTTCCGCTTACGGTGCCGCAGGCGGTGCGCAAGAAGGAACGCAACACCCGATGACCAACGCCCCCCTGCCCCGGATACCGCAGATCGACGACGCCTGGATGAAAGAGCAGCTGGCCGCCCTTCTCGCCATCGCCAGCCCCACCGGCTACACCGATACCGTGGTGCGCCATGTCTGCGGTGTGCTGGAGTCGCTGGGCGTGGCGTTTGACCTTACGCGGCGCGGCGCGATCCGGGCCTGCATCAAGGGCGAGGATTCCGCCGGGGCGCGGGCCATCGTCTCGCATCTGGATACGCTGGGCGCACAGGTGCGCGCGCTCAAGCCCAATGGCCGGGTATCGCTGGCGCCCATCGGCACATGGTCCGCGCGTTTTGCCGAAGGCGCGCGGGCGACGCTGTTCACCGATCATGGCAGCTATCGCGGCACCATCCTGCCGCTCAAGGCCTCAGGCCATACCTATAATGACGAGATCGACACCCAGCCGGTGGGCTGGGACCATGTGGAGCTGCGCATCGACGCGCAGGCCTTTTCACTGGGCGATCTGCAGGCGCTGGGGGTCGAGGTGGGCGATATCGTCGCCATTGACCCGCATCCGGAGTTTCTGGACTCGGGCTTCATCGTCTCGCGGCATCTGGACAACAAGGCAGGTGTGGCGGTGATGCTGGCCGCGATCAGGGCGCTGGCGGAAACCGCACAGCGCCCGCCGGTCGATACCTTCTGGCTGTTCACCGTGGCCGAGGAGGTCGGGCATGGCGCGGCGTCCATCCTCTTGCCCGATATCGCCTCTATGGTGGCGGTGGACAACGGGACCACCGCGCCGGGGCAGAATTCATCCGAATTCGGCGTGACCATTGCCATGGCCGACCAGACCGGGCCGTTCGATTACCACCTGACCCGCAAGCTGGCCGCCCTGTGCAAGGCCTGTGACATACCGATGCAGAAGGATGTCTTTCGCCACTACCGTTCCGACAGCGCCTCGGCGATCGAGGCGGGGGCGGATGTGCGCACCGCGCTGGTGACCTTCGGGGTGGATGCCTCGCATGGGTATGAGCGCATCCATACCCATGCGTTGACCTCGCTTGCCGCGCTGCTGAGCGCCTATGCGCTCAGCCCCGTCGAAATCCAGCGTGACCGGCAGGCTGTTGCCGGGCTGTCAGGCTTCACCCGCCAGCCGGTGGCGCCCGTCGATATCGAGCCGGTAACGCCCCCGGACGATGCAAGCTGAGGCGGTTATTCCAGCCGCGCCAGAAGGCCTGCCATGACGCGCGCCCGCGCCAGAAAGCTGGGCACATCCATATGCTCCTGAAGCGTGTGGATCATGTCTCCCTCCACCCCCAGCCCGTCTATCGTGGGGATGCCCATCGCGCCGGTGAAATTGCCGTCAGATCCGCCGCCCTGGCTTTTGTGGGTAAAGCCGATACCGACCTCGCGGTGCAGTTCCTCAACCATCGCCGCCAGTTTCAGCGTGGCTTCTGAGGGCTCCCACACCGGGCGGGTCAGGCCGCGCGACACCTCGAACCCGGTCTCCGCATCGCTCAGCGCCAGCATGGCCGCCACGCCCTGATCCAGATCTTCCTGACGTTTGGACATGCTCAGCGCCTCGGCCCGCGCCTCGCTTGACACGCAGTTGACCCAGGTGCCGCCGTGGAAAACGCCCACGGAAAAGGTGCAGGCCTCGGTCGTCATCTCTTCGATCTGCAACACGCGCTTTGCCATCTCGCGGATGGCTGAGCGCCCCTGCGACAGCCGCGCGCCCGCATGGCTGGGCTTGCCGGTGGTCTTCAGGTTGTAGCGCGCGATGGCGTAGCGCCCGCTTGTCACGCCCCCGCCCTGCAAGCCCGGCTCGGGCACCAGAACCACCTTGGCGCGCGCGGCCTCGGCCTCGATCAGGGCGCGGCTGGTGGGGCTGCCGATTTCCTCGTCAGGGGTGAACAGGATGGTCACCGGCAGGTTGGTGGCGATCCCGGCCCGGGCAAGCTGGCGCAGGGCTTCAAGCGCGATGTAGTTGCCGCCCTTCATGTCGCAGACGCCGGGGCCATAGCATTTATCCCCCTCGCGCCGGAACGGGTTGACGGCAATCGTGCCCACCGGATGCACCGTATCGAAATGCCCCATGATCAGGATGCCCGGCTCACCCATGCGCGGATGCGGCAGGCGCGCGCGCAGCATATCGCCCATCATCACGCCCGAGGGGTCGCGCGCGCCGGGAATACGCTCAACCCGCGCGCCCAGCTCAGACAGATCGCGGGTGGCAAGGTCCAGCATCCGGTTGACCGCCGCCGCATCCCAGGTGGGGCTTTCGCACTCCACCCAGCCGCGCAGACCGGCCAGCATGGCATCGGTGTCGAAAGGAAGATCGGTCGGATTGGTCATGTAACTTTCTCTCTCTGGCCCTCGGCAAAGGGGCGGAAATTGGCGAAGTCCCAATGGCGGCCGGGTGCGGCCTCGATCAGGGCTTTGGTATAGGCGTGTTGCGGCGCGGCCAGCACCTGCCCGGCGGGGCCGTATTCGACGACCTCGCCGCGCTGCATGACCATCACCTCATCGCAGATCTGCGCGGCCACGCCCAGATCATGGGTGATGAACAGAATGCCCAGCCCCAGCCGCGCCTGCAGATCAGCCATCAGCCGCAAAACCTGCGCCTGAACTGATACATCCAGCGCTGATACCGCCTCATCCGCCACCAGCACCTCAGGGTCCATGGCCAGCGCGCGGGCAATAGCGATGCGCTGGCGCTGACCGCCGGAAAACTGGTGCGGGAAGCGGTCGACGGCTGAGGCAGGCAGGCCCACCAGCTCCATCAGCTCCCGCGCGCGGGCCATGGCCTTGTCACGCGACACGCCGAAATTGAGCGGGCCTTCGATGATCGAGGCGCCCACCTCGATGCGCGGGTTGAGCGAGCGCATCGGGTCCTGAAACACGATCTGGAACTTGCGCCGGTGTGGCTTGAGCTGGCCGCGCGGCAGGGTTGCGATATCGGTGCCGCCAATCTCGATCCGGCCCGAAGTGGGGTCAATCAGCCGCATGATGCAGCGCGCCACGGTCGATTTGCCCGAGCCCGACTCACCCACAATCCCCAGCGTGCGCCCGGCGCGCAGGGTCAGCGCCACGTCCTTGGCCGCCATGGTTGCACGGGTTTTGCGCAGCCAGCCGCTTTCCGTATAGGTCTTGTTCAGCGCCTTGGTCTGCAACACCACGGCGGCTGTGCTGTCGGCGCGCGCGGCGCGCGGCACATGGCTGGGCACGGCCTGCAACAATTCGCGCGTGTAATCGGTGCGGGGCGTGCGCAGGAGCGCCTCGGTCCTTTGCGCCTCCATCACCTCGCCCAGTTTCATCACCGTCACATTATCGGCGATATCGGCCACAACGCCCATGTCATGGGTGATGAACAGCACCGCCGTGCCCTGCTTCTCGCGCAACTCGCGGATCAGGGACAGGATCTGCGCCTGCGTGGTCACATCCAGCGCGGTAGTGGGTTCATCGGCGATCAGCAGTTTGGGCTGCATGATCAGCGCCATGGCGATCATGATACGCTGGCGCTGCCCGCCCGAAAGCTGATGCGGGAAGCTTCGGTAAAGCCGCTCGATATCGGGCAGATGCACCGCTTCCATCATCTCCAGAACGCGGTGCTTGCGCTTGTTCGGGGACAGATTGGTGTGAACCTCCAGCACTTCCTCAATCTGGCGACCCACCCGCGCGACGGGGTTCAGCGCCGTCATCGGCTCCTGAAAGATCATCGACATGGCAGTGGCGCGTAGTTTGCGCAACTGCGGCACCGGGGCGCGCAGAATGTCGGTGCCCTGCAACAGCACCTGACCGGCGGAGGCCTGCAGCACCTTGGGCAGCAGCCCCATCACCGCCAGCGCGGTCAGCGACTTGCCAGAGCCGGATTCACCCACCAGACACATGGTTTCGCCGGGCTGGATGGCCAGGTCAAGGCCCTTGACCAGTTCCTGATCGGCACGGCCATCAAGGGCGATGCGCAGCCCGCGGATATCGAGGACAGGCGCGCTCATCGGTCAATTCCCCGTTTTGCCATCCGGGGGTCGAGCGCATCGCGCACGGCATCCCCCAGAAGGTTGATCGCCAGAATGGTGACCGAGACCACCAGCCCGGGCCACAGAATGATGCCCGGGTTGATCTGGAAGTACAGCCGCCCCTCGGCCATGATATTGCCCCAGGTGGGGGTCTCGGGGTTGATGCCCGCACCAAGGAAGGACAGGATCGCCTCCACCAGAATTGCCGAAGCGCAGATATAGGTGCCCTGCACGATCAGCGGTGCGACCGTATTGGGCAGCAGATGACGGCGCATGATCAGGAAGGTTGAGGAACCCGCCGCAATCGCCGCCTCGACATAGGGCTCCTCGCGCGCCGACAGCACCACTGACCGCACCAGCCGCACCACGCGCGGCACTTCGGGCAGGGTAATGGCGATCAGCACGGTCCAGAACCCGGCACCCCAGAGCGCGACAATGGCAATGGCCAGCAGGATGTTGGGAATGGCCATCAGCCCGTCGACAAAGCGCATCAGCACCGCATCAAGCCAGCGCACATAGCCTGCCATAAGCCCCATCACCAGCCCCGCCCCCACCGCCACGATGGACGCGGTCAGGCCGATGGCCAGCGACATCTGCCCGCCCATGATGACGCGCGACAACAGGTCCCGGCCATAGGCATCGGTCCCCAGCCAATAGGTGCCATCGGGCGCGCGCAGCCGCACCGAGGGTGTCAGCCGCGTGGGGTCATGCGGGACGATCCATTGCGCGAAGACCGAGGCCAGCACGATGACGGCCAGCACCACCGCCGCCAGCAGCACGACAGGGCTGGACAGGAGCACATCGCGGATCTTGCGCAGGGCCGAGGGGCGCTCATTACGGGAGAAATTCAGCGCGGTATCGCTCATTGGTAGCGGATCCTCGGGTCAAGCAGGACATAGGCGATGTCGATCAGCAGGTTCACCAGCACATAGATCAGCGAGGCCAGCAGGATCACCGCCTGAATCACCGGATAGTCGCGCGCCAGCACCGCATCGAGCGTCAGCCGCCCCAGCCCCGGCAGGTTGAACACCGATTCCGTCACCACCACGCCCGAGATGATCAGCGCAAAACCGATGCCGATGACGGTGATGATCGGCACCGAGCAATTGCGCAGCGCGTGACGCATCAGCACCTTGCGTTCCGGCAAGCCCTTGGCATGCGCGGTGCGGATGTAATCTTCATTGAGGATTTCCAGCATCGAGGTGCGGGTGATCCGCGCGATCAGCGCCACATAAAGCAGCGTCAGCGTCAGCGTGGGCAGGGTGATGCGCTCAACGAACGGGCCGACGCCCTGGGTGATCGAGCGGAAGCCCTGCACCGGGAACCAGCGCAGCTCCATCGAGAAGAACGAGATCATCAGATAGCCGATCACGAAGACCGGCACGGAAAAGCCCACCACCGAGATCAGCATCACGAAGCGGTCGATCAGCGTGCCCTGTTTCCATGCGGCGATCACCCCCAGCGGCACTGCGATGATTACCGAAAGCGTGATGGTGGTCAGCGCCAGGCTCAGTGTGGGTTCCATCCGCTGGGCGATCATCTGCGTGACCGGGGTGCCTGACAGAAGCGAGGTGCCGAAATCGCCGCGCAGCATGTCGGCGATCCAGCTGAAGAACTGGATGTAGAGCGGGTCATTGAGGCCCAGCTGGTCGCGGATGCGGGCGATCTGAGCAGGCGTGGCCGCGTCTCCGGCCAGAATGGCCGCCGGGTCGCCCGACAGCCTGAGCAGCAGAAAGACAATCAGCGCCACGAATCCCATAACGGGGATGGCAGCGAGGATGCGCTGCACGATGTATCCGACCATCAAAAAGGGCCTTTCCGGTCAAGGTGCGCCCGCGCCAGCCCCGCCAAAGGGAGCGCGGGCGATGGTCCGGCGGGGGCTTCCCCGCCGGACGGACAGCGGGTCAGTTGCGACGGATATTCCAGAAGAACGGCGCCGGCCCTTCCAGCACGCCCTCCAGCTCGCCCGACCAGGCGGTAAAGACGAAATACTGCCCGATCGGCGCGTAATACCCCTGCTCATAGACGCGTGCCTGAATGGCCGCTGCCATTTCCTGCTGCTCGGCCAGCGAAGGCGAGGTCGCATAGGCAAGGCGCATTTCTTCCAGCTCGGCATCTTCGGGCCAGCCGAACCAGCCGCCCTCAGCGCCCTGCCCGCCGACCATGTTGTTCACGATCGGGTTGAACACATCCGCGCCCACCCAGTTGGTGATGAACAGGTTCCAGCCGCCCTCAGCCGGTGCCGCCTGATTGGCGCGGCGGCCCACAAGCGTCTGCCAGTCCATCGCCTGCAGATCGACGGTGAAGCCCACATCGCGCAGCGCCTGTGCCACAACCACCGGCTGCGTGCGCAGGGTGGACACATCGGTCGGATGCATCACCACCACCGGCGTGCCGTCATAGCCCGCCTCTGCCAGCAGTTCGCGCGCCATGTCCTGGCCGTTGCCCTGCACCAGCGTTTCCGAGCCGACATCGGTTTCCAGCGGTGTGCCGCAGATGAACATCGCGCCGCACAGGACATAGAGGTCAGGGTTGCCGATCATGGCATCCATCACATCCTGCTGCGCGACCGAGGCAATGGCGGCGCGGCGGATGCGGGCATCGTCAAACGGCGGATGCAGCGCGTTGGGGCGCATGATGGTCTGATAGCCCAGCAGGTTAAGGTTGGCGACCTCAAGCTCCGGATTGGCCTGAAGGATCGGCAGCAGATCGGCCGACGCATCTTCCCAATAGTCGATTTCGCCTGACAGAAGCGCGTTCAGCTTGGTCTGGTCATCCGGCATGGCGATCCATTCAACACGATCAACATGCACGACTTTCCCGCCCGAGGCCCAGCTCGGCTCCTCATCGCGCGGGATATAATCCTCAAAACGCTCATAGACCGCGACCACGCCCGGCTGGAACTCTGCCGCGTTCCAGCGGAACGGGCCGGAACCGATCTGCTCTTCCACCGCTTCGGTCGACGGGGTGTTGGCAGCGATCCGCGCAGGCATGATGAAGGGCACGTTCGACGAGGGCTTGGCAAGGCTGTCGATCACCAGCCCATAAGGCTCGTTCAGGGTCATGACGAAGGTGCTGGCATCCTCGGCATCCTGCCCCATGTCGGCGACATAGCGCATCAAAAGCTGGCCCATCGCATCGCGCTCACCCCAGCGGGCGATTGAGGCGGCGACATCCTCGCCGGTCACCGGCGCGCCGTCATGGAACAAGAGGCCCTCGCGCAGGGTGAAGCGGTATTCCAGACCGTCGTCCGACACGGTCCAGCTGTCCACCATCTGCGGCTGCGCCGACATGTCGGAATCCAGCGCGAAGAGGGTGTCATAGATCATGTAGCCATGGTTGCGGCTCATATAGGCGGTGGTCATGATCGGATCGAGCACGCGCAGTGCCGAATGCATCACCACGCGCAGCGTTTCGGCGCTGACGGGTGTTGCCACGGCCGCAGAGCCCGCGATCAGGGCGGCGGCGGCGGTATTGCGCAGCAGCCTTCCGACCGCCTTGGGCATTCTTGTAAACATCTGTTGTCTCCCCATCGTTGTGGATACGTCCGCCGGGGGCAATGCACCCGATAGCGGCGCAATTCTTGTTGTTTGAGCCTTCATCGTAGGCGCGCGCTTTGAAGCCTGTCAATCACTCTGTTTGCGTTCAAATGATTCTTGGCCGGGCGATGCTCAGCTATTGATACCCCCGGGATGCCGCGCCCGGATCCGGGCATAAACGGGGCTGGCAATGCCGCGAAAAGCATCGCATCCTGCACAGGTTCAGCAAACCGGGGGCAGCGCATGACCATTGAAAGCGACAAAACGGCACCGCATGGGACGGCCCCGGATGAAAAGGCCCTCAGCGCCATCCGCCGCGCGGTTGCAGAGAATTTCGACGCACAGACCCGCTTTCTGGCTGATTTCGTGCGCATCCCCAGCCTGCGCTTTGAAGAGGGTCCCGCGCAGGATTTCATCCATGACGCCCTGCGCCAGCGCGGCTATGAGGTTGACGACTGGACCATCGCGCTGTCCGATCTTGAGGCGCTGCCCGGTTTCGGCCCCATCGAGGGGGATTTTTCGCGCGCGCGCAGCGTGGTCGGCACCCACCGCCCCGCGCAGGAAAAGGGCCGCTCGCTGATCCTGCAGGGGCATCTGGATGTCGTTCCCGCCGGGCCGTTGGAGATGTGGTCAGATCCGCCCTTTGACCCGGTAATCCGTGATGGCTGGATGTACGGGCGTGGGGCCGGTGATATGAAATCGGGCACCGTGGCCGCGCTTTTTGCGCTTGATGCGATCCGCCGCGCCGGGTTCGAGCCTGCGGCACGGGTGCATTTCCAGTCGGTCATCGAGGAGGAATCAACCGGGCTGGGCGCGCTTTCGACCTTGCAGCGGGGCTACCGTGCCGACCTTGCCTTGATCCCCGAACCCTCGGACATGTCGCTCAACCGTGCCCAGATCGGCGTGTTGTGGTTCAAGCTGCGGGTGCGCGGGCGGCCCGTCCATGTGGCCTCGGCGGGCGAAGGGTCAAACGCGATCATGGCCGCCTATGACGTGATCCGCGCGCTCAAAGGGCTGGAGCGCGACTGGAACACCCGCGCGGGGCAAGACCCGGTTTACGGCGATGTGCACCACCCGCTCAATTTCAACGCAGGCAAGATTGCGGGGGGTGACTGGGCGTCAAGCGTGCCGGCATGGTGCGATGTCGATTGCCGCATGGGCCTGCTGCCCGGCTGGGATCTGGCCCGCTGCCGTGCTGAGATCGAACACTGCGTGGCAGAAGCGGCGCTTGGCCACCCCTTCCTGTCCAACAGCCCGCCCGAGGTGGTCTGGAACGGCTTTCAGGCCGAAGGCTATGTGCTGGAAGGCGCTGAAGAGGCCGAGGCACTGCTGGCCGAATCGCTGGGCATCCTGCGTGGCGCCCCTGTCAAAGTGCCCGAACACAAGATGACCGCGCTGACCGACAGCCGGTTCTACGGCCTCTACTACGGCATCCCGTCGTTCTGCTTTGGCCCGCATGCGGAGAATATCCACGGTTTTGATGAGCGCGTGAACCTGCAATCGGTGCAGGACGTGACCGAGGTTCTGGCCCTGTTCATCGCCCGCTGGTGCGGGCTCAACCCGCTTTAAGGAGGGTTCATGCCCCGTATCGCTATCGGTGGATTTCTGCACGAAACCAATACTTTCGGCCCCTCCAAGGCAACCTATGCCGATTTTGACGGCGGCAGCGGCTATGGCCATATCCGCGAGGGCGAAGCGATTATCGAACACCTCGCGCAGGTGAACGCCGCCATCGCCGGGGCCATCCACACCGGCCATGCCCTGGGCTGGGACATGGTGCCGACGCTCTGGTGCGCGGCCTCCCCCTCTGCGCAGGTAACTGAAGACGCGTTCGAGCGTATCGCCGGGCGGCTGCTGGACCTGATCGCGCAGGCCGGCCCGCTGGACGGCGTGTTTCTGGACCTGCACGGCGCGATGGTCACCGAGCATCTGGATGACGGCGAAGGCGCGTTGCTTGCCCGCCTGCGCGCCCTGCTCGGCCCCGATGTGCCGGTTGCTGTTGCGCTGGACCTGCATGCCAATGTCACGCCGCTGATGGTCGAAAAGGCCGATCTGCTGGAAAGCTACCGCACCTATCCGCATGTGGACATGACGGAAACCGGCGCGCGGGCGGCACAGGTACTGGCGCAGATGGTCGCAACCGGCAAGCGGCCCGAAAAGGCCTTTCTGCAAGCCCCATTCCTGACGGCCATCGCCTGGCAAAGCACCTGGGGCGAGCCTGCGCGCGGGCTTTACCAGCGGCTGGAAGAGATCGCGCAGGATGTCACCGCGCTAAGCTTCAACATGGGCTTCCCCGCCGCCGATTTCCCCGATTGCGGCATGAGCGTGCTGGCCTATGGGCCGGGGGCCAGTGACGCCGCGCGCGCGATGATGGATGCGGCTGAGGCAGCCGAGCCTGATTTCAACGGCCGCGTCTGGTCTGCCACTGAAGGGGTGGCCGAGGCCATGCGCCTTGCGGCCAGCGCCACCCGCCCCGTCATCCTGTCAGACACGCAGGACAACCCCGGCGCAGGCGCGAACAGCGACACCACGGGCATGCTGCGCGCCATGCTGGAAGCCGGTGCCTCGGGCGCCATCGGCAATCTGTTCGACCCTGTCGCTGCGCAGGCCGCGCATGAAGCGGGCGAAGGGGCCGTGGTGGAACTGGCGCTTGGCGGCCATTCCGGCGTGCCCGGAGATGCCCCGCTCAGGGCCAGATATCTTGTGGAAAAGCTCAGCGACGGCGTGTTCACCGCGCCCGGCCCCTATTACGGCGGGCGGGTGATGAAAATGGGCCCCTCAGCCTGCCTGCGCATCGAGGGCGTGCGCATCGCGCTGACCTCGGCCAAGGCGCAGATGGCAGACCGGGCGATGTTCTCCAGCCTTGGCATTGTGCCTGAGCGTGAAAAGATCCTTGTGGTGAAAAGCTCCAACCACTTCCGCGCCGATTTTACCCCCATCGCCGAAGACATCCTCGTCTGCCAGTCGCCCGGCCCGATGGCCGTGAACCCCGCCACCCTGCCCTGGCGCCACCTGCGCCGCGGGCTGCGCCTGTCGCCCATGGGCGCGGCATTTGAACCAAAGGAAATCTGAGACATGACCCTTCAGGACCGCATCAACACTTTCGCCGACGACCTGACCGCCATTCGCCGCGATCTGCACGAACATCCTGAACTTGGCTTTCAGGAGGTGCGGACATCCGGGATCGTGGCCGAAAAGCTGCGCTCCTGGGGGATCGAGGTGACCACCGGCATCGGCAAGACCGGCGTTGTCGGCGTGCTGAAGGGTGATCGCCCGGGCCGCACCATCGGACTGCGCGCCGATATGGACGCCCTGCCGATTGATGAGCAGACCAACCTGCCCTGGGCCTCGAAAACGCCGGGTGTCATGCATGCCTGCGGCCATGACGCCCATACCACGATGCTGCTGGGTGCCGCCCGCTATCTGTCTGAGAACCGCGATTTCGCAGGCACGGCAGTGTTCATCTTCCAGCCCGCCGAGGAGGGGCTGGGCGGCGCGCGCGCCATGCTGGCTGACGGTCTGTTCGAGCGATTCCCCTGCGATGAAATCTACGGCATGCACAATTCGCCCTATCACGAACCGGGCGTGGTGGGTGTCAAACCGGGGTCTGCCATGGCGGGGGCCAATTTCTTTGACATCCACATCACCGGCAAGGGCTGCCACGCCGCCATGCCCGAAAGCGGCATTGATACAATCGTGATTGCCACCGCGCTGGTGCAGCAGTTGCAATCCATCGTCGCGCGCAATGTGCCGCCGACCAAACAACTGGTGCTCTCGGTCACCCAGATTCACGCGGGCGCGGCCTATAACGTGATCCCCGAAACCGCGCATCTGGCAGGCACCGTGCGCTATTTCGACCGCGGGGTCGCCGACATGGTCACGCGCCGCATGCAGGAATTGTGCGACGGCGTGGCGAAGGGCTACGGCGTTGAAATCACACTCGATATGCGCAACGTCTTTGATGTGCTGGAAAATGACCCTGCGCTGGCCGAGGCCATGATCGGCGCGGCGCGTGAGCTGGTGGGTGACAAGGCGCAGATCAAATCCGACCTCGTGATGGGGTCCGAGGATTTCGCCGATATGTTGCAGGCCGTGCCGGGCGCCTATTGCACCATCGGCCACAAGGGCTCGGTGCCGCTGCACAACCCCGGTTTCGTTCTGGATGACGGCATTTTGCCGCTGGGCGCCTCAATCAT
This sequence comes from Pararhodobacter sp., assembly GCF_036802785.1. Classification (GTDB taxonomy): domain Bacteria; phylum Pseudomonadota; class Alphaproteobacteria; order Rhodobacterales; family Rhodobacteraceae; genus Pararhodobacter. The sequence continues at coordinate 23,799 of NZ_DAIRVN010000038.1, forward strand.
GGCGCGGATGGTGGAACTGCGCGGCGCGGGCTAAACGGAGGGGGTGTGGCGATTTGATGAAAAGTCGCCGTATTTTCGGCGATTCCACCAGCGCGGTTTAGGTAATCTTTAGGTCCGTATCCTCAGTATGAGCAAATCGCAGCTCTGAGGGACGATCATGCTTAGCAACATCCGCATCGCCACACGGATCTCGGGGGGCTTCTTCCTGATCCTGGCACTCCTGACCGCACTGGCAGTCTTTGCCTATTCCTCCACCCATACGCTCGGCGCCTATCTTGACCGCTTCAGCACAGGCTCGACACGTGCGGTCGACGCCACGAGCGTGCGCTATACAGCCGCCTATATGCGGCTTGCAGCCAATAACTATCTTGTCACCCCGACCGAGGAGAACCGGCAGGGGTTCCAGCAATGGATGGAAACAGCACAAACCGAATCGCAGGCTCTTCTTGCGTCAGGTCTGGCCACCGCCCGGCAGTTCGACGGGGCCATCGACACCTACGTCGCAAGGGCACGCCAGTTTCTTGACGCCAGCGCACCGCGCACCGCGGCAGTAGAGCGCGTGGAACAACTGGGCATCGAACACCGCCGCAACATCGGTCGTCTGAACGATATGCTCGAAACACGCGGTGCCAGCGATCTGGCCTATACCGCCCTGCGCGCCTCCGAATCGTTCCTGGTCACGCGGGTCCGGATGGACCGGTTCCTGGCGGGGGGAGAGATTTCCGAGTTCGCAAGTGCCTCCGGCCCGCTGGAACAGACGCAGTCACTGCTGCAAAGCCTTGCCCCCGGCGCGTTGCTCGGCGAGGAACGCGGTCTGCTGGCAGCCGCCCGCGATGGCGTTGCCGAGTTCGGGCGTGCAATCAATGTTGCGCGCGACGCCGAACTACTGAACCGGCAGCGCCTGTCCGATGTGCAGAGCACCGTGCCGCAGTTGACAGCCGCCATGGAAGCGCTGCGCGCCGAGGCCGAGGGTTATCTGGACCATCTGGCCGACACCAGCATCGCGACTGTAAACTCAACCTACACCTCATTGATCGTCGGGGCGGGTGTCATTCTGGCCCTTGGTCTCGCAACCGCGGCGCTTTTGTCGATCAATCTCAGCCGCGGCCTGCGTCAGACCGTCGATCAGACCCGCCGGCTTGCCGAGGGGGATCTGAGCGTCGATATCACCGGCAGTGAACACCGCAGCGAACTCGGCGACCTGTCGCGCGCGCTGCTGGTGTTCAAGGAAAACGCCGCTGAAACCCGCCGCCTCACCGCCGAGGCCGAGGCCAAGCGCGCCGAGGATGATGCACGCCAGAAGAGCGAGATGGCCAAACAGCAGCGTGTGGTCAACGATATCAGCGCCGGCCTGACCCGGCTGTCCTCGGGCGATCTGACCCGCCATATCGACAGCCCGGCAAACAACCCGTTCCCCGGCGAATACGAGGACCTGCGCCAAGCCTATAACGATGTGGTCGATCAGTTGTCGGGCATCGTGTCACGGATCGGCATGGTCGCTGATTCGGTGCGCTCGGGATCAGGTGAGATCAACGCGGCCTCGCAGGACATTTCCTCGCGGGCAGAAACGCAGGCCGCCACGCTTGAACAATCGGCTGCGGCCCTCAACCAGCTGACCGAAAGTGTACGCTCCACCGCCCAGCGCGCCTCGGCTGCGGAAAAATCCAGTCAGGACAACCGCGCGCATGCCGAATCGGGTGCACAGGTCGTACGCGAAGCCATGAATGCGATGAAAGGGATCGAGCGCAGCTCCGAGCAGATCACCCGGATCATCGGCGTGATCGACGATATCGCCTTCCAGACCAACCTGCTGGCACTGAACGCCGGGGTCGAGGCGGCGCGGGCCGGCGAAGCGGGGCGCGGGTTCGCCGTGGTCGCCTCCGAAGTGCGGGGGCTGGCGCAGCGTGCCTCGGAATCAGCGCGCGAAATCAAGACACTCATCCGGGAAAGCGCCACACAGGTTGAATCCGGTTCCGAACTGGTCAACCGCACGGGTGAAAGCCTTGAGGAAATCCTGCGCCGGGCCGCCGATGTCTCTGGCCTTGTGGCGGAAATCGCCGTGGCGGCCTCCGAACAGGCTGCGGGCCTTGATGAGATCAACACCGGGGTAAACCAGCTGGATCAGGTGACGCAGCAGAATGCCGCTGTCGCCGAGGAAACCACGGCAGCCGCAACATCGCTGCTGCAGAAGGCAGAAGAGCTGACACATGAACTTTCCGGCTTCCAGACCAGTGGCGGCGCAGGGCGGATCGTTCCTCTTGTGTCTCCGCAGATCAAGGCATCGCCCGTGGCGGGCGCGTCCACCAACTGGGCGGCGGCAAAACCCGCAAAAGCGGCAGCCGCCGGTGGTAACCCCTGGCGCGATTTCTGAGCGCGAGGCGCGCGCGAGGCCCCCTGGCCGGATCCACTTCCTGCTGAGTATCCGCCCAGTCGGGCCCACAACATCCAGACAAAGGGCGCGCCATTGGCGCGCCCTGACCGCATCGTGCCACCGCGATCCGGCGCCGGCCCGGCTTTGCACGCGGCAAAGCAGCCCCGCCCGCCCAACCTTCCGCATGCAAAACAGCTGCCAGCCCGTCTCGCAAACGGTGGCGTCGGAGGCGAACCGCCGCGCAGCGGAAACGAGCATACCCTCACCGGGCGATCACCAACCGGCATCAGCGGGGTTGACACGAATCACCCGCTTCCCTAGCCATATATGAAACATGAACCATGTGTCATGTTTTTATCAGGGAGGACTTCATGAAACTCATATCTGCCGTCATTGCGACGGCTCTTCTCGGCATGGCCGCACCCGCGCTTGCCGAAATCCGCATCGCCCATGTCTATGACCGCACCGGCGCGCTTGAGGCCTATGCCGCGCAAAGCCATGTCGGGCTGATGATGGGGCTGGAATATGCCACCGATGGCACCATGGAAATCGACGGCCAGCCGCTTGTCGTCATCGAAAAGGACAGCCAGCTGCGCCCCGATCTGGGCCGCGCCCTGCTGGCCGAGGCCTTTGGCGACGATGACGCGCATATCGCCGTCGGCCCCACCAGTTCGGGCGTGGCGCTGGCAATGTTGCCGGTGGCAGAGGAATTCGAGCGCATTCTGATCGTCGAACCGGCTGTCGCCGACAGCATCACCGGGTCGGACTGGAACCGCTATATTTTCCGCACCGGGCGCAACTCCAGCCAGGATGCCATCTCCAACGCGGTCGCCCTCGGGCGCGAAGACATGTTCATTGCCACGCTGGCGCAGGATTACGCCTTTGGCCGCGACGGCGTCGCCGCGTTCCGCGAAGCGCTCGACGGGACCGGCGCCACGCTGGTGCATGAGGAATATGTACCGACCGACACGACAGATTTCACCGCCGCCGCCGAGCGCATCTTCAACGCCATGGCCGGTGTTGAAGGCGAAAAACGGCTTTTCGTCATCTGGGCGGGCGGCAACAACCCCATGAACCGCATTCAGGCGATGGACCCTTCGCGCCATGGCATTGAGCTGGCCTCGGGCGGGAATATCCTTGCTGCGATGGGCGCCTACCGCGACATGCCCGGCATGGAAGGCGCGACCTATTACTACTATGAAATCCCGCAAAACCCGGTCAACGACTGGCTGGTCGAGCAACATTTCGAGCGTTTCGGCACCCCGCCTGATTTCTTCACCGCCGGCGGCATGGCAGCAGGCCTTGCCGTCGTGGAGGCACTGCGCCGCACCGGGGGGTCAACCGATGCGGAAGACCTGATTGAGGCGATGGAAGGCATGGAGTGGGAAACTCCCAAAGGCACCATGCGTTTCCGCGCCGAGGACCATCAGGCACTGCAAGAGATGTATCACTTCCGCATCCGTGTCGAAGATGACGTGGCATGGGGCATCCCCGAACTGGTGCGCGTCCTGGGCATCGACGACATGGATATCCCCGTACGTAACGAGCGCTGATGCGCTGGCCGGGGCACGCAAAGGCCCCGGCCCCACTTCCCCCAAAACCCCTGCTCATGGCTGGCACCGCGCCCTGCGCGACCGGCCCTGCGCACCCCGCTAACCGGCTATTGCGCGAGGCCCCCATGACCAAACCTTCGCTTGAAACCCGCGATCTGACGGTGCGCTTTGGCGGCCATGTCGCGGTCGATCATGTCACCTGTGCCTTTCACCCCGGCGAACTGACGGCGATTGTCGGGCCCAACGGCGCGGGCAAGACAACCTATTTCAACCTCATCTCCGGCCAGATCCCGGTCACCGAGGGCACCATCCTGCTCGACGGCGAGGAGATCACCCGCCTTTCGGTTCCCGCGCGCACCGAGCGGGGCCTTGGGCGGGCCTTCCAGCTGACCAACCTGTTTCCCAAGCTGACGGTACTGGAAAATGTGCGTCTGGTGATCCAGTCGCGCATGCGCCGGGGCTTCAATATCTGGACCATGGCCATGAGTCACCGCGACATGATCGAAGCCGCCGAGGCCGTGCTGGAGCGTGTGCGCCTGCAGCATCTGGCCCATCAGACGGTCTCTGCCCTGCCCCATGGCGACCAGCGCAAGCTGGAGGTGGCCACGCTGATCGCCATGGAACCGAAGGTTTTCATGTTCGACGAACCCACCGCCGGGATGTCGGTTGACGAGGCGCCGGTAATTCTGGACCTGATCGCCGAGATCAAGCGCGACCCGGCCGCCACCGTGCTGCTGGTCGAGCACAAGATGGATGTCATCCGCACCCTCGCCGACCGGATCATGGTGCTGCACAACGGCGCGCTTGTCGCCGATGGCCAGCCCGCCGCGGTGATGGCGTCAAGCGTGGTGCAGGAGGCCTATATGGGCAAGGAGCTGGCTGATGTCTGACGCCATTCTCACACTTGCGGGCGTGCAGACCGATATCGAACAATATCACATCCTGCATGGCGTCGATCTGGAGGTGCCCCGCGGGCAGGTGACCATGCTGCTGGGCCGCAACGGCGCGGGCAAGACGACGACACTGCGCAGCATCATGGGCCTGTGGAAGCCGCGCGCCGGGTCCATCCGTTTTGACGGGGCCGAAATCGCGGGCCTGTCGCCGCCCCAGATCGCGCGGCGCGGGGTGGGTTTCGTGCCCGAGGATATGGGCATATTCGCCGATCTCACCGTCGAGGAAAACCTGATCCTCGCTGCCATCTCCGGCCCTATCCAGCGTGACCGGCTGGACTGGGTCTTCGCCGCCTTCCCCGCCTTGTCGACCTTCTGGAAAATGCCTGCCGGGAACCTTTCGGGCGGGCAGAAACAGATGCTGGCGATTGCCCGCGCGGTGATCGAAAAGCGCGGCCTGTATCTGATTGACGAGCCCTCAAAGGGCCTTGCACCGGCGATTGTCGCCACCATGGCGCGGGCGCTCAAGGATCTGAAGGCCGATGGCGCCTCGATCCTGATGGTCGAGCAGAATTTCTCGCTGGCCCGCGCGCTGGGTGACCGCGCCGCCGTCATGGATGACGGGCGCATCGTCTGGACCGGCGCGATGGCGGAACTGGCCACGGACACTGCCCTGCAGGAACGCCTGATGGGCCTGAAGATGGAGGTCGCATGACCCTCGCCCCTGAACATGCGCCCAAGATGGCGCGACTGTCGCTCATGGAACGGCTGGAACCCTGGATGCCGCTGCTGCTGGTTCCGGCGCTGATTCTGGCAGGTTACCTCTCCATCGCCTCGCCCACCTCATGGCTGACGCTCACGGTTTCGGGGCTGGCGATGGGGATGATGATTTTCGTCATCGCCTCGGGGATGACGCTGGTTTTCGGCCTGATGGATGTGATCAACTTCGGCCACGGCGCGTTTGTCTCCTTCGGCGCTTTCGTTGGGGTGAGCGTGCTTCTGATGCTCAGCAGCATGACAGGCGCCCCCTCGCTGTTGCTCAACCTGCTGGCGGTGGGTGCGGCAATGCTGGCGGCGATGGCGGTTACCGGCGTGATCGGGCTGGGCTTTGAGCGGGTCATCGTGCGCCCGGTCTATGGCAGCCACCTGAAACAGATACTCGTCACCATGGGCGGGCTGATCGTGGCCGAACAACTGATCCATGTGATCTGGGGCGGTGAGGAAATCTTCATCCCCCGGCCTGAGATGCTCAAGGGCTCCATCACCCTCTTCGGCGCCACGCTGGAGAAATACCGGCTGGTCGCCGTGGGTCTGGGGCTGGTGCTGTTCGTGATCATGCGCGCGGTGCTGCGCGGCACCAAGCTGGGGCTGATCGTGCGCGCGGGCGTGGAAAATCCTGAAATGGTGCAGGCGATGGGCTATCAGATCCGCCGCGTCTTCATTCTGGTCTTTGTCGCCGGGTCGGCGCTGGCCGGGCTGGGTGGCGTGATGTGGGGCCTCTATCAGGAGATGGTCACCGCCCATATGGGCATGGAGATCATGATTCTGGTCTTCATCGTGGTGATCATCGGCGGTCTCGGCTCGGTCGAAGGGTGCTTTATCGGCGCTCTGATGGTCGGCCTGATGCAGAATTACACCGCCTTTCTGGAACCCAAACTGGCGCTCATCTCCAACATCGCGCTGATGGTGGCGATCCTGATGTGGCGCCCGCAGGGCATGATGCCGGTCATCAAGGCAAAATGACATGAGCCGGTCGCATTCCATTTTCTGTCCGAAAATATCCCGGGGGGTGAATGCGCGCAGCGCAGAGGGGGGCAGCGCCCCCCTTCCCCTCCGCCAGCAGATCCGAGGTTGACATGGTCAGACTTTTCCTTTCCGGCGACGGCCCCCAGAGCAGGATCCTGGGCGCGGTGCTTCTGCTCATCCTCTTCGCGCTGGCCTTTGCCCCGTTCCTCTTTCCCGGCACCCGCAGCCTTGAAACCGCAGCCCGCATCTGCATCTTCATCGTGCTGGTCGCCAGCTACGATCTGCTGCTGGGCTATGCGGGCATCGTCAGCTTCGCGCATACCATGTTCTTCGGCATGGGCGCTTACGGTGTGGCGCTGGCCACGCGCAACATGGGCACCGGCTATGACGCGCTGATCATCGGCACGCTTGGCGGCACCGCGCTGGCGGCGGCTTTTGCGCTGCTCATCGCGCTTTTCTCGCTCAGGGTGCGCGCCATCTTCTTTGCGATGATCACGCTCGCCATTGCCTCGGCTGTGGCGGTGCTGGTCAGCCAGCTTTCCGGCATCACCGGGGGCGAGGACGGGCTGAATATCCGCATCCCGCGCGAACTGACCCCGGCCTTCCGCCCCTTTGACGGGCCGGTTATGGGTGTCAACATCACCGGGCGGCATCTGAACTATTACCTCGTGTTCTTCTCCTGCCTGATCATGTTCCTGATCATGCTGCGGGTGGTGAACTCGCCCTTCGGCCGGGTGTTGCAGGCGATCCGCGAAAACGCTTTCCGCGCCGAAGCGATCGGTTACCGCGTGGTGCTCTACCGGGCGCTGGCGACGGTGCTGTCGGCCGCGATGGCAGCGCTGGCCGGGGCGGTTTTTGCCATCTGGCTGCGTTATGTCGGCCCGGCAACCACGCTGGGGGTCGAGATCATGCTGGATATCCTGCTGATCGTGGTCATCGGCGGGATGGGCACGATGTATGGCGCGGTGGTCGGCACAGCGGTTTTCGTGCTGGCGCAGAACTACCTCAAGGACTGGATGGGCGGCGCGTCCGAGGCCACCTCCTTCCTGCCGCTGGTGCCGGACCTGCTGAACCCGGACCGCTGGCTGCTGTGGCTGGGCATCCTGTTCATCCTCTCGGTCTATTTCTTCCCCACCGGGATCGTCGGCCGCCTGCGCGGGAAGCTCTGAGGGTGGCGCGGCATATCCACATCCACCGCCACGGCGCGGGGCCGGTCCTGGTGTTTCTGCACGGCTGGACCATGGCGGGCGACATCTTTGCCGATGCCCTCAATCGGCTGGGGGCGGATTTCACCTGCCTCGCCCCTGACCTGCCCGGGCATGGCCAGACCACAGGCTTTGCCCCCACGGTCAGCGGCGCGGCGGATATGCTGGACCATCTGCTGCGTCAGGAGGGGCTGGAGGATGTCACGCTGATCGGCTGGTCGCTGGGCGCGCTGGTGGGGTGGCAGTATCTGGCCATCCATGGGGGCGCGCGGATACGCGCCATGATCAGCCTGGACATGAGCCCGCGCCCGCTGAACGGCGATGGCTGGGATCTGGGCCTGAGCGGCCAGAGCGCTGACGACGGGCGCGCCAAGTCCGGCTGGTTCCGCAATGACTGGCCCCGCGCCGCCCGTGCCGTCGCCCGCACCATGTTCGCCGGGCCCGAGGGGGCGCCCCTGCTGTCGGTCGCGCAGGCCGAGGCGCGGATCGCCGCCCAGCCCGGCCCCGTCATGGCCGGTTTCTGGGATTCGCTTGTCGAATGCGACCTGCGCGCCACCGTTCAGGCGCTGCCCGTGCCGCTTCTGGCGATCCATGGTGCGCAAAGCCGCGTCTATCCGTCCCGGACCGCCGGTTGGCTCGCCAGCCACGCGCCCCGGGGTGCCGCGCTGGTCTTGCCCGGCGCGGGCCATGCCCCCATTCTGGAACAACCCGTGGCCTGCTGTGCCGCGATCGCCCGTTTTGCCGCCAACCCAGTGATTGCCCCCTGATGGAAAAAGCCGCCGCCCGCAAACCCCGCACCAAACGCGGCCTTGAAACGCAGGAAGCGATCCTGCGCGCGGCTGAGGCCGTGATCGGCGCGCAGGGCTATGCCGCCGCGTCGATCAGCGACATCACCCGCGCCGCCGGGATCGCGCAGGGCACCTTCTACATCTATTTCGACAGCAAGGAGCATGTGTTCCGCGAACTGGTGACCGAGATGGGCCGCCTGACGCGCAAAACCCTGTCTGACGCCGTTGTGGGTGCACCTGACCGGCTCAGCGCCGAGCGGCTGGGCCTGCGCGCCTTCCTTGAGATCGCCGCCACCCGCCCCACGCTCTATAATATCGTCGAAGAGGCCCGCTTCGTCGATCCTGACAGCTACCACGCCTATTTCACCTCCTTCGCGCGGGGCTATGCGCGCAATCTGGCCGCCGCCGCGCGCGAAGGCGAGATCCGGCCGGGCAACGCCGAAATCCGCGCCTGGGCGCTGATGGGCATGGCCGTCACGCTGGGTGAGCGTTTCGGGATGACCGGCGCTGACAGCGACGAAGTGGTGGCTGAGGTTTTCGATATGCTGGAGCGGGGGTTGAAGCCATGAGCTCCGTTTTGCTGACCCATGAAGACGGGGTAGCGGTGCTGACACTTGAGCGGCCAGAGCGCTGCAACGCGCTGAACGATGACCTTCTGGCAGACCTGAACGCGGCGCTGGAACGGCTGGAAACCCCGCGCGCCGTTGTTCTGCGCGCCGCAGGGCGGCATTTTTCCACCGGCGGCGATGTGGCGCGTTTCGCGCAAGCGGTGGCGGCGGGCGATGGCCGGGCCTATGCGCAGGCGGTGGTGGGCGGGCTGAACCGTGCCATCCTGCAACTGGCCGCGCTGCCCTGCCCGGTTCTGGCGCAGGTTCAGGGCGCGCTGACCGGCGGCGCGCTGGGGCTGGTGCTGGCCGCTGATCTGGTGGTGATGGAGCGCAGCGCCTTTGTGCAGCCCTTCTACAGCGTGGTCGGCTTTGCCCCTGATGGCGGCTGGACGGCGATGTTGCCCGCGCGTATCGGCGAGCACCGGGCGCGGGAAATCCAGCTTCTGAACCAGCGCATCACTGCCGACCAGGCACTGGCAATGGGGCTGGCGCAGTCCGTCAGCGCTGACCCTGCCGACGTGATCGCCGGATGGCTGCGCACCTTGCGCGGCCATATCCCCGGCGCCATGGCCGTCACCAAACGTCTGACAACCGACCTGCCCGCGCTGAAAGCCGCGCTGGACGCCGAGCGCGCGGCCTTCGTTGAGCGGATCGAAACCGATGAGGTGCGCGACGGAATGGCGCGTTTCCTCGCCTCGCTGAAAGGAGCCTGAGATGGGCCTTGCCCCCGACATGGCCGCCCGCCGCGCCGAACTGACGCCCGATGCGCCCGCCTTCACCGACCACTCCACCGGCCGGGTCTGGACCTTCGCGCAGGTCAACGCCGAGGCCGCCGCGCTGGCGGGCGGGCTGCTGGGGCTGGGGTTGGAACCCGGCGCGCGCGTGGCGATCCTGTGCCTGAACCGGGCCGAGTTCTTCATCGCGCTGTTCGCCTGCCTGAAGGCCGGGCTGATCCTGTGCCCGCTCAACTGGCGGCAGCCCGAGGCCGAGCTGCGCCCGGTGATGGACAGCGTCGGTTGCGCCGCCGTCATCCATGATGAACCCCACGCCGCGCTGGCCCGCGCGCTGGCCGGGGCGTACCCCTGCATCCCTTTTGCTCCGGGCGGCGGCTTTGCCCTGCACGGCCCCACGCCCGCCCCGCGCGCCATTGATGAGGATGCGCCGTGGTATCTGCTGTTCACCTCCGGCACCACCGGCCTGCCCAAGGCGGTGATCCAGACACCGCGCATGGCCTTGGCCAATGCCACCAATATCGCCCAGCATACCGGCCTGACCGCGCAGGACCATTCCGTCTGCTTCCTGCCGCTGTTTCATACCGCCGGCATCAATCTATATACATTTCCGGTCTTCTTCTGGGGTGCACACAGCCATATCCTGTCAAAATTCCAGCCTGACGATCTTTTCACCCTGATCGCCGAGGGCAAGATCACCCAGTTCTTCGGCGTGCCCGCGATCTATCAGGCCTTCCGGCTGCACCCGGCGATTGACCGCGTCGATCTGACCCGCGTGCGCGGCTATGCCTGTGGCGGGGCCGCGCTGCCGGTCGATCTGATCCGCTTTTTCGCCGAACGTGGGGCGCTGATCTGCAACGGCTATGGCATGACCGAAACCGGCCCCACCGGCTTTCTGATCGACGAGGGCGCGGCGCTGGCAAAGATCGGCTCCATCGGCAAGCCGCAGATGATGACCGAGGCGCGGCTGGCCGGTGTGCCGGATGGCCAGCCCGGCGAGGGCGAGCTGGAAATGCGCGGCGGCACCGTCACGCCGGGTTATTACGCCAATCCGCAGGCCACCAGCGCGGCTTTGACCGCTGACGGCTGGCTGAAATCCGGCGATGTCGCGCGGCGCGATACTGAGGGCTATTACATGATCATCGACCGGATAAAGGATATGTTCATCTCGGGCGGCGAAAATGTGTATCCTGCCGAGGTGGAGCGCGTTCTGATCACACACCCGGACATTCTTGAGGCCGCCGTGATCGGCGTGCCCGATGACAAATGGGGCGAGGTCGGCGCGGCATTCCTCATCGCCCGCCCCGGCCAGAGCCCCGATATCGCCGCCCTGCCCGGCTGGTGCCGTGAGCGGCTGGCGGGCTACAAGGTGCCCCGGTCGTTCCATCTGCTGGATGATTTCCCCCGCACCGCCGCAGGCAAGGTGCGCAAACCCCTGTTGCGAGACATGCTGCCATGACCCTTCTGATCCGCGAGGAATGGGTGCCCACCCAGGACGAATTCGACGCTTTCGCCCGTGTCTCGGGCGATGATAACCCCATCCATGTTGACCCCGAATTTTCCGGCCGCACCCGGTTCGGGCGCACGGTCAGCCATGGGATGCTGATCTATTCCAAGCTCTGGGCGCTGGTGAACCGCGCCCGCCCGGGCCAGCGCCATCGCTTTCAGTCGCTGATGTTCCCCAACCCCACCTATGCCGGTGAGCCGGTGTTGCTGGAAATCAAGGAAACGCCCGAGGGGCATCTGGCGGTGCTGGCCACGCGCAAGGCTGATGATCTGATCGTGCTGCAGGGTCAGGCGGAACTGGAGGCGGAATGATGCATGTGGGAAAATTCACTGAGACCACCCGCAGCTACAGCCGCGATGACCTTGCGGCCTTTGCCGCGCTGTCGGGCGGCGCGCCGGGTACGCAAGTGCCCGAACCCCTGATCGGGGCGCTGTTCTCGTATCTGCTGGGGGTGCATCTGCCCGGTTCCGGCACCAATTACCTCAAGCAGGAGATGCGGTTTCTGGCGCCCGCGCCACTGGACCAGCCGCTGACGGCACGGGTGGAAATCACCCGGCTGCGGCCTGAAAAGCACCTGGTCGATCTGGCCACAACCTGCCGCACCGCCGATGGCAGGCTGATCTGCGAAGGGCGCGCGCTGGTGCTGGCCCGCGATGTGGGTGCCTGAACAAGCGACGCCTGAACGAAAAAGGCCGGGCGCTCTGCCCGGCCTTTGTCATTGATCACGCAGCCCGGTGCTTGCTGCCACCGCGCGCGGGGCGGCGTTTGGGCTTGCCTGCGGGGGCACCATAGGCGGGATGTTGGCGCGGCTTCTCGCCTTGCTTGGCCCCGGCATTACCGCCGCCGGAACGCGGCGGGCCGCCACGGCCCTGCCCCTGACCACCCCGGCCTTGGCCATTGGCCTTGCGCGCGGCGGTGCGGGCAGCATCGGCCAGGTTTTCAGACCACGGTTCGCCACCGGCCACTTCGACCGGCTGCCGCATCAGTTTCTCAATGGCGCGCAGATCAGCCATTTCGGCAGGTGCACAGAAGGCCATCGCCCGGCCATCGCGGCCCGCGCGGGCGGTACGGCCGATGCGGTGGATGTAGTTTTCCGGCACATTCGGCAGGTCAAAGTTATAGACATGGCGCACCAGCGGAATGTCGATGCCGCGCGCGGCCACATCGGTCGCCACCAGCACCTTCAGCTCACCCGCCCGGAACGAGGCCAGCGTACGCTCGCGCTGCCCCTGGCTTTTGTTGCCATGGATCGAACCGGCGGCAAAACCCCAGCTCACCAGCAGCTTCATCAGCTTCTCGGCGCCATGCTTGGTGCGCAGGAAGACCAGCGCCAGCTCTTCGCGGTGCTGGTCAAGGTAATGCTCCAGCAGTTTGGCCTTGTCGTTTTGCGCCACGAAATGCACCGCCTGCTCGATCTTGTCGGCGGTCTTGCCCGGCGCCGTGACCTGCACGCGCACCGGGTTGTCGAGATAGGTCTCGGCGATTTCGGACATGTCCTTGGGCATGGTGGCCGAAAAGAGCAGCGTCTGGCGCTTGGCTGGCAGATGGCGGGCGATCTGGCGCAGGGCATGGATAAAGCCCATGTCCAGCATCTGGTCGGCCTCATCAAGAACCAGAACCTGCACTTCGCCCAGCGTCAGCGCGCGGCGGTCCAGCAGGTCAATCAGGCGTCCCGGCGTGGCTACCAGCACATCGGTGCCGCGGCCCAGCTTTTCGGCCTGACGGCCCAGCGAGGCACCGCCCACCACCGTCACCACCTTCAGCGGGCCGCCCTGGGCCAGCGCACTCAGGGTTTCGGCAATCTGGTTCACCAGCTCACGGGTGGGGGCGAGAATCAGCGCGCGCACGGTTTTCGGCGCAGGGCGGCCCTGCCCCATCAGCCCGTGCAGCAGCGGCAGGCCAAAAGCCAGCGTCTTGCCGGTGCCGGTCTGGGCCAGACCCAGAAGGTCGCGCCCTTCCATCACCGGCGGAATGCCACGCGCCTGAATCGGCGTGGGGGCGGTAATGCCCATGCGCTCGACGGCGGCAAGAAGACCCGGGTTCAGGCCCAGCATGTTGAAATCAGTCATTATCAGTCCTTCTGAGCGCAACGCGCGCTCATATACGTTCGGGCGCAATGCACCCATGACCTGCGCAGGGCAGGCAAAGCGGTTTCGGGCGTATGGCTTGCACCATACGAGCCCCCACGCGTGATCTCGGGAACCATTTTGGGCCACAGGCCCCGCACCTACCCTGGCGGCCGCAATGCCGCTGGCTGCTCACGCGGCAGCAAGGTGGTGTCTGCCACGGAAATGGGCATATAGGCGACAAAAGTCAAGCGAAACCCGCCATGAGGCCCTGCCGGAGGCTTCCTTATGCTTGATTTAATACGAAAACGTGGCAGAATTTGCCGCGTGACAACAGACTTTCCCGCGACCGCCTATTCTCAGGCAGCCCGCACTACCGGAAGACCTGGCTGCACGGCCCGAGGGTAATTTCGCCCCGGGGGAACTGAGAAGGGGGAACGGACATGCCCACCGGCACCGTTAAGTGGTTCAACGCGACCAAAGGCTTCGGATTCATCGCTCCTGATGACGGCGGCAAGGATGTCTTTGTGCATATCTCGGCGGTCGAACGCGCCGGGCTGACCGGGCTGGCCGACAATCAGAAAATCAGCTTCGAGATGCAGGCCGGGCGCGACGGGCGCTCGTCGGCAAGCGATCTCAGGCTGCTCTGAGCATTGTGCTTCCTTGAAACCCCGCCGGGTCTGGCGGGGTTTTTCTTTCGGGTGGGTTCTGCCTTCTTGCGGGGCTATTCCGCACACAGCGCGCGGCGGACATCCGGTGCCCAGCCCAGATACATAACATCCCCCGTCACGATAACGGGGCGCTTCATCAGTGACGGATGCGCGGCGAGCAGGGATTCGGGAGGATTCTGGCGCTCATCCTCCGTCAGGCTCCGCCAGGTGGTTGAGCTCCGGTTGACCAGCTTTTCACCGAATTTCTCAAGGAATGCCGCGCGCTCGCTGTCGCTGAGCGGCTCGGCGCGGATATCGCGGAACCGCGCATCGGGCAGGGCCTTGCGCGCCTTGCGGCAGGTGTCGCAGCTTGCCAGCCCCAGAATGACCATTTCCATCGCCGCCTCCTTTTGTACCACCCCGTTCCTAGCGCAGGAAGACGGGTGACGCAAAGGTTACAGCGGTCAGTTACAACGGGCCGGGGCGCCGCTCTTCGCTGAGGAGGACATTGGCATCCACCTGCCCCACCCCCGGCAAGGTCATGATCCGGCGCCGCAGGACGCGCTCGAAATCCGACAGATCGCGCGCCACCACCCGCAGCCGGTAATCGTAAAGCCCCAGCACATGCTGGACGGTCTGCACCTCGGGGATGGCCGACACCGCGCGCTCGAAATCTTCCAGACTGACGCGGCCCTTGGTGGCCAGTGTCACGCCCAGAAACACCGTCACGCCAAAGCCCAGTGCCGCCTGATCCAGCACCAGCCGCTGCCCGGCGATCACCCCTTGCGCGCGCAGGCGCCGGATGCGCCGCCAGGTGGCGGGCTGGCTGAGGCCGAGCGCCCGCCCCAACGCGCCCGCCCCCTGCTGCGCATCTTCCACCAGTGCGCGAAGGATGGCGCGGTCGGTATCGTCAAGGTCAGTCATACCGCCTGCCCCGGTCAGGAGCGCGGCGGCGCGGGGGGCATCGAGCCCCCCGCGCCGCCCGGGGGTTCCACCCCCGCGGGCCTGCGGCCCGTCCCCCGGCCAAAGGGCCTTCGGCCCAAAACAGATGCGTATTTCCGGCAAGATGAAAACGCGCGGTCATATTGGCAATACCTCGGCGCTTTTGATCACGGCGATATGCATGAGTGCCTCGATATCGGTGATATGCGGCAAGGTCAGGATGCGGGCACGGTAGATCTGCTGATAATGCGCCATGTCGCGCGCGATCACGTTGAGGCGGACATCAACGCGGCCCAGAAAGGTTTGTATTTCAAGTACTTCGGGCACAAGCCGGGCGGCGGCGATGAAATCATCGAAGGCGCGCGGGTCAGTTTTGTCGAGGGTGACGCGTAATGATACCTCCACCTCCCAGCCCAGTTTGCGCCAGTCGATCACCGCGCTTTGCCCCTTCAAGACCGCACGCGCGCGCAACCGCTCGATCCGGCGCGAGGCCGTCGCCTCGGTCACGCCGGCGCGGGTGGCAAGTTCGGACATGGGCTGGCCCGGATCCGCCTGGAGGTGGCGGAGCAGACGGCGGTCGGTATCGTCGATGAGCATGAAAACCACTAAAATTTTGAAAATGGCGAATGAACTTCGTTCATGGATGGCTATTCATGGCGGTTTTTGCAACCAAATTTCGGCATTCATCCCTATGATGCGCTCATCATGAAACGAAAGGAACCGGGCCATGCGCGTTTATTATGACCGCGACTGCGATATCAACCTGATCAAGGACAAGAAGGTGGCGATCCTTGGTTATGGCAGCCAGGGCCATGCCCATGCCCTGAACCTGCGCGATTCGGGCGCCAAGAACCTTGTCGTCGCACTGCGCGAAGGCTCGCCCAGTGCCGCCAAGGCCGAAGGCGAGGGGCTGAAGGTCATGGGTATCGCCGAGGCCGCCGCCTGGTGTGACCTGATCATGTTCACCATGCCGGACGAGTTGCAGGCCGAGACCTACAAGAAATACGTCCATGACAACCTGCGCGAAGGTGCGGCGATTGCCTTTGCCCATGGGCTGAACGTGCATTTTGGTCTGATCGAGCCGAAAAAGGGTGTCGATGTCATCATGATGGCGCCCAAGGGCCCCGGCCACACGGTGCGCGGCGAATATGTCAAAGGCGGCGGCGTGCCCTGTCTGGTGGCCGTGCATAACGACGCGACGGGCCGGGCGCTGGAGCTGGGCCTTTCCTATTGCTCGGCCATCGGTGGCGGCCGTTCGGGGATCATCGAGACCAACTTCCGGCAGGAATGCGAGACCGATCTGTTCGGTGAGCAGGCAGTGCTCTGCGGCGGCCTGGTCGAGCTGATCCGCATGGGCTTTGAGACACTGGTGGAAGCCGGCTATGAGCCCGAGATGGCCTATTTCGAATGCCTGCACGAGGTGAAGCTGATCGTTGATCTGATCTATGAGGGCGGCATCGCCAACATGAATTACTCGATCTCGAACACTGCCGAATATGGTGAATATGTCAGCGGCCCGCGCATTCTGCCCTATGCCGAGACCAAGGCGCGGATGAAGGCGGTTCTGACCGACATCCAGACCGGCAAGTTTGTGCGTGACTTCATGCAGGAAAACGCTGTCGGCCAGCCGATGTTCAAGGCCACCCGCCGCCTGAATGACGAGCATCAGATCGAACAGGTGGGTGAGAAGCTGCGCGCCATGATGCCGTGGATTTCCAAGGGCAAGATGGTGGACAAGGCGCGCAACTGAGCCCGGAGCTGAGCGCAAAAACACCGGCCCGCATGCCAGAGGAGGGATGCGGGCCAACCGGCGGGTGCGTGGCGAGGGGGGCTGCGCACCCGTTTGCGTTCCGGCCTTCTGCCGCACCCGCCGGGCGTATGGCGGTGATGGACAGTGACGGCGGCAAGAGGTAGATCTGCGCCATGATGTGGGATCAGGAACTTGATGCGCGGGGCCTGTTGTGCCCCCTTCCCGTGCTCAAGGCGCGCAAGCGGCTGATGGGCATGGCGCAGGGGCAGGTCTTGCGGCTGGTGGCGACCGATCCGGCAGCCGTGGTCGATGTGCCGCATTTCTGCACCGAGGCGGGGCATGAGTTGCTGGGTCATACCCCTGACGGCGATGCCATCGCCTGGCTGATCCGCCGTTCGTGAATTGCTGCGCCTGAGTTGCTGTGCCTGAGTTGCTGTGCCTGAACCGTTACAGACCAAAACTGCCGAAAGGCAGGTAGCGCACCGGGCTGCCGGGTGTGATCTGCACGGCGGCGTCGGGCAGCTCCACCAGCCCTTCGGCCCAGCTCAACCCGCTGATCCGGCCTGAACCTTCGGAGGCAAAGACCTCGGCCGCGCCTTCGGCATTCAGCCGCGCGCGCAGATATTCGCGCCGCCCCGGTTTCTTGTTCTTCGAAAAGGCGGCGGGCACGGTGAAGCCCTGCGCCATGCGCCAGCCGCTGCCCGCCATGACCGACAGCGCGGGCCGCCCGAAGATCAGCGTGCAGACAAATGCCGCCACCGGGTTGCCCGGCAGGCCCAGCACCGGCACCCCGTGCCAGAGCGCCAGCGCCAGCGGGCGGCCCGGCTTGAGGGCGATGCGCCAGCTTGACAGCGTGCCGCTGTCGCGCAGCAGGCGCGAGACATGGTCTTCATCCCCTGCCGAGGCACCGCCCGAGGTCAGGATCACGTCGGCCTGCGCCGCGCCCCGGTCGAGCGCTGCAGCAATCGCGGCGGGGTCATCCGGCGCATGGCCCAGATCGACGGGCAGGTAGCCCCAGCGCCGCGCGATTTCCAGCAGCATGGGGCGGTTGGCGTCATAGATCTGGTGCGGCGCGGCGCGGGTGGCGGGGTCACCCACGATCTCGTCGCCGGTGGACAAAACGCCCACCCTGAGCGGGCGCCAGACCTGCACCTGCCCCACACCCAAAGCCGAGAGAAGCGCCAGATCGGGGGCGCCAAGCATGCGGCCTGCGGGCAGCGCGGGTGCGCCCTCGCGTACATCCTCGCCCGCGCGGCGGGTATTGGCGCGCGCCCTGACCGGCCCGTCAAAGGCCACGCGCGCCGCATCGGTGGCGCAATCTTCTTCCAGCACCACGCAATCCACCCCCTCCGGCAGGATCGCGCCGGTGAGGATGCGGATCGCCTGCCCGGGCGGCACCGCGCCGGTAAAGGGCTGCCCCGCCGCCGCCCGCCCGGCCACCAGCGGCAGGGTATAGGGGCCGGGGCCTGCAAGGGCTGCATGGGCAAAACCGTAGCCATCAACCGCCGAATTGGCATGAGGCGGGTTGGCGCGGTTTGCGGTGGCGTCAGCGGCAAGCAC
The DNA here is from genome assembly GCF_036802785.1 of Pararhodobacter sp. Lineage (GTDB taxonomy): Bacteria > Pseudomonadota > Alphaproteobacteria > Rhodobacterales > Rhodobacteraceae > Pararhodobacter. Next base: position 42,166 of record NZ_DAIRVN010000038.1, read on the forward strand.
CCGGCCACCGGCCTGCGCCGTGGGCAGGCTTTCAACCCCGGTCAGCGGCACCAGCGCCGCGCGCAACCGCGCCAGCGCCTCATCGACGGGCACCCATTGCACGCCCTGTGGCATGGCAAAACAATCGTCGCGCAGGCGGGGCGGGGTGAGGGG
>NZ_DAIRVN010000039.1:0-42231 GCF_036802785.1 Pararhodobacter sp.
CCCGCAGCCTGTCCGCCCGCCACAGCCGGTGCGCCCGCCGCATCCCGTGTTCCCGGTCTATCCGCCCCACCCTGAGCGCCCGCCGCACCCGGTCCGCCCGCCGCGCCCCGAGCCGCCGATCCGGCCGCAAGATCCGCTGCGGCAAGAGCCCTACTGGGGCCCCTGATCCGCGCCCGATGCCCTGATGCCCCCCGCCCCGGCGCGCAACCCTGCACCGGGGCGGGAAGTGGGTGCAGATTCGCGCCCGTTTGCGGTATGCAATTGCATACTACGCTTCCCCTGCGCCCCGATTTGGTCTAAGACGCGGCCAACGACTCACACCAGACCGGAGGCCCCATGACCAAGATCAAGGTTGATAACCCCGTTGTCGAACTCGACGGCGACGAGATGACCCGCATTATCTGGGATTTCATCAAGCAAAAGCTGATCCTGCCCTATCTCGACATCGACCTGAAATACTACGATCTTGGCATCGAGGAGCGTGACCGCACCGACGATCAGATCACCATCGACGCGGCGCATGCGATCAAGAAATACGGCGTCGGCGTCAAATGCGCGACCATCACCCCCGATGAGCAGCGCGTCGAGGAATTCGGCCTCAAGCAGATGTGGCGCTCGCCCAACGGCACGATCCGCAACATCCTCGGCGGCGTGATCTTCCGTGAGCCGATCATCTGCTCCAACGTGCCGCGCCTTGTGCCGGGCTGGACCCAGCCGATCGTCGTGGGCCGCCACGCCTTTGGCGACCAGTACCGCGCCACCGACTTCCTGTTCCCCGGCAAGGGGAAACTGACCATCAAATTCGTCGGCGACGACGGCACGGTGATTGAAAAGGAAGTGTTCGATGCGCCGGGTGCCGGTGTGACCATGGCGATGTATAACCTCGATGCCTCGATCATCGACTTCGCCCGCTCCAGCATGAACTATGGCCTCGTCAAGGGCTGGCCGGTGTACCTGTCGACCAAGAACACCATCCTCAAGGCCTATGACGGCCGCTTCAAGGATCTGTTCCAGAAGGTCTATGAGGAAGAATTCGAAGAGAAGTTCAAGGCGGCCGGCATCACCTATGAGCACCGCCTGATCGACGATATGGTGGCCTGCGCGATGAAATGGTCGGGCGGCTATATCTGGGCCTGCAAGAACTATGACGGCGATGTGCAGTCGGATACCGTGGCGCAGGGCTTCGGCTCACTGGGCCTGATGACCTCGGTGCTGATGACCCCCGATGGCCAGACTGTCGAGGCCGAGGCCGCGCATGGCACCGTGACGCGCCATTACCGCCAGCATCAGGCGGGCAAGGAAACCTCGACCAACTCCATCGCGTCGATCTACGCCTGGACCGGCGGTCTGAAGCACCGCGCGAAGCTGGACGGCAACAACGCGCTGCAGCGCTTTGCCGAAACGCTGGAACAGGTCACCGTGCAGGCCGTGGAAGACGGGTTCATGACCAAGGATCTGGCGCTGCTGGTGGGGCCGGACCAGAAATGGCTTACCACCATGGGCTATCTGGAAAAGGTTGACGAATACCTGAACAAGGCGCTCAAGGGCTGATAATGGCCTGAGCTACGAACATCCGGGCGGCGGGGCGCATTGCCCCGCCGTTTTTCGTTTCCGCCGCTCCGGGAGGCACGGCAAGCGCGCTGGCCTTGCGGGGGGCGCAGCCCACCGCCGGGCCGAGGGGGCTCGATGCCCCCGAGGCCCGGCGCCCCGGCCGGGAATCCCCGGTTCAGCGCCTTGCCCCCCTTCCGAAAACCTGCCAAAGCGATGCCATTCGATCCCATGAGGTTTCCCATGCACTGGCTTTTTCTGGGCGCCGCAATCCTGTTTGAGACCATCGGCACCACCGCCCTGAACGCCAGCCAGCAGTTCAGCCGTCTCTGGCCCTCGGTGCTGGTGGTGATGGCCTATGGGGCGTCGTTCTACCTGCTGGCCATCGTGCTGAAGACCATCCCGGTGGGCGTGGCCTATGCGATCTGGTCGGGGCTGGGAATCTGCTTCATTGCCGTGATCGGCTATGTGGTCTTTGGCCAGCGGCTGGACCTGCCCGCCGTGATCGGCCTCAGCATGATCATCGCGGGGATCGTGGTGATCCAGCTCTTTTCTAACAGCGCAACCCATTGAACGACAGGCCCGCCCCCATGCGACACAGCCCGCTGGAAGATGCACAGGCCTTGTTCATCGGCACCCTGATGTGCGCCTTCGGCCTGGTGATTCTGACCTCGGCGGGTCTGGTGACGGGGCAGACGGCGGGGCTGGCGGTGCTGATCTCCTACATGACGGGCTGGGGTTTTGCGCCGGTCTTCTTCGTGATCAACATCCCCTTCTATGCGCTGGCCTTCGCCCGGATGGGTGCGCGCTTCACCCTCAAGACCTTTGTCGCGGTGGCGCTGCTGTCAGGCTTTGCCGCGCTGCTGCCACGATTCGTGTCGTTCGATGTGCTGCATCCGGCGCTGGCGGCGCTGCTTTTTGGTGCGGTCACCGGCGCAGGCCTTCTGGCGATCTTCCGCCACGGCGCAAGCCTTGGCGGCGTGGGGATCGTGGCGCTTTACGCGCAGGAAAAGCTGGGCATGCAAGCGGGCTGGGTGCAGCTGGGTTTTGATGCGCTGCTTTTTGCCGCCGCGCTGCTGGTGCTTGACCCCATTCTGGTCGGCTGGTCGCTGCTGGGCGCGGTGGTGGTCAACACGATCCTCGGCATCAACCACCGCCGCGACCGCTATATCGGCACCTGACCTGATTGCCTGCTGACGCAGACCCCTGTTTGTCTGGCGCTGCGCGCCGTGCGGGGGCGCTGCCCCCGTCGCCCGTGCCGGGCGCCTCCCCCGGGATATTTCTGAACAGGTGAAAGGGGGCGGCGCGCGCGAAACCGCTGTTGGCCGCAACGGGCTGGTAATTGGTCGCGCTTTCTTGTATCGCGGCGGCGCAGCATTAAAGGCAGAATTCATGGACCTTCGCAATATCGCGATCATCGCGCATGTCGACCACGGCAAGACGACGCTGGTGGACGAGCTACTGAAACAATCCGGCGTCTACCGCGAGGGTCAGGCGACCACCGAACGCGCGATGGATTCCAACGATATCGAGCGTGAGCGCGGCATCACCATTCTGGCCAAGGCCACCTCGGTTGAATGGAAGGGCACGCGCATCAACATCGTTGACACGCCCGGCCACGCCGATTTCGGCGGTGAGGTGGAGCGCATTCTCAGCATGGTTGACGGCGTCTGCCTGCTGGTCGATGCCGCCGAAGGGCCGATGCCGCAGACCAAGTTCGTGCTCGCCAAGGCGCTGGCGCTGAACCTGCGCCCCATCGTCGTGCTCAACAAGGTGGACAAGCCCGCCGCTGAGCCGGACCGCGCGCTCAACGAAGTGTTCGACCTGTTCGCCAACCTCGGCGCCGATGACCATCAGCTTGATTTTCCTGTGCTTTACGCCTCTGGCATCAACGGCTGGGCCGATACTGAGCTGGATGGCCCGCGCAAGGATATGGCCGATCTGTTCGACCTGATCCTGAAGCATGTCCCCGCCCCGGCCCAGATCGCCCGCAAGTCTGAACCCTTCCGCATGCTGGCCACCACCCTGTCGGCGGACGCGTTCATCGGCCGCATCCTGACCGGGCGCGTTGAATCGGGCACACTGAAAGCCGGTGAGACCATCAAGGCCCTGACACGCACCGGCGAGAAGCTGGAGCAGTTCCGCGTCTCCAAGATTCTGGCGTTCCGCGGCCTTGGTCAGCAGCCCATTGAGCTGGCCGAAGCGGGCGATATCGTCACCATCGCGGGCATGTCCAAGGCCACGGTTGCCGACACGCTCTGCGCGCTGGAGGTTGACACCGCCCTGCCCGCCCAGCCGATTGACCCGCCCACCATCTCGGTCACCTTCGGCATCAACGACAGCCCGCTGGCCGGGCGCGACGGCTCCAAGGTTCAGTCCCGCGTGATTCGCGAGCGGCTGATGAAGGAGGCCGAGATCAATGTGGCGATCAAGATCGCTGACACCCCGGGCGGCGACGCGTTCGATGTTGCCGGGCGGGGCGAGCTTCAGATGGGCGTGCTGATCGAAAACATGCGCCGCGAAGGATTCGAGCTGAGCATCAGCCGCCCGCGCGTGATTCTGCGCGAGGAGGACGGCAAGAAGCTGGAGCCGATCGAAGAAGTCACCATCGATGTCGATGATGAATACACCGGCGCCGTGATCGAAAAACTGACCGGCCCGCGCAAGGGCGAGCTGGTCGAGATGAAACCGGCGGGTGCGGGCAAGACCCGGATCATCGCCCATGTCCCCGCACGCGGCCTGATCGGCTATCACGGCGAGTTCATGACCGATACCCGCGGCTCCGGCGTGCTCAACCGCGTGTTTCATGAATGGGCGCCGCACAAGGGCCCCATTCAGGGCCGCCGTCAGGGCGTGCTGATCTCGATGGAGAACGGCACCTCGGTCGCCTATGCGCTGTGGAACCTTGAAGAGCGCGGCAAGATGTTCATCGGCGCGCAGGAGCCGATCTATGAGGGCATGATCATCGGCGAGCACTCGCGCGACAATGATCTGGAAGTGAACCCCCTCAAGGGCAAGAAGCTGACCAACGTGCGCGCCTCGGGCACCGATGAGGCCGTGCGCCTGACCACCCCGGTGATCATGTCGCTGGAACAGGCCATCGCCTATATCGACGATGATGAGCTGGTTGAGGTCACGCCAAAGGCCATCCGCCTGCGCAAACGCCATCTTGACCCGCATGAGCGCAAGCGCAACGCCAGATCGAAAGACTGAACCGGGGGGCCATGTGCCCCCCTTTTCTTTGCTGTCAATGTCCCCGCCGCATGCCCGGCGGCGTTGCGATCAGCGGTCTGCCGCCGGGCGATTTGCACGGGGCCGCGGGGATGCCTAGGTTGCTCATGCAGGCGGGTGCCTCCATGCCCGGCCGTCGCAAGCAAACCGAAATAAGGAGCAGATCATGCTGTTTACCAAACCCCTCGCCGTCCCCTTCACGGCTCTCGCCCTCGCCCTGTCCGCGCCGCTTGCCCTTCCGGCCATGGCGCAGGAAGCCACGCAGGAGGCACCGGGGCCGTCGATCAACGACGAGCAGCTTCAGGCCTTCGTGGCTGCCCTGCGCGAGGTTGACGCGATCGAGCAGCGCTATGGCGCGTCGCTGAACGAGGCGGACAGCGAAGAGGAACGCCAGGCGGTGATCACCGAGGCGAACGAGGCCATGGTCTCGGCCATCGAGGAAACGCCGGGTATCACGGTGCAGGAATATCTTGAAGTTCTGCAGCAGGCCCAGGCCGATCCGGAGCTGAACGCCCGCATCATGGAAATGCTGCAGGGCTGAGCACAGCGCCCCAACAACCCGCCATATCCTGCCGGGCTCAACCCAAGGAGCCCGGCAAGATGAGTTCTGGACAAGCGGGGAATAACCACCGCGCGCTGCCTCCGCGCGCGGCGGACCGAAACCCGCGGTTTCCCGTGAGCGTCGCGCGATCCGTGGCGCTGACACTGTACGGTCAGGAAGGCAGCGGTCACAGTGCAGAGCGGACGCGGTGAGAACGCCCTGACAGAACAGGCTCTATGCGCGCGGCTGTTGCTGCCCGCCTCCCGTCACCCGCCTATCAGATGTGCCACAATGTCGTCACGCCGAGCCCGCGTTTGCCGCATCCCGGCGTTATAGACACCCGCAGCCTGGTGCCGAGCACGACACCAGGCAATGGCCAAAGCGGTCCTCTCCGCCACCCGGTTGACAATCGCTCCACACTATCGCCGCGCCGAGGTCGGCGCTCGCATCAGCCCGGTCTCAGCCCTCCCTGCACCTGTGGCGCGCCTTGAGCAACCCAAAGACCGTCACCGCCCTTTTTCGCCTGCCCTCCGTTCCACCGCGCGCGCTCTGCAAACAAGTCACCCGCTGCGGTGCCCAGCAAATGCGCTCATCGCGGCGCCGGGCCGGAACAGCGCTCACCAAAGCAGATGCCACCGGAACAACCGGCCCAGCCAGAAACGTTCGCCCCGCCCCGCCAACCCCACAGAATCCGGCGCTTTCATCTTGCCTGAAATACGCAGGCACGAATTTTCCCATGGCCAGGTAAAGGGGCCAGCGCCCCCTTAAGCCGCCAAGGGGACATCCAGTGGATCGAACGGCCGGATCTCCACCTCTTCCCCCCGGAAAGCGCAGAACGATCCCGGGGGAATCGCCTCCCAACCCTCTTCATCCGCCTCCAGCGGTTCCGAAACAACCGCCCGCCCGCCATGCACCGCCGACCAGCGATGCCAGAGCGAGGGCGCAGCCGCGTCGGAGGCACAGCGCATCGCATAGAGCACCTGCCCGTCCGACAGCGCCGCCGTCAGCCGCAGATGCGGCGCGCATCCCTTTGCGCGGCTCAGCGCAACCAGCCGCGCCACCGCGCGCATCATGGCGCCATAGGGGTCCTCCTCCAGCCCCTCGGCCAGCGCCAGAAGAAACAGCGCTTCGCTGTCCGTCGCGCCCTTGCGATATGGATACAGCGCTTCGGGGATCATCATATCAGCATCCCGGCGAAACCCGTCATAGCCGCCGATCTGACCATTATGCATGAACGACCAGCGGCCCACCACGAAGGGATGGCAGTTGTTCCGGCTGATCGCCGTGCCGGTCGAGGCGCGCACATGCGCCATGAACAGACCTGAGCGCACCTGCGCGGTGAGCGCCCGCAGATTGGGGTCAGACCAGGCCGGATAGACATCGCGGTACAGCCCCGGCTCGCGGCGCTCGCCATACCAGGCAAGGCCGAAGCCGTCGGCATTGATGGCACTGGCGCATTGTGTCGCCCCATGGCTCTGGCGGATCAGCGAATGGCCCGGCCTGCTGACGATCTCCTCCAGAAAGATCGGCGCCCCGATATAGGCAGCCCAACGGCACATACATGCATCCCCTGTCTGACCCGCGCCCAAAGCAGGCGGCGGAAAGTGTCACGAATCCAGTGTGAAACACAAAGAGAAACAAAGCATAAACAACCAGAGGTCAGCCGGAAAATCAGAGCGGAATCCCCCGCCTGCCACCCCGCGCCCGGTTCGCGGGTGCAGGGGGCGCGGCCCCCTGCCGGGGGTGCGGGGGCAGCGCCCCCGCTTCCCCGCCCCCGCAGGGCCCGGCATCTCTGATGCCGGTTCTCCGCTGACGGCTATTCGGTAAGCTCGACAATCACCAGATCACGCTCGGACGCCCCGCGCGCATGTTCAAGCGCCGCCTGATATTCGGGCGAGCGATAGCAGGCCTCCGCCGCCTCCAGCGAGGGAAAGCGCGCGACCACATGGCGCGCGCGCTCCTTGCCCTCCAGCGTCACATAGCGCGCCGCGCGGGCGATGAACGCCCCGCCATGTTGGGCAATCGCCGGGCCTGCCAGCGCGGCATAGCGGCCATAGGCCTCAGGATCGGTCACCTCGACATGGGCAATCCACAAAGCACCGATCATTTCATCCCTCCGATCGCGGCTTCGGCCGCCGTGATGGCGGCCTCGGCGCCGCCAATATCCGCGCCGCCGCCCTGCGCCATATCCGGGCGACCACCGCCCCCTTTGCCGCCCAGAGCCACCACCGCCGCGCGCAGCACATCCACCGCCGACAGCCGCGCCGTCAGATCCGCCGTCACGCCCGCCGCCACCGCCGGTTTCGCCCCGGTATCGGCGATCAGCAGCACCACGCCGGTGCCGATCCGCGCCTTGATCTCGTCGATCATCGCGGGCAGATCCTTGCCCGAAACCCCGGTCAGAACCTGCGCCACAAAGGGTACGCCACTGACATCGCGGGCCTCGAACCCGCCCTGACCGCCGCCGCCCATCGCCAGCTCGCGCTTGAGTTGCGCCACGTCATTGGCCAGCGCCCGGCGCTCCTCGGTCAGCACGCGCACCCGCTCCACCACCTCGGCCATGGGCGTTTTCAGCAGTTGCGCCACCTCGGCCAGCCGCGCCTCCTGTGCGCGCAGATAGGCCAGCGCCGCCTGCCCGGTCAGCGCCTCGATCCGCCGCACCCCGGCAGACGAGGCCTGATCGCCCAGTATCACGCAGGCGCCGATCTCGCCGGTGCGCGCCACATGCGTGCCGCCGCACAGCTCCAGCGAATAGGTCTTGCCGTCAGCGCCCTTGCCCGAGCCCGCCAGACGGCCCATCGACACCACCCGCACCTCATCGCCGTATTTCTCGCCGAAAAGCGCCTGCGCCCCGATGGCGCGTGCGTCATCGGGGGTCATGATCCGCGTCTCGACAGGGGTGTTCTGGCGGATATAGGCGTTCACCTCGGCCTCTACAGCGGCCAGTTGCGCGCTGTCCAGCGCCGTGGAATGGCTGAAATCAAACCGCAGCCGGTCGGGCGCGTTCAGCGATCCCTTCTGCGATACATGATCGCCAAGCGCGCGGCGCAGCGCCTCGTGCAGCAGATGCGTGGCCGAATGGTTGGCCCGGATCGCCCCGCGCCGCGCATGCGACACCTCCAGCTTCACCGGCTGCCCCTTGCGCAGGCTGCCCTCGGTCACCTCGGCGATATGCACGAAAAGGCCCGCCATCTTGCGGGTGTCGCGCACCTCGGCCTCGCCGCCGTCCCAGCGGATGAACCCGGCATCGCCCACCTGCCCGCCGGATTCGGCATAGAAGGGCGTCTGATTGACCACCACCTGCACCGCGCCGGTGGCGCTGTCCGCCGCCAGCCCGTCGACCACCAGCGCCAGCACCTGACCCTCGGCAGTCTCGGTGTCATAGCCCAGAAACTCGGTGCCGCCATGGGCATCGGCCAGCTCATACCAGATCGCCTGATCCGCCGCATCGCCGGACCCTGCCCAGGAGGCGCGCGCCTTGGCCTTCTGCTCGGCCATCGCTTCATCAAAGCCGGCAGTATCCACCGCCCGGCCCTTTTCGCGCAGGGCGTCCTGCGTCAGGTCCAGCGGAAAGCCGAAGGTGTCATAAAGGCGGAACGCCGCCGCGCCGGGCAGCTCGGCACCCTCAGGCAACCTTTCCAGTTCGGCATCCAGCAGCTTCAGGCCACGGTCCAGCGTGGTGCGGAAGCGCGTCTCCTCCAGCTTCAGCGTCTCGGCGATCAGCGCCTCGGCCTGCCGCAGCTCGGTGTAATGCCCGCCCATGGCGCGCACCAGCGCGGGCACCAGCGTGAACATCACCGGGTCCTGCGCGCCCAGCATATGCGCATGGCGCATCGCGCGGCGCATGATCCGGCGCAGCACATAGCCGCGCCCCTCGTTCGAGGGCATGACCCCGTCGGCGATCAGAAACGCGGTCGAGCGCAGGTGATCAGCGATCACCCGGTGGTGGATCTTGCCCTTGCCGTCGGGGTCGGAATGGGTGGCATGGGCCGATGCCTCGATCAGCGAGCGCATCAGATCGGTGTCGTAATTGTCGTGCTTGCCCTGCAACAGCGCGCCGATCCGTTCCAACCCCATGCCGGTGTCGATCGACTGGCGCGGCAGGTCGGTCAGGCGGCCGTCCTCATGCTGCTCATTCTGCATGAACACCAGATTCCAGATCTCGATAAAGCGGTCGCCATCTTCCTCAGGGCTGCCCGGCGGGCCGCCCCAGATATGCTCGCCATGGTCAAAGAAAATCTCGGTGCAGGGGCCACAGGGGCCGGTGGGGCCCATGCGCCAGAAATTGTCATCGGTGGGAATGCGGATGATCCGGCTGTCGGGCAGGCCCGCCACCTTCTTCCACATCTCTGCCGCCTCATCATCGGTGTGATAGACGGTGACCAGCAGTCGATCCTTCGGGATATCGAAATCCCTGGTCAGCAATTCCCATGCAAAGGGGATCGCTTCGGATTTGAAGTAATCGCCAAAGCTGAAATTCCCCAGCATTTCAAAGAAGGTATGGTGGCGCGCGGTATAGCCCACATTATCAAGGTCATTGTGCTTGCCCCCCGCCCGCACGCATTTCTGCGACGAGGTTGCGCGGTTGTATTCCCGGTGTTCAAGCCCGGTGAAGACATTCTTGAACTGCACCATGCCCGAATTGGTGAACATCAGTGTCGGATCATTGCGCGGCACAAGGGGCGAGCTGTCGACAACCGTATGGCCCTGACGGCGGAAATAATCGAGGAAGGTCGAGCGGATATCGTTGAGGCTTGCCATCGGCGGAGGGGCCCTTGCTTGATGAAGTGGCAGAGTCCGGCGGTTTCTACTGGATTATGCGCCCCGGTTCAAAGCCCGAATCGTCTCGCGCGCCCGTTCCGTGCAGCGGGGCGCAGATGACAGGCTCCGGGGCGGTCATGCAGAACGCTCCGGCGTTCCCGGCAGACGCCCGGACCCGCCGCCTACAGACCCGGTGTCACACCGCCGCGATCTTCTGCAGCAGGTCGCCCGCAGCAATCTCGCCATCCTGCTCAATGCTGCACAGCACCCCGCGAAGCCGCAACGGCGGGTGGCCGGGCGCGGTGATCCAGTCTTTCGCCGCGGCGCCGTAGCGGGCTTTCCATTTGACGCAGCCGTCGTTGAACACATCCGAGACCCGCAGAACCGCGCTGCCGACCCGCAAAAGCTGGCCGACCGGCAGATTGGCCTCGCTCAGGTTCATATCCACCACGAAGGTATCGCCCGGGTACGGCACAGTCTCCCGGTCGCGCCAGACAAGATCCAGAACACGTTGCGGCAGGATCGACACCTGTATCCCCGGATGCCCGCGCCCGTCTGCCACGCGCAGCCAGGGGCTGGTTTCCCAGCGCTCACCCGGAATGCCGCGCGCACGGGTCAGGGTGAGGCTGTCAGGAAATAGCCGCTGGTTATAGCCGGGGCGGAAGCAAAGCCAGCTGACAGGGGCACGGTCCCCGGGTGCGGCCAGGATATGGGGGATGGCCGCATCCAGTTCTTCCCGCGTCGGCTGCGCCATGCCTGTCAGTCCTCGACGATTTCGCTGTCTTCCTGCGCCATGTGGAAATCAAGCCCGTTCGCAGCGCGGATCTTGTCCTCGATCTCAAGCGCGATGGAGGGGTTGGATTTCAGGTAGGTCTTGGCATTCTCACGCCCCTGCCCGATCCGCTCATCACCATAGGAATACCAGGCGCCCGATTTCTCGACGACCCCGGCCTTGACCCCGATATCCAGCAATTCGCCGGTTTTCGAGATGCCCTCGCCATACATGATGTCGAATTCGACCTGCTTGAACGGGGGGGCGACCTTGTTCTTGACCACCTTCACCCGCGTGGCATTGCCGACCACCTCGTCACGGTCCTTGATCGCGCCGATGCGGCGGATGTCGAGCCGGACGGACGCGTAGAACTTCAGCGCATTGCCGCCGGTCGTGGTTTCGGGCGAGCCGAACATGACGCCGATCTTCATGCGGATCTGGTTGATGAAGATCACCATGCATTTCGAGCGCGAAATCGACCCGGTGAGCTTGCGCATCGCCTGGCTCATCAGCCTTGCATGCACACCCACGCTCGAATCACCCATATCGCCCTCAAGTTCGGACTTGGGCGTCAGCGCGGCAACCGAATCGACCACCACCAGCGAAACCGCGCCTGAGCGCACCAGCGTATCGACGATCTCAAGCCCCTGCTCGCCCGTATCGGGCTGGCTGATCAGCAACTCATCCAGATTCACACCCAGCCGCCGCGCATATTGCGGGTCAAGCGCGTGTTCGGCATCGACAAAGGCGCAGATCCCGCCTTTTTTCTGCTCTTCGGCGATGACATGCAGGGCCAGCGTCGTCTTGCCGGAGCTTTCGGGGCCATAAACCTCGATGATCCGGCCTTTGGGCAACCCGCCGATCCCCAGCGCAATATCGAGGCCCAGCGAGCCGGTCGAGGTAGACTCGATCTCGGCCACCGGATTGTCGACGCCAAGGCGCATGATAGAGCCCTTGCCGAACTGCCGTTCGATCTGGGCCAGCGCTGAATCGAGCGCTTTCTGCTTTTCCTGGGCACGCTTGTCGGTCATATCGAGAAGGCTCGCGGTTGCCATGATTTCAGCCTCTTATTTCATAGCCCGTTCTGGGCAGCAATAGGGATTTGTTCGCATCCTGTTCTCAGCAAGATGCGCACAAAGCGGGAACATTACAAGCCCCTTTTCGCATTCCATCTTGTCGTACAGTTGGTTAAGAAATGGTTTCCAAGCAAACAGAAAGAAGGCGGTGCGCATGCTGGTGTTCTGGAAACCGCGGCTGGTTGTCCTGGCGACGCCGAAAACCGGCTCCACCTCGATCGAGATCGCGCTTGAATCGCTTTCCGCGCTCTCGGTCACCCGGCCGCCTGAGCTGAAGCACACCCCCGCCTACCGCTACCAGCGCTTCATCCGGCCCTATCTGCGCGCCTCGGCGGGCGGTGATTTCACGGCTGTCGCGCTGATGCGCGAACCGGTGGACTGGCTGGGTTCCTGGTTCCGCTACCGCCGCCGCGATGAGGTGATGGCGCCGGAAAAATCCACGCGCGGCATGGATTTCGCCGATTTCGTGCGCGGCTATGTCAGCGATCCGCGCCCCGCGTTTGCCGATGTCGGCGGGCAGGCGAAATTTCTGTCCGGGATGAATGATGCGCCGCTGGGGGTTGATAAACTCTTCCGCTACGAAGACCTTGCGGCCTTCGTGGCCTTCCTCGAAGAGCGGCTGGATTTCGCCATTGAGCTGCCGCGCGAAAATGTCTCGCCCGCCGGTGATCTGGCGCTGCCCGGCGATCTGGCCGCCAGCCTGCGCGCCCATCTCGCCCCAGAATACGCGCTTTACAACGCGATCGGATAGCGGCGCGGGAGGCCGAAGCCCCCCGCCCCCTTCTCAGACAACCGCACGGCGCCCCAGATCGTCGCGGCGCTGCGACAGCTCTTCGGCGACCAGAAACGCCAGTTCCAGCGACTGGCTGGCGTTCAGGCGCGGGTCGCAGGCGGTGTGATAGCGGTCTGACAGGTTCTCGTCAGAGACCGCGCGCAGCCCGCCGGTGCATTCGGTCACATCCTTGCCCGTCATCTCGAAATGCACGCCGCCGGGGATGGTGCCCTCGGCCTTGTGGACGGCGAAGAAATCACGCACCTCCTGCAACACGCGCTCAAAGGGCCGGGTCTTGTAGCCCGAGGCCGCCTTGATCGTGTTGCCATGCATCGGATCACAGACCCAGAGCACATCGGCCCCCTCTTCTCTCACCGCGCGGATCAGCCGGGGCAGATGTTCACCCGCCTTGCCCGCCCCGAAGCGCGCGATCAGTGTCAGGCGCCCGGCCTCGTTGCCGGGATTGAGCCGCGCCATCAGCACCTTGAGATCCCCGGCGCTCAGGCTGGGGCCGCATTTCAGGCCGACCGGGTTCTGAACCCCGCGCGCAAACTCGACATGCGCGCCATCGGGCTGGCGGGTGCGGTCACCGATCCAGATCATATGGCCGGAACCCGCGACCGGCAGGCCGGTGGTGGTGTCGACCCTGCACAGCGCCTCTTCGTATTCCAGCAGCAGGGCCTCGTGCGAGGTGTAGAAATCCACCTCGGAAATGGCGCTCGATGTCTCGCTGGTGATGCCCGCGGCGGTCATGAAATCCAGCGCGTCCGAGATCCGGTCAGAAAGCGCGCGGTAACGCTCGGCGTTCTCGCCTGAGGTGAAGCCCAGCGTCCAGTTATGCACCCGGTGGATATCGGCAAAACCACCCTTCGAGAAGGCGCGCAACAGGTTGAGGCTGGCGGCGGCCTGGGTATAGGCCTGCAGCATGCGGTCGGGGTCAGGCAGGCGGGCCTCGGTGGTGAAATCGAACCCGTTGATGATATCGCCCCGGTAGCTGGGCAGTTCCTGCCCGCCGATCACCTCGGTGGGCGCCGAGCGCGGCTTGGCGAATTGCCCGGCCATGCGGCCCACCTTGACCACCGGAACCTTGGCGCCGAAGGTCAGGACAATGGCCATCTGCAACATCACCTTGAACGTGTCGCGGATGATGTCGGCGTTGAACTCGGCAAAGCTTTCGGCGCAATCGCCCCCCTGCAGCAGGAACGCGCGGCCCTTCGCGGCCTCACCCAGACGACGCTTGAGCGCGCGGGCCTCGCCGGCAAAGACCAGCGGCGGAAATTGCGACAGCCGCGCCTCGACAGCCGCCAGCGCCGCCGGATCGGGATAATCCGGCATCTGGATGCGCGGCATGGCCCGCCAGCTCGATTTGGTCCAGCCTTCGGTCATTTCATCCTCCGCAAACTCCCCGCCGGTACAGCCTGCCCGGCGGCGGGCGGCCCCTTTCCGGGGCCCGCTGATCTCATACACAAGCGCGCCGAGGCATGCAAACCACAACCGGCGGGACCGGTGCGGGTCTGCTGCATACAGAAACGAGGGACCGGAGGCGCTCCCGCCCGTCTTCGCATCGCGGCTGCGCCGCAACGCTCATCCCGTTTGGCCGGGCCGCATGGCTGCGCCACGCGGCATCAGGGGGCTTTGCCCCCGCTCCGTTGTCAGGAGTCAGGGGGCTTTGCCCCCTCTGGGCCTGCGGCCCATTCACCCCCGCGTATTTCCGGCAAGATGAAGGGGGGCGCGGCGCCCCGTCTCACCTGTGCAGAAATATCCCGGGGGAGTCGCCCGTAGGGCGGCGGGGGCAGCGCCCCCGTTCTTTTTCCTGCCCCATGCCGCAGGCAAAGGCGCGCCTCCCGCATGCGGCACGCATTCTGTTATGCTTGCCCGGATAACGGCGAGACGCTATGGCGGAGGGTCAGAACAGGCCAGCACGCCCGCCAGCCCCGCACAGGACCGACCCGCGCCATGACCGTCCGCCCCCCCTCTGCCAGCCAGTCGCGCAACCCGGGCAATTCGCTGGCCTCGAAAGCGGCACCGGCCTCGGCGCGTATGGCGCCGCCGCCCCTGCGCCAGCGCCATTTCGTGTTTCTGTTGCTCAACCAGTTCACCCTTCTGTCCTTTTCCGCGGCAATCGAACCGCTGCGCATCGCCAACCGGATGAGCGGGCAGGAGCTGTATCGCTGGACCCTGATGGCCGAGGGCGGCACCGGGGCCAGTTGTTCGAACGGTGCGCGCATCGCGGTGGACCGGGGGCTGGAGGAGATCGCGCGCGATGACGTGGTGCTGGTCTGCGGCGGGCTGGATGTGCGCAGCAATACCACGCCCGGCGTTCTGAACTGGCTGCGCCGCGCCTCGCGCCGGGGCTCGGTCATCGGCGGGCTGTGCACCGGGGCGCATGTGCTGGCCAAGGCGGGCCTTCTGGACGGGCGGCGCGCCACCATCCATTGGGAGAACCGCGACGGCTTTCTGGAGGAATTTGCCGAGGTTGACCTGACGAAGACGGTTTTCACCATTGACGGCAACCGGCTGACGGCGGCGGGGGGCACGGCCTCGATCGACCTGATCCTGACGCTGGTCGCCGATGACCATGGCAAGGATCTGGCCAATGCGGTGGCCGACCAGCTGATCTATTCCACCATCCGCACCGACCGCGACATCCAGCGCCTGTCGATCCCCACGCGCATTGGTGTGCGCCACCCGCGCCTTGCACAGGTGATCGCGCGGATGGAGGCGTCGATCGAGGAGCCCCTTTCACCGGCGGAGCTGGCCGAAGAAGTGGGCATGTCCACCCGCCAGCTGGAGCGGCTGTTCCGCCGCTATCTCAACCGCAGCCCGAAGCGCTATTATATGGAGCTGCGGCTGGCCAAGGCGCGCAATCTGCTGATGCAGACCGACCTGAGCGTGATCAACGTGGCGCTGGCCTGCGGCTTTTCCTCGCCCTCGCATTTCTCGAAATGCTACCGCGCCCAGTATGGCACCACCCCTTACCGTGAACGCGGCAGCCACGGGATGGACGACGAGGCCGGGGCAGAGCCGGGCGAGGACGGCGGCCCGGAAGACCCCGATGATCCTGATGCAATGTTTCCGGAGGATTGATCGGCCCGTGCTGCAACGCAGCACCCCGGCTTCCTGCCCGAAGAGTCTGTTCAAACGAAAAAACGGGCGATAAGGTTGGTTCAGAAGCAAAAAACCAAAAGGGAGCTCTCCATGAAAAAACTGCTACTCGCCAGCGCTGTGTCGGCCCTTGCCGCCGGTGGTGCCTTTGCCGACGAGGTCAAGATCGGTGTGCTGCTGGGCTTCACCGGCCCGCTTGAATCGATCACCCCGCATATGGCGGATGGGGCGGAACTTGCGATCCGCGAAATCTCGGAAAGCGGCCTGTTTCTGGGTGGCACAACCGTCGCCCCGGTGCGCGCTGATTCGGGCTGCATCGATTCGGCGCTGGCCACCGCCTCGGCCGAGCGTCTGATCAATTCGGACGGCATCATCGGCATCATGGGCGCGGATTGCTCGGGCGTCACGCGCGCCGTGCTGGAAAACGTCGCCATGTCCAACGGGGTGCCGATGGTCTCGCCTTCGGCGACCTCGCCGGGCTTCACCGACTTCGATTCGGGCGGCATCTTCTACCGCACCGCGCCCTCGGATGCCCGTCAGGGCGAAGTGCTTGCCGGGATCGTGCTTGAGCGCGGCTTTGACACCGTTGCCGTGACCCATACCAACAACGACTATGGCGCGGGCCTGGCCAACGCTTTTGCCGAAAACTACACCGCCATGGGCGGCACCATCACCATCACCGTCCCGCATGAGGAAGCCCGTGGCGATTACTCGTCGGAAGTGGGTTCGCTTGCCTCGGCCGGTGGTGATGCGCTGGTGGTGCTGGGCTATGTCGATGGCGGCGGCTCGATGATCCGCACGGCCTATGAGCTGGGCGCGTTCGAGCAGTTCTTCATGCCCGATGGCATGTATGGCGACGAGCTGCTGGCAACCGTCGGCGAAGCGCTGGAAGGCACTGTCGGCACCCTGCCCTCGGCCACCGGCGATGCTGCCGAGAACTGGGCGCGTGTCGGCGAGGCAAGCGGCATCAACTGGACCAGCTCGTTCGTGTCGGAAAGCTACGACGCGGCGGCACTGCTGCTTCTGGCCGCTCAGGCCGGTGGCGAAGCAACGCCTGCAGCGATCGCTGCCAACCTGATGAACGTGGCCAACGCGCCGGGCGAGCAGATCCACGCCGGTGATCTGGCCCGCGGTCTGGAGATTCTCGCCAATGGCGGCGAGATCGACTATGTCGGCGCGACCAATGTGGAACTGATCGGTTACGGCGAAGCTGCCGGAACCTACCGTGAATACATCGTCGAAGACGGCGCTTACGTTACGGTCACTTTCCACTGATCGCTTGAAACTTCGGTAAGCCGAAGGTATCGGCCCGGGGGGTTCGCGCTCCCCGGGTCTTTTCGAAGCCCCACATCACAACAAGAAGGGGCGCGAAAAAAACAGGGGGATTTCATGATCCGCGTCGAAGAACTGCACAAGCATTTCGGCGGCTTCCATGCCGTTGACGGTGCATCACTTGAAATTGCCGAGGGCTCCATCACCGGGCTGATCGGGCCCAATGGCGCGGGCAAGACAACCTTGTTCAACGTCATTGCCGGTGTCCTGCCGCCCACCTCGGGCCGGGTCATCATGGCGGGCGAGGATATCACCGGCCTGCCGCCGCATGAGTTGTTCCACAAGGGCCTGCTGCGCACCTTCCAGATCGCGCATGAATTCCATTCGATGACCGTGCGAGAAAACCTGATGATGGTGCCGCCGCGCCAGTCGGGTGAGAACCTGTGGTCGGCGTGGTTCCACCGCCGCAAGGTGGCGCTGGAGGATGCCGATATCCGCCGCCGCGCCAATGAGGTGCTGGAGTTCCTGACCATCGACCATATCGCCGATGAAAAGGCGGGCCAGATATCGGGCGGGCAGAAGAAGCTGCTGGAACTGGGCCGCACGATGATGACCGATGCCAAGATCGTCTTTCTGGACGAGGTCGGCGCGGGGGTGAACCGTACGCTTCTCAACACCATTGCCGACGCCATCGTGCGCCTGAACAAGGAGCGCGGCTATACCTTCGTGGTCATCGAGCATGACATGGATTTCATCGGTCGCATCTGCGACCCGGTGATCTGCATGGCCGAGGGCAAGGTTCTGGCACAGGGCACGCTGGATCAGATCAAGGCCAATGACGCCGTGATCGAGGCCTATCTGGGCACCGGGCTGAAAAACAAGGTGGTGAAGGAGGTGGGCCATGTCTGAGCGCAGACTGCACAAGACAGTGCTGAGCGGGGCAATGACCGCGCTGATCCACCCCGTGCAGGAGGGTTGAGCATGGCAGAACCCGTACTCATCGGCGAAGCGATGACCGGCGGCTATGGCGGCGCCGATATCCTGCATTCCTGTACCATCGCCGTGGAAAAGGGCCAGATCGCGGTGATCGTCGGCCCCAACGGCGCGGGCAAATCCACCGCGATGAAAGCGGTTTTCGGCATGCTGAAGCTGCGCGAGGGGCATGTGCGGCTGGGCGGCGAAGACATCACCGCCCTCACGCCGCAGGCCCGCGTGGCCAAGGGCATGGGTTTTGTGCCCCAGACCAACAACATCTTCCCCTCGATGACGGTCGAGGAGAATCTGGAAATGGGCGCCTTCATCCGCCATGACAATTTCCGCACCACCATGGAGCAGGTGTTCGAGCTGTTCCCCATCCTGCGCGACAAGCGCCGCCAGCCGGCGGGCGAGCTGTCAGGCGGGCAGCGCCAGCAGGTGGCCGTGGGCCGCGCGCTGATGACCAAACCCTCGGTGCTGATGCTTGATGAACCCACTGCCGGGGTCTCGCCCATCGTGATGGATGAGCTGTTTGACCGCATCATCGAAGTTGCGCGCACCGGCATCTCGATCCTGATGGTCGAGCAGAACGCCAGGCAGGCCCTTGAAATTGCTGACAAAGGCTATGTTCTTGTGCAGGGAACCAACCGTTTCACCGATACCGGACAGGCCCTGCTGGCCGACCCCGAGGTGCGCAAATCCTTCCTGGGGGGCTGAGATGAGAAGTTTCGCAAACGCCGCCCTCTTCGGGCTGGACACCACCACCGACCCGGCGCGCCGCACATCGGCGTCCGCAACCGGGAGCGATATGTTCCTGGCAACGCCGGGCGAAAAACTGGAATTCGTCATGACAAACCCGCTGGCGACCCCCGCCTTCCGCAACGGCGTCACCACCGGCCAATGTCAGGAGGCCTGCTGATGGACCCCGTCAACGCGATTGTCCTCCTGTCGAATTTCGTGATCATCCCGGCGCTGGCCTATGGCAGCCAGCTTGCGCTTGGTGCGCTGGGGGTCACGCTGATCTACGGCATCCTGCGCTTTTCGCATTTCGCGCATGGCGATATCATGGCCTTCGGCACCGCCATCGTGATCCTGACCACATGGTGGCTTCAGGGCGCTGGCATCACCATTGGCTTTCTGCCCACAGCACTTCTGGCGCTTCCGGTGGGGATTGCGGCGACCGTGCTTTACCTGCTGGCCGCCGACCGCACCGTCTATCGCTTCTACCGCAAGGTGCGCGCCAAGCCGATGATCTTTGTCATGGCCTCACTGGGGGTGATGTTCGTCACCAACGGCATCACCCGGCTGATCATCGGCCCGGGTGAACGGCGCTTTGACGATGGCGAGCGCTTTGTCTTTTCGGTGCGCGATTTCCGCGAATGGTCAGGGCTGGCCGAGGGGCTGGCGCTGCGCTCGTCACAGGCGCTGACCCTTGTGGTGGCGCTGATCGCCATGGGGCTGCTGTTCTGGTTCCTGAACCGCACGCGGGCGGGCAAATCCATGCGCGCCTATTCCGACAATGAGGATCTGGCGCTTCTGTCCGGCATCAACCCCGAGCGGGTGGTGATTATCACCTGGGCCATCGCGGGCACGCTGATGGTGCTGGCAGGCACGCTTTACGGGTTGGACAAAAGCTTCCGGCCCTTCACCTATTTCCAGCTGCTGCTGCCCTTCTTCGCGGCGGCCATTCTGGGCGGGCTGGGCAACCCGCTGGGCGCCATCGTCGGCGCCTATGTGGTGGCGTTTTCCGAGATGGGCATCACCTATGCCTGGCGGCGCTTCTTCCAGCACCTCATGCCCGAGAACTGGGCGCCCGAGGGGCTGCTGCAACTGCTGCCGGTCGATTACAAATTCGCCGTGACCTTCGCCATTCTGGTGGTGGTGCTGATTTTCCGGCCCACCGGGATCTTCAAGGGGAAATCGATATGAGCATCAATTTCCGTAACCTGATCCTGTTTGGTGCCATGGCGCTGGCGCTGATCCTGACCGGCATGTTCCAGAGCTGGACGCTGTCACTGACCATCCTCAACATGTGCCTGATCTCGGCGGTCATGGCACTGGGGGTGAACATCCAGTGGGGCTATGCGGGCCTGTTCAACGTGGGCGTGATGGGCTTCACGGCTTTCGGCGGGCTGGCGGCGGTGCTGGTGGCCATGCCGCCGGTGAATGCAGCCTGGGCGGCGGGCGGCTTTGGCGTGGCGCTCGGGCTGATGCTGGGCGCGGCCTCGATCTTTGCGGCGATCATCGTGTGGAAACGCATGGCGCCGGGCAAGGCGCGTGTCGTGGCGCTGATCGCGGTGCTGGTGCTGGGCTATGTGCTGACCCGGATGATCTTTGCCCCGGCGGCCACGGCCATCATGCGGGTGAACCCTGCGACCGAGGGCTATCTGGGCGGGCTGGGCTTGCCGGTGGTGCTGTCCTGGCCGGTGGGCGCGCTCTTTGCCGCCGGGCTGGCCTGGGTGGTGGGAAAGATCGCGCTTGGCCTGCGCTCGGATTATCTGGCCATTGCCACGCTGGGGATATCGGAAATCGTCATCGCGGTGCTGAAATTCGAGGGCTGGCTGTCGCGCGGGGTCAACAATGTCTCGGGCATTCCGCGCGCCGTGCCGCGCCCGGTCGATCTGCAAAGCCGCCAATGGGTGCAGGAACTGGCCGACCGTTTCGGCTTCAGCATTCCGGAGATGGCCTCAATCGTTGAAAAGCTGGGCTATGCGCTGTTGTTCATGGCGGTTCTGGGGGTACTGATCTGGCTGTCGGAAAAGGCGCTGAACTCCCCTTGGGGCCGGATGATGCGCGCGATCCGCGACAATGAAACCGCAGCCCGCGCCATGGGCAAGGACGTGACACGCCGCCACCTGATGGTCTTCGTGCTGGGCTCCGGCGTCTGCGGGCTGGCGGGCGCGATGATGGTCACGCTGGATGGCCAGCTGACACCGGGCAGCTATGAGCCGCTGCGCTATACCTTCCTGATCTGGGTGATGGTGATTGTCGGCGGATCGGGCAACAACTGGGGCGCGGTGCTGGGCGGGTTCATCATCTGGTTCCTCTGGGTGCAGGCCGAACCGGCCGGGCGTTGGGCGATGGATACGATCACTTCGGGCATGGGCGCGGACAGCGCCTTGCGTGCACACCTGATGACGCAGGCGGCGCATACGAGGCTGATCATGATGGGGCTGGCGCTGCTTCTGATGCTGCGCTTCGCCCCACGCGGGCTGATCCCGGAGCGTTGAGGTGACGCTGGCGCTGGCGCTGCTGGCGGCGGGTGCCGGCAGCCGGATGCGCGGGCGCGACAAACTGCTGGAGACGGTGCAGGGGGTGGCGCTGCTGCGCCACCTCGCCCGGCAGGCGCTGGCGGCAGGGCTTGGGCCGGTGGCGGTGACCCTGCGCAGCGATGCGCCCGCCCGTGTGGCGGTGCTTGAGGGGCTTGGCGTCACCCTCCTGCCGGTCGCCGATGCCGATGCGGGGATGTCCGCCTCGCTGAAGGTGGCTGCGGACTGGGCTGAAGGTCTGAACACTGAGGGTCTGAGCGCTGAGGGGCTGATGATCTGCCCGGCCGATATGCCGGAACTGACCACGCAGGATTTCATCACCCTCGCCGATGCCTTCTACCCTGACGGCCCGCCACTGCGCGCCTGCGCACAGGACGGCACACCGGGCCACCCGGTGCTCTTTCCGGCAAGGCTGCTTGGCGCGTTTTCCGCCCTGACCGGCGATCGCGGCGCACAACCCGTGCTGCACCGGCACCCGCCCCGGCTGATCCCGCTGCCCGGAAACCGCGCCACAACC
The DNA here is from genome assembly GCF_036802785.1 of Pararhodobacter sp. Taxonomy (GTDB): domain Bacteria; phylum Pseudomonadota; class Alphaproteobacteria; order Rhodobacterales; family Rhodobacteraceae; genus Pararhodobacter. Next base: position 21,840 of record NZ_DAIRVN010000039.1, read on the forward strand.
GATCTCGACACCCCCGAAGACTGGGCCGACTGGCGCAGCCGCCAGACCAAAGCCCCGTAATCCCCCAATCCGTGACCTGATAGCCTGCTTACGCAGAAGCCTATTTGTTCAGAAAGGGGGCGCTGCCCCCGCCCGTCCATCTGCGATGGCCGGACTCCCCCGGGATATTTCTGAACAGGTGAAGCAGGGGCGCGGCGCCCCTTTCATCTTGCCGGAAATACGCGGGGGGTGAGCGGCGTCTCGGGGGCCTTCCAGTGGAAGGCCCCAGCTTTGAGCGCCGAGCCCGTGGCGAGGCCGGAGAATGGGCCGCAGGCCCAGAGGGGGCAAAGCCCCCTGATCTTTTTTTTGAAAGAAAAGGGCGCGCACGCGCCCTTCTTCCGGCACAGCATCAGACCACCTGTCCCGCCGCCCAGCCTGAGGACCATGCCCATTGGAAGTTATACCCTCCAAGCCAGCCGGTCACATCCACCGCCTCACCGACAAAATGCAGCCCGGGGACCTGCCGTGCCTCCAGGCTGCGCGCATCCAGATCGCGGGTATCGACGCCGCCCAGCGTGACCTCGGCGGTGCGCCAACCCTCGGTTCCTGCCGGGACCAGTTGCCAGTCATGCACCGCCCCCGCCAGTGCCGCCAGTGCCGCCTTCCCCTGATCAGCCAGTCTGCCCCCCAGCCCTGCCCGCGCCACCAGCGCGCGCGCCAGCCTTTCCGGCAGATCGAGCGTGTTCACCAGATCGCGCCCGCCCTGCCCCGCGCGCGCCGCCTGTGACTCGGCGGCGATGTCGCGCCCCGGGGCAAGGTCCAGCGTCACGGCCTGCCCCTCGCGCCAATAGCTGGAGATCTGCAGGATGGAAGGCCCCGAAAGCCCGCGGTGGGTGAACAAAAGCCCCTCGTCGAAGCTGATTTTTGCCCCCTGAAGCCCGACCCGGGCGGGCAGCGCGATTCCGGCCAGCGGGCGGATCCCCTCCAGTTGGGCATCGGTGAAGGTGAGCGGCACCAGCCCCGGGCGCGGCGCCACCACGCCCAGCCCGAAATCCTGCGCGATCCGGTAGGCATGGCCGGTCGCGCCCATCTTCGGGATCGAGCGCCCGCCTGTGGCCACTACCACCCGGTCGGCCCGCACTGGCCCCTGCGCCGTTTCCACCGTGAAGCCCGGCAGCAACGCGCCCAGCTCCACCCCCAACCGCAGCGTGCCCCCGGCCCGCGCCAGATCGCGCACCAGCATATCCACGATCTGCCGCGCCGAGCCGTCGCAGAACAGCTGGCCCAGCGTTTTCTCATGCCAGGTGATGCCCTCGCCATCGATCCGGGCGATGAAATCATGCTGGGTATAGCGGCGCAGTGCCGAGAGCGCGAAACGGGGGTTTTGCGACAGGAAGCGCTCGGGCGCGATATGGAGATTGGTGAAATTGCACCGCCCGCCACCGGAGATGCGGATCTTCTCGCCGGGCGCGCGCGCATGGTCCAGCACCAGCACCCGCCGCCCACGTCGTGCCGCCTCGATCGCGCAGAACAGCCCTGCTGCCCCCGCGCCCAGCACCACCACATCCCAGTGTTCGGCCGACATCCGCACCCCCAAGTGATCGCCGCGTTCTACCCTGCCGGACCCGCGCGCGCCAGTGGGCGGGGGATTTGGGCGATGGCTAAAATATTTTGCGAAATGCCCTTGCGAGGCCCGGAAGCCTTGGGTAAACAGCGCCTCAGTTGGGGCGTGGCCAAGTGGTAAGGCATCGGTTTTTGGTACCGTGTACCGTAGGTTCGAATCCTACCGCCCCAGCCATCTCATTTTTTATTCTCAAGTGTCTTGCCGCACATCACGAAACGTGAGTGTAGCAGTCTTTGGGGGGTTCCACATCGGCTTGGAGCATCATGGTCGACTCGTCACGGTGAAGCAAAAAAGGGGCGAGACCATAGCCCCGCCCCCTCCGGTCACACAAGAGCAAGTACGTGCAGCACCGCGCGGGACAGGCTAACCCGCCGTGCCGCGTCGGGGTTAACGGCTTTGCCGTCCGCGCACTCACCGACTGATCGCTGCGCGTTCACCCGTATCTTGATGGATGGCAAGGGGCGTTGCGTCGACACTATCTTCAGCGAACACCCCCCGCAGTCGTTGAGGCATGAATGCGTCTATCTACATGCCTGGGAGAGCGGATTGCCGGGAAAAATCGCCATCGGACAGTGGACAACCTTCCAAAACGATCGTCGTCCCCATACTAGCTAACGCTACAACCGCCCACCGCGGGCTATTGGACCAGGATTGAAACGGATCAGCATGCACAGGCTGTTGCTTGATCAACCGAAAACTTGCCCCGGGACCGAGGAGTGGCTCAGTATTACTAACACCTGAATCGGATTCTGGCCGATCCATCATTGGGACGATTTCTATCGGAGCCGGGCATAACTTCTTGCAACAAGACAAAACAGCCTCTGTTCGGCTCAAGCAACTCCACCTCCTGGCCTTGATAAATCCAGGAAGATCGCGCTCCTATATTTGCGTTTACAGTGTTGTCGGAAAAGTCCACCCGGTTGATATGGAAAACAATACTGTTCTCCGTAACATAATAAGTCTGGTTCGATTGGAAGAGTTCGCCATCCCTCGCCCTGACAGCCGCACCCCGAACGATTTCTTCCGCAACTTTCCCGGCGATCTCGTCCGGATTCATATTATTAGGATCAACTGAATCCGAAACATCAATTCCAGCATCACGCAATGCAGAGATGATGTCGACAGACACCTCAACGCGCGCTGCTTGTGCAGCAGCGGGAACGCCAAACAGGCGATAGTATGCTCCACCGATCAAGCTGACAGAAACAGCGATTCCTGCAATAGCAGTCAGAAATTTGTTCAACCATGTAATTTTACTCATGTCGTCCCTACCGATGATTCACGCGCATGATACTCAGGGCGGACGCAGCGGAGCAACTGCCATGTTGCGGACCAGATGCACGTTATATCGAGTCAGGATCAAGCTACCCTTTTCCGTCCCTCACCTTTCGGCACACTCAGCGCACCGACCGCTTGCGCCGGTATCTCCTAACAACCGCAGCAGCACCGACTGCCACAATTTGCACCAGCCAAACCGTTCAGAATCTGACAGCGGGATCAGATTATGGCGTGGCGCACCCGGGCCGAGACCCATTCGCTCACAACTACTGTCGCCAGCACCACCAGAATGATCAGCGTCACCTGCGGCCAGGCAAGCACGTTCAGGCTGGCCTGAAGCTGCGCGCCGATTCCGCCAGCGCCGACCAGCCCCAGTATGGCGCTTTCGCGGATGTTGATATCCCAGCGGAAAACGCTGATGCCGAAGAAGGTGGGCAGCACCTGCGGCACGATCGCGTAGTTCAGGACCTGTGCCTGACTGGCGCCGGTGGCCGTGATGGCCTCGGTCTGTTTCTCGTCGGTTTCCTCGATCGCCTCATAAAGCAGCTTGCCGATGAACCCGACCGAGCGGAAGCCGATCGCCAGAATCCCCGCCAGCAGTCCCGGCCCCAGAATGGATACCAGCAGCAGTGCCCAGATCAACGCGTTGATCGAGCGTGAGGCGACGATGCAGAACAGCGCGAAGGGCCGCAGCACATGGCGCGACGGCGTGGTGTTGGAGGCCGCCAGAAAGGCCAGCGGCACGGCGATCACGATGCCCAGCAAGGTTCCCAGTGTGGCGATGTTGATCGTGTCCCAGAGCGGCGCCCAGAGGCGTTCCATATACGACCAGCGCGGCGGCCATGCGCGTGACAGCAGGTCCTGCGCGGCCGTGGGCGCGTCATAGACGAAGCCCCAGATGGTGCGCCGCGTCATCATCTCCCAGCACCAGACGAACAAGGCCACGGTGATCAGCCAGAAGGCATAAAGCGTGAGGCGGCCGGAAAGGCTGCGGTGGTGCCAGACCGGCATGTCCTGCGCGGTCATTTCACCCACCTCCGCAGATGGCTGGAGCTGTATTCGGCAACCATCACGATGGCGATGATGATCAGCAGAACCGCGCCTGCGCTGCTGTATTCATAGCGCGACAGCGCGGTGTTCAGCGTGGCACCGATCCCGCCCGCGCCGACGATGCCGATCACTGCGGATTCGCGGAAGTTGATATCCAGCCGGTAGACACTGAGGCCGATCAGACGGGGCATCACCTGCGGCTGTATGGCATAGTTGATCAATTGCAGCCAGCCTGCCCCGGTGGCGCGGATCGCATCGGCCTGGGCCTCGTCGATATCTTCGATATCTTCGGCCAGCAGCTTGCCGATAAAGCCGATGGTGGCAAAGCTCAGCGTCAGAAAGCCCGCGAAAGCGCCAAAGCCGAAGAGCGCGACAAAGAAGATCGCCACGATGATTTCCTGAAGCGCGCGGCTGGCGGCGATGATGCTGCGGCAGACCAGATAAACCCAGCGCGGCGCCAGATTGCGCGCCGCCCCGATACCGATGGGCACCGAGATCAGCACCCCCACCACCGTGGAGGTGAAGGTCATGGTCAGGCTTTCCACCAGCCCGGTGCTGATATCGCGCCAGCGGCTTGAGAAATCAGGTTGCAGAAAGCCCATGACGAAGCGCTGCCCGCGTTCCATCCCCACCACCAGGCGCGCCCAGTTGATTTCCACGCTGCCGATGGCCAGCACCAGATAGAGCGCCGCGCCGATCAGTAGCCCCCAGCGCAGAAGGGGCGCGCGGATCATCTGTGGCGGGCGACGCCATGTTGTGGGCCATGAAACAGGGGCGGCGGGCGCGTTCACAGCGACCTCATCAGCGCTTTGGTCTGTTCGCGCTCTTCATCCTCGGCGCGGGCGTCATCGCTGGCGCCCTGACGCATCGCGGTCCAGTCTTCGGCGCCATAGATGCGGGTCAGCGCCTCTTCGCTCAGGGCCGTGGGCGGGCCGTCGAACACGACGCGCCCGGCCTGCAGCCCGATGATGCGGTCGCTGAACTGCTGGGCCAGCACCACATCATGAATGTTGATGATCGCGGGCAGGCCGCTTTCGCGGCAGATCTCGACAATCAGGCGCATGATCTGGCGGCTGGTCTTGGGGTCAAGGCTGGCGGTCGGCTCGTCGATCAGCAGCAGCTCCGGGTCCTGCTCCAGCGCGCGGGCAATCCCCACCCGCTGGCGCTGCCCGCCTGACAGCGCATCGGCGCGCTTGTCGGCATGGGCCGACAGGCCTACCCGGTCCAGCAGGCGAAAGGCCATGGCGATGTCGGCGGGCGGAAAGCGGCGGGTGAAGCTGCGCCAGAAGGGCACATAGCCAAGGCGGCCTGACAGCACGTTTTCCATGACCGTCAGCCGCTCCACCAGCGCGTATTCCTGAAAGATCATGCCGATCCGGCGGCGCGCGCGGCGCAGATCACCGGCGCGCAGGCGGGTGATATCCAGATCATTGAGCCGCACACTGCCCGACGAGGGCTCCACCAGCCGGTTGACGCAGCGGATCAGCGTGGATTTACCCGCGCCCGACGGGCCGATCAGCCCCACCACCTGCCCCTTGGGCACGCTAAAGCTGACATCGGTCAGCGCCTTGTCGCCGGTCTTGTAAACTTTGGTGAGGTTTTCAACGGCCAGCATGCGCGCTCCGATGGAAAACGGCAGGCGCCAGGGTCAGGCGCCTGCCGTGTGTCAGGGGTCAGTTGCAGGAATAGCTTACGCCCATCGCCGCATCGATCTGGCGGATGACCGACCAGTTGTCCTGGAAGCTGATCGGGATGAACTGCGCCTCGCCCGAATTCTGGAATTCGGCCTCCATCGAGGTGCCTTCCCAGTCAAAGCTGAAGAACGCCTCGCGCACGCTTTCCTGAAGGTCCGGATGCAGGTTATAGACGGTGCCGTAACCCGTGGTCGGGAAAGTGTCAGAGGTATAGATGATTTCCAGCTGATCAGCCTCGATCACGCCGCGCGCCTCCATCCGCTTGCGCACCGAATTGGCGATGGCGGCAGCGTCATAATCCTGATTGGCGACACCGAGGATCGAATTGTCATGCGCGCCGGAAAAGGCCGGGGTGAAATCACGCTCGGCCATCAGCCCGAATTCGGATTCCAGCAGCGCCGAGGGTGCCTTGAAGCCTGAGTTGGAGGTTTCAGCGGTAAAGGCCATGGTGCGGCCCGCGATATCGGCAATCTCGGAGATGCCCGAACCGGGGTAGGTGATGAATTCCATCTCATAGCCAAAGGTGCCGTCGGCGCGCGCCATCATGGCGAAGGGCCGGAAGCCCGCGCAGGCCACCGCAAGCGGGTTCGAGCCGGTGTTGAAACCCGCGACATGCAGCCGCCCGGCGCGCATCGCCTCGATCTGGGCGGCGTTCGACTGAACCGGGAAGAACTGCACTTCGCGCCCGGTCACCTCGGCCATATGGTCAAGGAAGGGCTGCCAGACTTCGGCATAGACGGCGGGGTCTTCGACGGGGGTATAGGCGAAGATCAGCACCGAAGGGTCAAGCCACTGGCCGGCATCTTCCGGGATATCGGCGATCAGGTCGCCGTCATTGTCGGTGAAACGGGCGTCGAGCTGGAACGCCACGGCGGGGGCCGCAGCAAGGGCCGCGAAGGCGACGGTCGTCAGGAAGCGTGCAATCATGGTCTTGGTCCTCGGCTTTTGTGTCGGGGGCTTTTGTGTCGGGGGCTGTTTCCGGGGTCTTGAACCCGCCTAATACAGCCCTGTGACAGCCGGGTGACGGCCCCAAAAAGGTTTTGTGACAGCGCCCGGCAGACTTCCATCCCCGCGTGACCACCACGGGATGACACCGCAACGAAGAAGGCCCCGGATCATATCCGGGGCCTGTTACAGGGGTCAGAGAGGGCAGGCAGCAGGGGCCGGATCAGCCCCTCACCCCTCAGCGCACCACGAATTCGAACGAGAAGCTGCGCCCTGCCCCGGCAGGCGGCGCCGGGAATGGCCCGGCGCGGCGGATATGGTCCAGCGCCGCCGCGTCGATCACCGCACTGCCGGAGCTGCGCTGAACGGATGCCGCCGCCAGCGCGCCGCTGTCATTGACGCTGAACGATACCACCGCCACGCCACGCCCCGAAACCCGCTGCTGCCGGGTGCGGCGGATCCGCTCCATCACCTGACCGGGGTAGTTTGACACGGCGGCGTTGCCCGCCTGCGCGGCGGCCCCGCCTGCGCCCGAGGCGGCGGCGGCGCTGGCGCTGGCCGTGCCGTCGGCACTGCCGCGCCTTGCGTCCTGATCGCTGTTGCCCGCCGCCTGCGGCGCGCTTGGCGCGGCCTGTGCGCGCTGGGTCTGGGGTTGAGGTTGGGCCTGAGGCTGGGCGCGCTCCTGCCGTGGTTCAGGGCGGCGCGGGGCCCGGGGGGTGTTCGCATCGGCCTGCTGCACCGTCACCTCAGGCTCAGGCGTAACGGCGGCGGGGGGCGGAGACGGAGCGGCCTGCACCACGGGCGCCTGCGGCTGCACCGGCGTCACGCGCGAAGGCTCGGTCAGCGGGCGGTCGGTGGGGGCAACGGCACTCAGCGTGGGCGCGATAATCTCAGGGCGCGGGGCTTCCGGGTCAATGGCCAGCGCCACCACCGGATCGGCGGCTTCCGGGGCGGTAAGCGGCGGGGCGTCTGGCACTGCGCGCTCGGACGCTTCCGGCACGGCCATGGCCAGCGTCTCGGGCTGCGGGCTCTGGGCCGTGGAAGTGGGCTGCACCGGCGGCGCGCTTTGGGTGACCGTCTCCGGCGTCACAGCCGGGTCAACCGTGCTGGTCGGCGCGGCGGCGGGCTGCACGGGCGTGGCCCCTTGGGTGAAATCGGCAAAGCTGTTGCCAAGGGCGGCAATTGTGGCGGGCGCGCCCCCCGCAATCTCGACACTCTGACTGGGCGCCAGGGCCGCCAGTGCCGAGAGATGCGCGACAAGCGAGATCGCCGCACTGAGCGCAATCGCGCGCCAGCTGGGTCGCACAAGCCGCTTGCTGGCGGTGCGCGTGGCAGAGCGCACGCAATCCGGGCTGAAGCAGGCATTCACCGGGAACCCCGTCGCACCAGACATTGCGACAGTCTTCGATGCAGGATTCGGAACAGTCATGGCAAGGCCCTTTCCCCCATCACCAGCACCCGTTCCGCCCCGGCTGCGCGCAACTCATGCGACAGGCGCACAAGGGCGGCGGCGGGGGCGTTACGGTCAGGCATGATCCGGGCCACACGCGGCTCGGACAGGGTTTCAACATAGGTGGCGGCATCGGTCTCGATGCCCTGAAAGCGCACGGCCCCGTCAGGCCCCAGCACGAGCGCATGATCGGGCAGACGCTGGTCAGGGTCCGATATCTGCACCAGTTCCAGCCCCTGCTCAGGGGATGGCGCGATGGTGCCCGCGATCAGAAAGAAGATCAGCATCAGAAAGACGACATTGATCAGCCCGATCGTCGGCTCGCCCTGACTGCGTTTGACGGGGGTGCGCAGGCTCATGACAGCACCTGCACCCGGTAGGCCGACTGGCGCAGCGCGCCCAGCAGGTCGATCAGCCGCTGCGCCGTCACCTCGGGGCGCAGCGCGACCAGAAGCAGCGCCGGTTCCTGCTCAGCCCCCTCGCCCGCCGCTGCGGCCAGTGCCGCCAGTGCGGCGTCAAGCTCTTCCAGCGTGACGGGCGTGGCGTTCAGTGTCAGATCTTCCGGGCCAAGCTGCAGGAAAACCGGGCGCGCGGTGCCCGCCCCTGCCCCGCCGCCCGCCGCTGCCAGCTCCACCTCACCCTGACGCGAAAAGGTCGAGCTGAGCATGAAGAACAGCAGCAACAGGAAGATCACGTCGATCAGCGAGGTGAGCGACAAAACCGAGCGCCTGCGCGGCGGAACAAGACTGCGGCCAGTCTCAGGCATGGGCAACCCCGGCAGAAAGTCGCGCAGCGCGCAGGGCGCATTGCGGTGCGCCCAGCCCGGCGCAGAGAACGGTATCAATGACCTTCTCGGCCATCTGCGCCTCACGCGCGATGCGCCCGTCAAACCATGTCATCAGAAGCGAGGCGGGCATGGCCACGGCCAGCCCCACCGCCGTGGTCAGCAGCGCCACCCAGATCCCCCCGGCCAGCGCCGAAGGATCCACCGCGCTGCCTGCGGCCTGAAGGCCCTGAAACGCCTCGATCATCCCCAGAACGGTGCCGAAAAGGCCCAGCAGCGGCGCGATCTGGGCGATGCTGTCCAGCACCCGCAGCCCGCCGGAAAGCGCGGCGATCCGTTCGGCCGCCAGCCCCGTCAGCCGCGCGCGCAGCGCCGGGGTATCGGCGCCGGGTTGCGTGGCGGCCTGCATGGCGGTGACGCTCAGCAGCGCCAGATGGCTGGAGGCCGCGCCCGCCGCTTCCAGCGCGGGCTGACGCTCGCCCGCATCCCAGCGCGCCAGCGCGCGTTCCAGCGCACCATGCCGCCCCACGCCCGCGCGCATGAAATGCCATATCTTGGCCAGCACCAGCGCCATGCCCACCAGCGACATCGCGATCAGCAGCATGACAACCGGGCCGCCCATTTCGGCGATTCCGGCAAGGGCCTCGACAGCCATCATTGCAGCACCTCGATCCCGTCAAGGCGCGAAGACAGCGTGAAATCCGTGCAGCCCGGCGCGCCCTGCGGTGCGCAACTGGCGGTGTCATTGACCAGAACCCGGCCCAGAGCATCGCATTCCAGCCCCGGCATATCGAAAGAGCGCACCCGCATGCGCCCGGCGGGAAGTTCCTGAAAATCCAGCAGCGTCAGCGCCGCAACCCCGCCCGAGCGGTCGAAGAGGACCATTTCCAGCACCAGCTGGCTCAGCCCTTCGGCGGTGTCGTTCTGGGCCACGAAGACCAGCTGGCAGGCATTCTCGCGCAGTTCGGTGCGGTTCAGCTCGATACGCAGCGCGGCGCCTTCACCCTGTTCCTGGGCCTGCGCACCGGAAAGCGCGGCGGCGGTGGCGGCGATGAAAGAAAGGGCAAGCGGCGCGAAGTTGCGCGAAAAATGTGAACGACACAAAGCACCAGACCGGCGCAGAAGATCAGACATGGGACACCCCGTTTTCTCTGCTGTCTTTATCTGTGCTGGCTGGCACCCAGGGGGCACGTCGCTGGCGGAAACGAAAGGGATTGACGGCAATCCAGTCCTTCGCAGGCGTTTTCGCGCTATTCCTCCCAAGTAAATTTGTCAAGATTAAAGCGCCCCCTTCTGTCTGCGTCACGGGCCCGTGACAGGCGCAGGGTCAACCCTCGACAGACAAGACAAAATTTTACACTTGCGCCCGGACCGCAATTTATCCTAGTGAATCGGTCAAGTAAGGCTGCGGTCCGCCCGCAACCGCCGCGCCATCCAGCCGGACAGCCAGATACGCGCCACCCCTGCCCGTATTCCCTGCCAGAACTGGAAAGCGCATGTCCACACTTCTTGAAACCCCGCAAGGCACGTCTCCCAGCCCCCATGCGCTGCGCGAGGCCATCGCCGCAAACCCCAAAAAGCGCGCCCGCGATCTGGCCGACAGCCTTGGCGTGACCGAAGCGGCGCTGGTCGCCGCCGAGGTTGACGGCCAGCAGATCGTGCGGATCGACCCGGCGCTTGACCCGCTCTTCGCGCATTTTCAGGCGCTCGGCCCCGTGCTGGCGCTGACCCGCAACGACTCGGCGGTGCACGAGCGGGACGGCAGCTATCTGGAGTATCACAGCGGCCCGCATGCCTCGATGGTGCTGGGGCCGGACATTGACCTGCGCATGTTCCCGCGCCACTGGGTCCATGCCTTTGCCGTCACGCGCGGCGAGCGGCGCTCGGTTCAGGTGTTCGATGCGGCGGGGGATGCGGTGCATAAGGTGCATCTGCGCGAGGCCTCCGATGTGGCGGCATTCGGGCAGCTGGTTGAGGCGCTGCGCCTGCCCGATCAGGGCGACGCCATCACCCTGACCGGGCGCGAGCCGGTGGAAGCCGCCAAGGCCGACGCCGCGCGCGTCGATTTCCTGCGCAAGGAATGGGCGGCGATGACCGATACCCACCAGTTCCTGCGCCTGACATCCAAGCTGAAGATGAACCGGCTGGGCGCCTATCGCATCGTCGGTGAACCCCACGCGCGCCTGCTGACCACTGATGCGCTGGAAACCGCGCTGCGCAATGCGGCCGAGCAGGCAATCGAGGTGATGCTGTTTGTCGGCAACCGGGGCTGCATCCAGATCCACGGCGGGCTGGTGCACCGGATCGAGCCGATGGGCCCCTGGCTGAATGTGCTGGACCCGGGCTTCAACCTGCATCTGCGCGCAGACCATGTTGCCGAGGTCTGGCTGGTGAACAAGCCCACCCGCCACGGCACCGCCCTGTCGGTTGAGGCGTTCGACAAGGACGGCGGGCTGATCCTGCAATTGTTCGGCAAGCGCAACCCCGACACGGCGCGCTGGGAAGCGATGGCCGAAACCCTGCCGCGCGGGGCCTGAGCGATGATCGGTTCCAAAACACTGCGCATCGGGCTGGCGGCACTGGCGCTCTCCGCCGCCGCCATGCCCCTTCACGCAAGCGAGCGGGTGGTGGCGATCGGCGGCGCGCTGGCCGAGATCGTGTATGCGCTGGGTCAGGCTGACCGGCTGGTCGGGCGTGACACCACCGCCAGCTACCCGCCCGAGATCGCCGCACTGCCCGATGTCGGCTATATGCGCGCCCTCTCGCCCGAGGGGCTGTTGCGGCTGGCGCCTGACCTGATCATCGCCGATGAGGGCGCGGGCCCGCCCGAAACCATCGATCTGATGCTGCGCGCCGAGGTGCCGTTCATCCAGATCGACGCGGCCTTTGACGAGGATGGTGTTCTGGCGCGCATCCACGGCGTTGCCGAAGCGCTTGAGATCAGTGAGGGCGGCGAAGCGCTGGCAGCCGATGTGGCCGCGCGCTTTGCGGCGCTGGCACAGGCGCGCGAGGCCATCGACACCCCGCTCAGGGCGATGTTCATCCTTTCGGCGCAGGGCGGGCGGATCATGGCCTCGGGCGGGAACACGGCGGCGTCGGGTATTCTGGCGCTGGCCGGGGTGGAAAACGCGGTCACCGGCTTTGACGGCTATCGCCTGCTGACCGACGAGGCCGTGGCCGCCGCCGCGCCCGACGCCATCATCATGATGGACCGGGGCGGCGATCATGCGCTGAGCGATGCGCAGATCATCGCCCATCCGGCACTGGGGATCACCCCGGCCGGGCAGGCGATGCGCGTGGTGCGGATGGACGGGCTGTTTCTGCTGGGCTTCGGCCCGCGCACCCCCGATGCCGCGCTGGCGCTGATGGACGCGCTCACGGGCGGGAACTGAGGCCGATGTTGGCGGAAGGCATACGCGCGCAGCCCGCAGCAGGCGACCGTTCATCGCGGGCGCGACAGGTGCTGGTGCTGCTGGCGCTGCTGCTGGCCTGTGTCTCGGTGGCCAGCATGATGGTCGGTGCCTCGGGCGTGGCGCTGTTCCCGGCACTGGGGCGCTGGCTGGGCGGCGAGGCGCTGGCGATGCACGAGCGCGTGGTGCTGCTGGATATCCGCCTGCCCCGCCTGCTGACCGGGATCATGGTGGGCGCGGCGCTGGCGGTGTCCGGCGCGGTCATGCAGGGCCTGTTCCGCAACCCGCTGGCCGACCCCGGCATTGTCGGCGTGGGTGCGGGTGCCGGGCTGGGCGCGGTGCTGGCGATTGTTCTGGGTGCGATGCTGCCCGCCTCGCTGGCCGCGATCACCGGCCCGCATCTGGTGCCGATCGCGGCCTTTCTGGGCGGCTGGGGCAGCACGCTGGTGCTGTATCGCGTCTCCACCCGGCAGGGGCGGACATCGGTGGCGACCATGCTGCTGGCCGGTATCGCCATGGGCGCGCTGGCGGGCGCGCTGACCGGGCTGATGGTCTATATTGCCGATGACCAGCAGTTGCGGGATCTGACCTTCTGGGGCCTCGGCTCGCTCGCCGGGGCAAGCTGGACCAAGATTGCGGCAGCCGCGCCGATCATCATTCTGGCGCTGATCGCCGCCCCGGCGCTGGCGCGCGCCTTGAACGCCTTCACGCTGGGCGAGGCCGCCGCCGCGCATCTGGGCATCCCGGTGCAGCGGATGAAGAACATCGCCATCCTGACCGTCGCCGGGGCGACGGGTGCGGCAGTGGCGATTTCTGGCGGGATCGGGTTTATCGGCATCGTCGTGCCGCATCTGCTGCGCCTCGCCATGGGGCCTGACCACCGCTACCTGCTGCCCGCCGCAGCACTTCTGGGCGCCACGCTGCTGCTGGGGGCTGACATGATTGCGCGGGTGATCGTCGCGCCTGCCGAGCTGCCCATCGGCATTGTCACCGCCGTTCTGGGCGCGCCCGTGTTCCTGTGGATCCTGCTGCGCCGTCGCGGACTGGTGGATATGTAACATGCTGGAAGCACGCGATATTACCGTTGAACTGGGCCGCAAGCGCATCCTGCACGGTGTGGGCTTCACCGCCCGGCCCGGCGAAGTGACGGCGATTGTGGGGCATAACGGCTCAGGCAAGACCACGCTTCTGCGCGCCATGACCGGCGAGATCGCGTATCGCGGGCAGATCACGCTGGATGGTGACGACCTGCGCTCCCTGCCCCCTGCCCGGCTGGCCGCGCGGCGCGCCGTGCTGGCGCAGGCCACGACACTCGCCTTTCCGTTCACCGTGCATGAGGTTGTGCGGCTGGGCCTGACCGGGCACAGCGCGCTCCTGCCGGGGGCCGACACCCTGCCTGAGCGCGCGCTGCACCGCGTCGGGCTTGAGGGTTTTGGCGGGCGCTTCTTTCAGGAGCTGTCGGGCGGCGAGCAGCAGCGCGTGCAACTGGCCCGCGTGCTGGTGCAGGTCTGGCAGCCGGTGATGGAGGGGCGCGCGCGCTGGCTGTTTCTGGATGAACCCGTGGCCAGCCTTGATATCGGCCATCAGCTGCAGGTCATGCGCCTTGCCGCCGGTTTCGCGCAGGCGGGCGGCGGGGTGATTGCGGTCATGCATGATCTGAACCTGACCGCCATGTTCGCGCATTCCGTCACACTGATGATGGGCGGGCAGGTGCTGGCCGCCGGGCCGGTGGCCCAGGTCTTCACCAGCGCCACGCTCAGCGCCGCCTATGACTGCGACCTCAGTGTCAGCACCCCGCCGCCGGGCGGCGGGGTCTTCATTCTGCCGCAGGCCGTGGCCTGACGGACGAACCACCACAAAACGGACGCCAGCAGTACAGCCAGCCCCGAAACAAACCGATGCATAGGGGACACCATGACTGAACTGCCAAGGCGCGCCGGCGCCCTTTCCGGACTGAACCTTTCGGGCCTCACCTTCCCGGGCCTCGCGCTGGCGGCGCTGGCCGCCACCACCGCGCCCGTTCTCGCCCAGACCACCGCTGATACGGGGCGCGAAGGCGGCTTCACCCTGCTGGGCCGCATCATTCTGGGCGCGGGCCGCGCGCGGGTTGCCATCGACACGCCGCAGGCGGTGACCGCGCTTGAGGAAGAAGACCTTGACCGCGAACAGGCCGGGGTGCCCGGTGATTTCCTGCGCACGGTGCCAGGTGCCACCGGCTATGGCAGCGGGCGGATGACCGGGCAGTTCTTCAACCTGCGCGGCGTCGGCACCGGCAGCTCGTCGGATGAAAACCGCATCATCGTCTCGATCGACGGGGTGCCGAAATACGCCGAACAATACCGCATGGGATCGTTCTTCGGGGAGCCTGAGTTGTTTCGCCGGGTCGAGGTGCTGCGCGGCCCGGGCTCTTCCATCCTCTATGGTTCGGGCGCGATCGGCGGCGTGGTGGCGTTTGAAACCCGCGAGGCGAGCGATTTCCTGACCGGAAGCGAGAATACCGCGCTGCGCCTGCGGGCGGGCTTCAACAGCAACGGCGGCGGCTATCTGGGCTCAGCCATTCTGGCGCATCGCTTCTCGGAACGGTTCGAGGCGCTTGGCGCGCTCACCTACCGCCACGACGGCGATTTCCGCGCGGGCGACGGCAGCGTGGTCCAGGGTTCAGGGATGGATGCCGCCTCGGGGATGCTGAGCGCGACATGGCGGCCGGTGGAAAACAGCGACCAGCGCCTGCGCTTCTCCTTCACCCGCTGGCACAGCGATCAGGATGACGCCAATTACGCGGCCGATATCAACGCCCCGGTCTTTGGCCTGATCGACCGCACCATCACCGATGACACCGCCCAGATCACCTGGGAAAACCCGGCGCCTGACAACCCCTGGCTGGATACGCGGATACAATTGTCGGTGTCGGATACCGAGGTTGATCAGCGCAACAGCACCGCGACAATCCCCAGCGATCTCTTTGCCGACAGCGTTTACGGCTACCGCACCGTGTCGATCAACGCGCGCAACACCATCACCGCACAGGGCGGGAACTGGGATAACCACCTGACCTTCGGCGCGCAGGCCTCGCGGCAGGAGCGCACGCACCGCGCAGGCGGCGGCTCGCGTCTGGCGCACCCGGAAGGGACCAGCACACGCTTCGGCCTCTATGCGCAAAACGAGTTCATCTATAACCAGAGCCTCACGCTGATCGGCGGGCTGCGCTTTGACCGGACCGAGCTGAACCCCACCGCCGGTGTGCCCGCAAGCGCGATGCAGGCGCGCACGCATCAGGGCACCGCAGGCTCGCTCTCGGCGCATTACCGGCTGAATGACAACTGGGCGGTGTTCGGCTCGGTGGCGCGGACCGTGCGCCTGCCGACGCTGGACGAGATCTTTGAAAGCGGCTTCCAGGGCGGCACGGTATCGCTGGACCTGCGCCCGGAAACCGCGATCACCCGCGAAATCGGCCTGTCCTATTCGATGACCGGACTGGTCAGCAGCGGCGACTCGCTTGATGTCAAACTGACCGGCTTTGACAACCGCTTCCGCGACCGGATCGAGCGGATCATGGTGGCCGGCCAGCCCTCGTTCGGCAATATCGCGCGGGCGCGCATCCGGGGGGTGGAACTGGAAGCCTCGTATGACAGCGCAACCGCCTTTGGCCGCGTGGCGCTGAGCGCGATGGAGGGGACGAATACCAACACCGGCGCGCGGCTGGATTCGGTCCCGGCGCATGAACTGGTGGTGGAATATGGCCGCCGGTTCCAGCAATACGGGCTTGAGGCAGGCTGGCGCGGCACCTTCGCGGATGGCGCCACCCGCGCCAATGGCGACCGCTTCGGGGGCTACGGGCTGCACGACCTGTTTGTCGCCTGGACGCCGGATCAGGGTGTGCTGGCCGGGGCGACCCTGCAGCTTTCGGTCAACAACGTCTTTGACCGGCAGTATTACAACATCCTCGACGGATCGCTGGCCACGGCCGAGCCCCGGCGCGGGCGCGATCTGCGCATCACGGTAGGCCGGACGTTTACCTGGTAACCCCGCGCCCTTGCGTCGGAAATGCACCCCGCAGGTTTATTCCTGCGGGGTTTTTGCATGTGTCAGGCGGCGGGTTCGAGCACGATCAGCGTTTCGGTCACCGCATCGACCGCCGCGCGGCTGTAGCTCAGCGGCTTGTAGCCGCCGTTCAGCCAGTCCTGCTGCAAGTCGTTGTAATGGCTGGATTCCGGATCACCCGACTGGCCCGGCGTGTTGACAAAAAGGCTGCTGTCCCACGCGCCCACATCAATCACCATCCGCACCGAAGGGCCGACCACCGCCGCGAAATCTGACGGGCGGTAGGCCGCCAGCGCCACCGTTGAGCCACTGCCACCCAGCGCCAGCGGCGCGGGGCGGAAGGCGGGCACATCGGGGCAGACGGCGGCCAGCGGATGGGTCAGGGCCAGCTTGTGCACCGCCCCCCATTCCCAGCCCGCCGGATCATCCCCCAGCCGGGCGCGGCAATCTTCCCATGCCGCCGCCAACGTCTGGTCAATGAGCGTGGCAAGCTGCGCCTGCGGATCGCTGTCAAACCACGCCTCAGGCCGTTCCAGCACATCGGTCACCGACTGAACATCGCCGGGCAGCAGCAGCGCCGCAAATGCCCCCTTGGCCCCAAACGCCTTTGCCAGCGCCGGGAACAGGTGCCGCGTCACCCAGACCTCATGCAGTGCGGCGGGGGAAGAGCCGGGCGCCAGCACATGGTCCCAGCCCGCCAGATGCGCCTGCGCTGCGCGCGCCTGCGGGCTGGTCAGCGCCAAGCGGGCCAGCACCGCGCATCCCCGCGCCGCCGTGCGCGAATGAAGGTCATTTTGCAGCGCACAGCAATCCTGCAACCCCAGCTTTTCCCCCGCCCCCAGCACTGCCTTGATCCGCCCGGCGCGGCTGTGATCGATCCATTCATAGCCGATGCCCGGCGTGTCATGGTTCCAGCCCTGCGGCAGGTTCATCTCGTTGGCAGTGGCGACAAAACCGCTTTCGGGGTTCACCGAGGCGGGCAGTTCCTCAAGGCTGCGATAGCCCGCCCATTCATAGCGGCCGTCGCCCGGCACCGGCACCAGCCCGTTCCAGTTGTGCCTGAGCGGCGTCGCCCCCACCGCCTGCCAGGCGATGCTGCCCGAGGTATCGGCATAGACATGGTTGATCGAGGGTGTGCCCCAGCCGCGCAGCGCCTCACGGTAGTCATCGTGGTTCTGCGCGCGCATGACCGAGAGGCTGGCCATATAGGGCGCGGCACCCGGATCGGACCAGACGGTGCGCAAAGCATAGGCGCGCTGGTTCCCCGGATCGCGGTGCAGGACCGGGCCAAGATGGGTGAAATGCAGTTCACCCACCTGATCGGGGCAGCCGCGCACCCTGAAGCGCTCTTCCACCACCGTCATTTCGCGCCAGCCCTCACCGAAGCGGTAGCGCAGCGGGTCATCGGGGGCGGTGTCATGGACATGCACATCCTCCTGATCAGCGCCGAAGATGGTCAGCGAAAAGGCGATATTTCCGTTATGACCCATGGAGATGCCGGGCACCGCCGCCTCGCCGGCGCCGATCGCATCGAAACCGGGCATCGACAGATGCACGAGGTAGCGCACCGAGGGCAGCGCATGCACGCGGTGCGGGTCCAGCGCCATGATCGCCCTGCCGGTGGCGCTGCGTTCCGGGCCAATCGCCCAGTTGTTGGACCCCTCGGCCTGCGCCAGCTGCACCACATCGCCCAACGCATCAAAGCCACGCCAGCGCCCGGCATCCTCCAGCCTTGCCGCCAGCCGCTCAGGCGAGAACGAGACCGGGGCGGTGGCCAGCCGGAAGGTTTCCAGCACCTCCAGCGGGATGCTGGCCAGATCCAGATCGGGCGCGCCGACGGGGTCCACGGGCGGCAGAACCTGCATGCGCAGGGCATCCAGCTTTGCCGCCTGCGCGCCACCATGGCCAAGGATGCGCGCGCGGATCACCTCGGACAAAGCGTTGCGGGTCAGGCAATGGCTGCGGATGCGGACCACATCGGCGGCCTGCCAGCGCGCGGGGCGGGTGTCCATGCGCGCGAACTCCAGCGGCAGGGGCGCGCGCCCGGCCTCCACCTCGGTGATATAGGCGTTGATCCCGGCGGCGAAGGCGGTGCAGATCTCCTCGGCATCGGGCGCATAGGCAGCCCATTCCGGAGCCATATCGCCGCGATACAGCATCAGCCGCGCCGCGTGATCCTGCGCCAGATAGCCCGGCCCGAAATCTGCCGCCAGCAGGCCCAGCCCGCGCTTGCGCCACAGATCAATCTGCCACAGCCGGTCACGCGCCGCGTTGAACCCCTGTGCGAAGAACAGATCATCGCGGTTTTCAGCGCGGATATGGGCCAGCCCGAAGCGGTCCACCGCAATCTCGACCGGAGCGGTCAGCCCGGCAAGGCGGTGACGGAGGGGCGAAGCGGCGGCCTGATCTGAGGGCATGAGGCATTCCTGTTCTGGTTCTGCCCGGTCGGGGCCAGGGCGATCATGTCGCCAACCGCCCGCAGGATCAAGCGACTACCCGCCACACCCGCGCCGGGCTTCACCTTGGCGCGGGCGCGTGCCATGGTTGGCTGGCAGGAACGGGCAGGAACGGAAAACCGACAATGGACTCCAGACAGATCACCGAACTGGGCATCTCCGAGCTGCGCCACAGCCTTGACCCTGCCCAACTGGGCTTCACCTCCACCACTGACCTGGAGCCGCTGGAGCATCTGCTGGGTCAGGACCGCGCGATCGAGGCGATCGGGCTGGCGGCGGGTATCCGCAGCAGCCGGTTCAACCTCTTTGTCCATGGGCCTGAGGGCACCGGCAGGCATACCGCTGTCCTGTCGATCCTGCACGCCGAGGCCGCCACGCGCCCTGCCCCGCCGGACTGGGTCTATGTCCATAATTTCGACATGCCCGAAAAACCCCGCGCCCTGTCACTGCCGCGCGGCATGGGGCCGGTGCTGCGCAGCGCAATGGCCGAACTGGTCGATGATCTGGCGCAGGGCATTCCGGCGCTGTTTGAATCGGAAGAATACCAGTCCCGCCGCGCCGCGATTGAGGAGGAATACGGCGGGCGCAGCGAAAAGGCCTTTACGGCGCTGGCCGGCCGCGCGCGCGAACGCGGTGTGGCCATCATGCGCACGCCGATGGGCTTTGCACTGGCGCCGGTGAAGGATGGCGAGGTGCAGAAGCCCGATGTCATTGACAAGCTGCCCGAGGCCGAGCGCGCGGCGATCCGCAGCCATATCAGCGAAAGCCAGTCCGAACTGGCCGAGTTTCTGGAATCGCTGCCGCGCATCGAAAAGGAACACCGCGCGGCGCTGGGGGCGCTGCACCGCGAGATGGCCGAGCAGCAGGTCGATCTGAACCTGACCGATCTGCGCAAGGCCTTCGCCGGGATCGACGCGCTGGAGGCCTATTTCACCGCGCTGCGCACCGACCTGATCAACAATGCCGAGCTTTTCCTGAAAGCGGGCAGCGCAGGCGGTGACGGCCCCTTTGCGATCACCCCCACGCGCCTGCACGATCAGCCCGCCTTTCACCGCTACGGGGTGAATGTGATGGTGTCGCCCGAGGCTGATGCGACCGGCGGGGCGCCGGTGATCTACGAAAGCCTGCCCACACTCGCCAATCTGACCGGGCGTATCGAATATCTGCAACAGATGGGCGCGCTGGTGACCGATGTCACGCTGATCAGGCCGGGCGCGCTGCATCGGGCGAATGGCGGGTTTCTGGTGCTGGATGCCGCGCAGGTTCTGTCCGAACCCTTCGCCTGGGACGCGCTGAAGCGCTGCCTTGAAACCGGCGAGGTCCGTATCATGGGCGCGGGGGAGCGGATGGGCCTTGGCGCCACCACCACGCTGGAGCCTGACCCGATCCCCCTCAACCTGCGGGTGGCGCTGGTGGGGGACCGGATGCTGCACCGGTTGCTGGAGGCCTATGACCCGGCCTTCGGCCAGCTTTTCACGGTCTCGGCCGAATTCGGCGACGATATCGCGCGCGACGGCGGCAGCGTGGCACTGTTTGCGCGGCTGGTGGCCGGGGTGGCCAGCCGGGAAGCGCTGCGCCCGGTCAGCGCAGACGGGGTGGCGGCGCTGGTCGAGGTGGCCTCGCGTCAGGCTGATGACCGCACCAAGCTGTCGCTGGTCCTCAGCCGGATCTGGGATATCCT
>NZ_DAIRVN010000040.1:0-40678 GCF_036802785.1 Pararhodobacter sp.
GACAGCGGGGGCGGCGGGGAGGGTGCCGCGCGGGGTGAGGGCATGCTGCGCCAGCGTTTCAAGCAGGAGGCTGGCCGGGTCGGGGGGCGCTGCCCCCCGCGCGCTTTGCGCGCTCCCCCCGGCGTATTTCGGGCAAGATGAAGCGGTGCCCGGGGTGGTCGGTGGTTCGCTGCGCTCAGAGCTCTTCGCCACGGGGAGTCACGCGCGGCGGGGTGGAGCGGATCATACTGCCCGCGCCATGTTCGGTGAACAGCTCCAGCAGGCAGGCATTGGGCACCCGCCCGTCAAGGATGACCACAGCGCGCACCCCGGCCTCGATCGCGGCAAGCGCGGTTTCGGTTTTGGGGATCATGCCGCCTGCGATCACACCCTTTTCGGTCAGTTCGCGGACCTGATCGGGGTGCAGCTGGGTGACCACAGCGCCGGATTCATCCTTCACGCCCGAGACATCGGTCAGCAGGATCAGGCGGTCGGCGGTGAGTGCCCCGGCGATTGCCCCGGCGGCGGTGTCGCCGTTCACATTGAAGGTTTCGTTCTCCAGCCTGCCGGTGCCGACGGGCGCCACCACGGGGATCATGCCGGCCGTGAACAGATCGCGCAGGATCTGGACATTCATCTCGACGGGTTTGCCCACGAAACCCAGTTCCGGATCATCGGCTTCGCAGACCATCAGGTCATCGTCCTTGCCGGAAATCCCCACAGCGCGCCCGCCCTGATCGTTGATCGCCTGCACGATGCGCTTGTTGACCAGGCCTGAAAGTACCATTTCGACCACCTCGACCGTGGCGGCATCGGTGACCCGCTTGCCACGCACGAAGCGCGATTCGATGCCCAGCTTGCCCAGCAGCTCGTTGATCATCGGCCCGCCGCCATGGACCACCACCGGGTTCACGCCCACCTGCTTCATCAGGACGATATCGCGCGCGAAATCAGCCATCGCGGCTTCGTCGCCCATGGCGTTGCCGCCAAACTTGATCACCACGATGGCGCCGGTATAGCGCTGCAGATAGGGCAGCGCTTCGGAGAGGGTGCGGGCGGTGGCGATCCAGTCTCGGTTCATGGTCTGCTTCTTCATGGTCGTTCCGATTATTCCATCAGCGCGATGATGGCGCGAAGGTCCGCGATACCCTCGCCCTTTTCCGACGAGGTGACAAGCAGTTCGGGATAGGCTGCGGGGTGGCGGGCCAGCGCGGCGCGCACCTGCGCCAGCGTCTTTTCCTGCGCTTCCAGGCTGATCTTGTCGGATTTCGTCAGCACCACCTGAAAGGTCACGGCGGCGCGGTTCAGAAGCGTCATGATCTCTTCGTCGACCTTTTTCACGCCGTGGCGCATGTCGATGAGCACGAAAGCCCGGCGCAGGGTGGCGCGGCCTGCCAGATAGGATTTGAGCAGTGCCTGCCATTTGGCGACCACAGCCACCGGCGCCTCGGCAAAGCCGTAGCCGGGAAGATCGACCAGATAGAAATGGCCGCCGACATCGAAATAGTTGATCTCCTGCGTCCGGCCCGGCGTGTTCGAGGTGCGCGCCAGCGCCTTGCGCCCGGTCAAGGCGTTGATCAGGCTGGATTTCCCCACGTTCGAGCGTCCGGCAAAGCAGACCTCAAGGCGGTCAGCGGGGGGCAGCCCCTCCATGCTGACGACACCCTTGACGAAATCGACCGGCCCGGCAAAGAGCTTGCGCCCGCGCTCCGCGGCCTCAGGGGTGGGGGAGGCGGCATGCGGGAAGGGAAGGGTGTTCATGTGACAATCTCCACAGGGTCACCGCGGGTGATGTCACCGGCCTGAATGACGCGGGCATAGACGCCGAAATCGATATGGCCATAGCCCTCTTCGAGTGCGCCCAGCGTATCGGCATCCGTGCGGCCGGTTTCGGGGTTGGCGCAGGTGGCGCGGCAGCGGGTGATGCGCTGTTCGATGGTCAGCCGCGCGGTGCCGATGGCGAGGGTGCGCCCGATCAGATCGAATTCTTCCCAAGGGGCAAGCCCGTCAAGCCAGAGGTTGCCGCGCCAGCGGTGGATCGACAGATCCTGCCCCAGCCGCTGGCCGAGGGCGCGGTTCGAGCTGAGGCTGAGGATGGACAGATAGGGTTCAGGCACATCGGTCAGCGCGCCGCCGTCGCGCCGGGCAACCAGCGCAGCGGGGGCGGGGCGGCGCTCTGGCCAGAGGGGGCGCAGCCAGTCCACCAGCGCGGGGCCGTCCTCCGGCAGCAGGGCGGTCAGATCAGGGCGGGCGGGGTGGCTGAGGGTGATCCGGCGCGTGGCATCGTCAAATTCAGCGCGGATCGCCTGCAAGGACCCTTCCGCCCAGCCGCGCACGAATTTCAGCTTGGGTTGCCATCCGTCGGGCTGGTCAAAACCCGCAGCCTCGTGTGAGACGGCCCAGTTGCGATCAAACGGCAAAGGGTGGCCCGCCGTCAGGGCCACCCGTTCGATTTCCTCGTATCCGACCGATTTGACCGGATGCCGACAGATATATGCCAGCCGCAGCCCGCTCACTTCGCCTCGCCGCCCTTCTTGCGGCGGAGTGTCTCGCGGATGTTGCCGAACAGGTTTGGCTTTGTCCCGTTCAGGCGCATGATCAGATATTGCTGCGAGAAGGTGATGATGTTGTTGCCGATCCAGTAGATCAGAAGGCCCGAGGCGAAGCCGCCCATCACGAACATGAAGACCCAGGGCATCCAGTTGAAGATCGTCGCCTGCATCGGATCGGTGGGTGCCGGGTTGAGGCGCATCTGCAGCCACATCGTGAAGCCGAACATGAGCGGCAGGATACCGATCAAGATCAGCGCCATGAAGCTGCCGGGATAGGGAGCATCCCAGGGCAGAAGGCCGAAGAGGTTAACAAGCGAGGTGGGGTCCGGCGCGGAAAGGTCGTTGAAGACCCATAGCCAGGGAGCATGGCGCAGTTCGATGGTGACGAAGATCACCTTGTAGAGCGAGAAAAAGATGGGGATCTGCAGCAGGATCGGCAGGCAGCCCGCAGCGGGGTTTACCTTCTTTTCCTTGTAAAGCTTCATCATTTCCTGCTGAAGCTTCTGGCGATCGTCGCCCGCGCGCTCCTTGATGGCGACCATCTCTGGCTGGAGTTCCTTCATGCGGGCCATCGAGACGTAGGATTTCCACGCCAGTGGCAGCAGAACGGCCTTGATGAGAAGCGTCAGCACCAGAATCGACCAGCCCATGTTCCCGATGATCCCGTTGATGAAATAGAGCATCGCGAAGATCGGCTTGGTCAGGAAGAAGAACCAGCCCCAGTCAATGGCGTCGATGAAGCGGTCGATGCCGGTCTCACGTTCATAGGCGCGGATCACCGACCATTCCTTGGCACCGGCGAACAGCCTTGAGCTGGCTTGCGCCGTTTCGCCGGGGGCAACGGTCAGCGTGGGCTGGCGGATTGAGGTCTGATAGATGTCGGCGCCGGGGACATATTGCGACACGGCGGTGAAGCTCTGACCCGGTGCGCCGATGAGGGCGGCCATGAAATACTTGCCGGTGAGGCCGACCCAGCCGTTTTCTGCTACATGGGTGACGCTGGCGGGCGTGCGCTCGGTGTCGCTCTGCCGGTAGCCGCGCATGTTCTTGTAGCTGTCCTCGGTTAGGCTGCCGTCTGCCATCTGGATCATGCCTTCATGCGAGATGAAGAAATTTTCCAGGTTCGCGGGCAGGCCGTGCTGGGCCAGAATGCCGTAAGGGTCAAGCGCGACAGGCGCATCGGTCTGATTTTCAACCGATTGATCGATCGTGAAAAGATAGTTTTCGTCGATGCTGATGGTCCGGCTGAAAACCAGTCCCTCACCGTTGGCCCAGCGCAGGGTTACCGGGGCATCAGTGGACAGGGCGTTGCCGCCGACCTGTTCCCACACCGTGTTGGGGCCGGGGACCTGCTCAGAGCCGAGGGTGCCGCGCGGGCTCCAGCCGTAGAGGGCGTAGAAGGGCTCGCGGTTGCCGCCCACCGGGTTGAGCAGATGGACGATATCCGAGCCGGGCTGCGTGGTTTCACGGTAGTCGCGCAGTTGCAGATCGTCGATCCGCCCGCCGGTCAGGGCGATGGTGCCGGCCAGCCGGGGGGAGTCAATGCTGATGCGCACTGTGCCGGTTGCTGTTTCTTCAGCCATCGACGCATCGGCGACACCGTCGCCGGTGGTCTGGCCGGGAGGTGGCAGAAGTTCCTCCTGCGCCACCGTCTCGCGCGGGGCGGGCTCAGGCGGCGGGAACAACGCAAACCACCCGATGATAACCAGGAGGCTGAGCGCGAAAGCGAGGATGAGATTCTTGTTTTGATCGTCCATTGGGGGGAGGTCCACGGGTCGATTGAATTGCTGGGCCGGTTCAACAGACTGCGCCAGCAAAGGTCAAGCGGATTCCCCCGATTGTCGCGACAGCGACCGCTTTTTCACTCTTTCGTGCGGCGCGGGACGGGATTGACACCAGCGCTTCCGGCTAGGACGCAGGCGCGCCGAGGGGGACGGCTGTCTGCCCGGCCGCTCTTGCGTTCTCGCGCAACCAGCGCGGCAGTTCGGCGCCGGGCATGGGCCGGGCGATGGCAAAGCCCTGCGCGTGGCCGCAACCGAGTTGCGCCACAAGGGCAAGTTCCGCTTCGCTTTCTACCCCTTCGGCGACGGTGCCCAGTTCCAGCTGCCCGGCCATGGACAGGATCGCTGAGACCATGCGCTGGCGCTCCTTGTCCTGATGAAGGTTGGTGATGAACGAGCGGTCGATCTTCAGCCTGCCCACGGCGAAGCGGCGGATATTGGCGATGGCCGCATGGCCCGTGCCGAAATCATCCAGATCAATGCCGCAACCCATCCCCGAGAGGCGGGCGATGTTGCGCACCATGATGTCATCGTCGCTGTCGGCTACCACCGTTTCAAGGATCTCGATCACCAGCCGCGATGCGGGCAGGTCATGGCGGTCGAGTTCCCAGGTGATTTCGTCGGCAAGCTGGGGGTTGCGCAGTTCCGGTCCGGAAAGATTGATCGCCACGTTCGGCACAACAATTCCCAGCGTATCAAGGCGTTTGAGCATGGCCAGTGCATCACGCAGCATCCGCTCGGCCAGTCTGGCCGACAGCCCCGCGGCCTCGATCGTCGGGATGAAGCGGGCAGGCGGGATGAGGCCGTCATCGGGGTGTTCCCACCGCGCAAGCGCCTCAAGGCCGCTGACCTGCCCGGTGCGGGTGCAAAGCTGGGGCTGGAAATGAGCGCAGATCTCGCCGGTTTCCAGCGCGTGACGCAGCGCTGCCTGCTGTTCGCCCGACAGCCTTGAGGGCAAGTCCACCGCGCTGTAGCTGTAGAGCCCGCCCGGCCCGGCGCGTTGCGCACGTTCGGCGGCCTGGGCGGCGGCGTCCAGCATGCCGATGCCGTTCAGTTGCGCCGCACGCGGGCTGAGGCAGAAGCCGACTGAGATACTGGGCCAGACGGTGACCGATTCGTAGGTAAAGGATTGCCCCAGTTGTGCCTGAATGCGGTGCGCGACGGCCAGCACGGCGCTGAGTTCGAGGTGGCGCTGCGGAAAGAGGGCGATGCCGAAGCCGGCAGGCCCCACCCGGCAATAGGCATCCTGTTCGCGCAGCGCCTGCCCAAGCCTGTGGCCAAGCTCATGCATCAGCGCCTCGGTATAGCGCGAGCCGTGCCTGCCGCGGATGGTTTCGGCCTCATCGAGGAGAAGCGCGAGCGCCGCGCCGCGCAGGCCATCACCCTCAACCGCGTCGCCCGAGGGCAACAGGCGTTGCACTGTTTCGATATCGGTGAGGCGCGGATAGCCCGGTCTGAGCGGGGCCTCTGGCTGTGGCGCCCTCAGGCCCATTACGAGCCAGCCCGCCTGTACCAGCACCACGCCCGCGACCACCCAGAGGTGCTGCCCTGCCCAGAACACCACCAGCGTAAGCAGCGGTACGGGGGCCAGCGCAAGGGGCTGGCGGAATGTCCATTTTACAGAGGCCATGCTGACCGGTGCGCGTAGGTTGCGCATTAGGTCTCTCCCTGTGGTTGCGCGTCTTTGCACAGGGTTGCCTTATCCGGCTGACCGAAGCCTTAACCGGGCCGCGCTTAATCGCTCAAATTGTTCGTATCGACGGAGCGCATCAGCCCGGCAAAATCAAACAGTGCGGGGTCCGGCAGGTGCGAGGGGCGCGCGTTCATCAGGGCGCGGAACATGATATTCCGCCGCCCCGGCGTGCGGCGTTCCCATTCGCTGAGCAGCGCCTTGACCTGCATGCGTTGCAGCCCGTCCTGACTGCCGCACAGATCGCAGGGGATGATCGGGTAATGCATCGCGCGGGCGAATCGCTCACAATCGTCCTCGGCGACGAAGGCCAGCGGGCGATAGACGAACAGATCGCCTTCTTCATTGAGCAGCTTGGGCGGCATGGTCGCCAGCCGCCCGCCGTGAAAAAGATTCATGAAAAAGGTTTCCAGAATATCGTCGCGGTGATGGCCCAGCACCACGGCCGAACACCCCTCTTCGCGCGCAACACGGTAGAGGTTGCCACGCCGCAGGCGTGAGCAGAGCGCGCAATAGGTGCGGCCCTGCGGCACCTTGTCGACGACGATGGAATAGGTGTCCTGATATTCGATCCGGTGCTCCACGCCCATCCGGGTCAGAAACTCGGGCAGGACGGTTGTGGGAAAGCCCGGTTGCCCCTGATCAAGGTTGCAGGCCAGCAGATCAACCGGCAGCAGCCCGCGCCATTTCAGCTCATGCAGCACGGCCAGCAGCGTGTAGCTGTCCTTGCCGCCGGACAGGCAGACCAGCCAGCGCGCGCCGGGTTCGATCATGCCGTAGGTTTCCAGCGCCTCGCGCACGCTCGAGACGATGCGTTTGCGCAGCTTGCGGAACTCGGTGCTTTTGGGCGCGCCGTGAAACAGCGGGTGGATGTCGTCGGACTCGTCAAGCATCGGCGTGGCCTCGTGAGGGGTCAGCGATTGTGTCTGCTGCAGTCATGTTCCGGGTCAGCGCCCGGCACCGGGTCATAGCCGTGGCCGCCCCATGGGTGGCAGCGCAGAATCCGGTGGATGGTCAGGTAAAGGCCCTTGAAAGCGCCGTGGCGTTCAAAGGCCTCCAGCGAATAGGCCGAGCAGGTGGGCTGATAGCGGCAACCGTGGCCTACCCAGGGGCTGAATACCAGCCGGTAGAAGCGCACGGGTAGCGAAAAGAGCCAGGCGAGCGGGCTCATGGTTTGCGCCCGCGTTGATTGTGAATGGCGCTGACAGCCTGCTCAAGGTCGGAAAGAAGGGCATCAAACGGCCGGTCAACCGTCACGCCCGGGCGACCGACGAGCACATAATCCCAGCCCGTATGCCCCAGCCGGGGCAGAAGCGCCGCCGCGATCGCACGCAGACGGCGCTTGGCGCGGTTGCGGGTGACGGCGTTGCCCACCTTTTTCGAGCAGGTGAAACCCACGCGGATGCCGGTGCCATTTTCGTCCGGGGCGCGCTGGCGGGCCTGCAACAGAAAACCCGCCGTTCCCTGACGGCGGGCGCGGGAGGCACTGAGGAAATCGGCACGCTTCTTGAGAACGCTCAGACACGACTGCGCCGCCGACGTGGGCGTGGCTTCGGCCTGCTGGCCCTCCACTGGCACGTCTGGCGGCGTCATCGCGTCAATCGCCGAAGGGTCGCCCCTCAGGCCGACAGCTTCTTGCGGCCGCGGGCGCGGCGGGCATTGATGATCTTGGCGCCGGCCTTGGTGGCCATGCGGGCGCGGAAACCGTGGCGCCGCTTGCGGACCAGGTTAGAGGGCTGATAGGTGCGCTTCATCGCTCCGTTCCTTCAAACTGTAGCCCAAACCCGACAAATCGGATTCGAAGGCCGATATTCCTGAAGGCTGGCCAATAGCCAACCCGGGGCGCCAAGTCAATTCATCGCGCACGGGATTCAGCAGAAAAAGGGTAAAGGGGGTGCGCAGGGCCTGTAACTTTGCGACACCAGCACCATATCCCGCTTACACGGACCGCGAAAAGGGGTGTTCGCCGATGAACCGAAGCCAGTTTTCCGCCAGAAGGCTGTTCCCGCTGGCTGCGCTTCTGGCCGTCGCCGTGCTGGGCGCGGTCTATCTGCGCGATTACCTGACTTTCGACGCGCTGCAAGAGAACCGGCAGGCGCTTCTGGCCTTCCGCGACTCGCATCTGGTGGCCAGCGCGGCGCTGTTCATTCTGGCCTATACAGCCATTGTGGCGTTCTCGCTGCCGGGTGCGGCGGTGGCCTCGCTGACCGGGGGTTTTCTGTTCGGGCTGTTCCCGGGTGCCTTGTTCAACGTCGCGGCGGCAACCATGGGTGCGGTCATCGTCTTTGCAGTGGTGCGCGCGGGGCTGGCCGAGGGGCTGAAGGCGCGGATTGATGCCAGCGACGGCGCGGTGAAGCGCCTCAGCGAGGGGATCAGCCGCAATGAGGTGCCGGTGCTGCTGTCCATGCGGCTGATTCCGGTAGTGCCGTTCTTTCTGGCCAACCTGATAGCGGCGATTCTGGGTGTCGGGCTGGTGCGGTTTGTCTGGACAACCTTTGTCGGCATCATCCCCGGCGGCGTGGTCTATACATGGGTTGGCGCCGGACTGGGTGAGGTCTTTGCGCGCGGTGAAAGCCCCAATCTGGGGATCATCTTTGAGCCGCATGTGCTGGGCCCCTTGCTGGGGCTGGCCTTGCTGGCGCTGCTGCCGCTGTTTCTGCGCCGCTTTGTGAAGGTTTGAACATGGAAGAGATCAGGACCGACATCTGTGTGATCGGCGCGGGCTCCGGCGGGTTGTCGGTGGCTGCCGGGGCGGTGCAGATGGGTGCGCGCGTGGTGCTGCTGGAGGGGCATCGCATGGGCGGTGACTGCCTCAACTATGGCTGTGTGCCGTCAAAGGCGCTTCTGGCGGCCGGGAAGGTGGCGCAGGCCCATCGCAGCGGCACCCCCTTTGGCATTCCCCCGCAGGAGCCGCAGATCGACTATGGCGCGGCCATGGAGCATGTCAGCCGTACCATCGCCGCCATTGCGCCGCATGACTCTGTGGAGCGCTTTGAGGGGCTGGGTGTACGCGTGATCAGCGCTTACGGGCAGTTCGATTCGCCCACCAGCGTGATCACCGGGCAGCACCGCATCACGGCGCGCCGGTTTGTCATTGCCACAGGGTCATCGCCGCTTGTCCCGCCGATACCGGGGCTGGAGGGCGTGCCCTGTCTTACGAACGAAACCCTCTTTGATCTGCGCACAAGGCCTGAGCATCTGCTGATCATCGGCGGCGGCCCGATCGGTATGGAGATGGCGCAGGCCCACCGGCGGCTGGGCTGCGCGGTGAGTGTGGTCGAGGGCGCAACCGCGCTGGGCCGCGAAGACCCTGAGGCCGCGGCGCTGGTGCTGGCGCAGCTGCGCGCCGAGGGGGTGAGGGTGCTTGAGGGGGCCGAAGTGGTGAGGGTCGGCGGGCAGGCCGGGGCGCTCTCCCTCACGCTGGCGGATGGCGCACAGATCAATGGCTCGCATCTGCTGGTCGCGGTGGGGCGCAAACCCAATCTGGAACGGCTGAACCTGAAGGCGGCGGGCATTGCGCATACCAAGGCCGGGATCACGGTGGATGACCGGCTGCGCAGCAGCAACCGGCGCGTCTATGCCATCGGCGATGTGGCGGGGCAGGGGCAGTTCACACATCTGGCGGGCTACCACGCCGGGGTGGTGATCCGCTCGATGCTGTTTGCCCTGCCCGCCCGCGCGCGCGCCGGTCACATCCCCCACGTCACCTATACCGAGCCCGAACTGGCGCAGGTGGGCCTGACCGAGGCCGAGGCCCGCGCCGCGCATGGGGAGCGGTTGCAGGTCATCCGCCTTGGCTATGACGCAACCGACCGCGCGCAGGCCGAGGGCCGCACCGGAGGGTTCATCAAACTGATGGTGCTCAAGGGCCGCCCGGTGGGGGTGACACTGGCGGGCCCCGGCGCCGGTGAGCTGATCGCGATCTGGGCGTTTATGGTCGCCAATCGGACGAAGCTTGGCGCGCTGGCGGGAACCATATTGCCCTATCCAACGTTGAATGAGTTGTCGAAACGTGCCGCAGGTGCCTATTTTTCGCCGAAGCTCTTTGATAATCCCGTTGTCAGACGGGTGGTCGGGTTGGTTCAGAGGCTGGTGCCTTGACCGTCCCCTTTTCGGGTGGGCCATGTTCTTTCGCACGCTGAGCGGTCGTTTCCTGCTTCTGACGATCATTTTCGTCATGCTGGCCGAAGTGCTTATCTTCGTCCCGTCCGTTGCGCGTTTCCGTGAGGAATATCTGCTGACCCGGCTGGAGCGTGCGCAGATTGCCTCATTGGCGCTGCTGGCCTCGGACGGGGCGATCAGCGACAAGCTGGCTGAAGAGCTTCTGGTCAATGCCGGTGTCTATAACGTGGTGCTGCGCCGCGATGCACTGCGCGAACTGGTGCTGTCGTCGCCGGTTCCGGGGCCGATCAGTGCCACCTATGACATGCGCAACCCCTCGCCTTTTGAACTGATGCGCGACGGGATGCAGGCGCTGTTCGATGGCGAGGCCCGCGTGATCCGGGTTTTCGGTGATCCTGTGCGTGAGGCCGGTCTGCTGATCGAAGTCACGATGGATTCGGTGCCGATGCGACAGGAGCTGATTGAATACGCGCTGCGCATCCTTCTCATGTCTCTGGCGCTGTCGCTGGCCATGGCGGCGCTGCTGTTTCTGGCAGTGCAGCGCCTGATTGTCACGCCGATGCGCCGGGTGGTGGTATCCATGGCCGAATACGGCAAAGCGCCCGAGGATGCGCGGCGCATCATTGCTCCCACCGCGAATGTCACCGAGCTGCGTGAGGCCGAGGAGGTGCTGGCCCAGATGCAGACCGATCTGACCCACGCGCTGCGCCAGAAAGAGCGGCTGGCGCAGCTTGGCGGCGCGGTGGCACGCATCAGCCATGATCTGCGCAATATCCTGTCCACGGCCACGCTGGTGGCTGACAGGATCGAATCATCCAGCGACCCTGCGGTGACACGCGCTGCCCCCAAGCTGGTGGGTGCGCTGTCGCGGGCGGTGAACCTGTGCGAAAGCACACTGGCCTTCGGCAAGGCCGAAGAGCCGCCGCCAAAGCTGACGAAGGTCGCGCTGCGCCCGTTGATTCAGGAGGTTGTCGATTCCGAGCGGTTGTCCGCCAAAGAGGACAGCCCGGTCGAATTTCTGATCGACGTGCCCGCCGCCCTGACCCTGCGCGCGGATTCCGAGCAGCTTTTCCGTGTGCTGTCGAACCTTGCCCGCAACGCCCGTCAGGCGATCGAAGCGACGGGCGCGTCGGGCAGTGTTGAGCTGAGCGCGCATGAACAGGGTGCCTCCTGCATCATCCGGGTGATCGACACCGGGCCGGGCCTGCCGCCGCGCGCCCGCGAAAACCTGTTTGCCGCGTTTCAGGGCGGGGCGCGCAAGGGCGGTGTGGGGCTTGGGCTGGTGATTGCATCGGAGCTGGTGCGCGGCCATGGCGGCACGCTGGAGCTGATACGCAGCGACGACGAGGGCACCGAGTTCCGCCTTTCGCTGCCGCAGGGCAGCTGATTACAGCGCGGCCAGTACCGGGCGAAGAATTTCGCCGATACCCTCTTGCATTGCCCCGGCGCTGGCGATAGATGACCCCCCACAGTGCACCCGTAGCTCAGCTGGATAGAGCACCAGACTACGAATCTGGGGGTCGGGCGTTCGAATCGCTCCGGGTGCACCATTTCAGAACTGTGAATGTAAACTCCAGGCAAAACTGCCTTTTGCGTCACGAAATTGCCTCGTGGCGTGTTCTGGCATGTCTGGCCTTCGGTTCAGCCGCATACAGGTTGTGGGCTTTCTGGGTTTCAATCTGACGGCTCGCGATTGCGCCTTCACCGCCTCTCGGGCAGCGCCTCCGGCGATCTGGTTTGACCGGAAACACAGTTTCCGGCGGAACAGAGTGGGCGGAGGGCGAAGCCCGACCCACGGCCCTGGGTATGACTGTCAATGGTGATCGGGGGCCTTGGCGCGGTACGCAGGCGCAGCCGAGGACACGGGGCCCCCGATCACACCGCCCTCTGGCGGCGCTTGCCGATTGACCGGCATCCGCAGGGATGTTGGGCGGTCCAAAGAAACGGAAATGTCGTCAGACACGGCGCGAGCCGGGCAAGGCCCGGTCGAGTGCGGCGGCTGTTCGTTAAATGACTTGGCCCGCGCTTTTGCGCGGGCCCTCAGGCAGCAGGCGAGCGCTGCAGGTCAAGACGCAATCCAAATTCAGAAATTCTCCACGGAGACGGGAGATGCTTCCTGTTGGTTTGCGCGGCTGTTTATGTATTGGTTCCGCTCGCAATGGCGCAGGATGGCAAGCTCATTGCCGGGCATCAGCACGCCGGCGTTTCAAATGCTGGCCCCTTCTTGAGCAGGAGGATACAGCACTCCCCGCTTCAGGCACGCACATTCTCAGTGCGACAGCCGTGACGGCGGCAGAGAGGCTCCAACGCAACATATGCCCGAGTCGCCTGCGAAAGCGGCCTGAGCGATCCGCAGGTTGCTGCCCTCATCCGGAAGAGGGCCGATCTTCAACCCAGATTTCCGCTGGCCACCGCCGAAACGGCATTTCAGGGTATCCGTTATTCACGGGCGCTGATCTTTCAGCGCATTCTCTGGTCCTGGCCAGCGGGCACCCAGCGCCCCGGGTTTTCCAGGCGAACCGATCCACAGCATATTCTTCAACATTTCCGCCCGCGACATGATTGTCCGCCATTTGCAAGTCGATGGTAACCGAATCGAAAGCCTCGCCTGCTAGCTCAAGCCATGCAGTGGCGTTTGCCACGGAAGCGGCGAGAGGCGAGAATGCGGATCAGTTCCTTTTCCTTGCGCACCAAGATGGCCATGGCAGCGGCCCTGCTGGTCGCCGGCGCGGTCTTTGCGGTAATCATTCTGACAACCACGCTCATGTACCGCGCCTCGGCGCAGGAGGCGGAGGCGCGCGGGCGGGCGCTTCTGGGTGAATACGCCGCCACAGTGTCGCAAGAACTTAACGCGATCACCATGATGGTCAACACCGGTGTCGCCGCGATCGAGGGCGCGATCAGCAACCGCGTGCCCAGTCGTGACGCGCTGGGTGAGATGGTGATGCAGATGCTGCGCACCCGCCCTGATCTGGTGGGAATGACGCTTGCCTTTGAACCCGATGCGCTGGGCGGCGATGACGAGTTGTATCTGGGCCATCCTTACGGCGATGAAACCGGCCGGTTCGTACCCTATTTCTTCTATGGGAATGACGGCGATATCGCCATGGAACTGCTGAACATGAGCCCGGAGGCCGGGACCGGGGAATGGTATGACCGGCCGATCCGCGAAAACCGCACGCTGATCACGCCGCCCTATCTCTATCCCGTTCTGGGCGTTGACGTGCTGCTGACCACCATCAGCGGCGTCGTGCGCAGTGGCGGGCAGGCGGTCGGCGTACTGACGGGTGACATGGGGCTGGACCGGATCGCTGCGCGCATCGCCGAGTTGAGACCCTTTGGCCAGGGCCGGGTTTATCTGGTGGGTGGCGGAAACCTCTGGGTCGCGCATCATGATCCGGCGCGGCTGGGGCAGGCGGTGGTATCCGCCGAACAAGCGTTTTTGGCGGGGGCTGCGACCGGGCAGGTCTATTATGCTGAGCTGGGTGGTGTCGAGAACATGGTGCTGACCGACATCGTGCGCTTTCCGGGGATCGAGGAAACCTGGAGGCTGGTGATGACGGTGCCCCGCGCGACGGTGTTCGCCAATGTCACCGCTACACGTAACAATGCAGCCGTTGCTGCTGCTGTATTGATGGCGGTCACGCTGCTGGTTGTCTGGCTTGGGGCGCGGATGGTCTCGCACCCCATCCTGCGGATGACTCAGGTTATGGAGGTGCTTTCCAAGGGTGATCTGGACGCGGAAATTCCCTATGCCGGGCGCGGTGACGAAATCGGTGCGATGTCGGCGGCGGTCGCCGTCTTTCGGGACAACACCGCCGAGGCACGGCGGCTGGAGGCCGAAACCGCCGCGATCCGCGCTGAGCGCGAGGCACAGGCCAGCGCCGGGGCCGCGCGACAGGCGCGCGTGGTACATGAGATCGGCGCCGGACTGGAGCGGCTGGCCGATGGCAATCTGTCCGAGCCTATCGACAGCCCTGAGCGCGATCCCTTCCCGCAAGAATCCGAGGCGCTGCGCCTGAGCTATAACCGGGCGTTGGAGCGTCTGTCCGGCGTCATGGCCCGCATCGCCGGTGTCGCCAATGCCGTGCGCTCGGACTCGGACGAGATCAACGCCGCCGCATCCGGGATTTCCGGGCGGGCCGAAAGCCAGGCAGCCACGCTGGAGCAATCGGCAGCGGCGCTCAATGAACTTACAGAATCGGTGCGCTCCACTGCCGCACGTTCGCAGGCTGCCGAAGCCGCCAGCCGCGAGGCGCGCGAGGGGGCCAGAACTGGCGTTGAGGTGGTCAAGAACGCTGTCGAGGCCATGCGCCGCATCGAGGCCAGCTCGGAACAGATCACACGCATCATCAGTGTAATTGACGATATCGCTTTTCAGACCAACCTTCTGGCGCTGAACGCCGGGGTCGAGGCTGCGCGCGCGGGTGAGGCGGGCCGCGGCTTTGCCGTCGTCGCCTCCGAGGTGAGGGGGCTGGCGCTTCGCGCTTCGGACTCGGCGCGCGAGATCAACACGCTCATTCAGGAAAGCGCGACACAGGTGGAAAGCGGCTCTGCGCTGGTTCACAAATCCGGCATCAGCTTTCAAGAACTTCTGGCACGCGCGACCGAGGTGGCAGGCCTGATCGGCGAGATCGCGACCGCAGCGAGCGAACAGGCCTCGGGGCTGGATCAGATCAACACCGGGGTGAGCGAACTGGATTCGGTGACACAACAAAATGCCGCGGTGGCCGAGGAAACGACCGCTGCCACCATATCCCTGACGCAAAAAGCGGAAGAATTGCACCGGGCATTGAGCGAATTCCGGCTTGAGCGCAGCAACGCTTTTGTATCACCGCGAGCAGGCGTTTATTCTCAGATGGCGGCGAAACCCGCGCGCAGGATTGCCGCAGGGGGAGCACGCGGTGGCTGGTCTGAGGTCTGACGCCTTGCGTGCCCTTGCCCCGGAATAGCGCGTGATCGCCGCGCCGCGTGTGCCCTTCAGCAATGAACTCCGTGTCGCCGAAGATGCAGACGAGGACGCCACAACCGGGATGAGAGGTATCGCCCGTTTCTTTGCCCTCTGGTGTTGCGCGGCGCGCAAGGAAAAGCCGCCCGTGCGATATGCACGGGCGGCCCGGTTTTTCAGAATCGCACCCGCCTCAGAAGCGGTCGGCGTTCATCACCTTGGTCCAGGCGGCGACGAAGTCCTGCACGAACTTCCCTGCGTTGTCGTCCTGGGCATAGACCTCGGCATAGGCGCGCAGCACGGCGTTCGAGCCAAACACCAGATCAACCCGGGTAGCCGTCCACCGGGCATGGCCAGTCTTGCGTTCGACGATCTCATAGAGATTGCGGCCCTTGGGCACCCATTTGAACGCCATGTCGGTCAGGTTGACGAAGAAGTCGGTCGTCAGTGCGCCTTCGCGGTCGGTGAAAACCCCATGCGGGGCGCCGCCGTAATTTGCGCCAATCGCGCGCATGCCACCCAGAAGGCAGGTCATCTCATGCGCGGTCAGGCCCATCAACTGCGCGCGATCCAGCAGCAGCTCTTCCGGCCGGACGACATAGTCCTTTTTCAGCCAGTTCCGGAAGCCATCGGCCAGCGGTTCCAGCACGTCAAAGGATTCGGCATCAGTCATCGCATCGGTGGCATCGCCCCGGCCCGGCGTGAAGGGCACCACAATATCGAAGCCAGCGGCCTTGGCCGCCTGTTCGACACCCAGATTCCCGGCCAGAACGATCACATCCGCGATGCTGGCGCCGCTCTCGGCGGCGATCGGTTCAAGCACCGCAAGCACTTTTTGCAGGCGTGCGGGCTCGTTGCCTTCCCAGTCCTTTTGCGGGGCCAGCCGGATGCGCGCGCCATTGGCGCCGCCCCGAAGGTCCGAACCACGGAAGGTTCGGGCACTGTCCCAGGCGGTGGCGACCATCTCGGACACCGTCAGCCCCGAAGCCGCGATTCTGGTCTTGAGCGCCGACACATCATAGCCCTTGTTGCCCGCAGGGACGGGATCTTGCCAGATCAGGTCTTCGCGGGGCGCCCAGGGACCGATGTAGCGCTCTTTCGGGCCCATGTCGCGGTGAGTCAGCTTGAACCAGGCGCGCGCGAAAGTGTCCGAGAAATAGGCGTGGTCGGCGCGGAAGCGTTCGCAGATCTCGCGATAGACCGGGTCCATCTTCATGGCCATGTCGGCATCGGTCATGATCGGCATGACGCGGATCGAAGGATCCTCCACATCCACCGGCATGTCCTCTTCGCGGATGTTGACGGGCATCCACTGCGACGCACCGGCGGGCGACTTCTTCAGCTCCCACTCATAGCCGAAGAGCAGGTCGAAATAGCCGCCGTCCCACTTGGTCGGATGGGTCGTCCAGGCCCCCTCGATGCCCGAGGTGACGGTGTTGCGCCCAATGCCGCGGCCGGTGCGGTTGTTCCAGCCAAGCCCCTGTTCCTCGACATCGGCCCCTTCGGGTGCGGCGCCCAGGTTCTCGGCGCGGCCATTGCCATGGGTCTTGCCGACGGTGTGGCCGCCCGCTGTCAGGGCCGCCGTTTCCTCGTCGTTCATGGCCATCCGGGCGAAGGTTTCGCGGACCTGCGCGGCGGTCTTCAGCGGGTCAGGCTTGCCGTTGACGCCTTCGGGATTGACATAGATGAGGCCCATCTGCACAGCGGCCAGCGGGTTTTCCATGGTCGAAGGGTCTTCGACGTTTTCATAGCGCGAATCCGACGGCGCCAGCCATTCTTTCTCGGCGCCCCAATACACATCCTTCTCAGGGTGCCAGATATCCTCGCGGCCAAAGGCGAAGCCATAGGTTTTCAGTCCCATCGATTCATAGGCGATGGTGCCCGCCAGCGCGATCAGGTCGGCCCAGCTCAGTTTGTTGCCGTATTTCTTCTTGATTGGCCAGAGCAGGCGCTTGGCCTTGTCCAGATTGGCGTTGTCCGGCCAGCTGTTGAGCGGCGCGAAACGCAGGTTGCCGGTCGCCGCGCCGCCCCGGCCATCGGCCAGACGGTAGCTGCCTGCCGAGTGCCACGACATGCGGATCATCAGGCCGCCGTAGTGGCCCCAGTCCGCGGGCCACCAGTCCTGGCTGTCGGTCAGAAGGGCGGTCAGGTCTTTTTTCAGCGCGTCAAAATCAAGTTTCCTGACCTCTTCGCGGTAGTTGAGGCCCTTCAGCGGGTTCGTCTTGCTGTCATGCTGATGCAGAATGTCCAGGTTCAGCGCGTTTGGCCACCAGTCCATCACCGTGGCGCCGGTCGCTGTGTTGGCACCATGCATGACCGGGCATTTGCCGGCCATGTTGTTATCATTTCCATCCATGTCATTCTCCGGATCTGGCTATGTTCATTCGCGCGTCAAAAAAGGGCAGCCGACAGCACGAAGCGGCATCACGGCAGCATATCCTTCTCTCCTGAACGGCATTTAGCATGGTTCTAATATAATTGGAATTTGCTTTTTCCAATCCCAGCGATATGCTCAGCTTATGAACAGCATATCCATCCGCCACCTTCGTTACTTTGAGTCGCTGGCCCAGCACCGCCATTTCGGCCGCGCCGCCGATGCCTGTGCCATCTCGCAACCGGCACTGTCCTTGCAGATCAAGGAGCTGGAGGGAATCATCGGCGCGCCCCTTGTGGAACGGGGCGCGCGCCAGATCCGGCTTACCGGGCTGGGGGAAGATTTCGCCGCGCGCGCCCGTGCCATTCTGCAATCCGTCGATGAGCTGGCGGATCTGGGCCGCGCTTCGGACGGGCCGATATCGGGGCGCCTGCGGATCGGGGTGATCCCGACGATCGCGCCCTATCTGTTGCCACGGGTGATCAAGGAACTGACCGCCCGCTTCCCCGGTATTGATCTGCGCCCGCGCGAGGCGGTGACAAAAAAGCTGATCGAGGATCTGCTTGAGGGGCGGCTTGACACAGCGATTGTCGCGCTGCCGGTCTCGGAGCCTGCGCTGGCCGAACAGCCGCTGTTCGACGAGGAATTTGTGCTGGTGCGCCCCTTTGATGACGCGGGCAAACCCGTTCCCAGTTCCGAGAAGCTGCGCGAAATGCGGCTGCTGCTGCTGGAGGAGGGGCATTGTTTCCGCGATCAGGCCCTGTCGTTCTGCAAACTGACCTCGGCGCCGCCGCGCGACCTGATGGAGGGAAGCACGCTGGCGACGCTGGTGCAGATGGTCGGTGCCGGGATCGGGGTGACCTTGATACCGCAGATGGCGGTGCCCGTTGAAACCCGCTCAGCCCGGGTTTCCATCGCCCGCCTTGCCACGCCGCGCCCCAGCCGGACCATCGGTATGGTCTGGCGTCGCACGAACCCGCTTTCCGGTCAGTTGCGCCACCTGGCCGAGACGGTCCGCACCGCGGCATTGCATCAGGCGGATGAAGCGGCGCTTGCGCTGCAACCCGGACCCCGGTGAAGGGCGCGGCCATAAACCTTGTCTTCCGCCACGCACAGGCCGCGCGGCGGAAGGGGATGCGTCAGAGCGGCAGGCGCTGGCGGACAAGCGTTGTCCAGAACGAACAGCCCCAGGCGATCACCTCGTCGTTGAAATCATAGCCCGGGTTGTGCAGATCGGCTGAAGGCCCGTTGCCCACATTGATCATCGCGCCCGGCACCTCGTTGAGCATGAACGAGAAATCCTCGCCGCCCAGCATTGGTGCCATATCCAGATGCACGTTTTCCACCCCGGCCACTTCTTGTGCGGCGGCAGCGGCAAGCGTGGTCTCATGGTCATGGTTCACGGTGACGGGGTAGTGGCGGATGTATTCCAGCCGCCCCTCCGCCCCGAAACCGGCGGCGATATGGTGGACCATCTGCGCCAGTTGCGCCTCGATATGGTTGCGGACCTCTTCGCGCAGGGCGCGCACCGTGCCGGTCAGCGCCACCGATTGCGGGATGACGTTGAAAGCGTTGCCCGCATGCACGGTCGTCAGTGACACCACCGCGGAATCCATCGGGTCGATGCTGCGCGAGGTCACGGTCTGCAGCGCCTGAATCAGCGCCGCCGTCACCGGCAGCGGGTCAATCGCCGTATGGGGTTTCGCCGCATGGCCGCCGCGCCCCTCAACCGTGATGCGCACCTCATCGACCGAGGCCATGATGGGGCCGGGGGCGATGGTGAACTGGCCCACGGGCAGGTTGGGGCGGTTGTGCATGCCGTAAACTTCATCGCAGGGCCAGCGCCGGAAGAGGCCATCTTCGATCATGGCCCGGGCACCGGCGCCGCCTTCTTCGGCGGGCTGGAAGATCACCAGCACCGTGCCGTCGAAAGCGCGCGATTCCGCCAGATGGCGCGCGGCGCCCAGCAGCATCGTGGTATGCCCGTCATGGCCGCAGGCATGCATCTTGCCCGGCACGAGGGAGGCCCAGGGCTTGCCCGTCGCCTCATCAATCGGCAGCGCATCCATATCGGCGCGCAGCCCGATGGTGCGGCCGGAGGTGTTGCTTTGCCCGCGGATCACGCCGACAACGCCGGTGCGGCCAATCCCCTCGACAACCTCATCCACCCCGGCGGCGCGCAGGGCCTCGGCGACATTGGCCGCCGTGCGCTCGACATCATAGAGCAGCTCAGGGTTCATATGCAGGTCGCGGCGGAATTCGGTCAGCAGCGCGATCTCGCGCGAGACCCAGTTTTCGACGGCCATGATTCAGCCCTCCTGTTTCGATGTTTCGGGCGTGGCCTTCATGCGGTAGCGGAAGTCACAATGGCTGGCGCCCTTCATGATGGTCTGTGTGCGGGTCAGCTCGATATCCGGGTTGTAGCCGATGCAGAAATCGCCATCGCGGTTGCAGCTGAGAAGGTGGCCGATATCGCCCAGCCCCATCTCGCGGTACATCTCGGAATAGCGGCAGCGGACCACGTTGAAATCCATCTTCTCGGCGGTCATTTCCAGCGGTTCGATCTGAAGCGCGTCTTCCTTCGTCCAGTTCGGCATGATCGCCTTGAAATCGGTCAGATCAGGCGCATGGTCCAGCTGCGCGGCCAGATCCTTGCCCTGCTCGATGGCTGAGCGCGAGCAGGCCTCGCCGATCACTGCTTCGGCCTCGTCCTGACCGGAGCGGGCGGAAATCACGTCATACACATGCTTGAGGATCATTGCCTCGATGCGGCGACGGTCGAGGATGGGAAGGTCGTTGATGCGGCTCATGGGTTCATTCCTCACAGCTTTGGTTCGACGAGATCCTTGCGGCGGAGCCATGCAAGATAGGATGGGGCGATGCGGCGGGCGATGCCGTGCATCGGGAAGGGTTTTGGCTCGGTCACCGGCAGCGCCAGTTCCTCTTCCGGCACGCCGGTCACCGCGCGCGCCAGTTCGCGGCCCAGTGCCGTACCCAGTGCCACGCCGCGCCCGTTGCAGGCCACCCAGGCCCAGCCATCGGGGCCAAGACGGTGCACGCGCGGGAAGCGGTCCCAGTTCATGCCGATGAAGCCGGACCACACATGCGTCATCTCGGGCGTGCCAAGTTCCGGATAGGCCTCGGCAAGGCTTTGGGCGGCCTTGGCGCGCACGCGGGCCTCCACGTCATGGCTGCCCATCACCGCGCCGCCGGTGATCAGACGGTTACGCGCGTCATAACGGAAGAAGCGCAGATCGCCGCGCGTGTCAGACACCGCCTGCCGCCCCGGCAGGATTGTCGCGCGCAGGTTGTCGCCGATGGGCTGGGTGGACATCTGCCAGGCGTAAACCGGAATGACCGAGCGGGCGATGCGCGGGGCCAGCCCGGGGCTGAGCTCGCCGGTATAGGCATTGGTGGCAAGGATCAGCGCGCGGGCCTTCAGCGTGCCGCCATCGGTTTCAATCACCCAATGCGCACCCTCGCGGGCATAGCGGGTGACGCGGCTTTGTTCATGGATCACCGCGCCCAGCCCCTCGGCGGCTTTCGCCATGCCGCGCGCAAGGGCCAGCGGGTTTATGTGGCCGCCGGTGGGGTTATACATGCCGCCATACCAGAAATCGGTGCCCAGAATGTCGCGCGTCTGGGCGGCATCCTTGAACTCGGCCGGGAAGCCGAAGCGTTTCCAGGCCTCCACCCGAATCTGCGACAGCTTCACGCGGCCGGGGCTGTGGGCGGGCTGGAACCAGCCGCTCTGCTCGGCCTCGGCCTTCATGTCGAATTCGCGTTCAAGGTCAAACAGGATCGAGGCGGAATTACCGATCAGCCGGGCGAAACGCTCACCCGTAGCGCCGAAGCGGGCCACCCATGCATCGGGTTCCGCCGCCGTCAGGATCGGAATGACCTGCCCATTGTTGCGCCCCGATGCGCCCCAGCCAACCGCCTGCCCCTCAAGCACCGTCACCGCATGCCCCCGGCGTGCCACCTCGATGGCCGCCGACAGCCCGGTGAAACCGCCGCCGATGATCGCCACATCGGTCTCGGCATTGCCCGTCAGCGCGGGGGCAAGGGCGCGTTCCGGCGCGGTTGCCGCCCAGAGAGAGGGGGGGAAGGTAACGCTCATGCAGCATCCTCCGATATCAATGCTTCTGATGCCTCATGCGGCAGCCAGAACCAGCGCAACGCCTCTTCATCGGGCAAAAGCGGCGGCGGCGGGGTGGCGGGCAGCAGGCGGGCCTGCTGGGCCAGTGCGTGCGCGGCGCTCAGGCAGGCGGCGAAATCAGGCGCCACCAAGGCGCTGGCGGCGGGGTTTTCCAGCAGCGCCATCAGGCTTTCAGGCGGGCGGTCATCGACAAACCGCTGCGCCCGCCACACGCCCGAGCCGATATCAAGCCGGTAAAGCGGCAGCAGTGACAGGCCATGCTGTGCAATGAAACTGAGCGCCGCAGCGATACGGTCAACATCCTCGTCACTGAAGAACCAGTTCACCCCCAGCCGCGCCCAGCCGGGGCGGAAGGCCGAATGACCCAGCGCCACCGCCGCCTCATGCCGGCGGGTGCGCGCGTCATCGAGGTTGAGCAGCGCATGGCCATAGGGACCGGCGCAGGAACAGCCACCGCGCGCCTGAATGCCGAACAGGTCATTGAGCAGCGCCACGACATAATTGTGGTGCAACAGCTTGCCCCGCACCGTGATGTTGAACGAGAAAATGCCGATCCGCGGTGCATCGACAGGCCCCAGCAGCTCCAGCCCCGGCACCGAGCGCAGCGCCGTTTCCATCCGGGCGGTGAGGCGTTTTTCAGCGGCTTCCACCGCCTCCTCGCCCATCGCGCTTTTCAGCGCCAGCACCATGCCCGCGCGGATATTGTCGACGATGCCGGGTGTTCCGGCCTCTTCGCGGCGTTCGGGGTCGGTGACATAGTGGTGGTCGCTGGCCGTGACATAGGAAACCGTGCCGCCACCCGTCACCGTGGGGCGGGGCAGATCCAGAAACCGGCGGTCGCAGACCAGCACGCCTGAGGCGCCGGGCCCGCCCGGAAACTTGTGCGGCGACAGGAGCGCTGCATCAATCCTGTCACCCGCGCCGGGCGCGCTTTCAGCCAGTTGCACCGACACATAAGGCGCGGCGGCGGCGTAATCGGCCACGCACCAGGCGTCATGCGCATGCAGCAGGCGGGCAATGGCGCGCATATCCGACAGCACGCCGGTGACATTCGACGCCGCCGAAAACGCCCCCAGTTTGAATGGCGCACCGGTATGGGCCAGAAGGCGCGCGCGCAGGGTTTCCAGACAGATCTGGCCCCGGTCATTCAGCGGAATACGCTCAATCTGCGCGCCGCTTTCGCGCCATGGCAGATCGTTTGAGTGATGCTCATAGGGGCCGACAAAAATGACCGAGCGCGCATCAAGCCCGCGCATCGCCAGCGCGCGGGTCAGCTTGTCTGACGCGCCGGTGGCGCCCGAGCCCACAAAGATCACCGCATGGTCAGGGTCAGCGTGAACCGCCGTGCGCACCGCCTCGCGCGCCATTTCGCGCAACTGCGTGGTGCGGCGGCCGGTGAACGAGGTTTCGGTATGAGTGTTGCCGTAATAGGGCAGCACATGGGCGCGGATCGCATCCTCGATATGGGAAAGCGAGCGGCCCGAGGCCACATAATCAGCGTAAATCAGCGCGCGCGGCCCGAAAGGGCCGGGGATGGCGGTGCCTTCGCCGATGATCGCGCTGCGGATGTCATTGAAAGTCAGGGGCATTTTCGTCCTCAGGCCGCATCTGTCCGAAAGCTGGGCGGTGTCCAGTCGCGCCCCGGGATCGATGACAGAAGATTGCGTGTATAGGCATGTTTCGGATCGGCGAAGATTTCGGCGGTGACGCCGCTTTCGACAATCTCGCCGTGCTGCATGACGATGATCCGGTCACAAAGCTGGGCGGCAACGCGCAGGTCATGGGTGACGAACAGCAGCGAAAGCTCAAGGCGTTCGCGCAGATCGGCCAGCAGCCGCAGCACCTGCGCCTGCACGGACACATCCAGCGCTGAAACCGGCTCATCGGCCACGATCACCTTGGGCTCCAGCGCCAGGGCGCGGGCAATGCCGATCCGCTGGCGCTGCCCGCCGGAAAACTCGTGCGGGAAGCGGTTGGCGGCGGCGGGTGACAGCTCCACCAGCTCCAGCAGCGCGCGCGCTTTCTCGCGGGCCTGTTCAGGGTTGGCGCCATGCACGATCGGGCCCTGCGCGATGATATCCACCACCCGCTTGCGCGGATTGAGCGATGCCATCGGGTCCTGAAACACCATCTGGATATGCTGGCGCATGCGGCGCAGTTCGCGCGGGGTGCAGGCCAGCAGGTCTTTGCCGTCCAGCTCAACCGCGCCGGTATCGGCCTCCAGCAGGCGGGTGACGATCCGCGAAACGGTGGTCTTGCCTGAGCCGGACTCGCCCACCACCCCCAGCGTCTCACCGCGTCGCAGCGCAAAGCTGAGGTCTTTCACCGCCGTCACCGCCTTGCGCTTGCCGGTCAGAAGGCCGCCGCGCGCAGCGAAGGTCTTGCTCAGCCCGGTGGCGCGCAACACCACGGGCGCATCGGTGAAATCCTGCGGTGCGGGCGGCGTCAGCGCCGGGACCGAGGCGATCAGTGCCTTGGTATAGGGGTGCTGGGGGCGGTTCAGAATTTCATCCACCGTCCCCTGCTCGACCATCTCGCCATAGCGCAGCACGACAACCCGGTCGGCAATCTCGGCCACCACGCCAAAGTCATGGGTGATGAACAGCACACCCGCCCCCTCATCGCGCTGCAATTCGCGGATCAGCTTGAGGATCTGAAGCTGGGTTGTCACGTCCAGCGCCGTTGTCGGCTCGTCCGCAATGATCAGGCGGGGCGAGAGCGCCAGCGCCATGGCGATCATCACCCGCTGCCGCTGCCCGCCC
This sequence comes from Pararhodobacter sp., assembly GCF_036802785.1. GTDB lineage: Bacteria > Pseudomonadota > Alphaproteobacteria > Rhodobacterales > Rhodobacteraceae > Pararhodobacter. Next base: position 24,368 of record NZ_DAIRVN010000040.1, read on the forward strand.
GACACCTGATGCGGATAGGCGTTATAGGCCGAGGCAGGGTCAGGGATATGCACCCGCTCCAGCATCTCAATCGCCCGGGCCTTGCGCGCCTTGTGGCCGTCCTTGGTGTGCAGGCGCAGCACCTCGTCAATCTGCCAGCCCACGGTTTTCTGCGGGTTGAGCGCGGTCATCGGCTCCTGAAAGATCATGGCGATCCGGTTGCCGCGGATGCGCCGCATCTCAGCCTCGGACTTGGCGAGGATATCCTCACCCTCAAACTGCAGGCTGCCCCCGGCGACATGGACATGCGGCTCCGGCAGCAGCCGCATGATCGCCCCGGCCGACAGCGACTTGCCCGAGCCGCTTTCACCCACCAGACAGACAATCTCGCCGGGCATCACCTTCAGGCTGAGGCCGTCCAGCGCGAAAGGCCGGTCCGCGCCTTTGGGAAGGGCGATGCGCAGGTCGGTCATCTCAAGAACGGGTTGGTCAGAAACGGGATGGTTCATTTCTTCTGCCTCGGGTTCAGCGCGTCGTTCAGGCCTTCTCCGACCAGCGAAAAGGAAAGCACGGTCAGGACGATGGCGATGCCGGGAATGGCCGCGCAATACCATGCCGTGCGCAGCACCGCGCGGCCCTGTCCGATCATGTTGCCCCAGCTTGCATAGTTCGGGTCGCCCAGCCCCAGAAAGGCCAGCGCGCTTTCCAAGAGGATCGCCAGCGCCATGATCACCGAGGCATAGACGATGATCGGCGGCAGAGCGTTCGGCAGAATCTCGCGGAAGATGATCGAGGTGTTCGATACCCCCAGATTGCGCGCTGCATCGACAAATTCGCGCCCACGCAGCGACATGAACTCTGCCCGGACCATGCGTGCAGGCGCGGTCCAGCTGACGATGCCGATGGCCAGCGCGATCCATTCGATGGAGGAGCCGAGGATCGCCACCAGCGTCAGCAGCAGCACGAAGTTGGGGATCGTCTGAAACGCCTCGGTGACGCGCATCAAAAGGTCATCGACCCAGCCGCCGAAATAGCCCGAAATGGCACCGATCAGCACACCGATGGCGATAGAGACAAGCGTTGCTACCACCCCGATCAGCAGCGAGATGCGCGCCCCGTGGAAGATGCCCGCCAGAATATCGCGGCCCAGCTGATCCGTGCCCAGCGGGACCGACCAGTTGGTGAAGGGCGCGGTCAGCGGCGGGCCGGCGCGGCGCAACGGGTCACTCGGTTCGATCAGCCCGGCGGTCAGCGCCATCAGCACAACCACCGTGAACAGCGCCAGTCCCAGAAGGGCAGCACGGTTGCGGCGGAACCGGCGCCAGAAGACAAGGGCGCGCGCAGGCTCGGGCGGGCGAAGGTTGGTGTCGAGCGTGGTCATTTCAGTTCGATCCTGCTGTCAAGTCGCGCGTAAAGAAGGTCGGTCAGGAAGTTGACCAGCACCACGATCAGCGAGCTCAGAAAGATGATCCCCATCAGGGTGTTGAGGTCGCGCTGGATAACCGCCTGATAGGCAAGCTGCCCAAGGCCCGGCAGGCTGAAGATTGTCTCAACCACCACGGCGCCGCCCAGCACGGCCGAAAACTGAAGCCCCACCAGCGTCACCACCGGCAAAAGCGCGTTGCGCATGATGTGATGGATCATCAGCCGCGCCTCGCCCGCGCCCTTGGCCCGCGCGGTGCGCACATAGTCAAGGTCAGCCACCTCAAGCACCGAGGCGCGCATCAGCCGCAGATAGAAGCTGAGATAGATCAGCGACAGCGCGGCGGTCGGCATGATCAGATGGCGGGCCACATCCCAGACATGGTCCCAGCCGGTGTAAAAGGCGGCAATCGTCTGGATGCCACCCACCGGCAGCCAGCCCAGCTTGACCGAGAACAGCAGGATCATCATCAGCGACAGGAAAAAGCTGGGCGTCGCGTAAAAGACCAGCCCCAGTGTCGAGATGGCGTTGTCGGTCAGCGAATAGGCGCGGCGGGCGGCGAAGGCGCCCAGCGTGCAGCCGATGAAGAACGCCAGCGACAGCGAGGTTGCCATCAGCATCAGCGTTGTGCCCAGGCGGTCCAGCAGAATGCGCGAGACGGGCTGTTCATGCACAAAGGACCAGCCGAAATCAAAGGTCGCCAGCTTCGACATATACAGCCACAACTGCACCCAGACCGGCTGATCCAGCCCGTATTCCTGGCGCAGGCGCGCGATGAACGCGGCATCTGCCCCGCCCATGTCGCCCACCAGCGCATCGACCGTGTCGCCGGGCGCCAGTTTCAGCAGCACGAAGGTGCAGATCATGATCAGGATGACGACGGGCACCGCCTGAAGCAGGCGGCGCAGCGCGTAGACCAGTATCGGGGGGATGGGAAGCGACATCGTGTGCTTGTCCTGGGTCTGGTCCGGCCTGCCATTGTGCAGGACGGTATATGCGTCAGAGTCGGGTGCGGCGTGTCATGCCTGCACCGGCAGGCGGAAAGGGCAGGGGGGCTCGGGGCCCGGGCGCAAGGCCCGGACCCCGGCAGGGTCAGTCAGCCAGCCACAGGTCGTACCAGCTGGAGCTGTTCCAGCGCGGGTTGTTGTGGTGGTTCATCAGCCGTGTCGACGTGACCGAGATGAACGGATGCTCGATCGCAAAGATCATCGGCAGCTCTTCCACCGCACGGCGCTGGATTTCGTGATACATCTCGGCGCGCGCGGCGGGGTCAAGCTCGCTGCCTGCCTCGTCGATCATCGCGTCCATCTCATCCGACTGCCAGCCGAACTGGTTGGACCAGGGCGTGCCCACCGGCTGGCCCGAACGCAGCCAGACCATGGTGGAAACCGCCGGGTCAGCCCGGAACTGGTGCCAGCCATTGGCGGTGTCAAAGTCATGATCGCGGTAAACGCCGTTCAGGAAGCCCGGCGCGTCATTGGTCAGCAGCTCCACCTCGATGCCGATCTCACGCATGGCCTGCGCGAAATACTCCGACCACAGCTGGGTATATTCACCCCAGGGTGCCGGACGGTGGCGCAGGCGGAAACGTACGCCGCCTGCACCGGCGGGATAGCCCGCTTCGTCCAGCAGCTCCATGGCCCGTGCGGTATCGTATTCATAGACGCGCACATCGTCTGTGTAATTCGCACCACCCGCCGAAGGGATGGGGCCGCGGCCCGGGCGCGCGAAGCCGCGCATGATGGTTTCAATCGCATAGTCGATATCAAGGCCGTGGTGGATGGCCTGACGGACCCGCACATCCGCAAGGATCGGGTTGCGGTGATTAAACTCGATCGTCGAATGGGCGACGTTATTTTCGTAACCCTCGGTGCCGACGTCAAAGCGCTCATCTGCTGACAGCCGCTCGATATCGGCCATCGAGACGCCGTTGAAGCCGCTTTCATGCACTTCACCGGCTTCAAGCGCGGCGGCGGCGGCGGAACGGTCGGTCATGAAGCGCCAGACAATCCGGTCCAGATAAGGAAATTCCTCACCGCGCCAGTAATCCGGGTTGCGCTCAGCCATGACATACTGGCCGCGCTGATACTCCACGAAGCGGAACGGGCCGGTGCCGACGGGTGCGGCGTTCAGCTCGTTGCGCAGAATGTCGGTGCCCTCAAAAAGGTGGCGGGGCAGCGGGTGGCCAAGGTCAGGCATGGCCGCCACGAACAGATCCAGCGGCATCGGCGAGGAATAGTTGAAGACGGCGGTATGCGGATCGGGGCAATCGACCGATTCAAGGCTGCGCTGCAACGTCGAGGAATAGTTGAGCAGCTCTTTCCACATCTCCATCGCGCTGAACGAGACGTCATCGCAGGTGAAGGGCTCACCGTCATGCCAGTTGACGCCTTCGCGCAGGTTGACGGTGATGGTCAGGCCATCCTCGGACGAGGACCAGTCAGTCGCCAGGACCGGCACATAGCCGTCATAGGACAGGTCGATCAGCGGCTCCAGAATCTTGCCGGAGATGTTGTAAACGCCGGTCGATGCCCGCAGGCCCGGGTTCAGCACGCGCTGTTCCGAGTTCATGTGAATGATGGCTGTGCCGCCGCGCTGCGGTTCCTGTGCCGCCGCCGCACCGGCGACCAGCGCAAGTGCAGTGGCGCAAGCGGTTGCGCGGCCTAGGTTTTTCAGTTGCAAATGCATGTCGCTCCTCCTTGTCGGATGGGTGTGGATTGCAGCCTTATCAAGGTTATGGTTCACGCACAAACCATCCTGTGATGGTATTGGTCTGTCAATATACTATCTACATTTTTTCATTAATGCAGATTTATGTTCTAGCAAATCGTTCTGGGTTAGCATATTTTTTCGTCATACAGCCAGGCTCAGGAGGACAATATGCCTCAGACTGTGTGGATAACGGGCGCGGGTTCCGGAATCGGGGCGGCGATGGCGCGGTGCTTTGCGCAGGCGGGCTACAGCCTTGCCCTGACAGCGCGACGCGAGGCGACTTTGCATGATCTAGTCGCAACGCTGCCCGCGGACACCCCTGTTCTGATCGAACCGGGGGATGTGACGGACCGTGCGGGCATGGCCGCCATGGCGCAGCGGATCGCGGCGGCTGCCGGAGGCATTGATGTGCTGTGCAACAATGCAGGCCTCAACATTCCGAACCGCCGCTGGCGCGATCTGGACTGGGAAAGCTGGGATGAGGTGCTGCGCGTCAACATCACCGGCGCGCTGAATGTCATTGCGTCCTGCCTGCCGGTGATGCGCGCGCAGCGCGGCGGCGTGATGATCCACACCTCAAGCTGGGCGGGCCGCTTTCACAGCGCGGCATCGGGCGTGCCCTACGGCGCTTCAAAACACGCGCTTTCAGACATCTCCGCCAGCCTGAACAGCGAAGAGGGGGCGAACGGCATCCGCTCCTGCGCGCTGTGCCCGGCCGAGGTGGCGACACCGCTGATGGAGCGCCGCCCCGGCTATGACCCCGAAACCGCCGCTGCCATGATCCAGCCCGAAGACATGGCGCAGGCGGCGCTGTTCGTTGCCCGGATGAACCCCGGTGTTGCTGTCCATGAAATTGTTCTTGCGCCTGTGCGGCGCTGATCTCTGAAAATCATAAGGAAAGCCACCATGACCCATCCCGTGACCGGCATTGACCATGTCTTCCTTCTTGTGAACGATCTGGACGAGGCCGCCCGGCGCTATCAGGCGCTTGGTTTCACCCTTTCGCCGCGCGGTGTTCATTCCGCCGCGAAGGGCAGCGCCAATCATACCATCATGTTCCCGAATGATTATTTTGAGCTTCTGGGCATTCTGACCCCGACCGAGGGCAACCTTGCGCGCCGCCAGTCGATTGAGGCGATGGGCGAGGGGCTGCATGCCATCGCCTGCCGGATCGAGGATGCGACAGCGGGCGCGGATGCGCTGGCCGGTCTGGGCATCAAGACAACGGGCCTTGGTGCCTTTGAGCGCCCGGTGCCGCTGCCAGACGGTAGCACCGGGGTTGCGGCCTTTACCACCGTCTCCTTTGCGCCGGAGGAACTGCCCTTCGGCACCGTCTTCATGTGCCAGCACCGCACGCGCGAAACCGTCTGGCTGGCGGAGCTGCTGACCCATCCCAACACCGCCTGCGGCCTTGATGCGGTGCTCGCCCTGTCAGATGATCCGCAGGCCGATGCCACGCGCTTCGCCCGCCTCTGGGCCGATGGAAAGGTGATGATGAGCGCGGGTGGTGCCACGGTCGATACCGGGCCGGATTCCGCGCCGCTGTCACTTCTGACCCGCGCGGCGCTGGAAGGGCTTTATCCGGGCTTCGACCTTGATCAGACGCCCAAAGGCGCCTTTACCGCTCTGCGCATCCGCGTCCGCGACATGAACGCCGCCCGCGCCTGCCTCGATGCCGCCGGGATCGTTCCGGTCGCCACCACGCTGGGGCTGGCGGTCGCTCCGCAGGAAGCCTGCGGCATGATCCTGGAGTTCGTGCCCGGATGAGCCAGAAACCGCCGCGCAAACCAAAGGGAAAGCCTGCGGAAAGCCTGTCATTCGACGCGATCGACCAGCAGATTCTCGATATTCTGCAACATGACAGCGATACCCCCATCGCCGCGATCTCCGACGCGGTGGGGCTGTCGGCCACGCCCTGCTGGCGGCGCATCAAGCGGATGGAGGATGCGGGCATCATCAAGGGCCGGGTGGCGCTGGTCAATCAGGTGCAGGCCAATGTGCCGATGACCGTGTTCATCGGCATCACCGCGCCGCGCCATGAAATCGGCTGGACGACGCAGTTTCGTGAACTGGTCGAGGAAATCCCCGAGGTGGTGGAGGCCTACCGCCTGACCGGAACGGTGGATTACATCCTCAAGGTCGTGGTGCCTGACATCACGGCCTATGACGGGGTTTACAAGCGGATGATCGAAAAGCTGGATTTCAGCCAGATCAACTCGATGATCTCGATGGAAGAGCTGAAATTCACCACGGCGATCCCCACCAAATATCTCTGACCGGGGGAGGCCTTTCGCGCGCGTCCGACAGGGCAAAGGCGCTTTCAGGGAAAACACGGCGGGGCGGTCCGGCGATGCCGGTGCATGCCCGTGACGGCCGGGTGCCAGAGGCCCGCAAAGTAAATCCTTGAACCCTCGCGCCTTTGGCCGCTATCCCTGTAGGCGGACAGGTTGCGCCGGTTTTCCCGCGCATCAAGAAATGGTGGCGTTTTGCAAGTTGAAGATTTCCTCACCCGCTGGAAGCAATCCGGGGGCAGCGAACGGGCCAATTTCCAGACCTTTGCCAATGAACTCTGCGACCTGCTGGGCGTGGCCCGGCCCGCCCCCGCCTCGGAAACCGCCACAGCCGATGCCTACCACTTTGAACACCCGGTGACCTTCATTCACACCGGCAGCCAGACGCGCGGTTTTGTTGATCTGTATCGCGCGGGGCATTTCGTCATGGAGGCGAAACAAGGCATCAGCGGCACCACCCCCCAGGACGCCGCGCAACCCGCTCTGCTGGCCGATCTGCCCAAAGCCACGCGCAAGGGGCACGGCACGCGCGGCTCGCGGGGCTGGGATGACACCATGATGCGCGCCCGGAATCAGGCGGACGGATACGCCCGCGCTGTATCGCGCAAAGACGGCTGGCCACCCTTCCTGCTGGTGGTCGATGTGGGCCATGTAATCGAGGTTTACGCGGATTTCTCGGGTCAGGGGCAGGGCTACACGCAGTTCCCTGACGGCAACCGCTACCGCATCACCATGGATGACCTGCGCAATGAGGCCACGCGCGACCGGCTGCGCCAGATCTGGACCGAGCCGCACGCGCTTGACCCGTCAAAGATCGCGGCCCGCGTCACCCGCGAGGTGGCTGACCGGCTGGCGGCGCTGGGCAAGTCATTCGAGGGGCAGGGCCATGAGCCGCAGGCGGTGGCGAATTTCCTGATGCGCTGCCTGTTCACCATGTTCGCCGAAGATGTGGACCTTATCCCGCGCGCCAGCTTTTCCGACCTTCTCAAGCGGCTGCGCGGGCATCCCGAACATGCAGCCCCGGCGCTGAGCAGGCTGTGGGAAACCATGAATACCGGCGGCTTTTCACCCGTCCTGATGACCGATCTGATGAAATTCAACGGCGGCTTGTTCAAGGACGCCTCTGCGCTGCCCCTGTCCGAAGTGCAGCTGTCGCTGCTGATCGACGCCGCCTCAAAGGACTGGCGCGAGGTGGAACCGGCCATTTTCGGCACCCTGCTGGAGCGCGCGCTGGACAAGCGCCAGCGCCACAAGCTGGGCGCGCATTACACGCCGCGCGCCTATGTCGAACGGCTGGTGGTACCCACCATCATGGAGCCCCTGCGCGCTGACTGGCGCAATGTGCAGGCGGCGGCGCTGACGCTGGCCAATCAGGGGCAGATGGAACAGGCCCGCGCCACGGTGCGCGCCTTTCACGCGGGGCTTTGTGAAATCCGCGTGCTGGACCCGGCCTGCGGCTCGGGCAACTTTCTTTACGTCGCGCTGGAACTGATGAAACGGCTGGAAGGCGAGGTGACCGCCCTTCTGGCCGAACTGGGCGAGGAACAGGCGGCGCTGTCGCTGGCCGGGCACACGGTGGACCCGCACCAGTTTCTGGGGCTTGAGGTGAACCCATGGGCGGCGGCGGTGGCTGAACTGGTGCTGTGGATCGGCTTTCTGCAATGGCACTTCCGCACCCATGGCAAGGCCAGCCCCGCCGAACCCGTGCTGCGCGATTTCCGCAATATCGAGAACCGCGATGCGGTGCTGACCTATGCGGGCACGCAACCCCGGCTGGATGACGCGGGCGCGCCCGTCACCCGCTGGGATGGCGTCAGTTTCACCACCCACCCCGTGACGGGTGAGCAGGTGCCCGATGCACAGGCCAGAACCGTGGTGCTGGATTACCTGAAACCCAGACCCGCCACATGGCCCGAGGCAGAATTCATCGTCGGCAACCCGCCGTTCATCGGGGCCAGCCGGATGCGCGACGCCTTGGGCGATGGCTATGCCGAGGCGCTTTGGCACGCCTATCCGAAAATGCCGCAAAGCGCGGATTTCGTCATGTTCTGGTGGGACAAGGCAGCGCTGGCGGCGCGGGGCTGGAAACCTGCGACCGCCAAGGCGCGGGCAAAGGGCACGCGGCGCTTTGGCCTGATCACTACCAATTCCCTGCGCCAGACCTTCAACCGCAAGGTGCTGGAACCGCATCTGGCTGACCCGAAGACCGGGCTGTCGCTGACCTTTGCCATTCCTGACCACCCTTGGGTGGATGCGGGCGAGGGGGCGGCGGTGCGCATTGCCATGACCGTGGCCGAACGCGGCAAGGCCATGGGGCGGCTGCTGAGCGTGACCGAGGAAGTGAAAGGCCAGACCGAGGCCGAAGGCCGTGTGGTGCGCTTCGATATCCAAAAGGGCAAGATTTTCGCCAATTTGCGCATCGGGGCAGATGTGGCGGGGGCGGTGCCCTTGAAGGCAAATGATGGCATTTCATCCCCCGGCGTGAAGCTTCACGGCGCGGGGTTTATCGTCACGCCAAATGAGGCCCGCGCGCTGGGGCTTGGCACGGTTCCGGGGCTTGAAAACCATATCCGCGACTATCGCAACGGGCGCGATCTGACTTCCACCTCGCGCGACGTCATGGTCATTGATCTTTTTGGGCTCGCCGAAGCCGAGGTGCGAAGCCGCTTCCCGGAAGTATATCAAAGGCTGACAGACCGTATCAGGCCCGAACGAGAGGCAAAGGCCTCATCTTCGCCCGATAGCGCCCAGTATGCGAAATTCTGGTGGTTGCACGGAAAACCGAGGCCGCAACTTCGCCCTGCGCTAAAGGGTCTGCGGCGCTACATCGCCACAGTTGAAACCACCAAACACCGCACCTGTCAGTTTCTCGACGGTGCGACCTTGCCCGATAACATGCTGATCGCCATCGCACTGGACGATGCCGCCGCACTTTCCGTGCTGTCGTCGCGCTTTCATGTGACATGGGCACTGACTGCAGGCGGGCGGCTCGGTTTTGGAAATGACCCGCGTTACAACAAATCCAAGTGCTTCGACCCCTTCCCCTTCCCTGACCCCACCGAAGCCCAGAAAACCCGCCTGCGCTCCCTTGGGGAACAGCTCGATGCGCATCGCAAGGCCCAGCAAAAGGCCCATCCCAAGCTGACCCTGACCGCGATGTATAACGTGCTGGAAAAACTCCGCGCGAAGGAGCGGATCGAGGGGAAGGACCGTGAGATCTATGATCAGGGGCTGGTGGGCATCCTGCGCGACCTGCATGACCAGATCGACGCGGCGGTGGCCGAGGCTTACGGCTGGCCCGTCACATTGACCGACGATGACATCCTGCACCGGCTGGTGGACCTCAACCTTGCCCGCGCGGCGGAAGAAGCGCGCGGCCATATCCGCTGGCTGCGCCCCGACTACCAGAATGCGCAGGGCCGCGCGGCGGTGGCGAAAGGCGAACAGGGCAAGATGGACCTTGGCCCGAGGGATTCCACCACCAAGACCCCCTGGCCCAGATCCCTGCCCGAGCAGATCGCAGCGGTTCAGGCCGCGCTGCACGATCTGGGCGAGGCAACGCCCGAACAGGTGGCCCGCCAGTTCCAGCGCGGGCGCGCAGGCACGGTGCAACCGCTGCTGGAAAGCCTCTCCGCGCTGGGCCACGCCCGCCTGACCGAAGGGGGCCGCTTCGCCGCCTGACGCGGGCGGCACGGCCTGTCAGCCCGCCACCGCTGCGGCATCCCGTTTCCGCGCCGGAAGAGGCTGAGGCCACCGGCCACGCGCGCGCCGGGACTGCCTGCGGCGCGCTCTGCCTTTTGCCGGGCGGCGATGGATGCAGCCACGAATCGGGCGCCACGAAACCCGCCTTCACAGCACGGGCATTGGCGCCAGATGTCATCCGCCCTGCGGAAGGGCAGGCGGCCTGCCCGGTGTGTCAGGGCGGGCCATCAGGTGAATAAAGAAGATCGCCGGAAGAAGAGTATCATATCTCTCAGCCGCTTGGGCGAAGGATATGGTGCCGCTGAAGGGACTCGAACCCCCGACCCCATCATTACGAATGACGTGCTCTACCAGCTGAGCTACAGCGGCACTTCTTCCAGTCCGGGCGCTTGCCCCACCACCGCGCCGGGCGCGGCGATGTGGCGCGGTGTCTAGCACCGGCGCAGGGCCGTATCCAGACCCAATTTCATCTTTTTCCGCGCGCCGGTCTGTCGCTCACATGCCCTGACGGCGCGTCTCGTCCAGATCGATGACCTCGGCCTCGGTGATGGGGCGCTCTTTGGGCTGCGCGGGGGCTGCGGCGGGCGTTTCAGTGGGTGTTTCCGGGGCCGCAGCGGCAACCTCGGGTTCAGGTGGCGCGTCTGAGACCGGCGCCGGGGCAGGGCGGGGGGCTGCCAGCGCCCCGACGATCAGCGGCAGCATCTCGGTGCCGGTCGCGCTGGCGCCGGAGCTGTCCGGCGGGCTGCGCCAGCTCAAGGTGTCAAAACTCCCACAATTCTCGCACACGGCCTGCCAGCGCGCATGGATATGGTGGCATTTGTCGCAGATCCACTGCGGCCCGCGCGGCGCGATCAGCGCCCGCGCCAGCCAGCCGCGCACCACCGCATCGTCAGAGCCCTCGCCCCGCTCAATGGCCGCCATGATGGTCATCACCCGCTGGCTGGGCGCGGTTTCATGCAGATCGCCGATGGCACGGCGCGCGCCCGGGAAATCCTCTGCCGCGATCAGCAGCTCGGCGCGAATCATCCGCGCCTCGTCACCGTCGTTCTGGGTGAGCAGCTTTTCAAACCGGCGGACACGCTGCGCGGCAGGCTCAGCCGGTTCAATCTCGGCAAAGGCTTGCGCCAGTTCCGGGTGCGGCTGCATCTTCCACGCCTTCTTCAGCACCTTCGCCGCAGTCGAGCCCTTGCCGCGCGCGATCTGCGCCCGCGCCGCCATCACTGCCGCCGGAATCAGGGCGGGGGCGGCGGCGTTCGCCTCGATCGCCAGATCCTGCGCCAGCGCCAGATCGCCCTGAAGCGCATAGGCATCCGCCTGTTGCAGCGCCAGAACCGCATCGCGGCGGAAGTAGACCTCGCGGGGCAGGCGCCCGGTGCGCTTGGCTTCGCTCAGCGTGCGGCGCGCTCCCTGCCAGTCGCCCGATTTGTTCTGCAACTGCAGCAATATGTCCTGCGTGGGGCCATGCGCGGGTTGCAGCGCCAGTGCCTTTTCCGCCAGCTTGCGCGCCTTGTCGGTATCGTTCGCCTCAAGCTTCTGGCGCAGCAGCCCCTGCACGCCCACAAAACGCGCGCGGTCATCTTCCAGCAGTCGCTTGTAATATTCTTCTGCCAGCGCGTTGTTACCCTTGTTGCGGGCGGCCTGCGCCATCAGAAGGCTGGTCAGTGTCTTGTTTTCCAGCAGCTTTTCGGCCTTGCGCGCCTTGGTCACGGCCCTGTCGCCCTCATCGGCGGCCAGCGCCAGAAACCCCTCGGTCAGCGCTTCCAGCCCGCGGCGCTTGCGCGAGCTTTCGAAATACCGGCTGATCGCGGTTTCATCGCCGTTGATGAAGCGCAGCGTGGCCACGAAAAGGCCCGCCAGCTTCAGCAGCAGCCACAGCGCGGCCAGCAAGGCCAGCGCCCCCAGCGCGGCCTGCACCGGGCCTAGCGTGAATTCGGTATTGGCAAAGGCGATGCGGATGCCCGCTTCGCTGCCCAGAAGCGCGTCGGCGGTGATGGTCAGCCCTGCCACCACCAGCAAGAACACCGCGATCTTCAGGATGATCCAGAACATGGTGTTCCCTTCTATTGGTTGTTCAGGCGCGACTGCACTTCGTCCAGCGCGGCAAGGGCAGCCACCCGGGCCTCGGCCTGCGCGCGCCATTCGGCCATGGCGGCGGCGGGGCCTTCGGGCAGGGCGTCCAGTTCGGTCAGGGTGGCGGGCAGGTCGGCGGCGCGGATATGCGCCTCGGCCCGCGACAGGATGGCGTCGGTATCGCCGCCCTCGCGCGGGGCAAGCGAGCGCGCGCCGGTCTGGCTGCGCAGGAAGTTCAGCACCCGGTCCCCGGCTGAGCGGCCCTCGTCCAGCGGCGCGGCGGCCAGCGCGTCACGCGCGGCGGCGGGGAAGCTGGCCTGAAGGTCACGCAGCAGTGGCAGGCCCTGATGAAAGGCGTTCAGTGCCGGGGGCAGGTCGGTGACGGCGGCCAGCGGGGGCAGGGCGTCGGCGGCGGGCTGGCCGGTTTCGGCGGCGGCGGTCAGCTGGGCGAGCGCGGTGCGGGCTTCCAGCGCTTCGCGCTCGGCGGCCAGATCCTGCTCGGCCGAGACGATGGCCTGTTCCTGCGCTTCCTGGCGGTCGCGTGCGCCTTCCAGCGCATCCGCAATCCCGGCCTCGATCCGGGTGGTCAGATCGCTTTCGAGCCGGGCAAGGCGTTCCTCCAGCGGGGCCAGAAGCGCGCCGGTGTCGGTGTCATCGCTCGCTTCCAGCGCGGCAAGCCGGTCTGCAAGCGGTTGCAGGTCCGGAACGGAAGACTCAACCGCCGCGATGCGCTCCTCCAGCGGGGCCAGTGCGGCATCGGGCGCCTCACGCGCCTCAAGGGCAATTAGCCGGGCCTCCAATGCGCCGGTGTCGGCAGGCTGCCAGCCCTGCGGGAACAGGGCGAGCGCGGCCCCCGCTCCGATCGCCGCTGCGACCACCCCGCCCAGAACCAGCGGCACGAACCCGCCGCGCCGCGCGGCTGTTGCGGGTTTGTCTGCCGGTGCGCTCGCGAGGGAGGCGGGCTCGGTCGGCATTGTCATTGAGGCGACCGGCGGCTCTGCCGCGGCGGTGTCCGGTGGTGCGGTGTCCGGGGTTGTGGGTGCTGTGGCAGGCGCCTCGGTCGCGGTGTCCAGCTTTTCCCCGTCCATCGCCTTTTCCGGGGCTTCCCCGGCTGAGGGCGTCACGCCTTCCGGTGCCGCCGGGGCTACATTGCGCGCGGGCGTGTCGTCCTCCGGGGCGGGCGCGCTGTCTTGCGGGGCTGGCGCCCGGGAAGGCTGGCCCGTGCCCTCTGGCGGTTGCAAGCCTTCTTGCGGTTGAAGGCCCTCTGCTGGCTTCGTCCCCTCTGTGGCAGCCTTCGCGCCCGATCCGGCGGTCTTGGCGCCCGGGCGCCTGGTTCCTGCTCCGGTTCTCGCCATGAGGATCTCCGCTGCCAATAATGCCTGTTCAATCTCTGTAACTTAGTGCCTCAGGCGCGCAGCCTCAAGGCTCGGGCGGGGAATGCGACAATCCTTCTTTGATCTCCCGGCGCATCGCCGCTGCATCGGGGCTTGCGGCAAGGGTGCACCGCGCCCGCAGCGCAGCAGGCAGACGGTCGGCGCAATTCGCGCTGATCGCCACAATTCTGAGGCCCTGTGGCACGAAACCGCCCAGCCGCAGGGCAAATTCCTCAGCGGCGCGCGGCGAAAACAGCGGTGCGAGCACATGCGCCGCGCTCTCCAGTGCGGGCAGAACTCCGTCGGGCCATGGCAGCGCGCGTGCCTCATAAACCATCACTGCGCGGATATCGAACCCTTCGGGCGCCAGCGCGGCTACCAGATCACGCGCCAGATGACGACCACAGGCATGGACCAGTCGCTCCTGCGGCCCGGCGCGGCGCAGATCGGCGAGCAGATGCGCGGCATCCCCGCCCGATTCGCGCACCACCAGCCCCGCCGCGCGCGCCGCCGCCGCCGTGCCCGGCCCCACGCACCATGCGGGCAGCCCCAGCCCCCGGACCGCCGCCACGGCATTGGGCGAGGTCAGGATCACAGCCCCGGCCCCCTCAAAAACCGAGGCATCAAAGGTCAGCGGTACGATTTCGGTCAGCGGCGCGATCAGCACCCGGTGCGGCGGGCATTCGCTGCGGCAGCGCTCCGCAAAACGCCCGGACTGGGCACGCGGGCGGGTGAGAAGAAGAAGCGGAGGCGTCACGGCGGGCCTTTGAGCAGGGCAAAGCGGGAAGGGCGCCATTGTCTGCGACGCGCCCGGATGATACCTCCGGCCAGAGTGCAAGGGCAACACCGGAGCGCAAGGGCAACAGCGGGCAGGCCCAGGTAAAGGTATACGGGGCGGCATGGACGGGCAGCTGACATTTCTGGGTATCGAGTCCAGCTGCGACGATACCGGCGCGGCGATCGTGCGCCACCAGCCCGGGAAAGCGGCCGAGATCCTGTCCAATGTCGTGGCCAGCCAGACCGAACTGCATGCGGCTTTCGGCGGCGTGGTGCCCGAAATCGCCGCCCGCGCCCATGTGGAAAAGCTGGATCTGATGATCGAGGCGGCGCTGATGCAGGCGGGGCTGCAGCTGGCCGACGTTGACGGTATCGCGGTTACCGCCGGGCCGGGGCTGATCGGCGGGGTGCTGGCGGGGGTGATGGCGGCCAAGGGGCTTGCGGCGGCGACCGGCCTGCCACTGGTGGGGGTCAACCATCTGGCGGGCCACGCCCTGACCCCGCGCCTGACCGATGCCCTGTGCTTTCCCTACCTGATGCTGCTGGTTTCCGGCGGGCATTGCCAGTTTCTCCGCGTCGAGGGCGCGGACAGCTTCTCCCGGCTGGGCGGCACCATCGACGACGCGCCGGGCGAGGCCTTTGACAAGACCGCGAAACTGCTGGGCCTGCCCCAGCCCGGCGGCCCCTCCGTCGAGGCGGAGGCGCGCAGGGGCGATGCGGCGCGCTTTGCCTTTCCGCGCCCTTTGCTGGACAGGCCCGGTTGCGATCTGTCGTTTTCAGGGCTGAAAACCGCGCTGATGCGGGCGCGCGATGGGGTGGTGGCTGAAAAGGGCGGGCTGACACGTGCAGACCGCGCCGATCTTTGCGCCGGGTTTCAGGTGGCGGTGCGCGATGTGCTTGCCGAGAAATCGCGCCGCGCGCTGCTGGCCTGCCCGGGGATCAGCGGCTTTGCAGTGGCAGGCGGCGTGGCCGCAAACCAGAGCCTGCGCGCGGCACTTGAAAATGTCGCGGCGCAGGCCGGGGTGGCGTTTCTGGCGCCGCCGCTGGCATTGTGCACCGACAACGCCGCGATGATCGCCTTCGCCGGGATGGAGCGGTTCCGGGAGGGCGCGCGCGACGACCTCACGCTGTCCGCCCGCCCGCGCTGGCCCCTTGACAACAAGGCTCCGGCGCTGATCGGATCAGGGAAACGCGGCGCCAAGGCCTGACCAACCGGAGAAAAGATCCATGCCCCTCTATGCTCTCATCTGCACCGACAAGACCGGCCACGAAGACCTGCGCGCGGCCACCCGCGCGGCCCATCTGGCCTATATCGAGGAAACCGGCGCCGTGGTGCACGGCGGGCCGTTTCTGAATGCGCAGGGCGGGATGACGGGGTCGCTGGTGATCATCGACATGCCCAACCGCGCGATGGCCGAAAGCTGGGCGGCGAATGACCCCTATGGCAAGGCCGGGCTGTTCGCGGATGTGCGCATCGAGGAATGGAAGAAGGTGATCGGCTGATGGCCCGCTGGCTGATGAAATCAGAGCCCGATGTCTTTGGCTGGGATGATCTGGTGGCGAAGGGCAGGAAGGGCGAGCAATGGGACGGCGTGCGCAATTATCAGGCACGCAACAACATGCGGGCGATGCAGCTTGGCGATGAGGTGTTTTTCTACCATTCCAATATCGGGCTGGAGATCGTGGGCATTGCCGAAGTCTGCGCCCTGGCCCATCCGGACAGCACCACCGATGACCCGCGCTGGGAATGCGTCGATATCCGTGCGGTCAGGCCGCTGCCACGGCCGGTGACGCTGAAAGAGGTCAAGGCGACGCCGGAGCTGGCGGAGATGTCGCTGGTGACCTCGATGCGGTTGTCGGTGCAGCCGGTGACGGATTCGGAATGGGCATTGGTCTGCAAAATGGGCGGGCTGGCTGAAGCGGACTGACGGAAGCGCCCGCCCTCTGGAAGCCTGCCTCTGGCGCCCTGACGGGCGCGTGCGGG
>NZ_DAIRVN010000041.1:0-39910 GCF_036802785.1 Pararhodobacter sp.
GTTTGGGGCGGGCATGATGATACCTCCTTCTCAGGCTTCTTTGCGGTCAGTGAACCCGCTTTCCGGGGCCATGGCAACGTCAGACAGCGGGAGGGCGCAGGGTGACCGGGTGCCGGTCGCCCGCCGTATCAGGCGCTGAGAACAGCAGCAGGCGCAGGTCTTCCGCGCCACTGTTCTCAACCAGATGCGCCACGCCGGGCGGCACATCGACGGCATCACCGGGCAGGGCTGTCACGCTCTGGCCGGGCAGGCGGATCGTCAGCGCGCCCGCCAGCACATAGAATATCTGATGCGCGCGGTGGTGGCGGTGGGCGGTCTCGGCGGTGGCGGGTGGCAGACGCTCTTCGCGCAGCGATAGTTCCGGGTGCAGGACCAGCCGCCAGCCGTCACAGCCCTCGCCCCAGGGGTAATGGTTGTCATCGCTGGCGCGGGTGGGGATTGGCATGGTGGGAATGAACATGGCGCTTCAGCCCTCGGCGGGGGCGTCAGGGCTGTCATGCATGCAGATCAGGGTCTGCATGCCGGTGGCGACATGCTTCCTTTCCCCACCGCTTACAGCCCAGACATCAAGCTGGCAGACGGTCAGGGTGCGGCCGGACCTGATCACCCGCCCGGTGGCCTCAAGCCAGTCGCCGCGCGCCGGGGCGATCAGGTTCAGCTTGAACTCCACCGTCAGGACCGAGCTGCCTTCAGGGAAAAGCGTGAAACCGGCATAGCCGCCCGCACTGTCGGCAATGGCCGAGGTGCTCCCCGCGTGGAAGAAGCCATGTTGCTGGGTCAGCTCCGGGCGGAAAGGCAGGCGCAAAGTGACCAGCCCTTCGCAAACCTGCGTCATCTGAGCGCCCAGATGCGCCATAAGCCCCTGCCGGGCAAAACTGGCGCGGGTGCGGGCCTCGGTTTGCGGGTCTACGGGTCTTTCTGTGGGTTTTGCGGTCTGCATCGGGTTCCTCCACTCTGCTCAACGCCAGTATTGCGCGTCAGCGGGTGAAGGTCGCCTGAGAAATTCTCAATCGTCGGAAAAAGAAAAGCCGGGGGCGCCGCCCGGAACTGCGAGCGCCCCCGTGCCGTCAGAAACTGTCAGATACGGCCGGTCAACAGCAGGATCAGGATGATCACCACGATCAGACCAACACCGCCGGACGGGCCATAGCCCCAGCCCCGCGAATAACCCCATGTCGGCAGAGAGCCGATGAGGGCCAGAATCAGGATAATAAGAAGAATGGTACCGAGGGGCATGATGTCGCTCCAGATGTGCAAGTTACCGGAGATAACGCGGGCGCGGGCAATACGTTCCCGGAAATGTGATCAGCCGTTTCCTTCTCAGGGCCGGTCGGCAACCGAGCGGGGAAGCGGCGGGGCGGCGGGGCTGTTTACCGCAGCTTTCTCTGGCGCCTCGGCGGCCATCAGCGGCACCGGCTGGCGCGCGTCACGCGGCGAGGGGCGGGGCTTCAGCCGGTCTTTGAGCGCGGCAAAGGCCAGTTGCAGCAGGATCCCACCCAGAATGATGGCCGCGTCGATGGCAAAGGAGGGGGTGTTGCCCCCCAGCGTCCACAGCTCCCGCAGGGCGCGGGCCACGAAGGACAGGATCGTTCCCAGCGCAAAGACCGCCAGCGCCTGACGGCCCATGACCGCCAGCGCCCAGAACGCAACCCCGCCAGCCCTTGCCCGGAACCACGGCCAGACGCTGATCAGATAGGCAAGCGCCAGAACATGCAGCAGGCGGGGCACCTCAAGATGGCCCTTGTCGAAATGCGTGATCAGCCGGGGCGCACCCTGCCGCGACAGCCAGACCATGCCGGTATTCAGAAACTCCCGCACCGCAGGCACCTTCACCCACAAGAGCGCCATCACCACATAGACCGCCGCCAGCGCCACCAGCACCGGATGCACGGGCACCAGCCGCGCCCCGTCTTTCAGCCGCAGGCCGATCAGCAGGCCAAGCATGAACAGCAACTGCCAGGCCAGCGGGTTCAGGAACCAGCCGTTCATGCCCGGATAGGTCAGCAGGTTCACCCGCGTCACCCCCGCCAGCACCCACAGCCCCACCGACAACGCCAGCACCCACATCGGGCGGCGCAGGCCCAGCCAGAGGGCGGCGGGGGCGGCCAGCAGGAACAGCACATAGAGCGGCAGAATGTTCACATAGCCGAACTGGTGCAGCATCGTCGGCAGGCCGATGTAAACGCCCAGCGGGTCCTGATAGAGCGGGCGGAAGTTGTCCTGCAGCATCATCTGCGCGCTGCCGCTCCAGCGGGCCATGGAGGCGACGATGGCAAGCGCCACCATCGAGATCAGCAGATGCACCAGATACAGCGTCCAGGCCCGGCTCCAGACCTTTGACACACCCGGCCACCAGGGCGGCGCGCTGAACCGGCGCCCATAGGCCAGCGCGGCCGAGACGCCGGCCAGCAGCACAAAGGCCTCTGCCGCGTCCGAAAAGCCGAAATTGCGGCTGGTCAGCCGCTCAAACAAAGTGCCGGGAACATGGTTGATGAAGATCATCACCAAGGCCAGCCCGCGCACCACGTCTATGCGGTGATCACGCGCTGGCGCGGACGGCATGGCCGGTACAGGGGCCGCAGACTGGGACGGGAACGGTTTTTTTGCCATGGGAGTTTCAGGCCGCAGCCACCGCCTGATCAGGGGTGGCCTGCGCCTGCCAGCGGGCCAGAATGGCATCATGCAGCGCCAGAATCGCCGGGATGCGGCCCTCTTCCGGCGTGGCGAAAAGCCCCGTCAGCCGCGCGGGCCGCGAGGTCAGGGTAATCACCACCGGGGCCAGTATCATGGGCAGCAGCACCGGCAGCAGCCAAGGCATCTGCTCGGGCACCGCCTGCCACGCGAACAGGAACGCAACCACCCCCGCCACCGTAATGAACCGCGAGGCCGACCATGCCTCGGCCAGCGACATCTGCCCGTCCCCGCGCGCATTCGTCGGCCAGCCGCCATCCTGCCCGGCCAGAATCTGCACCAGCGAGCGGACCTGATAGGCCATCAGCACCGGCGCCAGAATGGCGCTGAGCAGAAGTTCGGTCAGAACCGAGATCAGCGCCGCCCCCGCCCCGCCATGCAACCGGGTGCGCGCGGTCACCATGGCCTCAAGCGTGACCAGCAGCTTGGGCAGCAGCAGCAGGCCGACAATGCCCAGCAACAGGCCGATCGCGCGCCCGCTTGCGTCAATCGGCAGGACGGGCAGAAAACCGATGCGCTCATGATAGATCGCCACAACGCCGGGGAAATAATCGGGCGCTGATTGCCACAGTCCGGCCAGAACCGCCGCAATAAGAAAGGTCGCCCAGAAACCGGACGACAGATAGCTCAGAATCCCCTGAACAAAGATCGCCCGGCTCCAGAACCGCAGGCCCTGCGTGCGCAGCAGGCGGGCGTGTTGCAGATTGCCCTGACACCAGCGCCGGTCACGCCGCGCATGCGCGACCACATTCTCAGGCGCCTCTTCATACGAGCCGCCCAGATCAGGATCGACCCGCACGGTCCAGCCTGCGCGCGCCAGCAGCGCTGCTTCGACATAATCATGGCTCAGGATATGCCCGCCCGATGGGGGGCGCCCCGGCAGGTCAGGCAGGCCGCAGCTTGCGGCAAAGGCGGGCAGGCGCACCAGCGCGTTATGGCCCCAATAGGGGCCGGTGCGGCCCTGAAGCCGCGCAAGACCCCGGGTAAAGACCGGGCCATGAAACGCGGCGGCAAACTGCATCGCGCGGCCAAACAGCGACTGCGCCCGCACCACGCGCGGCAGGCTTTGCAACAGCGCCAGATCGGGCGTGGCCTCCATCCGGCGGATCATGGTCAGAATCGTGCCCGCATCCATCAGGCTGTCGGCGTCAAGCACCAGCGCGAAATCCCATGCCGCACCCGAGCGGCGGACAAATTCGCCGATATTTCCCGCCTTTCGCCCGGTATTCTGGGTGCGGCGGCGATAGAATATCCGCCCGCCGGTGCCGTTCACCTCGGCCAGCAATCGTTCCAGCGCATCCTCTTCGGCGCGGGCACCCTCGGCGCTTCCGGTGTCCGAGAGGATGGCAAAATCAATCGCTGCCGGGGCGCCGACAAGCTGGCGGTGCATCGCGGCCACGCGGGCGAAGGTGATCAGCGCATCTTCGTTGCAGATCGGCACAAGCACGACAGTGCGCGCGGTGATCACCGCAACCTCGGCCTTCGGGCGGCGCAGGGGCGGCAGGCCAAGAATACCCAGCACCGCGCCCCAGGCCAGCCATGCCGTTGAGATACCCAGCAAAACCGCGGCGAGCCAGAACCAGTGGCTCAGCCGCGTCAGGGCCGCGTATTGGATGAAAAGCAGTGCCGCCGTAAAGCCCGCAGCCAGCACCAGCACCACCGCCAGCGCGCGCAGGCCAACGACCCCCGCACCTTCGGGGGCCACCTGTGCGCCATCGGGCTGGGCGTTCAGAGCCGCACCGTGGGCTGTGACCGCAACAATTGCCTGACCGGCACAAGCCAGGCGATGCGGGCGGGCGACAGGTTTTGAACGGGCATGGCCATCGGGGCTTCGGGCAATGCAAAGCAAGGCCCGGAAATCGCCTGCGCGTCAACCGCCTGCGCGTTGGCTGCCAGATCTGCGGGGTCCGTCAGAATACTCAAGGCTTCCTCCACTGGAAGGTCCAGATTTCGCTCAGCTTGCGGCCGCTTCCTGCGACATGGGCGTTGATCTCGACCAGCGCACCCGAGTCGGCGGCAATATCGATCGCAAGGCGCCAGCGCTCGGCATGAGGCAGCTTCGACAGAACGACCACATCAGCCGTCCCGCCGCTGACATTAACGACCGGAGTGATGTCCTGGTTCCCTTCCGGTGTACGTCCCAGAAGGCCCCCTTGAAAATCAATGACAAATTTTCGTGTGTCCGGCGGGTTGGAAAGGCCCGCCGCGCCGCCGACCCCGGCAGAGGTATCGGCAACCCATGCCAGATCCGACCCCGGATCAGGGTCAAGGCGGCCCCAGTGCAGGCGATAGGCGAACTCGTGCAGCTCGCCGGGAACGACCGGCGCATCGGGCACCCAGAAGGCGCCGATATTATCATGCACCTCCAGCTCGGTGGGGATTTCAAAGAGCCGCACCTTGCCGCTGCCCCAGTCGCCCATCGGCTCCACATCCAGCGAAGGGCGCAGATCATAGCGCGCGCCCGCATCCTCGAAATCCTCAAAACGGCGGCTGCGCTGGTGCAGGCCAAAGCGGCGCGGGCGGGTTTCGGCGAAATAAGAGGTTGCCAGCACGTCAGGGTTGTTGAGCGCGCGCCAGATCACATCGCCATCGGCCCGCTCGATGCGCAGCCCGTCGGAATCATGCACCTGCGGGCGGTAATCATCAAAGCGCGAGCGGTTGATGCCGCCGAACATGAACATCGACACCAGCGGCGCAATGCCCAGCTGCGTCACGGCACCGCGGAAGAACAGCCGCGCCGTCACCTCCATCACCGTGGTCGGCCCGGGGCGGATGACGAACTGCCACGCGCCGGTAACGCGCGCGCTGTCCATCGCCGCCCAGACGGTAACCTGCGTCGCACCGGGCGCGGGGCGTTCAACCCAGAATTCCGAGAAGCGCGGGAATTCTTCCGGCATCGGCAGGGCCGAATCAATCGCCAGCCCCCGCGCCGAAAGCCCGTAGCGGTTGCCCAGCCCCAGTGCGCGGAAATAGCTGGCCCCCAGGAATGAGGCCACCTCGTCCTGAAGATCCGCGCGGTTGAGCGGCCAGGTCAGCTTGAAACCCGCCACACCCGGCAGCGAGAAATCTTCCGGTATGTCAACCGACAGCCCCGCGCGGTACTCGAAATCACGGGCACTGAACGACAGCGGCCGCGCAGCGCCCTCATGAACCTCATGCAGGCGTACAGGCCGGTCAAACAGCCAGCCGGTATGAAAGGCCTGAAGCTGCCAGCCGGGCATCTCGCCCGCAAAGACCGCGCGGTCCGGGCGGAATGCAATGCGCTGGTAGTCATCATAGTCAAGCTGGGCAAGCAGCGCGTCCTGCTCCGGAGGGGCAGGATCGTCGGTGCTGGCGCGCTCGCGGGCGGCTTCGGTCAGCGCGTCAAAGCTGAAAGGCACGGCCTCGGCCTCCTCAGCCCAGAGCGGCGAAACCGCGGCAAGCACAGCGAGAACTGAGCCGCTGGCGAGCAACGCACGGCGGGTCAGAACCATGGGGGTGGCAGATGAAAGAATGGGCATTTGAATCGGTTTCACACGGTTAAGTTGGTGACATTCAACGCATATCATACGCTACCCTTCCGCCCGCTGCCATGCTGCACATGCATTCGCACCCCTCAACGTGATCACACCCGCGGGTTCTTGCCGATGCCCCGCGCAGGAAATGGGCATTCGCCGGGGTTTCCGGCGCTTTGTTCGGCAGAGGGTTGGCGCGGCCAGCCGGGGCCGGGCAGCGAGGGGGCCGCGCCGGGCCGGTGATTCACGCAATGATTCCAGCATCTAACACAAGGATTTCGGGCACTTTTCACCCGCCACCTCTGCCCCCATGCTCCTGCCAGACCCCACCGGCGGGAAACCGCGCGGGCGCCACCCCCCACCGGCCCCGGTGCCGCTTTTTGCAGCATTCCTCCCCCGCACCGCCGCATGCAGGGGTGGAACCGGGGGGCGGGCGGCGGCGTTGCGATGATGCCAAGACAGTTGAAACCTACCTACGCAAGGAATGCATCATGGACACCCTGAAAGACGTCTATCTGGACCAGCTCAAAGACCTTCACAGTGCCAACACCCAGGCCCGCGAGGCGACGCGTGCGCTGGCCAAGGCTGCCAGCGATGACGGTTTGCGCAAAGCGCTTGAGGCTGGTGTGGACGGCATCGAGGATGGTTGCGGCAAGCTTGAGAAAATGCTGGCCGCGCATGGCAAGGATGCCAAGGGCGAGCATTGCAAGGGGATGGAGGGCCTTGTCCGCGAAGCCCGCGCCCATGCCCTGAAGGAAGACTTCGGCGCTGATGCCGTGCGCGATGCGGTGATCATCACCCAGTACCAGCGCATGGCCCATTACGCGATTGCCGGCTATGGCTGCGCGGCGGCCTTTGCCAGCCAGCTTGGGCTCGAGGATGAGTCCGCGACCCTGCACAAGATGCTGGATGCCGCCTATTCCGGCGACGAATCCATGACCGAACTGGCCAAGTCCGGCATCAACGCCGCCGCCGCCTGAAGCAGGCCCGGACCCTGAACACGCAAAGGCCGCCAACGAAATCTGGCGGCCTTTTCTGTTTCATACACCCAGCCGCGCCGCCCCCGAAAAAGACCAGCCGGTTTCCGCCAATAACGCGCCTGCGCAGGGAACATCCCTCCGCCCCATCCGTTGTGTCTTTGCATGAACGAGAGGAGACCACTCATGACCAATACGTTCAATTCGAACCCCCGCGCCCCCGTCGGCAGCGGTGTCCCCGGTACTGTTGCAGGTGACGACGCGTCGATCGACGAAACCCATCGCCTGATCGCGTCGAACAAGGTTGAAGGCACCGCTGTCTACAGCCCCGACGGCGAGAAAATCGGCAGTGTTTACAACTTCATGGTCGACAAGATTTCCGGCAAGGTTTCCTATGCCGTGATGTCTTTCGGCGGCTTTCTGGGGATCGGCGAAAGCTACCACCCGCTGCCCTGGGATACACTGAAGTATGAGCCGAACTATGGCGGCTATGTCGCCAATGTGACGCGTGAGCAGCTCGAAGGCGCCCCGCAGTATGGTCGCAATGATGAGCCGTGGGGCGACCCAGAATATGGCCGCCGCATCTATGGCCATTACGGGCTTCCCTACGCCTGATACGCCTGGCCACATCTGGCCACATCTGGCGATACCAAGGATGGCGGTGCCCCCCGGGGCCCGCCATTCCCTTTTCCATGAAAGGGCACCCCTTTTGCAGCGCACCGAACCCCGCAGGGCCCCCTCGGACGGGCGGCAGCCATGATTGACTGGATAGTGAACAATCATACGCTGATTGCAGCCATGTCCAGTTTTGGCACCCTCGTCATCTGGACAATCTATCTGCACATCTTCCTGCAAAGCCACCGCCGCCAGCGCAAACCCATGCTGGTGATCAACCGGGGTGAGGCGCAGGATCTCACCGGGCGCTGCCTTGTCACCAACATGAGCCAGGAGGCGGTGTATATCCACAGTGTCGTGGTCGATCTCTGGGTCGAAGGCACGCGCCACCGGGCCTTCATCACCGATGCCGAAGACATCCGCTCGACCGACGACGCCAAGGGCTGGGCCAAGCTGACACGGCAAGGCCCGCTCCAACCCGGCACCATGGTCGATATGGGCGCGTTCGGGAGCATTCTGAACTATCTCGTGTGGACCTTGGATGAGGGGCAGAGCTTTGCCGCCTCCCGCCTCGCCAAGACCGCGACGGCCTGCGAAATCAGCATTCTGGGCATCTACGGCTCGGAATATCTGTTGATCGGCGCGGTCCGGCGGTTCCGGCTGGAGCCGAAGGGCGACACGGTCTCGCTGAAGGCCGAGGCGGCAGAGACCAGGCAGATCACCTCTGGCAGGGAACGGCGGCAGCTGTCGGCAGAGCTGGCGCGCGAGCTGTGATCAGGCCTCAGCCGCCTGTTCGGCAAGCAGAGTCGCCGCCAGCCCCGCCCGGTAATCAGGATAGCGCAGGGTGACCCCCAGCTCCTGTTTCATCCGGGTGTTGCGCAGGCGTTTGCACTCCCGGTAGAAATGCGCGGCGACGGGCGGCAGCCCGGCCTCTTCAAAGGGCACGGCAGGCGGCACCGGCAGGCCCAGCAGCGCGGCGGCATGGGCCAGCACGGCATCGGCAGGGGCGGGCAGGTCATCGGCAAGGTGGAAAACCGGCCCCGCGCCGGGGCGCGCCATGCCCGCCTCAAGCGCAGTGGCGATATCCTCGACATGGATGCGGTTGAACACCTGCCCCGCCTTGATGATCCGCTTCGCATTGCCCGCGCGCAGCCGGGCAAAGGGTGAGCGGCCCGGGCCATAGATGCCGGGCAGGCGGAAAACCTGCACCGCGACGGCATTTCCGGCGCCAAAATCCAGCCATTCCTGTTCCGCCGCCAGCCGCCAGCGGTTTGCCTGTGTCAGCGGCGCGGGCGGGTGCCCCTCATCAATCCACTCGCCGCCGGTATCGCCATAAACCCCTGTGGTGGATAACAGGCCCACCCATTTCAGCGCACCCGCCCCGGCCAGCAGGGCGCGGTGGTGGCGCAAAACGCCATCCCCCTGCGCACCCCCCTGCGAACCGGGCGGGATGGAGATCAGCAGATCGGTGACATCAGCGAACAGCGCCGCGTCCAGCGGGGCACTGCCGTCAAAGACATGGCCGGTGATGCCGCTGTCCGACAGGGCGCGGGCGCGGGCCGGGCTTGTGGCGGTGCCACTGACCCACCCGCCCTGCGCCAGCACCCGCCGCGCCACATAACCCGCGCTGTAGCCGCAGCCAAAGCAGAACAGATGCCGCGCTGCATGCTCTTCGCGCAGGGGGTCTGCAGGGGGTGCGGTGGTCATCCGGTTTCTCCGTCAAAAGGGCAGGGTTCTGCATCAGCCACAATTGGCCCGCGCCGCGCTTCGCGCAAGGGCCGGAATGCTCACACCCGGGCTGGCGGCGCGCCCTCCATGGGAAAGAGCGCGTCAGCCATGCCCGGTTGCACCGCCCGCCCCGCATCATACGGCAGCAGCACCATTGCATCCGCGATACCCAGGTCGGCCAGCTGCGCCGGGGTGCCGCCGCGATATTCCAGATGCCCGCGCCCGATGATGCCCACCACCAGCGGCGGATTGACCCGCGCGCGGGCCTGCGCGATGCGGCAGGCAAAGGCGCGGTCCCAGACCTGCTGGGCGCGTACGAAGCGGTCAAAGGCCGGGTCATCGGGGCTCTTGGCGGCGCGGTCAGGGCGCGGCCCGCCGGTGATATCGAACAGGAAGCGGCGGTATTCAGGCGTGGCGGGGCAGGCGGGTGTCAGCCCCTCGCGCGCATCCTCCGGCACCGCTTCCCAGCCGCCCGCACCCACCTCGCGCACCAGATCACGGCGGCAGTTCAGGCCCAGCATCTCAACCCCATGCGCCCGGCAGAAGTGGAAGAGCGGCATGTAAAGCGCCGCGTCAAAGCCCCAGACCGTGCCCCATTCGGCACGCTCCAGAAACGCCGCCTCATCCAGCCGCCCGGCCACCCATTCGGCCAGCACCGGGTCCAGCCGCGCCGGGAACATCTCAAACCCCATGGCAATATGGTCATGATGCGCCAGAAGCCCCGCCGCGGTGTGCATCTGCCAGCGGTGGTTATCGGCGCGGTCATGGCTTTCGCCCAGCAGCACCACAGGCGCACGGGCGGCGCGGGTCATCATGGCGGCATGGGGCAGGGTGGTGCCGGTATCGGGCAGAAGCCACGGGCGGGCGGTCATGCGGTTTTCCTTTCCTCGGGTTCAACCTTGTCTTCGGATTCATCGTCTTCGGGTTCACCATGCTCTGATAGCGACAGCCTGCGATGGGCACCCAGCGCCAGCGGCGGGCGGTGCGCCACGCACAGGATAGCCGCCCGGGGCAGCTCGGCACGCAGAAGGCCCAGCAAGTCGGTTTCGGCACCGGCGTCAAGCGCGCTGGTGGCTTCATCCAGAATCAGCCAGTCCGGGCGAAGCAGCAGAACGCGCGCCAGCGCCAGCCGCTGCCGCTCACCGATCGACAGGCCCTGCAACGCGGCGGGGCCTTCCTGCGCGGGCAGGCGGTGGCCAAGGCCCACGCGCAGCAGCAGGGCCTCCAGCGTGGCGCGGTCATACTCAGCGGGGTCATGCGGATAGGTGAGGGTGGGCAGTATCCCCTCAGCGAACGACACCGGCACCTGCGGCAGCGCCAGAACCGGCGCATCGGGCAGTTCCAGCACGCCCGTGCCAAACGGCCAGACCCCGCGCAACGCCGACAGGAAGGTCGATTTCCCGCGCCCCGATGCCCCCGAAAGCCACAGGGTTTCGCCGGGCGACAGGGTGAAATCCGGCACGCCCTCCAGCGCGCGGCCCTGCGGGGTGTAAAGCTGCACACCGCGCGCGCGCAGAATGCCATCGGTGGCGGTGCGGCGCTCCAGCGTGCTTGGGGCATCGGGCAGGGGTGCGGGGTTGCCGGCGGCTGCGAAAAGGCCATCCAGACGCTCGGACACCGCCACGAAACCCGCCAGACCGCGGTATTGAAAGATGAACCAGCTCAGCGCGGTGGCGACGTTGGAGAAAGCCAACGCAAGCTGCATCAGCCCGCCCAATGTCACCGCCCCACCGAAATAGGCAGGCAGGGCCAGAAAGGTGGGAATGCGCAGCACCGTCTGCTGATAGGGGCGGGTGAACAGCCCCAGCACCAGTTCGCGCGTGATCAGGCGCTTCCAGTTTTCCTTGAGCGCCGCGAACCGCGCGCCGGTGCGTCGCAGCTCCGCGGCCTCACCGCCCGCCTGCGCGATCTGGTCGGCCTGATCGCGGATCTGCACCAGCGCGTGGCGGAAATCGGCCTCTCGCCGTTCTTGTGCGAAGGCGAGGTTTTTCAGCGGCTTGCCCAGAGCATGAGTGAGAAGGCTGGACAGAAACACATAAAGAAACGCCGCCCATACCATGTAGCGCGGAATGGTCAGGTCAACGCCGCCAAGCGTCAGTGACAGCGGGAAATGCGACAGACTCCAGAGCACGCTGAGAAAGGTCACCAGCGACACCACGCGCGAAATCAGATCGAGCGTGAATTGCAGAAAGTCCTCGATGAACTTTGCGCAATCCTCGGCGATGCGCTGATCGGGGTTTTCCAGCGGGGCGGGCGACAGGCCGGGGCGCAGATACCAATAGGCCTTGCCATTGACCCAGAGGTCCAGCGCCCGGCCCGTCAGCTTTTCGCGCCATGCAATCAGCAGGTGCTTGCGCAGCCATTGTGCGGCCAGCCATGAACCCGCCGACAGCGCGGTCAGCCAGCCGAACACGCCGATCTGCACCAGCGCTGCCGTGGCGTCGAACTGCTCCAGCGCGTCATAGAACGCCTTTTGCCAGTTGATCATCTGGACCGTCACCCAGACGCCCGCAAACTGCAACGACAGCACCAGCAGATACAGCCCGATGCCCCGCCACGCCCCGGGGCCTTGGGCGGCCAGCAAAGCCAGCCGCCCGATCCGCGCAAGGATCACCCGCATTGCCTAGAACCGCGTTTGCAGGGCAACCGTGAACACACGCCCCGGCCCGGTGTGCAGGTCCAGCGGGTTCTGCCGGGCAACGGCCGGGCTTGGCGTGGTGGTCACACCGATGGCCGAGGGCTGGTAGTAACGGGTGTCGAACACATTGGTGATGCCGAAGTTGATGCTGGCCATCTCGGTCACATCCCAGCGCGCATACAGGTCCAGCAGCGCATAACCGCCGGGGCGGAAGCCGGTGTCGGACGCGGTGCGCGAAGCAGACGAGGCGAAGCGGCTGAACGCATCCAGCGTCAGGTTGCGCTCAGGAATGGCATAGCTCACGCCGACAACGCCGCTGAAGGGCAACAGGTCTGCCGGGGTTCTGGCCGCGCCCGCCGTCAGCACCTGCGTGCCGCGCTGGAAGGCAAGGCTGCCGGTGGCGGTCAGCCGGTCGTTGATGGCCCATTCGCCTGATGCCTCAATCCCCCAGACATCACGCGATTCGATGTTGCGATAGGTGTATTGGCTGGTGCCGGGCGGGTTGTAGAAACTCTGGATGAAGTCCGTGTAGCGCGCGCGGTAAACGCTGATCCCCATGCTGCCCTGCGCGAACTGGCCGCGCAGGCCCAGCTCGGCACTGCGCACATGTTCCGGGCGCAGATCAGGCGCCGGGATCAGGTCAAAGGACGTACCAGGCAGCGAGGTGTAAAGCTGCTGCGCGGTGGGCATCTTGAAACCCTGTCCGATGTTTCCCCAGACCGACCACTGATTGTTGATCCGCCATGTCGCCGCCAGCGAGCCCAGAAGCGCGCTGTCGCTGCGCCGCACCGGCTCCAGCCCCGGCACCGGGATGTAATCGGCATTCGGGCGCGGGTCGATCTGGTAGGTGGCATAGCGCAGGCCCGGAACCAGCTCGAACGCGCCACCGGCGAAGGTGATGCGGTCCTGGATATAAAGGTCAGCGCGCCTTGTGGTGGAATTGGCAAAGTTGAAGCCCCCGGCGCGGGTTTCGGTCTCAACCCCCGTGGTCAGGTTGGTGACGCGGTCAATGCGCTCATAATCGCTCTCGGCGCGGTCGCCGTCAAAACCGAAGATCAGCTCATGCTCGGTGCTGCCGATGGCAAAGCGGCGGGTGCCCTGCAGATCAACCTCAAAGAAATCCTCGGAATAGTTGAGGTAGTCGCGGGTGATCAGGTTATCGCCCGTGGCCGAGGTGGAGCGGCGCACGCCCGAGCGGGCATAGGAATGCGGGGTAAAGCTGACGGTCGCGCGCAACTCATCCAGCAGCCCGTTGGCCGGGGTCCAGGAGTAGTCCAGCGCATAGCGCTGCCGCTCGATATCAAGGCGGCGGTCATAGGCGTGGTTGATCTCGCCGGTCGGGTTGCCCAGCGTGTTGAAGACCGGCCCCAGCACCTGATTGAACTGCACATCGGTGCGCCTGCGCATCGCATCGGCGGAGAAGGTCAGCCGGTGCTCGGTGGTGGGGCGCCATTCCAGTTTGAACAACCCGCGCTCGGAATCCACGCGCGTGGGGTCAAATTCGTTGCAGGGCGTTGCGCCGTAATCAAGGTTGCGCAGGCAGCCGCCGTGGATGTCGCTGTAAAGCCCGCCATTTTCGCGCGCCCGTGACAGGCGGGGTTCGCGCGCCTGCATGCGGGAATAGCCCACCAGCACCGCCAGATTGTCGGAAAAGCGCTGCGCAAAGGTGACGGCGGCATTGTTCTCGCGGGTGAAACTGTCATGGCCAATACGCGCCGTGCCGCCGCGCTGGCGGCCCTCAAGCACATCTTCGGGGTCGATGGTGCGCAGCGCAACCACACCCCCCAGCGCATCCGCCCCCCACAGGACCGAGCCGGGGCCGCGCACCACTTCGGCCTGCCGGGTAAAGTTCAGGTCCAGATAATCGCGCGTGCCATCGGTGATCCGCTCCGCCACGCGCGAGCCATCGACCAGCATCAGCACCCGGTTGCCGCCGACGCCGCGCATGCTGAAGCCGTCAAAATCGTTGAACGGCTGGGCGGCGTTGATCTGGCGGTTGACGGTCAGGCCCGGCACATAGCGCGTCAGTTGCTGCATGTCCGAGATGCCCTGCGCCTCGATATCGTCGCCGTCGATGACGGTGACGGTGGCGGGCACATCCTCGACCGCGCGGGGCAGACGGGTGGCGAAATAGGTGATCCGCCCCAGCAGCCCGCCGGTTGCGGGGGCTGTATCGGGCACCGTCTGGGCCGTCAGGGGGGCGGGAAGCAGGGCGATACTGGCAGCGGTTACAAGCAGAACCGCACGCCCGTTTTGCAACAGGGGCATGACATACTCCGTGATCGGCCCGAAGGCCGTGATGTGAGGGGGGTGCTTGCGGTTGGCTGGCAGAACGGCGCCCGGCAGGGCGGGGCCGTCAGGGTTCAGTGGGCAGCAAACCGTCTGGCAGCGGTCAGCCGGGCGGGCTTTCGTCACGGGCAAGGTGCCAGTAGGCGGTCACCTGTGTCTCATGCCGGGAAAGGCCGCGCAGATCGTGCAGCAGGGTGCGGGCGCGGTCAGCCTGCCCCTTTTCAGCGGCAAACCACACAAGGCGACTGGCTTGCCCCGCACGTGCGGGCTGCGCATCACTCCCGGTGCCCTCAGGCAATTCCAGATCGCTCAGCGCCGCGCAAAGCGTATCGCCCGCGCCCCGGTCCAGCCAGTGCAGGCGCATGCCCGGCGGGTGGTCCAGCGCCTGCTGATCAGCCGGGTCGCACAGGATACAGGCCGCGCCCCGCGTGTTACGGGGCAGCGCCGCAAGGTGGCGCGCAATCGCGGGCAAGGCGGTTTCATCCCCGAAAAGCGCAATCCATTCCGGGTTCCCCAGCGCACGTCCCGCCGGGCCCATCAGCCCCACGGCATCACCGCGCGCGGCCTGCGCCGTCCAGTCGGTCACACGCCCACCCTCGTGCAGGAAGATATCCACATCGGCCCAACCCGCCCGGGCATCCAGCGCGCGGAAGGTATAGACCGGGCGGTGCAGCGCATCCGCGCCTTCCGGCCACAGCGTGCGCCCGTCATCGCCGGTGCGCGGCCAGACCGGGGCGCGCCCGCGCGGCGGCAGCAGCAGGCGGAAATGCAGCGCATCGGGGCCAAAGCGCGCCAGATCGGCACTGTGCAGGCGCATCCGGCGGAAATTCGGTGAAATCTGGCGGATGCTTTCAACCTGCGCCAATATCAGGTTCGGCGGGCGGCGTTCGTCCCAAAGGCGGTCCCAGACGGGCGAGATGGTGGCGCCGCGCCGCTCCAGCGCCCGCAGCAGGAACTGCTGCAACAGGTACAGCCCCTGTTCGCCCTGCGCGCGCAGAACAATCGCCAGCCCGCCGTTCTCAGGGCCCATTTCCGCCGTGGCGCCGCCCAGTGTCAGCACCATCTGCGCGCCGCTGCGCCGATGCTCGAGCGACAGGCTCACCGCCGCGTCCGTCAGCAGATCCTGCAGCGCAGCCGCCTCCACGCCCGCCACGAAACCGCGCAGCACAGCGACCGGGGAAATGGGTTCGATCTTGGACATCGGGGGTCTCCATCGTCACGAGAGCCAGAGAAACAGGGTATCTGGCGCGCAGGGCGGCTGGAGTGGCGCTTATCTGACATCTTTAGTCGGGTATTTCAATCACAAAATTGCGATCCGCGCACCGATGATGCCTACCAACCGCATGACTGATCGCTTGCGCATCGCACCGGCGCGCGTAACTATGCCGCCATGGCCCCTGAAACCCCGCCCCCCCTGCTGCGCATCCGCATCGTCTTTGGCGAAAGCGGCATGATCGGCCCCGGCAAGGCCGAGCTGCTGGAACGGATCGCGCGCTGCGGTTCCATCGCCGCCGCCGGGCGCGAGATGGGGATGAGCTATAAGCGCGCCTGGCAACTGGTGGAGACGATGAATGCCATGTTCCGCCATCCGGTGGTGGAAAGCACGCGCGGCGGGCCGGGGGGTGGCGGCGCGGTGCTGACCGAAACGGGACAGCAGGTGCTCACCCTCTACCGCGCGTTTGAGGTCAGCGCGGCACAGGCGGGCACCCCGCAGCTGACAGCGCTGAGCGCGATGCTTGCGCCTGACAGCCAGAAATAGCGGGCCGCCACCATGCTTGAAAAACTGGAGATGTTCATCGCCGTCGCCCGTGAGGAACATTTTGGCCGGGCGGCGGCCAGTCTGGGCATCACCCAGCCCTCGCTTTCCAACGGCATCAAGCAGCTTGAGGAACAGTTGGGTGTGCAACTGATCTTTCGCGGCTCACGCTTTGGCGGGCTGACGCCGGAGGGGCAGAGCGCGCTGGTCTGGGCGCGCCGCATCGTCGGTGACTCGCGCCAGTTGAAAGAGGAGATGCGTTTCACCCGCCACGGCCTGTCCGGCCGGTTGCGCCTTGCCGCCATTCCCACCGGGCTGACATGGGCCGCAAGGCTGGCCGCGCGGTTCAGCGCCAAGAACCCCAATGTGCGGCTGACCATCCTGTCGCGCACCTCCATCGAGATCCTGTCGATGCTCGATAATCTCGATATCGACGCGGGCATTTCATACCTTGATAACGAACCCATGGGCCGCGTCAGCACCGAGCCGCTTTATGAAGAGAAATACATGCTGGTCTGCGCCGCCGCCTCAGCCTTTGCCGCGCGCGACAATATCGGCTGGCATGAGCTGCAGGGCCAGCGCCTTTGCCTGCTGACGCCGGACATGCAGAACCGCCGGATCATCAACCGCAACTTCGCGGATGCCAGCGTCACGCCTGAGACATGGGTTGAATCCAACTCCACCGTGGTGCTGATGGCGATGGTCGCTGCGGGAGGCTGGATGACCGTGCTGCCTGAAGACAGCGCGCGCTTTCTGGCCAGCGGCAAGCCCGTCGCCACCATCCCGCTGGCGGGCTCGGCGCTGCCGCACCGGGTGGGCCTTGTCGCGCCCTGGCGTGAGCCGCACACCCCGGTGCTGGAGGCCCTGCTGCGCGAGGCGCGGCAGATGTCCACCCCCTGAGCACCCCCTGAGAAACCCCTGAACAGCCCGCCCGCCGCCAGAAATGATAGACGTCTGTCAGAAAAATGATTGACGTCTATCATCGCTTTCTGTCATCTGGCGACAGGGGGAGAATCGGCATGCGAAAACCAACGCTGCACGATGTGGCCAAGGCCGCGGGCGTCAGCTACGCGACTGCTGACCGTGTGCTGAACGCCCGGGGCGGGGTGGCGGAGAAATCGACGCTGCGTGTCCAGAAAGCCATCGAAGATCTGGGTTATGAGCGCGATCTGCACGCCGCCAACCTGTCACGCGGGCGCATCTATCATTTCCGTTTCGTGCTGCCCAAGGGCGACCACAGCTTCTTCCGGGCGCTGCGCGGTGCCGTCGAGGCCGAGCAGGTTCTGGCCCGCGCTGACCGGGTGATGATCACCATAGACGAATTTCCCGCGCTGGATTCCGATGCGCTGGCCGATCTGCTGGCGGCTGACGGGCCGGAGTGTGACTGCATCGCCGTTGTCGCCACCGAGTCCCCCCGCGTCACCACCGCCATCAACGCCCTGATCGAGCGCGGCACGGCCGTGGTGACGCTGGTGGGTGACGCCGCGCCAGAGGCCCGCGCGGCCTATGTCGGCATCAACAATGTCATGGCCGGGCGCACGGCGGGGCGGCTGTTGCGCATGGCCCATGTCGCGCGGCCCGGGCTGGTGCTGCCCATCGTCGGCGCACTCAGCGCGCGCGATCACCGCGAACGGCTAGAAGGGGTTCTGGCCGTGCTGGGCGAAGCGGGGCACGCGGTCACCGCGCTGCCCGCCATCTCATCGCATGACCGCCCTGACCTGATGCGCGACCGGCTGACTGCGGCACTGGCCGCCCACCCCGATATCACCGGCATCTATTCCATCGGCGCGGGCAACCGTGGCCTGATCGAGGTGCTGGCGCGCATGCCCGCGCCGCGCCCCTTCGTCGTCATGCATGAACTGACACCGACCACGCGCGGCGGGCTTGAAAGCGGGCTGGTGGATGCCGTGATCGACCAGAAACCGGCGCAGGGCGTGGCACTGGCCATTGACGTGATGAAGGCCATTGCCGCCGGGCGCGACTGGCGCGACCCGGCGCGCGACATCACGCCGACCATCTTCCTCAGGGACAATCTGCCGGACACCGGCAACGCAGGAGACATGACGTGAGCGGCTATTTCAGCGACATTGCACCCGTCCGGTATGACCCAGAAGCCACCGGGCTGGCCTTCCGCCATTACAACCCCGATGAAGTGGTTCTGGGCAAGCGGATGGAAGACCATCTGCGCTTTGCCGTGGCCTATTGGCACAGTTTCTGCTGGGAAGGCGGCGACCCTTTTGGCGGCCAGACCTTTGATCGCCCATGGTTCCCCGCTGACACCATGGCCCTTGCCGAAGCCCGCGCCGACGCCGCATTTGATTTCTTCCGCATTCTTGGTGCGCCCTATTACTGCTTCCATGACCATGATGTCCGCCCCGAAGGCGCCAGCCTGCGGGAGAGCCGCGACCGCCTGAACCGGATTGCCGATGTCTTCGAGGGCAAGATGGCTGACGGCGGGCCGAAACTGCTTTGGGGCACGGCCAACCTGTTCTCGAACCGCCGCTACATGGCCGGTGCCGCCACCAACCCGGACCCCGATATCTTCGCCTATTCCGCCGCCACCGTGCGCGCGGTGCTGGAAGTCACCCACCGGCTGAACGGCGAGAACTACGTGCTGTGGGGCGGGCGTGAGGGGTATGAGACACTCCTCAACACCGACCTGAAGCAGGAACGCCTTCAGGCCGGGCGCTTCCTGTCGATGGTGGTGGAGCACAAGCACAGGATCGGCTTCAACGGCACCATCCTGATCGAGCCAAAGCCGCAAGAACCCACCAAGCACCAGTATGACTACGATGTCGCCACGGTTTACGGCTTCCTCAAGGATTTCGGGCTTGAGGGTGAGGTGAAGGTCAATATCGAACAGGGCCACGCCATTCTGGCCGGGCATTCGTTCGAACATGAGCTGGCGCTGGCGGCGTCACTGGGCATTCTGGGTTCGATCGACATGAACCGCAATGATTACCAGTCCGGCTGGGACACCGACCAGTTTCCCAACAACACCCCCGAGGCGGCGCTGGCCTACTATGAGATCCTGCGCGCCGGGGGCTTTACCACCGGCGGCACGAATTTCGATGCCAAGCTGCGCCGCCAGTCGCTGGATGCCGAAGATCTGGTGGCAGCGCATGTCGGCGCGATGGATATCTGCGCGCGCGGGCTGAAGGCCGCCGCGAAAATGCTGGAAGATGACAGGCTGGAGGCGCTGCGCCGCGCCCGTTATGCGGGCTGGGAACGCCCCGATGCGCAGGCGATGCTGGCCGATGGCGCCAGCCTCGCCGCCATCGCCGATGATGCCGAAGCGCGGGGGATCAACCCGCAGCCGGTGTCAGGGCGGCAGGAAATTCTGGAAAACCTCGTCAACCGCTACGTCTGAAAGGGAGGAAAGACCATGAAAACCATCAAGGGACCGGCCCTGTTTCTGGCCCAGTTCGCGGGTGACGACGCCCCGTTCAACAGCTGGGACAGCATCACCAAATGGGCCGCCGATTGCGGCTACAAGGGTGTGCAGGTGCCGTCATGGGACGGCCGCCTGATCGACCTCGCCCGCGCCGCTGAAAGCAAGGACTATTGCGACGAGTTCAAGGGCGTGGCGGCGGCCAACGGGGTTGAGGTGACAGAGCTGTCCACCCATCTTCAGGGCCAGCTTGTCGCCGTCCATCCGGCCTATGACGAGGCGTTTGACGGCTTCGCCGTGCCCGAAGTGCGCGGCAACCCCAAGGCGCGGCAGGAATGGGCGGTCGATCAGGTCAAAAAGGCGCTCAGCGCCTCGCGCAACATGGGCATCAATGCGCATGCCACGTTCTCGGGCGCGCTCGCATGGCCCTTTGTCTACCCCTGGCCGCAACGCCCCGCCGGGCTGGTGGAAACCGCCTTTGACGAGCTGGCGAAGCGCTGGTTGCCGATTTTGAACCATGCCGAGGAATGCGGCGTGGATGTCTGCTATGAAATCCACCCCGGCGAAGACCTGCACGATGGCGTCAGCTATGAGATGTTCCTTGAGCGCACGGGCAACCACGCGCGGGCCAACATGCTCTATGACCCGTCGCATTATGTGCTCCAATGCCTTGATTACCTTGACAATATCGACATCTACAAAGACCGCATCCGCATGTTCCACGTAAAGGATGCCGAATTCAACCCGACCGGGCGGCAGGGCGTTTACGGCGGTTTTCAAAGCTGGGTGAACCGGGCCGGGCGTTTCCGCAGCCTTGGCGACGGGCAGGTGGATTTCGGCGCGGTGTTTTCCAAGATGGCCGCCAATGATTTTGACGGCTGGGCGGTCGTCGAATGGGAATGTGCGCTCAAGCATCCTGAGGACGGCGCGCGCGAGGGGGCGGAATTTGTCAACGCCCATATCATCCGCGTCACCGAGAAAGCCTTTGATGATTTCGCGGGCGGCGGCACCGATGAGGCCGCCAACCGCCGCATGCTGGGGATATAAACCATGGCACCTATCAGGCTGGGAATGGTCGGCGGCGGCAAGGATGCGTTTATCGGCGGTGTCCACCGGATTGCCGCGCGCATTGATGGTCAGTTCGATCTGGTGGCGGGGGCGCTGTCCTCCACCCCAGAACGGTCGGCTGAAAGCGGCGCAGCGCTGGGGCTGGCGCCTGACCGCTGCTACGGCAACTATGAGGAAATGGCCGAGGCCGAGGCGGCGCGCCCGGATGGCATTCAGGCGGTTTCCATCGTCACCCCCAATCACATGCACGCAGGCCCCGCGATGGCGTTTCTCAAGCGCGGCATCCATGTGATCTGCGACAAACCCCTGACCGCCACGATGGAGCAGGCCGAGGAACTGGCAGAGGTGATCCGCGCCGCCAAAGCCCTGTTCATCCTCACGCATAATTACACGGGCTACCCGATGATCCGGCAGGCGCGTGAGATGGTCGCGGCGGGTGATCTGGGCACCATCCGCGTGGTGCAGGTGGAATATCCGCAGGACTGGCTGACGGTGGCGGCGGAAGAAACCGGCACCAACAAGCAGGCCGAATGGCGCACTGACCCGGCGCGCTCTGGCGCGGGGGGCTCCATCGGCGATATCGGTACGCATGCGCATAATCTGGCGTGTTTCGTCACCGGCCTTCAGGTCGAAACCCTTGCCGCCGATCTGCAAAGCTTCGTCCCCGGGCGGCGGGTGGATGACAACGCGCATATCCTGCTGCGCTTTGAGGGCGGCGCGCGTGGCATGCTGTGGTCCAGTCAGGTGGCGCCGGGCAATGAGAACGGCTTGCGCCTTCGGGTTTATGGCGAAACCGGCGGGCTGGAATGGGCGCAGGAAGACCCGAATTACCTGTGGTTCACGCCCTTCGGCCAGCCCAAACGCCTGCTGACACGCGCGGGGGCGGGGGCCATCGGTGCCGCGAATGACGTCAGCCGCACGCCCGGCGGGCACCCTGAGGGCTATCTGGAGGGGTTTGCGAATATCTACACCGGCGCCGCCGCCGCCATCCGCGCCGCTGAGGCCGGGGAAGAGCCTGACCTGTCGCTGCTGCCGGGGCTGGAGGCGGGGCTGAACGGCATGCGCTTCATCGCTGCCGCCATCCGCTCGTCGCAATCCGATGCCGCATGGGTCGCGCTGTGACCCAGCCGGTCCTCGCCCTCTCCGGCGTCAGCCGCAGTTTCGGCCCCATCGAGGTGCTGCACAGCGTCGATATCGCTTTGCAGCCGGGGCGGGTGCATGCGCTGATCGGCGAGAACGGGGCGGGCAAATCGACCACAATGAAGATCATGGCGGGCTACCAGCCCGCCAGTTCCGGCACCATCCTGCTCAACGGCCAGCCCGCCACCTTCGCCACCATGGGCGAGGCCGAGGCGCAGGGCATTTCGATGATCCATCAGGAATTCAACCTTGCCGAACATCTGAGCGTTGAACAGAACATCTTTCTGGGCCGTGAGCTGAAACGCTACGGGTTGCTGAACAAACCCGCAATGCGCGCCCGCACCCGCGCGCTGCTGGAGCGCCTGCAATGCACCGTCTCGCCTGACCGGCTGATTTCCTCGCTGTCAAACTCAGACAAGCAGATGGTGGAAATCGCCAAGGCCCTCTTGCGCGACACTTCTGTGCTGATCATGGACGAACCCACCGCCGTTCTGACCCGCACCGAAACCGCTGTCCTGCTTGATCAGGTGCGCGCGCTGCGCGACCACGGCACCGCCGTTCTGTTCACTTCGCACAAGCTGGATGAGGTCAAGGCGATTGCCGATGATCTGACCATCATGCGCGACGGCACGGTGGTGTGGTCCGGCCCCGCCAGCGAACTGGACGAGGGCCAGATGGCCGAGGCGATGGTGGGGCGCGAGATGTCCACCCTCTACCCGCCCAAGGACGGCACGCCCGGCGCGGTGGTGCTTGAGGTGGCGGGCCTGTCGGTGCCCGGCTATGCCGAAGACATCAGCTTTTCGCTGCGCAAGGGCGAGATACTGGGCGTGGCGGGCCTGATCGGCGCGGGGCGCACCGAAACATTCGAGGGGCTGGCCGGGCTGCGCCCCGCACAGGGCGCGGTAAAGATCAAAGGTCAGGCCGTCACCATCCGCGACCCGCGCGATGCGCTGGATCTGGGGCTGGCCTATCTGACCGAAGACCGCAAAACGCGCGGCCTGCTGCTGCAAAAGGGCATGCGCGAGAACCTGACGCTTCAGGCGCTGCGCCAGTTCTCGCGCTGGCTGGTAGACAAACGCGCCGAGGAACGCGCGCTCGATACCGCCGTGGCCGAGTTCGACATCCGCGGCAGCCGCTCGGTCATTGTCGGCAGCCTGTCAGGCGGGAACCAGCAGAAACTGCTCTTCGCCAAGACCATGCTGTCAGACCCCGACATTCTGGTGATCGACGAGCCGACACGCGGCATCGACATCGGCACCAAGCAGCAGATGTATCAGTTCATCCGCAAACTCGCTGCTGAGGGCCGCGCGATCATCGTCATCTCGTCCGAAATGCAGGAGGTGATCGGCCTGTCTGACCGGGTGCTGGTGATGCGGCGCGGGCGGATCGCCGGGGAACTGGCCGGAGACACTTTGACCGAGGACGCCATTGTGCGCCTTGCCATGGGGGTCGGCGCAAGCGCCCCCGTTAGGGAGACAGCCTGAATGAGCATAGCGGCAGCTTTTCCGCGCAAAATCCAGATGAGCGTGATCGGCCCGGTGCTGGCGCTGGTCATCCTTGTGGTCATCGGCGCCATGCTGAACCCCAACTTCCTGAGCGCGGGCAACATCTCGAACGTGCTGTCCCGCTCGGCCTTCATCGGCATCATCGCGGTGGGCATGACCTTTGTCATCACCGCCGGCGGGCTGGATCTGTCGGTGGGCTCCATGGCAGCCTTTGTCGCCGGGCTGATGATTCTGGTGATGAACACCGCGCTGCCCACGCTGGGGGTGGGTGTGCCCATCGTGCTGCTGGGGATGGCCGTGGCCATTCTGGCGGGGATCACGGCGGGGTTGCTCAACGGCCTTCTGATCACCAGGCTGGGGATAGAGGCGTTCATCGTCACGCTGGGTTCCATGGGGATCTATCGCAGCCTCGTCACCTGGCTGGCCGATGGCGGTACCCTCAGCCTGAATTTCACGCTGCGCACCTTCTATCAGCCGGTCTATTACGGCGGGCTGTGGGGGATATCATGGCCGATCATCGTGTTCGCGCTGGTGGTCATTCTGGGTGAGATTCTGATGCGCTCCACGCCCTTTGGCCGCCACTGCGCCGCCATCGGCTCCAACGATCAGGTGGCGCGCTATTCATCCGTGCGCGTGGCGCGGGTGCGGCTGCTCACCTATGTCATGCTGGGCCTTCTGGTTGGCATAGCGACCATCATGTATGTGCCGCGCCTTGGCTCGGCCTCATCCGCGACGGGCCTTTTGTGGGAGCTTGAGGCCATCGCCGCCGTCATCGTCGGCGGCACCATGCTCAAGGGCGGCTTCGGCCGCGTCTGGGGCACGGTGGTGGGTGTGCTGATCCTGACACTGATCGGCAACATCCTGAACCTTACCGATTTCGTATCGCCTTACCTGAATGGTGCCATTCAGGGGGCAATCATCGTTCTCGCTGTTGTTTTGCAGCGGGGAAGAAAGCCGGATCAATGATCCGGCATCAAAGCTGGGGAGGAGCCCTTATGAAACGCCTTATTTCTGTTCTCGCACTGTCAACCGCGCTGACCGCGCCTGCATTCGCTCAGGACACCCGTGTGATCGGTGTCTCCATTCCTGCGGCGACGCATGGCTGGGCCGGTGGCATGAACTACTTCGCGCAGGCGGCGATCACCCGTCTGGAGGCCACCTATCCGGAACTGTCCTTCGTGCTTGCAACGGCCTCTGACCCGTCGCGGCAGGTCAATGACATCGAAGACATGGTCGCCACCCGCAACATCGACGCGCTGGTGGTGCTGCCCTTCGAATCCGAGCCGCTGACCGGCCCGGTGCAGGCGGTGTCGGATGCCGGTATCTGGGTGACGGTGGTTGACCGTGGCCTGTCGGTTGAGGGTATCGAAGACCTCTATGTCGCCGGTGACAACCCGGGCTTTGGCCGGGTTTCGGGTGAATACATGGTCTCGCAGATGCCGGACGGCGGCAATATCGTCGTGCTGCGCGGCATTCCCACCACCATCGACAATGAGCGTGTTGAGGGTTTTCAGGCGGCCATCGAGGGCTCCGGCATCGAGATCCTCGGCATGGAACATGGCAACTGGAACCGCGACACCTCGTTTGAAGTGATGCAGGATTTCCTGTCGCGCCATTCGCAGATCGATGCCGTCTGGGCCTCGGATGATGACATGGCCATCGGCGTTCTGGCCGCAATCGAGGCCGCTGGCCGCGATGACATCCAGTTCGTTCTCGGCGGTGCCGGCATGAAAGAGATGATCCAGCGCGTCATGGACGGCGATACGATGATCCCGGCCAACGTGACCTACCCGCCCTCGATGATCGCCACCGCGATTGAGGTAACGGCGCTGAATCTTGTGTCGCAGGCGCCGGTTTCGGGCCAGTTCATCATCGGCTCGGTTCTGGTCACGCAGGACAATGCCGAAACCTTTTACTACCCCGACAGCCCGTTCTGAGGGTTTAGCAACACTCCCCCCGGCCGCAGGGCCGGGGGCCTTTTTTTGAGGAAATACCATGTATCTGGGGCTTGATCTGGGCACCTCGGGCATCCGGGCGCTGTTGATGGACGGCGCGCAGCGCATCATCGGTTCGGCCCATGCCGACCTGACGCTTTCGCGCCCGCATCCGGGTTGGTCCGAACAGACTCTGGAAGACTGGATCACCGCCGCCAGTGCCGCCGTTGCCGCCTTGCGCGCCGCGCATCCGGTCGAATTTGGCGCGGTCCGGGGGATTGGTCTGTCAGGCCAGATGCATGGCGCGACGCTGCTGGATGATACAGGCCATGCCCTGCGCCCGGCGATCCTGTGGAATGATACCCGCGCTGCCGAAGAGGCCGCCGCGCTGGACGCCCGCCCCGAATTCCGCGCGCTGACCGGCAATATCGTCTTTCCCGGCTTCACCGCGCCTAAACTGCTCTGGGTCGCGCGCCATGAGCCGGAGGTGTTCAGAAAAACCGCCCGCGTGCTCCTGCCCAAGGACGCCTTGCGCCTGTGGCTGACGGGCGAGGCGGTATCAGAGATGTCCGACGCCTCGGGCACAAGCTGGCTGGATGTGGCGGCGCGTGACTGGTCCGATGCGCTGCTGGCGGCCACCAATCTGTCGCGTGATCACATGCCCCGGCTGGTCGAGGGCTCCGCGCCTTCCGGTGACCTGCGCCGCGAATTGCTCAGCGAATGGGGCCTTTCCGGGCCGGTCGTGGTGGCAGGCGGTGCGGGCGACAACGCGGCTTCGGCCATCGGCATGGGCATGGTGCATGAGGGGCAGGCGTTTGTGTCGTTGGGCACCTCGGGTGTGCTTTTCGCCGCGAATGACGCCTTCCGCCCCAAACCGGAAAGCGCCGTGCATGCCTTCTGCCATGCGGTTCCGGGGCGCTGGCATCAGATGGGGGTGATCTTGTCGGCCACCGATGCGCTGAACTGGCATGCGAAAATCTGCGGCATGGACGCCGCCGCGCTGGACCGCGAGATTGGCGCATCGGTGCAGGCGCCCGGTGCGGTGACCTTCCTGCCTTACCTTTCGGGCGAGCGCACACCACATAATGACGCGCGCATCCGGGGCATGTTTGCGGGCCTTGGGCATGAGGCCGACCGCCCCGCCCTGACCCGCGCCGTGATGGAAGGCGTGGCCTTCGCGCTGGCCGACAACCTCGCCGCGCTGCGCTCAGCGGGCGCGCGGGTTGAGCGGGTAACGGCGGTCGGCGGCGGCTCTCAATCCGCCTATTGGCTGGGGGCGATCGCCACCGCGCTGGACCTGCCGGTCGATGTGCCCGAACGCGGCGATTTCGGCGCGGCGTTCGGCGCGGCGCGGCTGGGGCTGATGGCCGAAAGCGGGCAGGGGGTTGATGCTGTCTGCACCCCGCCTGTGATTGACCACACCATCGCCCCGGACCCCGCGTTGCGCGGCGCGTTTGACGATGCCTATGCGCGGTTTCGCAAGCTCTACAAGGTTATGGCCTAGCCAACCGCCGCAAAGCCGCCTCGAACAGGAAGAACAGCGTCAGGCTCAGCGCCGCCAGCGAGATCAGGGCCGCAAACATCAGATCGGTCTGGCCCCGCCCGTTCGCCATCAGCATCAGATACCCCAGCCCGCGCGATGACCCCACCCATTCGCCGATCACCACCGCGAACGGCGCATAGACCACCGCCAGCCGCAGGCCAGAGGCCAGCGCGGGCAAGGCGTGGGGCACCTGCAACAGGAACAACCGGCGCAGCGGCGTTGCGCACATCAGCACGGCCATGTCCTGATAGGCGGGCGGCAGGCGCATCAACCCGTCAAAAAACGCCGAAGTCACCGGAAAATAGACCACCAGCGCCACCATCACGATCTTTGAGGGCGCGCCATAGCCCAGCCAGAGGGTGATCACCGGCGCCAAAGCAAAAACCGGCATCGCCTGCGCAAAGATCAGCATCGGGCGCAAGAGCATCCGCGCGCCGGGCGACAGCGCCAGATTGAGCGCGGTTGCCACCCCCAGCGCCACCCCCGCCGACAGGCCGGTCGCGAGGTTGAGCGCCGTGAAGCGGGCGTGTTCCGCCAGCATCGCCATGTTGATCCACAGGCTTTGCCCCACCCGCCCCGGCCCGGGCAGGATGAACCCCGGCACCCCGGTGGCCCAGACGATTGTCTGCCAGAGCGCCAGCGCGAAACCGAGTGCGAGAACCCCGCGAGCCAGTGCCATCATGCCGGTTGCACCGCTTGCAGCCGCGCCAGCAGGCGGGCCTGCATTTCCAGCGTGGCGGGGTCAGCGTAGCTGCGGGGCGGCGGGGCATCGGGCAGAGCCAAAGCATCGGCC
Source organism: Pararhodobacter sp. (assembly GCF_036802785.1). GTDB lineage: Bacteria > Pseudomonadota > Alphaproteobacteria > Rhodobacterales > Rhodobacteraceae > Pararhodobacter. Next base: position 27,563 of record NZ_DAIRVN010000041.1, read on the forward strand.
CCCTCCGGCCCCAGCAGCCACGCGCGGTCCGCCAACCGCAGCGCCTCCAGCGGGTCATGGGTGATCAGGAGAACGGTGCGCCCGGCCAGCAACCGCGCCGCCAGATCCTGCATCATCAGCCGGTTTGCGGCATCGAGCGCCGAAAAGGGCTCATCGAGCACCACCACCGGGCAATCCTCCATCAGCGTGCGGGCCAGCACCACGCGCTGGCGCTGCCCGCCTGACAGGCTGGCAGGCCGCCGCCCCTCCATCCCCGCCAACCCGACATCCGCCAGAAGCTGGCGCGCGCGGCTGGTATCCGGGCGCTGGCCCCGCAGATGCGCGCCGATGGTGACGTTATGCACCAGCCCGGCCCATGGCAGCAGCTGCCCCTCCTGCGCCATCATCGCCACGCGGCCCGTCAGGGGCGCGCCGTCACGCGCCACCAACGCGCCCGCCAGCCGATGCGGCCCGGCCAGCCCCGCCACCAGCCGCCCCAGCGTGGATTTCCCCACGCCGGAAGGCCCCAACAGGCAGCTCCACCCGCCCGCAGGCATGTCCAGCGCCAGATCGCGGATCAGGGCGGTATCGCCCATGAACAGATCGCCGCGCAGGCTGAGGGCGGGGGCGTTCATGCGCCGGAAAGCCCCATATCCCAGAAACCGACCTCCAGCCGCGTCGCTGTGGCAAAGCGCTGCGACAGGCGGGTGAACCGTGGCAGCCCGTCCCAGCCTTCCCCCAGCCGATGCACCAGCGCCCCGTCGATCAGCGCACCCACATCGCGGCAGAGCGCCTGATACTCGGCGCCGCCATAGGTATCGATCCACTCGCCATACACCCCGCCAGACCCCGCCAGCCGCGCGCCGATCTCGCCATAGCCCAGCACACACGGCGCAAGGGCTGCCATCAGATCAAGGAAATCGCCGGAATACCCCGCCTCCAGCACATAGCGGGTATAGGCGAGGTTTGCGGGGGCCTCCGGCGTGGCCTCCAGCGCTGCGGCATCAATCCCTTCGCGCGCACAAAGGGCCAGATGCAGCGGCATTTCCTGATGCACCAGCGCATGAACGGTGGCCGATGCCGCCTGCATCTCATTCAGCGTGTCGGCCTTGGCGGCGGCCAGCGCCCATGCCCGCGCGAAATGGATCAGGAAGACGTAATCCTGCCGCAGGTAATGCAGGAAATTCGCGCGCGGCAGATCGCCCCGGCGCAGCCCCTCGACAAAGGCATGCCGCGTATAGGCCTGCCAGCCAGGCGCTGCACCACGCCAGAGGGCAAAGGCGCGGCCATAATCGGGCACGCTCATGGCGTCGCACCGGCGGTCACGTCGATGGCCAGCTCGCGCACCGGCAGCCCGCCCGACGTGGCGCCACGATCGGCCAGAAACGCCTCGAACCGCGCATAACGCCCGGCATCCAGTGCGGCGGGGCGGGTGGCGAAGCGGGGCCAGGTATCGGCCCAGGCGCGGGTGTTCAGCTCGGTCTGCAATTCAGACGCGGTGGCGGCAAAGATGTCCCATGCCTGCTGGGGGTTGTTCAGAATGTAGCCGGTCGCGCGCTCGGTCGCATCAAGGAAGCGGGCGATGGCGTCGGTGTCCAGATCGACCGGGTTGGCGACGTAGATCAGTTCATCATAGGCCGGAACCCCCTCGCTTTCAGGGTAGAAGCAGCGCCCCTCGGTGCCCTCGATGGCAAGCTGGTTCAGCTCGAAATTGCGGAACGCGCCGATCACGCCATCGACCTGCCCGGCCATCAGCGCGGGCGAGATGGACCAGCCGATGTTGATCTGCTCCACATCTGTCGGGGCAAGCCCGTTATGCGCCAGCATCGCATCCAGCAACACCTCCTGCACGCCCGCCACGGCGAAACCCACGCGGCGGCCCGCCAGATCGGCCATCTGTTCCACCGGCCCGTCGGCCAGCACCACAAGGCAGGTGAGCGGCGTGGAAATCAGTGTGCCCACGCGGCGCAGCGGCAGGTCGTTGTGCCGGCTCAGGTGCAGTTGCGGCTGGTAAGACACCGCCAGATCGACGCGCCCGGCGGCGGCCATGCGCGGCGGGTCATTGGGGTCTGAGGGGGTGACAATCTCCACCACCAGCCCGGCATCGGTGAAATAGCCCAGCTCCTGCGCCAGAATGATCGGCGCGTGATCAGGGTTCACAAACCAGTCCAGCATGATGCTGAGGCGGTCCTGCGCCGCGGCGGGCAGGGCAAGGGTCGCGGTCAGGGCGAAGGTGGTGAGGGCGCGTTTCATGGCGTTCCTTTCAGGTGTTGAGGGCAAGAAGGGCGATACTGCCGGGCCATTCGGCCTGCAGCCTTTGCCCGGCGTTATGGGCACGCAGCCCGGTGGCGCAGGCCAGCACCACGCGGGTGCCGGGTGGCGGGGTCAGCGAGGTAATAGCTTCGGGCGGGATATGGCGGGCGTGGGGGCTGAAGGGCGCGGCCTCGGTCCGCAGGTCGATGAGCAGGTCATCGGCGCGGGTCTGGCTGGCGGCGATGAAGGGCAGGGGGGTGGCAGGCTCGGTCGCCTTGTCAAAACGAAAGCCGCCGGTGCGCCAGTTGGCGGCATCAAGGCTGATCAGACGGCCCAGCGGCGACGGCTCCAGCCCCAGCAGGACCGACAGCGCCATCTGCGCCTGCATGGCGCCGATCGCCGCCACCATCGGCCCCATCACTCCGGCCGTTGCACAGGTCGCGCCGCGTTCCGGCAGGTCAGGGAAGATCGCGCGCAGGCTGGGCGCGGGGCCGCAACAGCCCATCACATAACCCGCCATGGCAAGGGCCGAGGCAGTGATCAGCGGCTTGCCCTGCGCGTGGCAGATGTCGGAAAGCGTCAGGCTGGCGGCAAAGGTGTCGGCGCAATCGAGCACCACATCGGCATCCGCCACCAGTTTGGGGGCATTCGCCGGGTCCAGCCATTCAATGCGGGGGGTGAGGGTGACATCGGGGTTGAGCGCGGCCAAAGCCGTTGCGGCGGCCTCAACCTTGGGCTGGCCGATCTGGTCCATCCGGTAGAGCGGCTGACGATGCAGGTTGCTCTCCTCCACCCGGTCACCATCCACCAGCGTGATCCGCCCCAGCCCGGCACCCGCCAGATATTGCAACACCGGCACTCCCAGCCCGCCCGCGCCGACCACCAGCGCATGCGCCCCGGCCAGCCGCGCCTGCCCCTGTTCTCCCACCTGCGGCAGAATCATCTGGCGGGCGTAGCGGCTCATGCGCAGACCCTCAGCCAGTCACGCATCCGCCCCTCGGGGTCTGCGTTCAGGGTGATATCAGTCACCGCCGCCACGGTATCTGCCCCGGCCGCAAAGGCCCCCGGCGCGCGCTCCACCGACATGCCGCCGATGGCACAGAGCGGAATATCACCGATCAGCCGCTTCCATTCGCTGACCTTCTCCAACCCCTGTTCATGCCATTTCATCTGCTTCAGGATGGTCGGATAGACCGGCCCCAGCGCGATATATTCCGGCTTCAGCGCCAGCGCGCGTTCCAGCTCGGCATGGTCATGGGTCGAGACACCCAGCTTCAGCCCGGCGCGGCGGATGGCGGGGAGGTCGGCATCATCAAGGTCTTCCTGACCCAGATGCAGCCACTCCGCCCCCTCCTCAATCGCCAACTGCCAGTAATCATTGACCACCAGCGCCGCGCCATGGGCACGCGCCAGCGCCACCCCGGCGCGGATATCATGGCGCAGGACATCCGGCGCGCGGTCCTTGATCCGCAACTGGGTGAAGCGCACGCCAAGGGGCAGGGCGCGTTCCAGCCATTCAACACTGTCAAAGATGGGGTAGAAGCGGGGCAGATTCATAGCCAGGCCTTTCCGATCAGGGGGGTGGAGGGCGCGGCCATCTCACGCGGGGCCATCGGGTCTGCGCTGGCGGCCAGCGCGCCCGCCCTCGCGGCCAGCCCGAAGGCGCGCGCCATGGCGACCGGGTCACCGGCCTGCGCCACGGCGGTGTTGAGCAGAACCGCGTCAAACCCCATTTCCATCGCGTCAGCGGCATGGCTGGGCAGGCCCAGCCCGGCATCCACCACCATCGCCACATCAGGAAAAGCCGCGCGCAGGGTCTTCAGCCCGTAGCGGTTGTTCAGCCCCAGGCCCGAGCCGATGGGCGAGCCCCATGGCATCAGCACCCGGCACCCCGCATCGACCAGCCGCTGAGCCAGCACCTGATCCTCGGTAGTGTAGGGAAAGACGCTGAAACCCTCGGCGCAAAGCGTTTCCGCCGCTTCCAGCAGGCCAAACGGGTCAGGCTGAAGCGTGTCGGCATGGCCGATGACCTCCAGCTTGATCCAGTCGGTCTCAAACAGATCGCGCGCCATGCGGGCGGTGGTGATGGCCTCACGCGCCGAATGGCAACCGGCGGTGTTGGGCAGGATATGCACGCCCAGCCCCCGGATGATCTCGCCGAACGCCTGCCCCTGACCACCTTCGCGGCGCAAGGAAACCGTGGCGACCGCGGCATCCGAGGCGCGGAAAGCTGCCTCCATCACCGCGGGGGAGGGGTATTGCGCGGTGCCCAGCATCAAGGGGCTGTCCAGCGTCACGCCATAGAAATCGCGCATCAATCAGCCCCCCTGCATGGCGGCGAGCACTTCCAGCCGGTCGCCTGCGGCCAGCTTTGTGCCTTCACGCGCCGCCTTGGGCAGAAACTCCCCGTTCAGGGCAGTGGCAACACGCGCGCTGCCCCAGCCCAGTTCCGCCAACACCTCGGCCACGGTGGTGCCGGTGACGGTATGGCCTTCGCCATTCACCTCAATCTTCATGGAACAGATCCCCCTTGATGCCTTGGGTCAGATAATCAGCCGCCTGAAGCGCCAGCGCCGGGGCCATCAGATAGCCGTGGCGGAACAGGCCGTTCAGATGCAGCACCCGCCCCCGCCGCACCACGCGCGGCACATTGTCAGCAAACGCCGGGCGCAGGTCGGCGCCGGTTTCCAGCACCTCGGCCTCGGCAAAGCGCGGATCGAGGGCATAGGCGGCAGACAGCAGTTCCAGCAGCGAGCGGGCGGAAACGCCGCGCCGATCAGAGCTTTCGATCTGGGTGGCGCCCAGCATGTAAACCCCGCCCGCGCGCGGCACGATATAGAGCGGGTGGCGCGGGTGCAGCAGGCGCAGCGGGCGGGTGAGGGTGATTTCCGGCGCGCGCAGCACCACCATCTCGCCACGCACCCCGCGCAGGCCGGGGGCATCAGCCGCCATACCGCGCGCGTCGATCAACGGGCCGGGGATATCGGCGGGCAGGGCCTCGGCCCGCTCGATGGCGATGCCCCGCCCGGCCAGCGCGGCGACCAGATCGGCCAGCGCGCGGCGCGGGTCCAGATGGGCCTCCCCTGCGAAAAACAGCGCCTGCGTGGCGCGCAGTTCGGGTTCAAGCGCGCTGAGGCCGTTGCTCAGCAATTCATGCCCCGTGGTGCGCCGGGCAAAGCGCGTCAGCTCACCCCTGTCACGCTCCAACGTCACCACCAGCGAGCCGCGATGCGTGACCCCGGTCACGTCACCCCATGCGGCGGCGGCGTTCCTGCCATGGGAAACCACGGCAGGCTCGGCCACCGCCCCCTCGCAAAACGGGGCCAGCATGCCCCCCGCCCACCATGAGCAGCCATGCGGGCCGGGCGGGCCGTTGCGGTCGATCAGGCGGGGGGTCAGCCCGGCACGGGAAAGCGCCCATGCCGCCCAAAGCCCGGCCACGCCCGCGCCGATCACGGTCACTTCAGCCATGCGCCCAGACCCCGTGGAAATGATGCACCGGGCCAATGCCATGCCCCACGCCCAGCCCGTCAGCCGCCGCGATGGCGCCTTGCAGATAGGCATGCGCCCGGGTCACGGCGTCAGCCAGCGCCATGCCCTGCGCCAGCCCGGCGGCGATGGCGGCGGAAAGGGTGCAGCCGGTTCCATGCGTGTTGCGGGTGCACTGGCGCGGCGCGGTCAGGCGGGTAACACCGCTGGCCTCGATCAGCAGATCAACGCATTCCGCCCCCGCACCATGCCCGCCCTTCATCAACACCGCCTGCGCCCCCAGCCGCAGCAAGGCGTGGCCCTGCTCCAGCATCCCGGCCTCATCGCGCGCGGCGCTGGTGCCCAGCAGATCGGCGGCTTCGGGCAGGTTGGGGGTCAAAAGGGTGGCGCGTGGCAGCAGCAGGTTGCGCAGGGCCTCCAGCGCCGCCTCGGGCAACAGCCGGTCGCCCGACTTCGCCACCATCACCGGGTCCAGCACCACCGGCACCGATTGCGCGTGCAGCCGCTCCGTCACCACGGCAATCGCCTGCGCATCACCCAGCATGCCCAGCTTGACCGCCCGCACCGCCAGATCGCTGAACACCGCATCCATCTGCGCGGCAACCATCGCCGGGCTGGCGGCTTCGACCATCACCACGTCACGCGTGTTCTGCGCAGTCAGCGCGGTAATCACGCTGGCGCCGTAAACGCCCAATGCCGAGAATGTCTTGAGATCGGCCTGTATCCCGGCCCCCCCGCCGGAATCCGAGCCTGCGATGGTCAGAGCAATGGGAACCACGGGCGCCTCCTTTGGTTGCAACCAACGTAAGGAGACGGAATGCGGGCACCTTTCGGCCCCAAAAGCGCACCGTTCCCTACGCCGGTATGAGCCGGATCAGGTTCGATGGGTTGGCGCATTCGCCTCTCAGCCCCGCAACAGGGCACCCCAACGGTTATGCCCCAGACCTAGCGCCGAAAAATGAAAGCGACAAGGGGGCTGCGCGCTTTTTTGCCAGCCCGGCTTTCTCGCATGCGCAGCATTTTCTTCCGCGGACACGGGAACCAGGTGCCTCCGCGCGCGTTGAAATCCCATGCACACCGGAATCGCTTCGCCCGCTTCACCGACTCTGCCACCCGCCCTGTTACCATCGGAAACCGCGTTTTTTCTGGATGTGGACGGCACGCTGGCAGAGATCGTGGCGGACCCGGCGCAGGCGTGCATTCCCCCTGACGCACTGACCACCCTCAAGGCGCTCAGCGATGCGGCGGGCGGGGCGCTGGCGCTGGTCTCTGGCCGCAGCATCGCCCAGCTTGACGCGATGCTGCACCCGCTTGTGCTGCCGGTGGCCGGGGTGCACGGGCTGGAACGGCGCGATTTTGACGGGCGTGTCAGCCGGATGGTGGTGGATACTGCCGCGCACCGGCGCCTCGTCAGCGCCGTTGACAGCTTCGCCAGCACCCGCCCCGGCCTTCAGACCGAGGAAAAACCGGGCTCCGTTGCCCTTCATTTCCGCAACCGGCCCGAACTGGGGGCTGATTGCCTGCATTTTATGAACACAGAATGCAACGGCGACTCGCGCCTGACCCTCGTGCAGGGCAAGATGGTGGCAGAGTTGAAATTCGGTAGCCGCGACAAGCGCCAGGCCATTGCGGATTTCATGAATGAGCACCCGTTCCGGGGCCGCCGCCCTTTTTTCGCGGGCGATGATGTCACCGACGAGGCGGGCTTTGCCGGGGTCAACGCGCTTGGCGGCATCTCGGTCAAGGTGGGCAGCGGCGACAGCGCCGCGCATTTCCGGCTTGCCGACCCGGCGGCCCTTGCGGGCTGGCTGGCGCGGCTGCTGGCCTCGCGGGCACCGGCCCGTGGCCCGGCGGGGGAACAAGAACGCGGCTGATCGGTTGATCAGCCATGCAACGCAAAACCGATGCAAGGCGGAATCAATGATCGTCCAACGTCAGGATACCCTCAACGCGGCGTCAGGTGACCCGCAGGATGATACCGACCCGCTTTCCCGGCGGCCCGGCGCGGGCGATGGCAATCAACGGCTGGTCATCGTCTCCAACCGGGTCGCTGATCTGCGCTCTTCGCGGCAGTCGGGCGGGCTGGCGGTAGGGCTGGCGGATGCCTTGCGCGAAAGAGGCGGCATCTGGTTTGGCTGGAACGGCAAGCGCGAGGGGGAAACCGGCGGCGCGGTCGAATCGCATGAAGTCGGCAAGGTCACCTGCATCGGCGCGCCCATCAGCCCGGATGATTTTGCCGCCTATTACCTGGGCTATGCCAATTCCGTCCTCTGGCCGCTGTTCCACTACCGCCTTGATCTGGTCGATTACCACACCGACAGCTTTGAAGCCTATATGCGCGTCAACGAGGCCTTTGCCCGCCAGTTGATGCCCTTCCTGAAGCCCGATGACGTGATCTGGGTGCATGATTACCACCTGATCCCGCTCGCCGCCTGCCTGCGCCGCCTCGGTTGTCGCCAGCGGATCGGCTTTTTCCTGCACATCCCCTTCCCCCCGCCGGACCTGCTGTCAGCCTCGCCGCATCATGGCGAGCTGGTTGATGCGCTGGTGGATTATGACCTTGTGGGCTTTCAGACCCACACCGATGTCAGCAACCTGAAAACCTATCTCACCACCCACACCCGCGCCCGCGAACTGCCCGACAACAATTTTGAACTGGCCTGCCGCTCGGTGCAGATCAAGCGCTTCCCCATCGGCATTGATGCGGCGGGCTTCACCGCCCTTGCCCGGAAAGGAGACCCTGACCCCGCCATCGCCCGGATGCGCCGGCGCATGTCAGAGCGCAAGCAGATCATCGGGGTGGACCGGCTGGATTACTCCAAAGGCCTGCCAGAGCGGTTCAGGGCTTTTGAGACGCTGCTGGCGCAACACCCGGAACTGGTCGGGCAGGTCAGCTTCCTGCAGGTCGCGCCCCCCACGCGTGGCGAGGTCGATGCCTATGCCGATATCCGCGCCGAGCTGGAGCGGCTTTCCGGCGCCATCAATGGCCGCTTCGCCGATTTTGACTGGACGCCGCTGAAATACATCTGCCGCTCCATCCCGCGCACCAAGCTCGCGCCGCTTCTGTGCTACAGCAGGGTAGGGCTGGTCACCCCGTTGCGCGACGGGATGAACCTTGTGGCAAAGGAATATGTCGCGGCGCAGGACCCTGATGATCCGGGCGTTCTGGTGCTGTCGCAATTCGCGGGCGCTGCCGAAGAGATGCAGGAGGCGCTGATCGTCAATCCTTATGATATCGACGATATGGCCGCGCAGCTGTATCAGGCGCTGACCATGTCGCTCGACGAACGCCGCACCCGCCACGCGGCCCTGCTGGCCCATGTGACAACCTGCACCGCCCATAGCTGGATGACAGACTTCCTCACAACCCTGACCGCCCCCGGCACCGCCACCACAGGCGGCCGCTCCACACCAGGCGGCGAGAACGGCGAACTGGATGCGGCCAGCCTTGAGGGAATCCTGGAATGGATGCGCAACTCCTCCGCCACCCGCCCGGCAAGCTGATTTGAGGGGTGGGCAGGGAGAGGGGTAGGGTGGTCAATTTGAGCCCATCACCGATATTCCTGCATCCTGCTGCGAGTCAGATCATTTTGCGATAGCAACGTGACCGGCCCAAAGGAGACGTTCGCGCTGCAGCTTCCTCAAACTGAACGTTTGCAGAAAAAGAAATATCTACTATTTCTAGTTTGATTCGCCCTCAAATAACTTGCAGCTTAAAAAGAGAATTGTGAGGGTGCTAAGTGTTGATGATCGGCAGAGACACAAGTGGCCAATTTAAATTATCAACAGATTTGGTATGAGTGTGAACATGAACATGCGTTCGGAACTTCGAAAGCGGTGTTGGAACACCGAACCCAAATCCAAATTCATGATTCCCAGCTCCAGCAATCCGCTTATAAATGCCTCACGGGCAATCGCTTTAAGTGCTTATCCAAATTCCAAAGACCATGTTCGTGGCGGCAAAGCTGAAAAGTACTCGACTGCGTTACTAGCAAACATAATCCGGATTTCGAGGAATCTGGGTGAGGTGGATAGTCTACCGCAATGGGCTAAAGACATGCGCGTAGAATCCATGGAGCGCAATTTGTCAACAGGTTACCGCAATCTGATGCGAGCATTGACTATAAGAGATGTGATTAATTCCGCTCTGACGATGAAGGCCCAGCATAATCAACATCGACTCGGTGAAAAGATGACTTTTACTATTCAATATTCACCTGATACACAATCTGTGAATATCAAAATTCCGCTCAAGCCGACAGTATCCGGGTACATCTTGAGTGGACGAATCCCCGACACAAAACTTGCCTCACTAAGGGCAGCAATCCTTTATCACCAGCCAGCACTACAGAAATTCCAAGGGCCTGCAGTCAATGCGGATGGTCGCGACCCAGAGGCCGACTACCAGAATACCTATAACAGATACGTCCGACCAGCCCTGTTCGCCCAACACATCGTGCAAGTGGTTTGGGATCAAATAACTGATGCAGAACAAGAGGCAACTGAGCGAGGAATGCCAGTAGATGAGCTGCTCATGCGAAAACCCGACTGGGCGACCAACATTCATAGCACAACCGGTCAGGGTCTTGGATCGGCGATCTATGACATGCGACAGCTCGGTATCTCATCGTGCTGGTGCGAGATGGTGCGGTTTGCGGACCCACTACCCGATTCTTGAATAGAGAGTGCTCGTGAAAGACGAAGTAATTTGAATGGCAGGCAGCGTAGCTCAAAGGATAGAGCCTTCTGAAACTATCGCTCGAAGCGTGACAGAAGAGATGCGGGTTCGAGTCCCGCCGCTGCGACCATTGCGGACCTACCCACCGCGCGCCAAGAAGGACCGATGTGAGCTTTTCGAACTGCATCGCCCACGCTCCAGCAAGGTCCGCTTTCGCCCTCCACGCCCCGCATAGCTGCCATCGTTCCCGCCCCTGACCTCATGCGTAGTCGTCGAAATCGACCTCCATGCCCTACAATGACCGATAATGAAGATTATGTAATATGTCCACCCGCAGCCTTCACGATACCCTTGGGTGATCCGCCTCGCAATTGGCGTGGTCGGCCAGACAGACCAGCACATGACAATCGCCCGCCGCACCGCCTCCGTCGCAGGCCCCGGCGATGCGGGTCAGTTCGCGCTCAAGCGCCTGTAACTGGCTGATCTTGCGCCGGACCTTGTCAAGCTGCCCCACGGCGATATCGGTCGCTTCCTTGCAGGAGCGGTCGGGATGGTCCTGCAAGGCCATCAGCGCCTGTATCGCCTCCAGCGGGAAACCCAGATCGCGGGCGTGGCGGATGAAGCCCAGCCGGTCCAGCCCGCGCTTGTCATAGCGCCGCTGGTTCCCGTCCGAGCGGGTGACGGGCGTCAGCAGGCCCATGCCCTCATAATACCGGATGGTCGGCACCTTCACCCCGGTGCGCCGCGACAGATCGCCGATCGAAAACATGAAAACAGCCCTTGAACCTCTAGTTGCTAGAGAGTGTATCTGGCTAAGGACATCGTTGAAAGGCACGAATCATGTCCTCGGAAAACCACTCCCTCCGCCGCACGGAGGCCCGCCATGCCGCATGATCATCACGGCCATACCCACCTCTCCGCCGAAAGCGGTGACCGCCGGGTCGCCATTGCCATCTGGGCAAACGGGCTGCTGACCGTGGCGCAGGTCGCGGGCGGGTTCTTTGCCGGAAGCCTCGCGCTGATCGCCGATGCGCTGCACAACCTGTCTGACATGATGGCGCTGGTGATCGCCTTTGCCGCGCGCAAGATCGCCCGGCGCCCGGCGGACGGGCAGATGACCTTCGGCTACAAACGTATCGAGATAGTCGCGGCGCTGATCAACTATACCACGCTGATCGTGGTGGGCCTTTACCTGATCTATGAAGGCGGCATGCGGCTGATTGATCCGCCCGAGGTGATGGGCTGGATCGTGGTGATCATCGCCGGGGTGGCGCTGGTCATTGATACCCTGACCGCGCTGCTGACATGGTCGATGCAGAAAGGCAGCCAGAACATCCGCGCGCTGTTTGTGCACAACCTGACCGATGCGCTGGCCTCGGTCGCGGTGATCATCGGCGGCACGCTGATCATCCTCTACAACCTCTACTGGATCGACGCCGCCATCACCATCGGGATCGCCGCCTATATCCTCTACCTCGCGCTGACCGAGATCAGCCGCCCGGTGCGCCTGCTGATGCTGGCCAGCCCCCCGGGGCTTGACGGCGCCGCCGTGGTGGCAGCAATCCGGCAGGTTGCGGGCGTCGATGATCTGCACCACGTCCACCTGTGGGAGATGCAGGAAAATGAACCGGCGCTTGAGGCGCATATCGTCATCGCACCGGGCAGCCACGCCGGGGCTGAGGGCGTCAAGGCGGCGATCCGGGCGCGCCTGTTGCAGGAGTTCGGCATTACCCACACCACGTTGGAGTTTGAACTGCCGGGCACCTGTCCGCAAACCGTCACACTCTTCGGGCATGGCAGCCATGGATGAGCGCCCCCTGCCCCCGGTTGCGGTGCGGCAATGTTCCTGCGTATGGTCACGCCGGACGGTGTGCAGACAAACCGAAGGCAGGCGATGCAGCAGCGCGATTACCCCACCCTGACCGAGGCCACGCGCATCTGGGCGCGTA
>NZ_DAIRVN010000042.1:0-39258 GCF_036802785.1 Pararhodobacter sp.
CGCCCCTGCCGCCCCCGCCCAACGCGCCACCGGCACAGGCGCGCGCGGGCATGAAGGGCAGGCCAGAGCGGCGCGCGAAACCAGCCGCGCGCAGGCCGATACCGGCGGGCTGGTCGCGCAATGGGGCGGCGCGATTCGCGCCGCCGTGCAACGCCAGCAGCGCCACCCGGCAGGGACACGCAGTGGCGGAACGGTGCTTTTGCGCCTTTCCGTACACAGCGACGGCCAGCTTCTGAGCGTCGCGCTGCATCAGAGTTCAGGCCATGCCGCGCTTGATCAGGCCGCGCTTGATGCCGTCCGCCGTGCCCGCATTCCGACGGCGCCACAGGGGCTGAACGGCAGCTTCCAGTTCAACCTTCCTGTCCGCTTCCAAGGCTGAATCCTGCCCGACACGGCACAGTTTAGCCCCTCTTTTGAACGCTAAAATGGTCTGTTCTCCGCACCAGATTCCCCCGGCGCAAGAACCGTTTCCGGTAACAATCGGAACAGTTGTTGCGCGATGCGCGCAGCTTTGTTAGCCTCCGGTCACGCTGAGGCGACAGCAATCCCTGTTGCTTTATGCGCAAGAATTGGTAAGCAAATATTACCACAATTCCACGGGGAGGAATCAAATGCCTAAAACAACAACAAGACTGCTTGGCACCGCAGCCGCAATCGGCACCTTGTCGATCATTGCAACGACCTCGGTAGCACAGGCGCAGGAGCGCGTACGCTGGCAGGTGCCGATGAGCTTTGCTTCGACGCTGACCGCGCTGGGCGACACCATGCCCTGGGTCGCTGACCAGCTTCGCGCCATTTCGGGCGGCAATATCGATCTGCGCGTGGCAGAGCCCGGCGCAGTGATCCCGGCACTGTCGATTTTCGAGAACGTCTCGGAGGGGAATATCGACGCAGGCTACAGCTGGATGGGCTATGAATGGGGCACTGTCCCGGCCGCCGCCCTATTCGGCGCAACGCCCTTCGGCCTCGAATCCATGGAATTCCTTGCGTGGATGACCCATCACGGCGGCCAGGAACTGCTGGAAGAAACCTTCCACCCCTATAACGTGCATCCCATCCTGTGCGGCACCATCAGCCCTGAAACCGCCGGCTGGTTCCGCAACGAGATCACTTCGCCCGAAGATTTCCGCGGCATGCGCTTCCGCGCGGCCGGCGTCGGCGGCGAGATCATGGCCGAGTTCGGCATGTCCGTCACCATCATGCCCGGCGGCGAGCTGTATCAGGCGCTGGAAACCGGCGTGCTTGACGGCACCGAATTCTCGCTGCCTACCGTCGATGAACAGCTGGGCTTCTATCAGGTCGCCAACTGGCTTTACCTGCCCGGCTGGCACCAGCCTTCGACCAACCAGTTCCTCTATGTGAACCTCGATGTCTGGAACGGGCTGTCTGACCTGTCGCGCGCCCAGATCGAAACCACCTGCATGGCAGGCAACGCCTTTGCCATCGCCCGCGCCGAAGCCCTTCAGGGCGCAGTGATCACCAGCTTCCAGGAACGCGGCACCAATGTCGGCACCTATAGCGACGAGATGATTCAGGGCTTCTACGATGCCACTCAGTCCGTGATGACCCGCTGGTCAGAGCGTGACGCGATGTTTGGCCGCGTCTATGCCTCGATGATGGAATATCAGAGCGAACTGCGCCCGTGGAAGGAAATGGGCTATCTGCCGCGCGACTGGCAGAGCCGGATCGAGAACTGATCACAGCGGCTCGCTGACGGCCAACAAGCGGACGGCCCGCGCTTAAGGCGCGGGCCGCCTTCGGCACGAAGAGCGAAAGGTAAATGCCACCGCCCGCCGGTCCGGGCCGGGGGCTTGCAAAGGCGCCACCGGCTGCGCAACAGGGAGATGATACCGACATGGCTAACGGCACTCCGGAGATCAGACTGGATCTTGAACAGGTCGAAAAGGCCAGCGGGCAAGGCGCGTCGCTGGAATTTCCAAGAACCCGGCCATCAAACCTCATCGAATGGGTGATCGAGGCGATCGGCTCGGTGCTGAACTGGCTCTGGGCGGTGCTGGTGCTGATCATCGTCGTCAATGTGACGATGCGCTACGCGCTGGGGGTGAACTATATCTGGGTCGAGGAAATGCAGTGGCATATCTATGCCGTGGGTTTCATGCTGGGCATCGGCTATGCGGTGACGCATGACACGCATGTGCGCGTCGATGTGCTGGCCGCAGGCTTCCGGCAAAGAACGCGGGCCTGGATCGAACTGATCATGATTGTCGTGATCATTGCGCCGATGGTGTATCTGATCATCGCCTACGCCCTGCCCTTCGTGAAAGCCTCCTATACGCGGGGCGAGATATCCTCGGCGGTCGGCGGGCTGAGCCATCGCTGGGCGATCAAGGCAGTGATCATCGTGGCCTTCACCTATATCGGCCTTGCGGCGCTGGCGCGGCTTTTGCGCATCTCGGCCCTTCTTTTCGGCCTGCCGCGCCCGCTGCGCGGCGCGGGGCCACAGTGACACGCGCCACAAACAAGACAGCTCACCGGCGGCACCCGCAGGGCTGCACCTTCAGGGGATAAGGATATCATGCTGGAAACCAATGAAATTCTGGTGATAGCGATGCTTGTGTCGTTCATCGCGCTCATCTTCACCGGCATCCCGGTGGCCTGGGCGCTGGGCGGCGTGTCCATCGCTTTCAGCTTCATCGCGATCTACGGGTTCGAGCTGTTCAACTGGGACACCTATTTCCTGACCGACATGCGCATCTTCGGCATCTTCGTTCAGCGCATCTGGGGGCAGATGTCGAACTGGATACTGGTCGCGCTGCCGATGTTCATCTTCATGGGGCTGATGCTGGAACGCTCCGGCGTGACCGAGAAGCTGATGGAGAACTTCGTCCAGCTCTTCGGGCGGTTCCGGGGCGGGCTGGCGCTGGGGGTGGTGCTGATCGGCATTCTGCTGGCGGCCTCCACGGGTATCGTCGGCGCGTCCGTTGTGTTGCTGGCGCTCCTGTCGATGCCGATCATGCTGCAGCAGGGGTATAACAAGGGCTTCGCCTCGGGCGTGGTGGCCTCGGCGGGAACGCTGGGCATCCTGATCCCGCCGTCGATCATGCTGATCATCATGGCCGATCAGATGTCGGTCTCGGTGGGCAACCTGTTCATGGGCGCGCTGATCCCGGGGCTGATGCTGGGCGGATTCTATATCCTCTACATCCTGATCGCGGCGATGACGGTCAAGAACCTCGCCCCGGCCCCGACCGGCCTGCCGCCGGTCTCGCTGAAGCTGATTCTGAGCACGCTTCTGGCTGTGGTGCCGCCGATCCTGCTGATCTTCGCGGTGCTCGGCTCCATCTTCTTCGGCTTCGCCACCCCCACCGAGGCGTCGGGCGTGGGCGCGTTCGGTGCGACATTGCTGGCGGCGGCCAATGGCCGGCTCAGCTGGGCGGTGCTGAAAGAGGTGGGCGTGAAAACCACGCTGACCACGGCCTTCATCTTCGGCATCTTCCTGGGGGCCACGATGTTCGCGGTGGTCATGCGCCAGCTGGGCGGGGACGAATTCATCAGCCAGTCGCTGCAAGGCCTGCCCTTCGGCCCCTCGGGCGTGGTGCTGACCATCCTGCTGATTGCCTTCCTTGCCGGTTTCTTTCTGGACTGGCTGGAAATCTCGCTGATCATGCTGCCGCTGGTCTCGCCGGTGGTGGTGGCGCTGGGCTTCGATCAGATCTGGTTCATCGTGCTCTTCGCAGTCACGCTGCAAACCTCGTTCCTGACACCCCCCGTGGGGTTCTCTCTCTTTTACCTCAAAGGCGTCGCCCCGCGCGAAGTGACGATCATCGATATCTACAAGGGCGTCATTCCCTTCGTGGCGCTGCAGGTGTTGGCGGTCATCATCGTCTTTCTGCTGCCGCAACTGGTGTTGTGGCTCCCCTCCCGCATGCTGTAGCGCGGACAGGCCAAAAGAAAAAGGAGGGAGGCGTTGCCCCCCTCTTGGCCTGCGGCCAATTCACCCCCCAGCGTATTTCCGGCAAGATGAAAGGGGGCGCGGCGCGCCTCATTCACCTGTTCCCAAATATCCCGGGGGAGTCTGTTCTGCGCAGCAGGACAGACGGGGGCAGCGCCCCCCAACGCCGCGCAGCGGCAAACAAGGAGGCGTCTGCGCAGCAGGCAATCAGGTCACGGGAACCATAGCGCGCGCAGCGTTGTGGCGGGGCGTCAGGTCAGGCTCAGCGCCAGAGCAAGCGCCAGTGCCACCGCATAAAGGGTCAGCGCGAGGGCGAGAAGGCGGGCAAGGGCGGGTCGCATGGGTTACACCAGTTCAAAAACTTCATAATCGATCCGATGCGCCGGCACACCGAGCGCCTTCAGCGCTTTGCGCACGGCATCGGTCATCGGGGCGGGGCCGCAAAGCATATGCGGCCAGTGGCGGCTGTGTGGTGGCAGATGGCGCTCCAGCATCGCCTGATCAATCCGTCCGCTTTCGCTGCGCCAGCCCTCGGGCGGCGCGTCCAGCACATGGACCAGTGTCAGTTCCAGCCTGTGGCGCATCACGTCCAGCTCGTCGCGGAAGCTGACGCTGTCCCAGTCAGGATTGGCGTAGAGCACGATCACCGGGCGCTGGTCGTTGCGCGCCACCATCGCCTGCAGGTTGGACAGGATCGGCGTGATCCCCACCCCGCCCGCGATCATCACGAAGCCCCCGGCGCCGGGCGCGCGGTCGATCGAGAACGCGCCATAGGGACCGTCGATATAGGCCAGTGTGCCCGGCGCCGTGTTGATCAGCGCTTCTGTGTCATCGCCCAGCGGTTTGATCGAGAACACAAGGTTCGGCCCATGTTCCGGGGCGCTGGAGATGGTGAACGGATGCTCCTTCAGCAAAAAGGGCGAGCGCCCCACGCTCAGCCAGGCAAACTGGCCCGGCTGCCAGCCGGGCAGCGCCTGCCCCTCGGGTTTCAGCTCCAGCGAATGGACCCCACCGCGATGCGCGGTATTCGCCACCACCCGCCATGGGTTGCGCCGTTGCTGCCAGGGCCGCACCAGCCGCACCCAGACCAGCAGCCCCAGCCAGGCCAGGCTGACCGCCGCCCAGAGCCAGCGCTTGTCGGGGTTGGCAGTATAATTGCCCACGCCCAGCACATGCGCCACGGCGGCCACAAAGCCAACAATGGCCAGCGTCAGGTGCAGGCCACGCCACCATTCATACTTCAACCGCAGCACTTTGCGGAACTGCGAGGTGATGATCAGCGCGACAAAGCAGCCAAGCGCGAGGCGGCCCGATGTCAACTCCCACCGCGCTTCGAGCGGGTTCAGAACGCCCAGCGCGGGTTGGTGCCAGAGGTAGAGCAGGGCGAAATGGGCCAGCATGATCGCCACCGCGCCCCAGCTCAGATACCTGTGAAACAGATAGACGATATCGGCGCCAAAGGGCCGGGTCAGCCATTTCAGCCTTCCGGTGAGCGCGAACTGGAGCGCGGCCAGCGCCAGCGCCGCAAACCCCAGTGCCATCGCGAAATCCCAGGTGAAGGTGCCCGGCAAGGGCCGCCCGCCATAGAAAAGGATGACAAAGGGCAGGCCGATGAACCCTGCCGCCAGCGCAAGCAGCAACGCCACCCTGAACCAGAACCGGGCGGGTGCGGCGCCGGGGGCGAGGGGCGGTGCGGTGGTTGAGCTGTTGGCCATACCCGCTTCAACGGCCAGAAAGCCTGCCGGTTCCCGTGTTCCGCGTCGCCGGCGGCTAGGGGCAGAAGAATTGCAGAGGGTTGCGTTTGCATGGAGGGCCGGGTTGCCGCAGCCGAAGGCGGGTGGGGAACCGTTCGATCCCCGGCGCGTTAAGGTCTGGCGGTGGCCCGTTCCGGGCCGCCGCGACTGAGGCCACGCGCAGACAGGAGAACGCCCGCCATGAATCCCGCGCTCCCCTATTGCGGCCCTGCTCCCGGCCCGGCCACACTGCTGACCTCCTGGAACCTTGACCCGCTGCTTCTCGCCGCTCTCGTGCTGGCTGCCATTACCGGGGCGGTCGTTCTGCGCAAAGCGGCGGCGCCGAAACGCAGCCGCGCCTTCGGGCTGGCCATGGCGGCGCTGGTGCTTGCCTTCGTCTCACCGCTCTGTGCGCTCACGGTCGCGTTGTTCTCGGCACGCGCGGTGCACCATCTGGTGCTGATCGGCTTTGCCGCGCCTGCGCTGGCGCTGGCCTTTCCGCTGCGCCGCGTGCCGCTGAATGCCGCGTGGGCGGCAGTGTCCGTGGCGCTGCTGGGCTGGCACATCCCGGCGCTTTACACAGCGGCATGGGACAGCGCCGCCCTCTACTGGCTGATGCAGGCGGCCCTTCTGTTGCCCGCCTGGGCATTCTGGAGCGTGGTTTTCACCCGCTCGCAAAGCCCGCTTGCCCCCTTTGTCCATGCCGGGCTTATTGCCGGGTTGGCCGGGCAGATGGGCTTTCTGGGCGCGATCCTGACCTTTGCGCCGCGCGCGCTTTACGCTGAGCATCTGACCGGCACCGAGGCCTTTGGCCTGACCCTTCTGGCCGATCAGCAACTGGCCGGGCTGATCATGTGGGTGCCCGGCATGCTGCCCTTTGCCCTTGTCGCCGCCCTTGCCCTGCAGGCGGGCTGGCGGCGGCAACAGGAAGGCGCTGCATGATCGCCTTGCTGAAGTTCGTGCATATCGCAGCGCTGAGCCTGTGGTGTGCAGGGCTGGTGGCGCTGCCGGTTCTGCTGCATGTCTATAGCCGCAACAACGTGCATCGCACACAGGCCGGCTTCACACGCCTGCGCCATCTGTCACATTTCACCTACATTGCCCTGCTCAGCCCTGCGGCGGTGCTGGCGATTGCGGCGGGCACCGTGCTGATCTTCCGGCTGGAACTGGTCGATACCTGGCTTCTGGCCAAGCTTGTCGCTGTGGCAGGGATGGTGCTGGTCCATGCCTGGCTGGGCCATCTGACAAATCAGATCGGTCACGGTGACGGCGCGTATAACCTGCCCCCGCCCCTGCTGGCATTTGTCGTGGTGCTGCCCCTGATGGTGCTTGTGCTATGGCTGGTTCTGGCCAAACCCGATCTGACCCCGCTGCTTGAGCACCTTCCCGCGCTTTTGCGCCACCCTCAGGACCGCGAACTGCCCCCGGGCGTGGTGCCGATCTGATAATCGAAAACGAGCTTGCCCCCATGCCAACCCGTCATCGCCGTCATCCCGGCCGCCACAAACGACAGGGCCAGCCCCAGCGGCAGGATCGCCCCGGCCGGATCGCCCACGCGCAGCGCCCAGTTTGCCCCCATGAGCGACAACAGCATCACCGCCAGAATGAAATGCGTCCAGCTTGGGCTGCGATTGCGGATGCCACGGACAATCAGCAGCTCGACAGTGCCGGTGATCCCGGCCAGAACCCCCATCGCCAGCGCGCCGAAAGCGGCCCAGCCAGCGGCCCGCGCCCAGAATTCATCGCCCGTCCACCAGTAGAACAGGTCAGCGCCCAGAACGCAGAACGTAAGCGCGATGGGAAAGGCCACCAGCATCGCATGCAGCGGATGCCCCGCGATGGCGATCCGGGATTCGGTGCTGTGCAGGGCGCGGCGTTCCTCGATCGGATCGTTGAGGGGGGTCGAATGCTCCTTCATCGGGCTCGCTCCTTGCGATTGGGGGCTATAGGGAACAAGGCGATGAGCCGCGTTTTGGTTCCCTTCATGCTGCTGGCCGGCTGCGACGGGCCGCTTTCAGCGCTTAACCCGGCAGGGCCGGTGGCGCAGGATGTAGCATGGTTATGGTGGGCGATGCTGGCGGGTGCTGGGCTGATCACGCTGATGGTCGGCGTGCTGGTGGCCCTGGGCTTTGGCCGCCCGCGCGACATTCCTGAACGGCGCTGGACCATCGCGCTGGGGTTGTGGTTCTCGGTCGCGGTGCTGGGCGCGGTGCTGGCGGCCGCGCTCTGGGTGGGTGAGCGCATTCTGCCGCGTGACGATGGCGCGGTGCAGGTGCAGGCTCATGCCTTTCAATGGGGCTGGCGCTTTACCCAGCCCGGCGCCGATGGCGAACCCGTGGAGACCATCGATATCCTCTATATCCCGGCGGGCCAGCCGGTGGATGTGCTGGTGACATCGGAGGATGTGATCCACGCCTTCTGGGTACCCCGGCTGGCGGGCAAGATTGATGCCATTCCCGGGCGCACCAACCGGCTGCGCCTGCTGGCCGATACGCCGGGCAGCCATGACGGGCTGTGCGCCGAATTCTGCGGCCTTGGCCATTCGGTCATGCGCTTTCAGCTCATCGCCTACCCGCCCGGCGCCCCGCCCGAGGCCCTTATCCAGACCCAAGGAGCGCCCGAAGAATGACGCAGCGAGCCCCGGGTTTCACCCTGTCCCCAAACCCGCCGCAACGCGCGCTGCGCCTGCACCGCGAGCTGGCGCGCGTCTGGGCCAATGACCCGGGCTGGCGCGGCCAGATCACGGCGGTGAACCACACCACGCTGGGTCTGCGCTTCATGGGCACGGCGCTGGTGTTCTTCGTCATCGGCGGCGTGCTGGCGATGCTGATCCGCGCGCAGCTTGCCACGCCCGCAGGCGCATTCCTTGATACCGAGCTCTATAACCAGATCTTCACGATGCATGGCAGCATCATGATGTTCCTGTTCGCCATTCCCATGCTGGAGGGGCTGGGCATTTACCTTCTGCCCAAGATGCTGGGCACACGCGACATGGCCTTTCCCCGGCTGACGGCGATGGGTTACTGGTGCTATCTGTTCGGCGGGCTGATCATGCTGTTCGCGCTGGTTGCAGGGGTTGCGCCGCGTGATGGCTGGTTCATGTATACCCCCCTGTCAGGCGCCACGCATTCGCCGGGGATCAATGCCGATATCTGGCTTCTGGGCGTAACCTTCGTGGAAATCTCGGCACTGGCGGCGGCGGTGGAAATCACCGTCACCATCCTGCGCCAGCGCCCCCCGGGCATGACACTGACCCGGATGCCGCTTTTTGCGTGGTATATGCTGGGCACCAGCGCGATGATGCTGGTGGGCTTTCCGCCCCTCATCCTGGGCTCGGTCCTGCTGGAAGTGGAGCGCGCCTTTGACTGGCCATTCTTCGAGGTGGCGCGCGGCGGCGATCCGCTTTTGTGGCAGCACCTTTTCTGGCTCTTTGGTCACCCTGAGGTCTATATCATCTTCCTTCCCGCCGCCGGGGCCATCTCAACCATTCTGCCGGTGATGTGCCGCACGCAGATCGTGGGCTACGGCGCCATCGTCGCGGCCATTCTGGCGCTGGTGTTCCTGTCATTCGGGCTGTGGGTGCATCACATGTTCACCGTGGGCATCCCGCATCTGGCGCTCGCCTTCTTCTCGGCGGCGTCGCTGGCGGTGGCGGTGCCGACGGCGGTGCAGGTCTTCGCCTGGATCGGCACGATGTGGAAGGGCCGCCCGGAAATGCACCTGCCGATGCTGCATATCATGGGCTTCTTTCTCACCTTCGTCATGGGCGGGCTGACCGGGGTGATGCTGGCGGTGGTGCCCTTCAACTGGCAGGCGCATGACACGGCCTTTGTGACCGCGCATCTGCATTATGTGCTGATCGGTGGCTTTGTCTTTCCGATGATGGCGGCGGCCAGTTACTGGATGCCGCTGATCAGCGGGCGCGCCCGGATCAAGGGGCTGGGCGAGGCCGCGTTCTGGATCATTGTCATCGGCTTTCATGGCACGTTCTTCATCATGCATCTGACCGGGCTGATCGGCATGCCGCGGCGCATTGATATCTACCCGGACAATCCCGAATGGATGCTGCCCAATCTGGTGTCCTCGCTCTTTGGATTCGTGATGAGCATCGGCTTCGCGCTTTTCGTCATTGATCTGGCGTTGCAGGCCTTTCTGGGCCCGCGCACCCCGCGCGATCCGTGGCGCGGGCAGACGCTGGACTGGGCGCTGCTCCGGCCCGGGCCTGCCTATAACTTTGCCTCGCTGCCCGCGCAGCCATTGCTACCGGGCCAGCCCGTGACACAGGTTGCGCTGTCGCTGGCGCGTGGAGAGGGGTTGCTGCCGGGCGCGCCGCGCAATCAGCGCGAGTTGCTGGTCACCGATATCAGCACCGGCAAGCCGCAGCATATTGCCGTTCTGCCGGGCAACACGGCGCTGCCGCTGAAGCTGTCGGCGGTGATCGGTGTGTTCGTGCTGCTCATGCTGTCCGGCCTCTACATGCTGACCCCGCTGGCGCTGGTGGGGGTGGCGGTGCTGGTCTGGCGCTGGGCGCGGGAACTGACGACAGGCCAGAGCCACCCGCCCGTGCCCGTCGCGCCCGGAATCACGCTGCCCGTTCACCACCAGTGGCGCACGACGCTGGTATTCAGCGGGGTGGTCTGCCTGCTGGTGGCCGATGGCACACTGTTCGGCTCGCTGCTTTTCGGGCTGGGTTTCCTGACCGTGGTCGCCCCCAACTGGCCCGCCCCTGCCCCGCTGAGTGCCGGCATGACCGAGGCCCTGCTGGCTGTGGCGGTCGTGGCTGCGCTGGCGCTGGCGGCACTGGCGGCGCGCCTGGGCGAAAGAGCCCTGCGGCGCGGCGGTGTTCTCACGCTGCCCATCGGGGCGGGGCTGCTGGCAAACCTGCTGGCACTGGCGCTTCTGACCCTGCTTTCCGTGATCGCGCTGGAAGACCCCACAGGCCATGCCCGCGACGCCTTGCGCGCCGCGCTGGCGGCTTTTGTCATGCTACATGGCGTGATCGCCGCGGGCTTTGCGGGCTTCGTCTGGTGGCAGGGCAAATGTGGTGAACTGGTGCCCGGGCGCAGCGGAGGGCTGGCGAACTGGCAGCTCTGGCAGGACTTCACCGCCGTAACCGCCCTGATTGCTGCAGTCGTGGTGATCGGGCAGGGATGGCTGGCATGAACTGGCTGCTGAAATCGCTGCTGGGCCCCGGCATTTGGGCCGCGACCTTTTCAGCGGCCTATGCTCTGCACGGGGTCGGCTGCGCCTATGGCTGGAGCGCCGTTTCCATGCCGCCCGGCTCGCTGCATCATGCCGCGATGCTCGCCGTCTGGCTGGCCGGATTGCTGGCCTGCCTTGCGCTGCTCAGGGCCCTGCCCGCAGGCGGCGGGCTGCAGCACCGCCTGCCCCGCGCCGGTGCCTGGATCGGGCTGGCTGCCACGGGCTTCACCCTCTTTCCGCTGTTCATCGCCACCACCTGCTGACACGCGCCGCCCTGTCCCGCCGTACGCAGTGACAAAAAAGGAGGCCCGCGAAACGCGGGCCTCCTTGCATTCAGTCATTGATGCCGGTCAGGGCAACAGGATCAGCCCTCATGTGCGGGCATGGCTTCCAGTTGCTCGCGGGTCATGTTGACATGCACCCGGACATCGTCGTTGCCGTCATGCCACAGGATGTTTGCCTCTTCCACCGGCAGGGCAATGGTATGCGAACCCATGCCAAGGAAACCGCCCACATCGACCAGCAGATGGGTCACAGCGCTGTCACCATCCAGAACCAGATCCTGAACGTTGCCGATGTTGTCTTCGGCACCGTCATAGACATTGGCACCGGTCAGTGTTTCGGCAGTGCGCTCTTCCACGGCCAGCTCGGTGTAGCCTTCGGCGGCATAGTCGGTGCCCATGGCGGGTTGCGTGCCCGTGGCAGGCTGCGCGGCGCCCGGAGCGGTGTCCATGGTGGTGTCGGTGTTACCCGGCTCCATCATCTCTGCCTGACCTTCTGCCGGGGCAGTGCCCTGCGTCTGGCCAGCCGGAGCATAGGCGCGCTGTTCGAACCCTGTCGACAGCACATCTTCGTTCCATTCCGGCAGCGCCTCAAGCGCTTCACGCGACATCGATGCCACAACGAAGAAATCGCTCAGATCGTTGCCAACAGCGCCGTCAGTGGTGGCGGCAGTGCCGTCGGTGGTGGCCGCAGTGCCGTCGGTCGCCATCGTACCGCCAGCAGCATCATCGGCGACGAAGTACAGGTCGTCGATGTCAACCATGACGGTGCGGGCGAAGAGGCCCAGGAAGCCGCCGACATCAACCAGCACACCACGGATTTCGCCGTCCTGACCCATCACAACGTCATCGATGTTGCCGATGTTTTCCCAGGCGTCACGCTCAGCGGTGAACATGTCCGAGCTGGTCCAGCGCATGCTGCGGGTTTCATAGGGGTTGGCACCGGCATCAGCCTGACCGTCGAGGGTACGCACCGATTCACTGTCCAGCGTATACAGGTCCATGCCAATGAAATCCGAGGCAAGGAAAGCAGGAACGTTGTTCTGCGTCGTCGCAGCCGCCTGACCCTGAGCAGGTGCAGTGGTCGCCGGTGCGGTGGTGTCGGCCGCAGGTGCCGTTTGGGCGACAGCGCCCAGCGAGGTCACTGCAACAATGGCGGTCGTCAACATGAGTTTCTTCATGGGGGTAATCCTTTCAGTTTCGCTACCCGGTTGCTGCCGGGCTCTGGATACACAACGTCCTGATGCCGGTCGCGTTCCTGAAAAAGTGCAGAAAAATCCGAAAAATTTCGATTTTCTCATTATATATCAACAAGCTAAAAAGCCGCCACAGCACTGGTGAAAGTGCGTGGCGGCAGTCGGGGACAGAGAGGCCTGTGCTGAAGAAGTTCCGGCAAAAGCCTCAAGTGACAGATGTGACGTTAACGCCTGAACAGGTGCAGAGGTTCCGGAAAAAGCCCGGGATCTCTGGGCAGATCGCGCGCCGGTTCAGCGGCGGCTGTTCCTGATCTGCATGGAGACAGCCAGACCAAACAGAAACGCCTCGGCCACTGGAGGCAGGGTTCCGGTCGGCTGATACAGGCCGCCCGTGCGGGCCTTCTGGCGCAGGCGCGCATCAACACTGGTAAAACGGGGCTGATGCGGCGCAAGGGCCAATATCAGCAGGCCGATACCCAGAAGCACCCCTGCCACTACCAGCGAGGCCGCGAGCGACCCGAAGGCCTGCTCAACAGCGATCCACATCGCGGCGATCAGAAAGGCTGTGCCCACAAGCACGAGCGCGCCGCCCGCCATCAGAAAGACGGAGCGACGCGCGGTGCCCCTGGCCACATGCCCGACTTCGGCAAGCGGCGGAAGCATCAGCGACGCCCCAGAACCAGCCCAACCAGCAGGCCCAAGCCCGCAGCAAGACCCAGCGCGGTCGCGGGGCGTTCGCCAGTGAAGCGCTCGGCCTCGGCATAGGCGTCCGTGGCGTAATCCGCAGCGGCCTCATAGCCGTGCTCGGCGCTGCGAACGGCCTTGCGGCCAGCGCGGCGCGCTTCCTGAACGACCTTCTGGGCCTTTTCCTGACCCGCATGGGCAACAGAACCCGCAAGCTCTTCCAGCTGCAGACGCAGCATGCTCACCTGTTCGGCCAGATCATCACGGGCCGCAGCGGCCTCGTGCTTCAGATCGCGCGCCGCGTTGCCGACGGTTTTCGCGGCTTCTCCGGCATGGTCCTGCGCCTTGCTGGCGATGGTGTCCACGCGGTCCTCAACTTGTTTTGCGTTGTTTGCTGCCATGATAATCTCCATTCACGGGTTCGCCGGACACGCGCGCCGCGCGTCCGGGTTGGATGTGTCAGTCGTTGACGCGAGGCTGGCTCAGATGCCTTTGCCCCATTCATCAACTTGCTTTTCGGCCTCTTCCTTGGCGATGCCGTACTTTTCCTGGACCTTGCCGACCAGCTTGTCACGGCTGCCTTCGATCTGCGTCAGCTCGTCATCGGTCAGCTTGCCCCACTGCTGTTTGGCACTGCCTTTGGCTTGCTTCCACTTGCCCTGCACCTGATCCCAGTTCATTGTGTCGTCCTTTCAATGTCCACTATGGATGTGCTCAGACAACGCGGCTTGCCTGATCGGGTTCCACGCCCCGCCCCCGTTCCGACGAAGATTCTGTTCCACTGAAGGCGCGCTTTACACAGGATCGGCGGGAACCGGCCGGCGCCTGCACCGTTATCTATGGGAACGGTGCGCGGGGAAGCGCATCCAAGTGCTGCGCAAAGGTCAGACATGCAGGAATTCTCCGACGCTCCGGCCTCGCCCCCCGCCCCTCAACGCCGCAGGTTGCCCTTGTCGCGCCAGATCATCAGCTGGACAGCGGTGCTGGCGGTGTTCCTGCTGCTGATGTGGCTCTTGTCCTCCATCCTGCTGCCCTTTCTGGTCGGCGCGGGCGTGGCCTATTTTCTGGATCCGGTCGTGCGCCGGCTGCATCGCTGGGGCGTGCCCCGGGTGCTGGCCTCAGGGCTGATGATTGCCTTCATGATCGGCATTGTCGTGACGGGTTTGATCATGCTGCTGCCGCTGCTGATCACCGAGGGCGCGGCGCTGTGGCGCGACCTGCCGAACCTGTTCGATCAGGTCCGCTCGCTGCTTGACCGTCATCTTGATGAGCCGGGCACCCCTGAGGAAGACAGCGCCCTGCAACAGATGCTTGGCAATGCCGGAGAGGCCCTGCGCGAAAACTTCCAGACGCTTGTCGCGGGGCTGTTCTATGGCGTTTCGGGGCTGGTGCGGGTGGTGCTGTTCTGGGTTGTCATGCCGGTTGTGGCTTTTTACCTGCTGATCGACTGGCCACGCGTGGTGCAGACCGTGGATGACCTTTTGCCGCGCGAACACGCCTCCTCCATCCGCCAGATTGCGCGGGATATCGACGCGGCCATCGCCGGTTTCGTCCGGGGTGAGGTGATGGTCTGCACGATTCTTGCCGCCTATTACGGGCTGGCCCTGTCGCTGACCGGGCTGACCTATGGGCTTTTCATCGGTGTTGTTGCGGGGCTGGTATCCTTCGTGCCCTATGTCGGTGCGATCATCGGCGGGACGCTGGCGATCGGGCTGGGCCTGTACCAGTTCTGGGGCGATCCTTGGTCCATCGGCGTTGTCGTGACAATCTTCATGTTCGGCCAGTTCATGGAAAGCCAGGTGCTGGTACCCAAGCTGGTGGGCAGTTCCGTCAATCTGCATCCCGTCTGGCTTATTTTCGCGGTCATGGCCTTTGGCGCGGTTTTCGGGTTGGCCGGGGCGATCGTGGCGGTGCCCGTGGCCGCCGCCATTGGCGTTCTCGCCCGCTCTGCCACCGCAAGCTACCGGGAAAGCGCGCTCTATCGGGGCGACATCCGGCTTTACAAGGAATGATTCCCTTCCCCCCGCCTGCCGGAACGAAGACAGCCCGGTGCGAGGGCACCGGGCTGTTCGTGATTAACGGAAGGGGTAATTCAGTGGCGCTGCGGGGGTGCCCAACGGATCAGGGCACCAAGACAGGCCAGAATAAAGAACGACATCGAAAAGCCGATACCCATGAAAAGAAACAGAATTGCAGACATGACAGCCTCCGTTCACATACCGTGCCAGCGCCACGTTCCGGCGGTGGTTTCATATAAGCAACGCTCCGGACGCCGGATCGGTTCCATTCCGCCGATGCCGTAGGGGCAAGCACGCAGGTATCTTTCCAATTGCCTGAAAGGGTGCAATATTTAATGAAGTATCTAGTTTATCCATTTTCATGCCCGGTGCGGGGCCAGCCCTCCGGAGGGATAATTGTCGCAGCATTGCCTCGTCTATCTTGAATCACCTATCGTTGCCCAAGACCTAGCGCTGACGATGCAGGATATCATCGGCTGCGGCCCAACCATCGCCAGCTCGCTCAATGAAGCCGAAGCATGGCTTGAAGCGCTGCCGCCGACAGATCCGATGACGTTCGCATTTGTCCATCTCAGCCCCTCGGCCTTTCGCGAAAGCCGCCTCAACAAGCTTCTGGCCGCGCGTGGCGCCAAGGTGGTGCTGACCGGCCACGCTGCGGAGCTGGAGGCGGACAAGGCCGACTGGCCGGTGCTGATGCAGCCCTTCTCGTCGGCACAGGTGGCAGCGCTGATCACCCAGATGGCGGTCTGAGCCTTTTGTGGAAACCAGCGCGCCCCCGGCGCGTTCATATACTGGCATGTTGCAGGAAGCGGGTGCAAGAACCCCTGGCGCGCCGCTCATCGCGCGCGTCGCGGTCTGTTTTATGCTGCTGACCGCGTGACGGGGAGCGCCCGCATACTCCCCCCGGGGTTCTGATCGTCATGCTTCATAATATGCGTTAACAAACGGCCCTGACAGGCTATGATCCGTCAGGCATGAACCTTAAGGAGACTACAGATGAATGCCCAGTTTTCCGGATTTCTTGGCCTGATCCACCTCGCCCTCGTAATCTGGGCCGCCGTCTCCATCCTAGGCTCGAACGCCTCCAACGGAGCAAAGGTGCTCTGGATCCTGCTGGTGCTGGTATTCCCGGTGGTGGGCCTGATCATCTGGCTTATCGCGGGGCCGCGCAGCGCTCGATGAATTTTCTTTGGCACGGCAGGGAACCGGATCCGGTCTGCCGGGTTGAGTGACAGATCAATCGATCCATCCCTCCTTGACTTACTGACCGCCGGCCAAGCCGGCGGTCTTTTTCTTTGTGCTCATGCAGGTGGGCAGTGCCGGTCCATCACGGCAATCTGTTCATCGCGCATCGCCGTCAATGCCTCGCGGCGCTGCGGCACATCGGTCTGGGCGATGGCCTCTTCATAGGCTTCCAGGACGTGCTTTTCACCCTGCACCAGCGCGCTCATGACATTCTCATCAATCTCGTCAAACCAGGAACGCACGGCGACAAGCCCGCGATTGACCGCCCCGAACAGGGAGCCGTCCTGCGCCGGGTCATGCCCGTCCTCGACAAGCATCTCGCCCACGGCGCGGGCATGAGCGCTGTGCATCGCCTTGAACGCAATGGCGACGGGCCTGAATGCGGGCTCGGCCTTTTCGACCATCTTCTCAAAGCCCGCGATCGTATCAACAAGACGGGTGTGCAGTTCGGTGAGCTCTTCAACGCCCTGCGGCGCATCTTCGATCTTTGGGTGAATGCTGCGCGGGGGATGGGGGATAGGTTCCATGATACATTCTCCGATCATGAGGAATGGATAGGGGCGCGACGGCGGACTGAAAAGCAGACGACCGCTGCCGCATGGCAACGGCCGTTTCCGGCATCGCTGGTTGAGCGGCGTTATACAGGTGGTCTACCGCGAACGGCCCGTGCGATCATGGCCACGATGAACAACAGGATGAAGATGAAGAACAGAACCTGTGCAATCGACGACGCGGCACCGGCGATACCGCCAAAACCCAGCGCCGCAGCGACCAGAGCAACGACGAGAAATGTGAGGGCCCAGCCAAGCATGGTAAACTCCTTTTTCGTGTTTCCTACTGGCAAAGCAACACACTGAAGCCCTTTTCGTTCCCTTCTGCGACTGGCCATGAGCCAGAAAACGCGCCCTCTTCCGGTCCCGAAGGGCCCGCCTGTGCATGCGCGGCAAAAAGGGGAACCATGCTTGATGATCCGCGTTGAACTGGTGAACGCGTCTGCCCGCGCAGCCTCGCCAGACGGGTGAAAGCAGCAGTGGGCAGGTATCGCGCAAGCAGGAAGGAGCGTTGCAATGTCTGCATCGAACACCAATCTCGAGAAACAGAAACGCCGCCACGCCGGGCCACTGATCGGTATATCGCTGGCGCTGCTCGTGGCGTCGGGGCTTTTCGTTGCCTATCTGATGTATAACGCCGACGCCGAGGAAGCCGCCCCTGCCCCGCCGGCAGAACAGATGGAAGAGCGCTCGGTTATGCCCGAGCCGGGCGGCGCCGCCACGCCGATGGACAATCCGGAAGGCGCGCCCAATGTCGTCGCCCCCGCGCAACAGCCCACCGAGTGATCACGCCTTTCACCGGCTGGTCAACGACGGGAACAGCCAAATAAAAACGCCCCGCAAGCAATTGCGGGGCGTTCGCCTTCCTGGATGCCGCTTATGAAACCAGCGTTTCCGTGGTGGCAAAGAACATGGCCTGAGACACGGCCGAGCGCACCTGTTCCACGGTGAAAGGCTTGGGAATGAGGAAGGCCGGTTCGGGCTTTTCGCCGGTGAGCAATCTGTCAGGGAAGGCCGTGATGAAGATTACCGGCACATCGCCCATTTCCTTGAGCAGGATGTTGACGGCATCAATCCCCGACGAGTTGTCGGCCAGCTGGATATCGGCCAGAATGAGGTCCGGGCGCTCTTTGCGACCCAGCGCTACGGCCTGATCGCGCGTCCGGGCAATGCCGGTCACGCGGTGGCCCATATCGGCCACGATATTGCGGATATCCATGGCGATCAGTGGCTCATCTTCGATCACCATCACCTTGCCGCGAACGCTCGCTTCCATTTCCCGCAGCGCGATGACGATCAGCTCTTCGGCTTCGTCCTGCGGGATCTGCATGATCCGGCCGATCTCGTCATGGCGGAACTCCTCGACGGTGCGCAGCAAAAGCGCCTCACGGGTGTTCGGCGTCAGCGCGGCCAGCATCGTCTGTGCGCGCTGTTCCAGCCCCGGCGCACTGCTGGTTTCAACGGGGGCGCCAGTCGTGCTCCAGACCAGATGAAAGGCGCGGAACAGCGCCACGCGGGGGGTATCGTCCCCCGACAGGATCGAGCGATCTGCAAGGATCGCTTCCAGCGTGGCGGCAGCATAGCGGTCGCCGGTATCCTGACTGCCGGTCAGGGCACGGGCGTATCGACGCAGATAGGGCAGCTCGGCAGCGATCCGAAGCGCCATATCCGGCGTTTGCTCACGGTTGGAAGTTCGGGAATCTGTCATTGCCACTCACTTTTTTATGTCTTCTGATGGAACCAGAACGCCGTCACCTTCGTTCGGTTCCGAACCCGGCGAGAAAAATTCGCCGTAATGACCTATAAACGCCAGACCACGTTAACATCAGGCCTAAATGAAAGATGCAGTAAACCATGGCCCAAATCGACCATTCAAACCGCCGCCGCCCCGCCCCGCGCGAGGTATCGCAGGCGGTAGAAAAGCAGATCGATGAGAATCTGAAGAGGCTATATCAGCAGTCCCTTGAAGAAGATCTCCCAGAAACACTGAAGGCGCTTGTCGCCCGGCTGCGTGATGAAGGGCAAGGAAACCGATGAGAAATGCCGCCGACAGCCAACCCTCGGATCCGCGCGAAGAAATCATCGAGCACCTGCCCGCGCTGCGTGCCTTCGCCCTGAACCTTACCCGCAACGGCTCTGCGGCGGATGATCTGGTGCAGGACACGTTGCTGAAAGGCTGGAGCAAGTTCAACCTTTACCGGCCCGGCACCAATCTGCGTGCCTGGCTCTTTACCATCCTGCGCAACAGCTTCTATTCCAGCCGCCGCAAGCAGGCGCGGGAAGTGGCCGATGTCGACGGGATCATGGCCGGACGGCTTGCCACCAAGCCCGATCACGATGGCCGCCTTGCGCTGAACGATCTGGCCAAGGCCTTTGCCCGGCTGCCCGATGAGCAGCGCGAGGTTCTGGTGCTGGTGGGCGCGCTCGGCTTCTCGGTTGAAGAGGCGGCGGCCACCTGTGGCTGCGCGATCGGCACGGTGAAAAGCCGCGCCAACCGGGGGCGCCGCGCGCTGGCGGAAATGCTGGGTCTTGCGCCCGGCGAGGGCATGGACCTGACCGAAAACGCGACAATGGCGGTGCTTTCCGCCCAACAGGCTGTCAACGGTTAAGCGCGAATGAAAAGATCGCGCTTGCCGTTTCTGCCGAAGCTGACCGAGCGTCTGGCGGTCCGGCTGGTGCTTCTGCTCACCCTCGCGCTGCTGCCTCTGGGCGTTGTTGCGGTCATGACAACCGCCCAGACCGTGGCCGACGCGCGCGTCAGCGCCGAACGCGCCATGGTCGGCGTCACCGCCGAAGCTGTGGCGGGCAAGCGCGCGCTGATCGAAAGCGCGTTCGCCTCGGCCAGCACGCTTGGCCCGCTGGCACTGGAACGGCTGGCAAACCCTGAGGAATGTACCGTCATCCTGTCGGATTTCGTGCGTCGCTCAGGCGTGTTCAGCTTTGTGAGCCTGATCGAGACCGATGGCCAGATGCGCTGCCGCTCTGATGGCCAGTCCTCCAGCATTGCCGGTACACCGCAGTTTGAAAGCCTGATGGAGCGCCCGGCGGCCAGCGTGACCGCGCAGGCCCGGGATCTGGCCCGCAATGAGGCCGTGATGATCGTCACCCAGCCGATCCGCGAAGGTGTCACGTTGCGCGGTTTCATCATGATTACCGTGCCGCAACGCAGCGTGGAGCTGATGCGCCGCCTGCCGGTCAATTCAGGCCCGGCCTCGACCGTTCTGTTCAACACCGATGGCGAGCTGATCACCGGAATGGATGATCCGGAGACGATGGCGCGGCTGCCCGCCAACCGACCGCTGGCAGAATTTCCGGACAACCCTGACGAGCGCATCTTTTATGGTCAGACGGTGGGGGGTGAATCGGCCTCCTTTGCCGTGGCCGAACTGATTCCCCGCAGGCTCTATGCGGTGGGTACATGGACCGGCAGCATGGATGCGCAGACCGGGATGCGGGCGGCGGTGATGCCGCTGATTCTGCCCGTTCTGATGTGGGTGGCCAGTCTTGGCGTGGCCTATTTCGCCGTTTACCGGCTGGTTCTGCGCCATATCCGCACCCTCAACCGGCAGATGCGCCGCTTTGCACTGGGCTACCGTGATGCCCCGCCTGACATCATCGAGGATGCCCCGTCTGAGCTGCGCGAAGTCAGTGCGACCTTCCAGAAACTGGCGCGCATCCTTGCCCGCGACGAGGCCGAACTGGAGGCGTCTCTGGCGGAAAAAACCGTTCTGCTAAAGGAAATTCACCACCGCGTGAAGAACAACCTTCAGTTGATCGCCTCAATCCTGAACCTGCAGATGCGTCAGGTCCGCGACCCCTCGGCGCGGCGGGTGCTGCAAAGCGTTCAGGACCGGGTGATAGGGCTGGCAACGATCCACCGCAGCCTTTATCAGTCCGAGCGGCTGTCAGAACTGCGCGCCGACCAGCTGATGGATGAGATCACGCGCCAGCTTCTGGCCCTTGGTGCAGCGCCCGGCAGCGGCATTTCGGTCCATACCCGGTTTGAGCCGCTGATGCTGGCGCCTGACCGGCTGGTTCCGCTGTCACTTCTGCTTTCGGAAGGGGTGACCAATGCGCTGAAATACATCGGCAGCCCGGAAGACGGCGGCGCGCCATGGCTGGAAATCACGCTGACGCTGAACGATGATGAGGTCACGCTGAACGTCACCAATTCGCTTTCCGCTGCCGCCGTGGAGCCCGACCCCGACGCGCCTGATTTCGACAGCACACGCCTTGGTGCCGATCTGATCGAAGCCTTTGCGATGCAACTGGAAGGCGTTCTTGAACAGGGTGAGATCGACACCGCCAAGGGCCCGGCCTGGCAACTGAGCCTGAGTTTCGCATGCGAAACCTCCGACGATCTGGCGCAGGGTCTGCTTTCTGATCCGGAACCGGAGGCGCGCGAGGCCGAATAGGCCCGCCAGACACGTCAGCCCGACACCTTGTCCGACCCTCGCGCGCCCGCTTTTCGCACTGCCGAAAGCGGGCGCGCTGCAAAAACAGGCAGCCTCCATCCCTCTTTTTCCTGTTTTTCCCGCTCGGGAATTGACTGGCATCGGCTTTTGCGTACCATACGCACACAAACAAGATTCGACAGCCCCGGCCACCCGCCGGACCAATGCCACGAGCAACCGAAACCCACAGGGGGAACCTCATGTCCGCACCGAAATTCACCACGCTGCTTGGCAGCCTGACGCTGGGCGCGACCCTCGCGCTTTCATCCGCCACCGCCCCGGCGATGGCACAAACCTTTCCTGATCAGCCGATCACCGTTGTCGTCGCATGGCCCGCTGGCGGCGGGCATGACGTTGTGACCCGGCTGGTCACCGACTATCTGGCGCAGGAACTGCCGGTCTCGGTCGTGGTCAACAACGTGCCCGGCGCGGCCGGTGCCAATGGCGTGCGTCAGGTCGAAGAGGCCGCCGCCGACGGTTATACGCTGGGTGTGATGGGCCTGCATGCCACCGCGCAATCCTACATGAACGAGAACGCCACCGATCTGGCCAATATCGAGCCGCTGGCCGTGATCAACATCGAACCCGCCGCCCTTGCCGTGCGCACCGATACCGGGATCGACAGTTTTGAGGCCTTCCTTGACTATGCCCGCAACGATCCGGGCGGCATCATCAATGGCAATGACTCGCCGGGTGGTTTTTCCTATCTGAACGCGGCCTTCATCGAGAACACCTTTGATATCGAACTGACCAAGGTGCCGTATCAGGGCTACGCGCCCACTGTGGCCGCGCTGGTTGCCGGTGAGGTGATGTCGGCCACGCTGCCGGTCCCGATGCTGGCGGAACTGCATGAG
Source organism: Pararhodobacter sp. (assembly GCF_036802785.1). Classification (GTDB taxonomy): domain Bacteria; phylum Pseudomonadota; class Alphaproteobacteria; order Rhodobacterales; family Rhodobacteraceae; genus Pararhodobacter. The sequence goes on from NZ_DAIRVN010000042.1 coordinate 22,132, forward strand.
GCCGGGACGGTGCAGATTCTGGGTGTCGCGGCGCAGGAGCGCCACTTCCGCGTTCCCGAAGTGCCGACCTTCGCGGAGATGGGCCATGACTATGTCGTCACCGATTACGTCATGGTGTTCGGCCCTGCCGGGATCGACCCGGAGCGCCGTGCGGCGCTGGAAACCGCGCTGCTGGCGGCCATGTCGCAGGAAACCTTCCTTGAGCGCGGCCGCGCCATGGGCCTGATGCTCAGCCCCGCCGGTGCTGATGCCGCCGCCGAGCTGCTGAGCAGCATGGATGACCTGATCTACCCGGTCATGCAGGACGCAGGCCTGGTCACCACCCGCGCCCGCTGAACCATGGAAGACACCAGAACCGCCCCCCGTATCGACCTTCTGGCGGGCGGTTTCTTTCTGGTCTGGGCGGCGATCGGCTGGGTTTCCTATGCCGGGAACGCCGCCCTGCGCGCCAGCCTCAGCGCACGGGCTGATCCTGGCCCCGCGCTGGTGCCGCTGATCGTGCTGGTGCTGCTGTCGCTGGGCGGCGGGGCCTTGCTGGCCAAGGGGCTGTGGCGCGCCACACGCCCCGGGGTCAGCGCGGCGGAGGGCCCCGCAGCAGAGGGTCTGCCCCCTGCCGCGGCCCATCTGCTGCCGCTGGGCTTTGCGGCCATGCTGGGCGCGCTTGCCTTCACCCTGCCCTTCACCGGCTTTCTGCCTGCCGCCATCCTGTTTTGCCTGTTCTGGCTCTGGGCGCTGTCATCGGGCGGGCATTCCGCTGCGGGCTGGGCACTGCGGCTGCTGGCGGCCGGGGTGATCGGCGGCGGCATCTATCTTGTCTTTGCCGTGCTTCTGCGCGTGCCCCTGCCGGGTTGAACCAATCATGATCCTGGACCTCTTCGCCCAGACACTGCTGGACTATCTGATGACCCCGCACATGTGGGGACTGGCGCTGGTGGGGGTGGGAATCGGCATCGTGCTGGGCGCGCTGCCCGGTGTCAGCTCCACCATGGCGCTGGCGATCCTGCTGCCGGTCAGCTTCGGGCTGGAACCGGCGGCGGCGATGCTGTTCCTGATCGCGGTGTTTGTTTCCAGCGTTTATGGCGGGTCGATATCGGCGATCCTGATCAATATTCCCGGCACGCCCGGCGCTATCGTCACCCAGTTTGACGGCTACCCCATGGCCCAGCAAGGCAAGGCGGGCCATGCGCTGGCCTATGCGCTGATCTCCTCCACCATCGGTGGGCTGATCGGGCTGGCGCTGCTAGTCACGCTGGCCCCGGTTGTGGCGCAGGCGGCCATGAGCTTCCGCAGCCCCGAATTTGCCATGGCGACGGTTTTCGGCCTTGTCCTGTTGTCCTTTGCCTCGGGCGGGTCCACGTTTCGCGGCATTCTGGTGGCGGCGGTGGGGGTGTTGCTGGGCATGGTCGGCTTCGATCTGCTGACCGATACCGCGCGGTTCGATTTCGGCACCCGCACGCTGCAATCGGGGATCGAGCTGGTGCCGGTGACCGTGGGCATTTTCGGCCTCGCCGAGGTATTGCGCAACCTTGCGGCGGGGCGTGAGGGGTTGCCACGCGTGCCGCATATCGGGCGGTTGATGCCGCCCTTCAGCGCCGTGGCGAAGCTGTGGAAGCCGATCCTGCGCGGCGGCGTGATCGGCACCTTTGTCGGCGCCATCCCCGCTGCCGGGTCGGCCATCGCCGTGGCCCTGACCTATGCGCAGGAAAAACGCCTGTCGCGCACGCCCGGGAATTTCGGCAAGGGTGAACCGGCGGGCATCGCGGGGCCTGAGGCCGCCAACAGCGCCTCGGTCGGCGGCTCGCTGGTGCCGATGATGACGCTGGGCATTCCGGGCGATCCGATCACGGCGGTGCTGATGGGCGCGCTGCTGATCCACGGGTTGCGCCCCGGCCCGATGCTGTTTGCCAACAATCCGGGCTTTGTCGCCGGGATCTATGTGGCGGTGTTTCTGGCCGTGGTGCTGACGCTGGTGATTGGCTTTGGCTTCATGCGGGTGGTCGCCCAGATCATGCGGGTGCCGCGCACGCTTCTTTTCTGCACCATCGCGCTGTTGTGCGTGGTGGGCGCGTTTGCGATCCGCAACAGCCTGACCGATGTCTATGTGATGCTGTTCTTCGGCGTTCTGGGCTATGTGATGTTCCTGCTGCGCCTTCCGCCCGCCCCGCTGGTCTTCGGCCTGATCCTGGGTCCAATCCTTGAAGAAAATCTGCGCCGCTCGCTGATCCTGTCGCGGGGTTCGTGGACAGTTTTCATCGAACGCCCCATCGCGCTGACGCTGATCCTGATGTCGCTGGCCGCCGTGCTGGCGCCGGTGGCGATGGCGCTATGGCGGCGCAGGCGGGCGCGGTAACTTCGTTCTTGCGGCCCTGCGCGCGGGGCTGATATCGTTTCTACACCAACAAAACCTGAGGAGGGCATCATGGCCGCTGAAGCACAGGAACTGCCGGCAAAAGGCCGGATCTTGATCCGCAATATCGGCCTTCTGCTGAGCGGTGATCTGAATAAGCCCATTCTGGACAGCGATTGTGTGCTGATCGAGGACGGGGTGATTGCCGGGTTCACCGCTGATGATGCCGACAGCGAGATTGATGCGCAGGGTTGCGCCGTCATGCCCGGCCTGATCGACAGCCACACACACCCGGTCTTTGGTGACTGGACGCCGCGCCAGAACCAGCTTGGCTGGATCGAGATGAATGTGAACGGCGCGGTCACCAGCTTTCTGTCGGCGGGCGAGGTGCATCTGCCGGGCCGCCCCAAGGATGCCGAGGGCGTGCGCGCGCTGGCCATGGTGGCGCAGCGCTGCTTCCAGAATTTCCGCCCCATCGGCGCCAAGGTCATCGCCGGTGCGCCGGTGCCCGAGCTTGATTTCGACCGCGATTTCTATGCCAGCCTGAAGGCCGCAGGTATCCACCGGATCGGCGAGATCGGTCTGGGCACGGTCGCCAAGGGCGCTGATGCCGCGCGCGTCACCGGCTGGTGCCGGGAGCTGGGGATTGAGACGATCATGCACACCGGCGGCCCGTCGATTGCGGGCTCGCATCTGGTCACGGCGGAGGATGTGCTGATGGCGCAGCCCGATGTGGTCAGCCATATCAACGGCGGCCCCACCTCGATCCCGCATGAGGCGGTGCGCGAGCTGTGCAAACACGCCACCGGCGCGCTGGAGGCCGTGCATAACGGCAACGAGAAATCGGCCATCGTGGCGATGGAAGCCGCGCTTGAGGCCGGGCGGCTGGGTGATTTCCTGCTGGGCACCGATGCGCCAGCCGGGTCCGGCGTGCAGCCCAACGGCATGCTGCGGATGGTGACGCTGCTGGCCAGCTTTGGCGGCCTGCCCGCTGAACAGGCGATCTGCTGCGCCACCGGCAACATCACCCGCAAGCGCAAGATTGATCAGGGCATGCTGGAGGCCGGTCGCCCCGCCGATATCGTCTTCCTTGACCGCCCGGATGGATCAGCGGGCAAGAACGTGCTGGAGGCCATGGCGATGGGCAACATCCCCGGCATCGCGGCGGTGATGATCGACGGCAAGATGCGCACCGGGCGCTCGCGCTCCACCCCGCCATCGGCCCGTGTGCCGCGCATCTGAGGAGGGATATCATGCAAGCCAAAATCCGCAAAATCGCCGTTTTCCTTGAGGAGACGCATCTGGAAATGGGCAAGGCGATCAGCCCCGCCACCCGCAAGGCCACGGCTGTGGCGGTGATCGAAAACCCGCTGGCCGGGCGCTACGCGGAAGACCTTGAGGTGCTGATGCAGATCGGCACCGAAATGGGTGACCTGCTGGGCCGTCGCTGTGTCGAGGCATTGGGCATCGCGCCCGACGCGGCGGAAAGCTACGGCAAGGCCGCGATGGTCGGCGAGAACGGCGAGCTGGAACACGCCGCCGCCATCCTCCACCCCCGTCTGGGCGCACCGCTGCGCGCGGCGGTGGGCAGCGGTGCCGCGCTCGTGCCCTCGTCCAAGAAGATGGGCGGGCCGGGGCAGCCGCTGGATGTGCCGCTGGGCCACAAGGACGCGGCCTATGTGCGCAGCCATTTCGATGCGGCGGTGGTGCAGCTCAATGACGCGCCGCGCGCCAATGAGATCATGGTCGCCGTTTCGGTGACCGATTCAGGCCGTCCCCTGCCCCGCGTTGGCGGGCTGACAAAGGGTGAAATCGTGGGTAAGGATGGCCTGCGATAACCGCAGGGAGCCGCGCTTGGACAGAGCTGACGAGTTTGAGACAGACGATACGCCGCCCGCCCGCCGCGGGCGGCGGCGCTATGTTCTGGACGCGCAGACCGGCTTTTTGCTGCGCAAGGCCCAGCAACGCCACCTGAGCATCTTTTCGGCGCATATGGTCGAAGGGCTGACGGCGCAACAATTCGCCACTTTGGCCAAGCTGCTGGAAGTGGGGCCCTCGTCGCAGAACTCGCTGGGCCGCCAGACGGCGATGGACAATTCCACCATCAACGGGGTGGTCAAGCGCCTGCACCAGCGCGGGCTGATCGACAAGATCCCCTCACCCGATGACAACCGCATGCATCTGGTCCGCCTGACCGCCGAGGGAGAGCGGGTGACCCACCGTGTGCTGCCCCTTGCCCAGGAAATCACCCGCCTGACGCTGGCGCCGCTGACGCGCAGCGAACAGGCCACGCTGGTGCGACTGCTGCGCAAGATCGGCTGAGTACGGGACGGGAAGCGCCTTTGAAGGCGCTTCCACGCGATTACTTGATCGCGTTCACCCGCCCACCAATGCAAGGCTCAGCCAGGGCACCAGCGCCAGCACCACCAGCGCCATGCAGGCCACCAGAAAGAACGGGATCGCCACATAGAAGACCCGCATCGCGCTGACCCCGCTGACCGAGGCCGCGACATACAGCCCGATCCCCACCGGCGGTGACAGCAGCCCCAGGATCAGGTTCACCGACACCACAACTCCGAAATGCAGCGGGTGGATACCATAGACCTGAGTTGCAATCGGCAGCAGGATCGGCACCACCATGATCAGCCCCGGTATCCCGTCAATCACTGTGCCCACGATCAGCAGCAGCACCAGCACCAGCAGCATGAAGGCCACCGGCGTTGTCGCCACCGACTGGATCCATGCGGCGGCCGTCTGCGGCACCTGCCCGAAGATCAGCACCCATGAGAACACCCCCGCCGCCGCCACCAGAAACAGCACCAGCGCCGAGCTCAGCCCGGTGCGCAGCAGGATCACCGGAAAATCGCGCAGCTTCAGCGAGCGGGTGTAGACCATGCCGATACCCGTTGCCACCACCGCGCCGATCGCCGCCGCCTCGGTCGGGGAACCGAAGCCGCCGACAATCGTACCGATGATCACGAAGGGGATGGTCAGCATCGGCAGCGCATCGCGCAGCGCGGCAAACCGCGCGCGCCAGCTCAGCTTCTCGCCGCGCGGATAGTTATAGCGCCAGCCCAGCCCCGCCACGGTCAGAATGAACAGCGTGGTCAGCAGCAGGCCCGGCAGAATGCCCGCAAGCAGCATGTCGCGCACCGCCACCTGCGCCAGCACCGCATAGACCACGAAGACAATTGACGGCGGGATGATCGGCCCCAGCAGCCCGCCAAAGGCCGTCAGCCCCGCCGCGAACCCCTTGTCATAGCCCGCGCGCTGCATTTCGGGCACCATCACCTGGCTCATCATCGCAATCTGCGCCGTGGCTGAACCAAGGATCGACGCCACCATCATGTTCGCCAGCAGGTTGATATAGGCCAGCCCGCCCTTGAGCGCGCCGACAAAGGCCGCCGCCAGCCGCACCAGCCGCGTGGTGATGCCCGCGCCATTCATCAGCTCACCAATCAGGATAAACAGCGGAATCGCCAGCAGCCCGAAATTGTCCAGCGACGAGAACAGCTTGAGCGGGTAGCTGTCGAGCAGAAGCGGGTTTCCGGTTTCAAAGATGAAGACCAGCGCCGCGATGCACAGGATCAGGCCAATCGGCAGACCGACCACCATCAGCAGAAGGAAGGCAAGCGTCGTCATCGGGTCAGCCCTCGCTTTGGGTGAAGTCCTGCGCCACCGGGCGCGGTTCCAGCAGGCCCAGATCCTCGGCCAGATTGGTCAGGGCATGAACGCTGAGCGTCAGCGCAAACCAGGGCATGATCAGGAAGAACCAGAAATACGGCTGGCCCAGCACCGGCGTCTGCTCGGTATAAAGGAAGTTGAAGCTCGCCATCTCGAACTCGGCAACGTCAAACCCCACCGCCGCCAGCCCCGGCAGGTTGAACCAGCGCCAGCACAGCCACAGCAGAACCAGCCCGAACCCGGCCGCCAGCGCTGAAACGACGATACGCAGCACCCGCACCACGGATTTGGCGGCCATCTCATGCAGGATCAGCACCGCCGGGTCGGTCCGCGCCCGCAGCATCAGCGAGGCGCCGACAAAGCCTGCCAGCGTCATCGACAGGATGGCCATTTCATCGGCCCAGGCCAACGTGACGTTGAACAGCCGGAAGGTGACATTCATCAGCACGAACAGCGCCACACCGGCGATCAGCACGATCAGCGCCAGCCGTTCAATCCGGCTCAGCGCGTCAGACAGGGCGCGCAACACTCTGATAGGGGGCATCCGAACCTCCGCCGGGGCAAGCCATGTTCAGGTAAACCGCAACAGGGCGCGACCTTGGCCGCGCCCTGCCGCCGGTCAAAGCTCAGAGCCCGGCGACCAGCTCACGCAGGCGCGCGACATAGGGGGTCTGGTTGGCCCATTCGGCATCCCAGCGCTCGACGATATCGCCAAAGAACTCGGGGCCGACATTGTCGGTGATGTTGATGCCCGAGGCCTCGCGCAGGCGCTCCAGCTTCCCGGCCTCTTCATCGACGAAACGGTCGATGGTGCGGTCGCAATGCAGCTGAATGGCGTCGCCGATCAGCGTACGGTCTTCTTCGCTCATCGCACCCCAGACACGGGCCGAAACCAGCGCCACCATGCCGAACATGTGGTGGTTGGTGACCATCATGTTGGGTGCATGTTCATAGTAGCGGAAGTTGATGATCGATTCGAAATCCATGTCGATGGCGTCAATCTGGCCATTGGCCAGCGCGTCATACACCTGGGTCAGCGGCATCGGCGCGGGAGCCGCGCCGAACATCTCAAAGAAGGTGCGGATCGCAGGCGCAGGCGTGATGCGGAAGCGCATACCGCTCAGGTCTGCCGCCGAATTGACCGGCTGGCGCGTCATCAGCTGGCGCATGCCGGTCATCGCGTAGCAGATGCCCACGGTGCCGGTGGCACGCGGCAGGCCATCCAGAATCTCGCGCGCGGGCTCGGAACGGAGCACCTCGGCCGCATCGGCGATGTTGTCGACAAGGAAGGGCGCGTGCAGCGCGGCCATGTCGGGCACACGGGTGGTCACCTCAGCGGTGGTCAGCCATGCCATGTCCAGCGCGCCGGTCTGCAACTGCTGCAGCATCGTCGCCTCGTTGCCCAGCTGCCCCGAGGGGAAAGCCACGACCGAGAAGCGCCCGCCGGACACTTCCTGAAGCGTGTCATTGAGTGCGGCAACCTCCTGATTCCACACATGGACCGGCGGCGTGATCAGCCCCAGCCGGAATTCACGGTCCTGCGCCAGAGCGGGCAGCGCAAAGCCAACCCCCGCCACTGCGGCCAGCAAAGTCTTCCAGTTCATTCCTCGTCTCCTTGTTGAATTCCGCCCGGTTGTTCCGGGCCTGTCAGACAACCCGCCCGGGTTATCCGCCTTATCGCAGACCGTCCTTGCCCACGATATCCTTTTTGTCCAGCCCGCCGACGCGGGCATGGATGCGCGACCCTGTCGTCATGACAAGGATCAGCGCCAGTTCATTGGCGCGCGGAGCATCGCTCAGCCCCACTTCCATCGCGTCAAAATGGCTGCGCACATAGGAGGCATCGACATGCGTGATCGGCACATCCAGCCTTGTGCCAACGCCGCCCACCTTCTTGGTCGAGGGCACGATGGCCTTGGCGTCACCCAGCGTTTCGCGCATCGCATAGCCACCGGGCACATGCCACAGCGCGCCGTGTTCCAGCTCGCCCGCAGCACCGACAATCGCGCCCTTGCCATAGCCTTCAACCACCGAGGGATCACCGCCCAGCACCTCGATGATGCGCTTTGCCATGGCCAGCCCCAGCGGTTCCAGCGTTTTCATGAAGCCGGTGATCTCGGGCTCATACCGCCCGGCGAAGGGGTTTTCGATGACGCTGATCATCGCCACGCGGCGCAGGGGTTCGCTTGCGACCGGCCCGCCCTCGTGGAAAATTTCCTCGGACAGGATCGCCTGTTTGCGGATCTTGATTTCAGACATTGAGCAACTTTCCGTTTGATATTCCAGAATTTTCTATCGCCATAGGCACCCGGCCCACCAGCCGCACCCGGCCTTGCAACACCAGCACCGCGCCCAGGATATGGCCCGCCGCCCGCATGGCATCTGCCATGTCTTCACCTGCGTCAAGCGCCTGCGCGACCTCGGCATCGGTCAGCGTGCCAACTGAGACCGTCACCAGCCGCGCGCCCAGATCGCTGTCAGGCGACAGCTCCTGCGCGGGCTCGCGGATGATGGAAGGGTGGCCGGGCAGATCGACGGAGTTGGCCAGAAGCGTGGCCGCCACATCGGCGGTGGGGGCATCCGTGGCCAGCACCGTCACGCTGTCGGCAATGCCCAGCGAATGGCTGCGGCCCTTCGCGCCACTGGTCGCCACGCCCCGGCAGGCATGTGCCGCGCCGATTTCCAGCACGCCCGGCGAGGCCGGGTTGAGGGGGTCCACCACCACGCCAAGCCGCCATGCCATTGCCCCCGGTGCGAGGAACAGCGCGATATCGCCGCCGTTGTTGACTGAAGCGCGTGTCAGGCCCGGCACCCCGGTCATGGCGCGCAGCACCGCCTCGGCCACCGCCCCGGCGACCCCCGCCATGGGCGTGACAAAGGCGGGCGCGAAACGCGCTGCCGCCTGCCACATCCGCCGCGCCACCGGCCCGCGCAGGGGGCATTTCCCGCGCTGGACCGGCTGGCGCAGCAGCGGCAGTTCCGTCACCAGCTCTTCCAGCAAACCGTCAAACCGCGCCACCGCCCGGCGATATGCCTCTGCCACCGCCGCCTCCGGCCCCTCGGGCTGCACGATCAGGTCGATCGGGCCGTGGCCAAGATGCAGGCGGCGCCCGTCCGGCAAGAGGCGATGGTGCATGCTCACGACTTGCGGTTCCAGCTGAAGTGATGCGGCAGCACCGGCCAATGCCCCTGATCAGTGCCAAGGCTCAGCTGGCGGTCGCTTACCTCGGCCAAGGGCCGGATCGAGGCCATATGCCCGCCCAGCGCCTCATAATCGGACAGGCGCATGGAAAACTCGATCGGTGCCACCAGCGCTGGCGTGGGCACATAACCGAATGAATTTTCGGGCATTTGCGTCACATCGACCATATAGGTGATGCCGCCGCCCGGCCAGATATAGACCGCCGCCCCGCCCGATGTCACATAAGTCAGCGTGTCGCGGACCGAGCGGGTCAGTTTCACTGGGTTCTCGGTCACGCCTGCGCGCAGGCTGCCGCCCGCGCCGCCGATGAACACGACCGAGCACAGCGCCGGTTCGCAGTTTTCCTGCACCCGCAGAACGGAGTCGCGCACCGCTTCGGGCATCTCGGTAGCGACGGGGTTCAGACCCTCATCCAGCACGAAATAGCCCGAATGGTCGCCGGTGGTGGAAACCATGAGCATTTTCATCCCGGGCTTCGCCACCTTGGGGTCAAAACGGTCGATGATCGTCAGCGGGTCGTCGATATTGGTGCCGCCCCAGCCCTGCCCCGGCTCGGCCACGCGGAAATAGCGGCCCGGCGTGCTTTTCTGGCCCTTGATCTTGATGCCGGTGGGCGGCACGTCCAGCAGCTTGCCCGCCTGATGCTCGGACAGCACGCCGGTGATATGGTCATCGACCACCACCACCTCATCGACATGGCGGAACCATTGCTGCGCGAACATGCCGATCGCCGCCGATCCGCAGCCCACCCGCATCCGCTCTTCGCGCTGGCCGTCGATGACCGGGGCCTTGCCCGCCTCCACCAGGATGCTGACGCCCTCGTCGATCTGCAATTCCACCGGCTGGCGGTTGCACAGGTGCAAAAGCGCCTCGCAGGTGGCACGGCCTTCCTTCTTGGAGCCGCCGGTCAGATGATGCACGCCGCCAAGGCTGATCATCTGGCTGCCGTACTCGCCGGTTGTGACATGGCCCACGGCTTCGCCCTGATAACGCACGATGGCGGTCTCATTGCCAAGGTGGCGGTCGGTGTCGATCTTCAGCTTGACGCCGCAGTAGGAAAATATCCCCTCGGTCACCACCGTCACCATATCCACCCCGTTCATCTGGCTGGAGACGATGAAGGGCGCAGGCTTGTAATCCGGGTAGGTGGTGCCCGCGCCCACGGCGGTCAGAAACCGCTCCGGCGGCTGGACAATCTCGCCTTCCCATTCGCGGCCCTTGTCCAGAAAGGAAACCACCTCACCGCCGGATTGCACCGCGCGGTCCAGAATGACCAGCGGGTCAACGCGGGTCAGCACGCCTTCGACATTGGCGTAGCGGTCACAGGCCCCGGCGCGGCCCTCGGCGATGAAGCACAGGACCGGGCAGGCATCGCAGCGGATCTTTTCAGGCTTTTCGCGGCGCGCGCGGGGGGCGGGGGGCGGCAGGGTAGTGGTGTTATCGGTCATGGCGTCAGCTCTTCACATCATGGAGGGCGCGCAACACCTTGTCAGGCGTGGCGGGAAGGTGGCGCAGGCGCGCACCCGTGGCATCGCGCACCGCGTTGAGAATGGCGGGCGCGGTGGGAATGAGCACCTGCTCGCCGATGCCCTTGGCCCCGAACGGCCCATGCGCATCGGGGTCTTCAATGAGGATCGAGCGCACGCGCGGCACATCGCCCGCCGTGGGGATCAGGTAATCATGCAGGTTTTCCGTGCGGCCGGGAATGAATTCCTCCATCAGCGCAAAGCCCAGGCCCTGCGCCGATCCGCCTTCGATCTGGCCTTCCAGCAATGTGGGGTTGATCGCGCGGCCCACGTCATGCGCGCAGACCAGATCGCGGGTGCGGATCAGGCCAAGTTCGGTATCAACCTCCACCTCTGCCAGATGCGCGCCCCAGCCATAGGCGGCATAGGGTTCGCCCTGCCCGTTTTCATCGAGCGGGCTGGTGGGTGGGTCATAGGTTTCCTCGGCCATCAGCACATAGCCCAGCGCATTTGCCTCATTGGCCAGCGTGGCCAGATCAAGCCGCGCATCCCCGGCACTGATCACGCTGCCCGTCAGTGTCAGCCGCGCCCCCTCGCCCGCATTCAGCCGCCGCAATATCTGCCAGCGCAGCGCCGCCCCGGCCCGCAGCGATGCCCCGCCCGAAACGAAGGTCTGGCGCGAGGCCGAGGTCTTGCCTGCATCCGGCGTCAGGTCGGTATCGGCACCGACCAGCGTGAAGGCCGATACCGGCAGGCCCAGCGCCTCGGCGCAGATCTGGGTGATCACGGTGTTGGAGCCCTGCCCGATATCCACCGCGCCCTGATGCAGCACCAGCGTGCCATCGGCTTTCAGCCCCACCCGGATGGTGGAAGGGTTCGGCAGCGATGTATTCCCGCAGCCATACCACATCCCCGCCACACCGACCCCGCGCCGCAGCGGCCCGCCGATGCGCGCCTGCTCAGCGTTGAAGGCAGCGGTTTGCGCGCGGCGCGCGGCCCAGTCATCGCGCAGGGCCTCAAGGCAGGCGCGGATGCCCACACCCTGCGCAAACACCTGCCCCGTCACAGTAGGCTGCCCCACGCCCAGCGCGTTCAGGATGCGAAACTCCAGCCGGTCCATGCCCACGGCATCGGCCAGCTCGTCAAACAGGCTTTCCTGCACGACCGAGCTTTGCGGCACACCAAAACCCCGGAACGCACCGGAAGGCGCGCAATGGCTGTGCACCGCGACCGAGCGCGCCTCATAATGCGGCACGCTATAGGGCCCGGAGGCATGCACCGGCACCCGGTTCGCCACCGTCGGCCCCCATGAGGCATAGGCACCGGTGTTGAAATACCCCTCAAACACCATCCCCACCAGCTTGCCCTCAGCATCCGCGCCGATGCGGGCGGTGATCTGCGACGGGTGGCGTTTGGTGGAGGATTGAATCGATTCCGTGCGGGTATAGACCATGCCGCAGGGCGCGCCACTCACCCAGGCTGCCAGCGCGATATAGGGCTGCACCGACAGATCCAGCTTGGAGCCGAAGCCACCGCCCACGGCAGAAGGCAGAATGCGGATGGCATCGACCGGCAACCCCATGATCAGCGCCAGATCGTCGCGGTCCATATGCGGGGCCTGCGTGCAGGCGAAAACCTCCAGCCGATCACCGACGCGGCGGGCGAACCCGGCCTCAGGCTCGATATAGGCGTGTTCCACGAAACCGCTGGAGAACTGGCCTTCCGCCACCACCGCCGCGCCGCTCAGCGCGGTTTCCGGCGTGCCCCGGCGCACGAACCCCTTGACCAGAACATTGCCCGCCCGGCCCTCATGAACCTGCGGCGCGCCCGCATCCAGCGCGGCGTCAATGGTAAGGGCGGCATCAAGCTCCTGCCATTCCACGGGAAAACCGGCCAGATCCAGCGCCTCGATCAGCGCGCGCGGGCCAACCACCGCCGCCACGGCCTCACCCTTGAAGCGAGTGGCGGTTCCGGCAAAGACCGGCTGATCGGCCAGCGGAGGGATGACGCCATGCAGGTTGCGCCCCGGAATATCCGCCGCTGTCAGCACTGCGCGCAGGCCGGGATGGGCCGCGCGCCACGCCGCCAGATCGCCAAAGGCGAAACGCGCATGATGAAACGGGCTGCGGATCACCCGCACCAGCAGCGTGTCTTCGGGCCAGTTGTCAGCCCCGAAGGCATCGGTGCCCAGAACCTTGGGCAGGCCATCCAGCCGCTCGATCCGCGCACCGACGGCGCCATCGGGTGCCGGTGGGGCCTCCGCATGGCAATCAACAATCGCGCTGATGATCTTGGCATAGCCGGTGCAGCGGCACAGAACGCCTGAAATCGCCTCTTCGGCCTCGGCCTCGGTCGGGCGGGGGTTGCGGCGCAGGAGGGCCTCGGCAGAGACCAGCATCCCCGGCGTGCAGATACCACATTGCGCGGCGCCGTGGCGCAGGAACGCGCGCTGCAACGCCCCGGGAATACCCGGCGCTTCTGCCAGTCCCTCCACCGTTTCGACGATACGGCCCTCAGCCCGGGCGGCGGGCATCAGGCAGGCGCAGACCGGCGCGCCGTCCATGAGCACGGTGCAGGCGCCGCAATCGCCCGCGTCACAGCCGACCTTGACACCCTCGCAGCCAAATTCCTCACGCAGAACGGCGCTGAGGCGGGCCTGCGGGGTTACCCCGGCCTGCCGGGCGGTGCCGTTCAGAACCAGCGACAGGGTCATGCCCGGTGCGCTCTGGTCCGACTTCCTGTTCAGGGCGGCATCGCTCATCTCAATCCTCCAGACAGCGCTCAAGGCAGCGGCGCACCAGCACCGGCACCGCAGCTACACGGTAAGCCGCTTCGGCGCGCACATCGCCGATCGGGGCCAGCGCCGCGAAATCTTCCGGGCGCAGCGCCCCGGCAAGGTCGGCCCGGCCCAGCCCCGTCAGACGCGCCTCCAGCAGGGGCAGGCGCTGCGCCACCGGCGAGCAGGCGCCCACGGCCACCGAGGCCCGCGCAATCCGGCCATCCGCCCCGCGCTCTACCAGCGTGGCCACCATGGCGATGGATATCACCAGATAGCGCCGCGCGCCCAGCTTCAGAAACGCGGACCGGCCAGCAGGCACCGGCACATGCACGGCCACCACAAATTCCTCCGGCGCCAGCGCGATCTTGCGCACCCCGGTCACGAAACCGGCCAGCGGCATCCGGCGGGTGCCACCCGGCCCGGCAAGCTCCACCACCGCATCCAGCGCCAGCAGCGCCACGGTGCCATCGGCGGCGGGCGAGGCGTTGCAGATATTGCCCGCGACGGTGCCTGCGTTCTGGATCTGCGGCGAGCCCACCTCGCGCCCGGCCTGTTGCAGTGCGGCAAAGGCGGGCGGAAGGGCGGTGCGCTGCACGTCGGTCCAGCTGGCAAGCGCACCGATGCGCAGCCCGCTTTCGGTGAGGCTGACGCCGCGCAGGGAATCGATGCCGGTGATGTCCATCAACGGCACACGCCCAACCGCCGCGCCCAGCGAGGGGTAAACATCGGTGCCGCCCGCGACAATCCGCAGACCCGGCGCATCCGTCAGCGCAGAGAGCGCTTCGGAGATGGTTCTGGGGCGAAGGAATGCTGGCATGATCTGGCTTTCGGCTGGATTCTGCGCGCCCTGAAACTTGGCCGCATACAAGTTACTTTCAATCTGGCAGAGCCTGCCCGCTCACACAAGAATTTTTTCGCACCACGCCGAAAGAACCCTGAAAGGCGATCATGGCAGGCACTTTCTTGCGGTAAATACCCAAAATTTCGGCAGTTTCCGGGATTTCCATGGGCTGGCACTGGCCAAACCCGCCGCCCTCCGCGTGACTGTCCTGCTCCGCCGTCTTCATTTTTTTGTTTGTGTACGAACATTATTTTGCTATGGATTCGGCCATCCGCTGCCGACCAACCCTGTTCCAGATGCGAAGGTGCGCCATGTCACTTGATTCCACCCAGACCGCTCCGTTCCCGATTCCAGCCAACATATTCGCCGAAACCGTGACGGAGGTTGAGCATTACACCGACCGGCTGTTCCGCTTCCGGATGACGCGGCCTGCCAGCTTTCGCTTCCGCTCGGGCGAATTCGTGATGATCGGACTGCCGAATGCCGAAAAGCCAGTGTTCCGCGCCTATTCCATCGCCTCCCCTTCCTGGGATGAAGAGCTGGAGTTCTATTCCATCAAGGTGCCCGACGGCCCGCTGACCGAGCATCTGCAAAAGATCAAGGCAGGCGATACGGTGCTGATGCGCAAGAAATCGACCGGCACACTGGTGGTGGATGCGCTCCTGCCGGGCAAGCGGCTTTACATGCTGTCCACCGGCACCGGCGTTGCGCCCTTCGCCTCGCTGATGCGCGACCCTGAGACCTATGAGAAATTCGAGAAGGTGGTGCTGCTGCACGGCTGCCGCGAAAAGGCCGAACTGGCCTATGGCGAGCAACTGGTGGCCCAGACGCTTGCCGACCCGCTGGTCGGCGAAAGCGCGCAGGGGCGGCTGGAGCATTATACCTGCGTCACCCGGGAAGAGCATCCGCGCCAGATGCGGATCACCGATGCCATGACATCCGGCCGCGTGTTCGCCGATCTGGGCCTGCCGCCGCTGGACCCGGCGGAGGACCGCGTGATGATCTGTGGCTCGGTTCCCATGCTGCATGACTGCCGCGCCCTGTGTGAAGCAGCCGGCATGACCGAAGGCGCGAACAACGCGCCGGGCTCCTTCGTCGTCGAGCGTGCTTTCGTCGACTGACCCGTGCGCCGGGGAAAGGGCGCACCCTTGAGGGGGCTGCGCCCCCTCGCCTTTCAAATAGAAGATCAGGGGGCCTCGCCCCCTATCTCCTTTCCCAAGAATTCAGGGGGCTTTGCCCCCTCTGGGCCTTCGGCCCATTCACCCCCGCGTATTTTGGGCAAGATGAAAGGGAAAGAACGCGCTGCCGGTCAGACCGGGGTCAGGATCATGACGGTGATCGCGTAGATCATGAAAACCGCGACGCCGCCCAGCGTCAGCCAGAGGCTAAGGTAGTTCCGCATGGGGAAACTCTCCGAAAAGTTGAATGCTGTCAGGCAGTTCACACTTTCCAGAACGGGGGCGCGCGCGGCTGCGCCAGCGCGTGACGGGGGTTAGTGGCCGGTTGGGGCGACATCCGTGAGGGGCCGGACAGAGCGGCTTGCGCCGCGCCCTGTTGTGGCCGGGCGGGTGGCCCTGCGGACTCGTCCGCGTCCTGCGCGGGATCATCCTTACGCAGGAGGGATTCAACCAGCGCCTCGGCGTCAATCAGGCGAAGGTCACGCGACAGATCCCCGGTCTCTGCCTGCGCCAGAGGCGCGAGCAGAAGCAAGCCAAGGAAAGCAAGGAGGCGCGCTGCGAGGATCATGGCCAGCCGGTTATGTCAGCCGCTACAAATGGGTGCCGGACAGCGAATGTCAATGCACCGCGTTCAGCCGCCAGACACCCCGGCCTCCTCAAAGGTGGCCATCCCGTCATGGACCGACAGCGCCGCGCGCAGCACCCCAAGCGCCACCGCCGCGCCTGACCCTTCACCCAGCCGCATATCCAGCGCCAGCACCGGGCGCAGGCCCAGCGCATCAAGCAGCCGCCGGTGCCCCGGCTCGGCGCTGCAATGCCCGGCCAGACAATGCGCCAGCGCGCCCTCAAACGGGTGCAGCACGGCCGCCGCCGCCGTGCAGATGAACCCGTCCAGAATGACCGGCACCCGTGCCTGCCGCGCCGCCAGAACCGCGCCACAGATCGCCGCCTGTTCGCGCCCGCCGAAAGCGGCCAGCAGGCCCAGCCCGTCGCGCGGATCAGGGCGATGGAGGGCGATCCCCTCCTCGATTACCCGCGCCTTGAGCGAAACGCCCTCGGCATCGGCCCCCGTGCCCGGCCCGGCCCAGTCAGTGGCATGGCCGCCGAAAAGCCCCCGCGCAAGCGCCGCCGCGACCGTGGAATTGCCGATGCCCATCTCGCCCAGCAGCAGCACATCGGCGCCCGGATCAACCGCCGCCGCGCCTTGCGCCATCGCCTCCAGCACCTCGGCCTCGGTCATTGCCGGGCCCGTGGTGAAATCACCCGTCGGGCGCTCCAGTTCCAGCGCGACAACCGACAGCTGCGCGTCAAAGGCACGGCAAAGCTGGTTGATCGCAGCGCCGCCCGTACGGAAATTCGCTACCATCTGCGCCGTTACCGCCTGCGGAAAAGGGTTGACGCCGCGCGCACAGATCCCGTGATTGCCCGCGAAAATCAGCGCCTGAGCACGCGCGATCCGGGGCCGCGCACGCCCCTGCCAGGCGGCCATGAACACCGCCAGATCCTCCAGTATGCCAAGGCTTCCGGGCGGTTTGGTCAGGCTGGCCTGCCGGGCACGCGCAGCATCGGCGGCGGCGGTATCGGCGGCGGGCAAGGGGTTTGCAAGGCGGGCCCGCAGGGTGGGGAAATC